>DAOUJU010000029.1:0-168553 GCA_034422235.1 Anaerolineales bacterium | reverse complement strand
GCCGCAGGAACAGACCGATAAAGCTGGCTTCGCCCGCAAGCGCCGCCGGGCGGACCGGGACCCCAACTATCTCATGCGTGTCTTGGGGGTATAACCTTCTTGCAATCGCCCTGCCGAAAACCTAACGCGCTCGGAGGTCCAGGAAGCCCCGCTGTCCCGGTTCTGTGGCCTGTAAGCATGGGGCGAATTGTGCTGATCCCGACAATTTACTTACGTTCCCCGTTGTCGCGTGCTATCTCATACCGTTTTTAGTCGTGGCCAAGCGCAGACACACAAAGAGGACAGCGATCGTGTTGACAACGAACCATGTCCTGAAGAAGGCGGTGTCAAGGTCAATGGCGGTAAATGCGGCGACTACAGCTAGGCCTACCCCTGACGCAAAGTGCCCCACGGCCCCCAGCAGCACACCCCAGATCAGATAGGCCCACCAACGGAAGCCGGTCTTGTGGGCCGTGTAAGGGAGCAGTAGCAGATTGAAGGCGGCTAATGACCACCACAGAATCAGCGCCATGTTTTGTATGATCATGTGTGCCATGACCCTGTTTGGGTATTCCCCGTCTCTCGTAGCAACCCGTCTGGTGGCGGATGTCGATACAGGGTCGTCCTTTCCCTGCCCATGATCTTCCCTATCGTGCGCACCGGGATTGGGGCCTCCGTCATGAATTGTCCGAACATCCTGGTATTTCCCAGCAGGTGGTTGTCTCTTTAATTGCCTTCATGCACTTTGTTGTCGATTGGTTGGTATCTCTTGTGTCTTGGGATATGTTAACCAAATCAGGTTGCAGCAAGAATAATTGGTGCCCTGCCCACCAAAACGAAGTCGTCAGAGGTCCAGGAAGCCCGGATTTCCGGGTGCTGTGACCCGTAACATGGGTGGGTTACCGAGCCTGGGCACAAGTTACGTGACAGTTTCCGCGTCAAGTAGACCGGTCTGTGCGCCCCCTGTCCCGCGCCGCCGTTCTCGCGGTTGGGTACAGATCCCCTGGGGTCAGAAGCGATAAAAGGTACTGTATCGGACGCCCCCAGTTCCCTGAATTGACCGCAAAAGGGAAAAGTAGACGTACACCGAACACTTGCGTGCCTACAATCCCTCTTGAATCGCTCCCTGACCGCACGGAGGCACCTTGACCACTCAGATACTGGACAGTTACTTTCGCGACCTGGGCCCGATTCCGGTCTTGCCCTACCGGGGCCGCCAGCAGTACATGCACACGTTCAGTCCCCAGAACCCTGTCATGGCCGCCGGTTTTGAGGACTACCAAGAGGTCGTCGCCCTCTTATGCCGGCGCGCCGGCATCGAAGCTCCAGAGGCCCACATGACTGTAGACGAAAAGGTGGTCCTGCCGGGTCGCAGCCAAAGACGGCCGGGTGCCCATGTGGATGGGTGTTATGTCGCGGAGGCCCCCTCCCGCTATCGGTGGCATCAGCAGCTTACCGGGGATTGGCTGCATTACCATTACCAAGTGCCGCGGCCCCGTATGGCCATTATCGTAGCCAGCAGCGCACCAGGCTGTATCGTGTATCCGGGCCTCTTCCAGGTCAACCCCGAGCCAGACGGGAATTGCGAGCACATTCGGGCCGAACTGGGTCCGGGGCTGTTACTGGAAGCCGGTCGGGGCTACCTCCTGAGTCCGGACTGCATTCACGAGAGTCGCGTGTTCGACGAAGCCACCCCACGGACTTTCCTGCGCATCGCCTTCGGGGGAACAGGTTAAGGAACGTTCAGGTTGATTTCGGAGTCACACTGCCGCGGCCACGGCAGGAACAGGTGCCGTCACCACTGCCACCTCACAGACGGCTAACACGAGACCCAGCACCAAGCCTCCTAGAATGGGGCTAGCCAATACCCTCAGCGCGGACAGTTCCGCATATTCCCGATGGGCACTGCGCCACAGACTGCAAGCAGCTGGGGCTCTGCCCTAAGACCAAGCTACCTTGGGACCACATAATCACGAGGAAACTGGAGAATTCCTTTCTGTCTGGAAACCCAAGGGGTTAACAGGCAGGGGCTATGACACTTCACCAACTATGTAATACAGGGCTGGACCCAGAGAGCCAGGATGGATTTGGTGCATTTTTATATCCCTTTGGGGATAGGGACAGATATAGGATCCACTAGAGGATGGCGCCATAGGTATTAAACCTCCCGTTTGCAAAATATGGTGCCTTAGTATCAGTTTTATCTATTCTCACAAGGAGAAACCGATGAAGAAATACCGGTTTGTAGCTGTCATGGCCCTGGCTGCCACCCTCCTGGTATCCTGCGTCGTCCCAGTATCGCCAGAGCTACTGTCTGCTCCGACCGCCGCCCCCACTCAGACCACTACGTTGGAGGAGTCGGCGTATGCCAATATCTTTATCCATACACTGGAAGAGACGGGAGAAAATGAAGGCCGTTCGCAACTCTCCATCTCCTATCCCGTAACCGAGCAGGATGCAATCAACGAACGGATCGAGGAGATCTCACAGGAGTTCATTGACGCGTATCGGATCGACGCTGCCGAGATCGAAGAGAGCTATCAGCAGTACAAGAGCGAAACCGGCCAAGAGGCCGCCAGCTTCATCACCCATTATTATCAGCATGCCCATGTGGCCCTTGCCAATGAGCACCTGCTTTCCTTCAACGCTGAGCAGAGCATTTACACAGGTGGTACGGGCAGTACTACCGTGGTCGGCTATCTTTTCGATCTCCGCACAGGCACCGAGTTGACTCTCGGCGATCTGTTTGTCGATGACCGCTACCTGGAGCGACTTTCGGCACTGATCCGGGAAGTCTTTGCAGAACGCGTAAACAGCAACGAGTGGGCAAGCGACCTGGAGTGGGTCGAGCAGGGCACGGCGCCCACCGTCGAGCACTTTGATAATCTCCTGTTGCAGGATGACGGCACCGTTCGGATCATGTTTGATAAGTACCAAGTGGCAGCAGGTGTTGAGGGCATCGTGGAAGTGGAACTGCCGCTGCTTGATCTCGCCGACCTGTTCAAACCGGAAATACAGCAGTTACTGGGCCTAGACGAATGACATAGCCTTCCCCAACGGGGGCCAACGGCCCGCGCTGTGTGCACGTAAGCGTGTACCCAGGGAGGAGGGCAAGTGTATGCATAGGGATACCCCATCGGAACGGAGAGTGGCCGGCCTTGCCCGCACGCACGAAGCCACTTCATTTCCTCCAACCAGGCCAATCGAACGAGAAGGACAGCGACTTCCTCCAGCGTTCCAGGACACGTGGACACCCAACGACGTGGACCTGGCACGGCACAGCGTGACAGTTGAGTAGCAGTTCGCACTGTACGTAATGGCGTTGGACTGTGATGTGCCAGCCTTGGCTGGTTGTGCACTTGGATCACAAACCGCTGTCAAGCTACGCAGCCTAGTCGTGTAAATCCCATCCGCAGGGAATTGCGAGCAGAACTCTGTCAAACTCAATCATAGAAAAAGGCGAATCCTCTCTGCGTACTCGTCTCTTGTTGATTCGTCGGCGTTAAGTGGTGGACTTGGGTACACCCGGAGGAATCCGTCGGCTGTCTTACGGGGATGGATATGAAAATGCAGGTGGGGTACTTCCTGGAAAGCGGCGGGACCAATCGAATGCCAGAGGCTCATCCCCTCGTTGGGAAAAGCCGCATCCACGGCACCAGTAACACGGATGAGAGTAGCCATTACCGCGGCACCCGTGGTCTCGTCCAGATGGCGAATATCACTGACGTGCTGTCGAGGGATCACTAACGTGTGTCCAGAGTGGAATTGTCGAATATCAATGAACGCCATAGTCCATGCGTCCGCATACACCACGCTTGCGGGTCGTATCTCATCTGCAATATCGCAGAATACACAATTGCCATTCATGGGAATACCCTCAGATTCCTTGGAAGATATCAAAACGCCCCATTATGGCGACATGTCAGGTTTTTTCGGTCATGAACAAGCCCTGTTGCGATACGACATGGAGTATAGTGCAGCCTGACTGGCCAGGAATAGAACCCTTATTCCCGGCTGGGAGCCGCAGTGCAACAGCGACCAGATTGCATTACTTACTCTTCCGAATTAGTAGATAAACCTATTTCGGCAGCGGAATAGCGGCGAAGTTCGTAACGGCATTCAACGAAGGAACAGCATGGACGTAACAGGCGAGATGTACCTCATAGCGGATGAGTTGCGCAGCATAGCGGATCTGGGATTACACTACGCGCAGGACGACTACGACAACCATAGATACCACCGTGTTCGCTCATTGAGCGCCCGGCTCGTGGCTGCAATAGAAAACAGGCCTCCCGGTGATGTGATAGAGGAATACAGGGAACCTTGGATGCATGCCACCCCCTTCGTCTGTGCCGAAGCGGCGGTGTTGCGGGAAGGGCGTATTCTCCTTATCAGACGTGAGGACAACGGACTTTGGGCGATGCCCGGTGGTGCGACCGAGGTTGGCGAGACATGGGCGGAATCGGTAGAGCGGGAGCTTAGCGAAGAGACCGGAGTGCAGGGAACCGCCACGAAATTGCTCGGTGTGTTTGACTCTCGTCTGTGGAGAAGCCGTCCCAGGCAGCAGATCTATGTAAGCGTCTGGTTGGTCGAACTCGCCGACAATCAGACCCCTGTCGCAGGTCCGGAAACAACGGGAGTCGGTTTTTTCGCTGAGGATGCCCTGCCTGACCTGTCACCAGGACATAGACTTCGTGTACCGGCGGTGTTCAAACTGCTGCGTGGAGATATGCCCATACCTTACTTTGACCCAACTAACGGATCAGGCGTATAGGTACGTACTGACTGAGGTTCCTTGTCTCAACAGACTGGTAAGGCACAGCAGATGGGAAATGATCCAGCCGAGTTCTTAAGTTCACTGACCCCCTTCGCGGAGGAAATGCTCCACTGGCCTACGGGCACATTACGTTTGGAATGCTATTTGACGGATGAAACTCCTCCCCGTAACTACGTGACATCGGCCCGGGCCGTAGTTACTGATGGTGACCAGGTCCTGGTGGTCCAGGATCCGGCGAACCAACACATTATTCCTGGTGGCAGGCTAGAACTTGAAGAGACGCCCGAAGACGCGCTGCGACGGGAGGTGATGGAAGAGACAGGTTGGAGCCTGGTGTGTATCCAACCTATTGGCCTACTGCACTTCACCCTCATTGATCCCAAACCAGAAGACTATGCTTATCCTTACCCGGACTTCATCCAGATCGTGTACGCTGGTAGTCCGAGTGCGTATCATCCAGATCTGAAGGAAGTAGATGGCTATGAACTCAGTTCTGAGTTCATGCCGGTTACTGACGCAAGACGCCTGCCTCTCAATGCTGGCCAACAGGGATTCCTTAATACGGCTATCAAATGCATCGTAAAGTCGTAGAAAAAGTGGTGGCCTATATTACAAAGGGAACTCACTTGCTCGTCTTCCGGCATGTACACGCGGATGCAGGAATACAGGTACCTGCTGGAACTCTGGAGGCCGGTGAGGCACCGGACGAGGGTGTGTTAAGAGAGGCACATGAGGAGACAGGTCTCAACCAACTTGAGATCCGTCGTTTCCTGGGTACTCGCGAATACGATATGTCTTCCCTGGGAAGGGCCGAGATTCACAGGCGTTACTACTACCATCTCGAATGTAGAGATGAAACTCCGCCCAAATGGCGCCACTTCGAACTGCATCCCAGCGAAGGTCCTGCAAGGCAGCTTGAATTTGAGTTGTTTTGGGTTAGGTTACCTGACCAGGTACCGAATCTTGCCGGGGCACAGGGAGATTTCCTAGAGCTTGTTGACAAACTCTCATAGCGGGGTCTTGCCTACCCAGTTTCCCTTTACGAGTCGGTGACGACAGGACTAGCCAGCCACAAAAAAGGACCAAAGAATCTGCCAATTGACGCCAAACAGGGATGATTCTGACCTACATGTGCAGTTTATCAACAGGCTCTCTAGGAGAGGATGTCCTATCCCTGGGGAGAGATTCTGGAACTACAGTGCTTTCAAATCTGGATAGTCTTGTACCCTCTGGCATTCCAAGACAGGCTGATGTGAGTCATCTCCTGCACAGCATGGGGTACCGCTTGCTTGACTCTTCAGAATCGACGGAAGCCGAAGCGACTCCATCGACAACGACCTGTACGCGAGATTACGTAGATGAAGGGTGGGTCACACATCATGCTCGACCGTTACTTCACGCTAGGCGACCAGTCAAGGCAGAAGTCGGGTATGTGATTCACGGCCCCATGGTATATACTGATGGTATATACCATGGGGCCGAGAGTCGAGAACATGAGTGGCGTGGTGAAAACACGGATGAAGACCGCCAAACTATTTTGGAACGGACGCTCCCAGGCCGTGCGCCTGCCCAAGGAATTCCGCTTCCCGGGTGATGAGGTCTATATACGTCGGTCAGGTTCCGCGGTCATTCTGGAACCTGCAGGCCAGGACTGGGCCTGGCTGGACGCCATTCAGGGAACCTTCACGGAAGACTTCCTGGCTGAACGTAACCAACCTGAACAGCAGGAACGAAAGGGACTGGATGCCCTGTTTGACTAATGCGCTATCTCTTGGACGCCAACGCAGTTATCGCCCTGTTCCAAAACCAGTCACCGCCTTTGGACCAGCGTGTAAGAGAGTGTCAAGTCACCGACATTGGGCTATCAGTGATCGTGGCTTACGAACTGTTTTACGGCGCATTCAAGAGCCAGCGGCAGGAACATAACCTGCAGCGAGTGGAGCAGATTGGCTTTCCCCTGGTGCCCTTTGACTGGGCGGCGGCTCGATCTGCCGGTGAGATCAGGGCCCTGTTGGCACAGGAGGGCCAGCCGATCGGCCCCTACGATACCCTGATTGCCGGACAAGCCCTTTCGCGTAACCTGGTGCTGGTCACATCCAACATCAAGGAGTTCACACGGGTTCCCAAGCTGGTCTGTGAAGACTGGACTGCGACCGATCTGTAGAGGGTCATTCAGGACCTGAAACGGTCCGATTCTCCCGGAGCTATTCCAGAGGCCAACTACACAACAGCAGAGTCTGGACCACCACAGCCTCTGCTGAGCGACAGCTAGTGCGTGAGGGAGTTGCTAGTGCAGAGCGGCCCATCAGAGGATCGGCATGTCGGCAGCATCGCCAATATCTATGGAGAAGGCGCTCTGCCGTTCCACTGACGATCGCACTGCTTCAGAAACCGAATTTTTGACTAAATATTCGGTTTCGTATTACTGTCCAACTATTTTCTTAAGAGGCGTACTCGTTGGCGCGGATTTCTCTTAAACCAGGGAATAGTGCATGAAACTGCCAGGTAGCCAGTATTGGGGCCTACTTGCCGACTACCTCAAGCCGTTGTGGACCAAGGTATTGCTAATGGCACTGCTATTGTTGGGCAGCATCGGTCTGCAACTCCTCAACCCCCTGATCATGCGTTATTTCATCGATACCGCGCGATCGGGCGGAACCCTGCAAAAGCTAACCCAGGCCGGGTTGCTCTTCATTGGGGTGGGATTGATTCAGCAGGCGGTATCTGCCTGTGCCATATACGTCAACGGGGATGTGAGTTGGCGTGCAACCAACCGCCTGCGGTCGGATTTGACCCGTCACATCCTGCAGCTGGATATGTCCTTCCATAACACCCGCACACCTGGAGGACTGATTGAACGGGTAGATGGCGATGTGGAGCGACTAGCCAACTTTTTCTCGCGATTTGCGATGGAACTGCTTGGCGGCATCCTGTTGTCACTAGGCACTTTGATTGTCCTCCTGTACGAAGAGAGTCGACTCGGGGCCATACTCGCGGTCTTTGTGGGGATCTATCTGCTGGTCCACATCCGCGCCCAACTCTTCTCAGTGCCTTTCTGGCACGCCGAGCGACAGGCCAGTGCTGCGCTTTCGGGTTTTCTTGAGGAACGTCTGTCTGGTCTCCGGGATATCCGGGCCAATGGTGCCATCCCGTATGTAATGCGGCGTTTTCATGAAGCTATGAGACGGGCTTTTTTCACCGAGTTCAAAGCCGAGATTGTCACCGATCTGGGCTGGACTATTTCGAAAATCCTGTTTGCGGTCGGCTTTGCGCTGGCGATGGGTTTGGGGGCATACCTGTTCCAAGTCAACGCTATCACTCTGGGAACTGTCTATCTCACTCTGCACTACCTGCAAATGTTGTATACCCCTCTGAACAGAATTCAAAGACAGGTAGAAGACTTCCAAAGGGTCAAGGTCAGTATCGAGCGCGTACGGGAGCTGATGCAGACCCAACCGGAAATCCAGGACGGCCCCGGATCCGTTCTACCGTCGGGTGCACTGTCCGTCGAGTGCCGTAATCTCTCCTTTGCCTACCAGCCAAAGCAACCTGCATTGGACAATTTGTCGTTTCGCCTGAGCCCAGGCAAAGTGCTCGGTTTGCTCGGACGGACAGGAAGCGGAAAAACTACCCTTTCCCGTCTGCTGTTCCGCCTTTATGACACCAGTGATGGTGTGATTTTCCTGGGTGGCACAGACATACGCGAGCCACGGCTGATTGACCTTCGTCGGCACGTTGGTATGGTCACACAGGAAGTACAACTATTTCACGCATCTGTGCGGGATAACTTGACCTTGTTCGATAGAACCATGGCTGATGACCGTATTCTGGCAGGGCTCCACACCCTGGGACTGGATGACTGGTACGATACGCTGCCGGACGGACTGGATACGGAGCTGCCTCCCGGTGGTGGACTTTCTGCAGGCGAAGCACAATTGTTGGCCCTGACACGGACCTTCCTGAAGGACCCCGGATTGGTAATCCTGGACGAAGCCTCATCGCGTCTGGATGTCGCCACCGAAAGGTTCCTGGAACGGGCCATGGACACGCTCCTCACCGATCGGACGGCCATTATCATCGCCCATCGCCTTTCCACTGTGCAGCGGGCAGACGAAATCATGATTCTTGAAGGAGGACGAATCAAGGAATATGGGGCCTACCAGAATTTGGTAGCCGATCCTGATTCCACCTTTTCGGGTCTCTTGCGCACTGGGTTCGAGGAAGCAGTGCTGTGAGAACATCATCTCCGAGCCAAGGAGGGCAACGACGTTATCTTTGGGGGCTTATCCGTTTTAGTCCCTGGCTCTATGCACTCACTTTCCTTCTCGCTTTGGCTTATTACAATCTCCCACTGCTCTTTGGGTTAATCATGCGTGAGTTCTTTAACGCTTTGACAGGGGAAACAGGCGGCCATTTTACCCTGTGGACATTGGTGATTCTCTTTCTGGTTACCCGATTAGCCCTCCAGGCCATTGAACAGGGATACGCTGCCACATACGCATATTTTGAAGGCAAACTGAAAGTTTTGATTCGCAAGAATTTGCTCCAGTGCCTCCTGCAAGGTGCAGAGGTCCGTGCTGCTCAAAACCCCGGTGAGATTATCAACCGTTTTGATGACGATGCTGATGGAGCGATAGCCCCCATTACCATACTCATTGAATTGAGTGGTCACGCTTTGGCGGCCCTTATTGGGTTGGTGATCCTGCTGAATGTCAATCCTTTCATCACGCTATTCGCCTTTCTGCCGATGATAGCCAATGCAGTTCTGACAAACTGGTTTGGTCGGCGCATTCAGGCATATCGACGTACAAGCCGTGAAGCCACAGGTCGGGTCACTGGTTTCCTTGGTGATCTCTTGGGGGCTGTACTGGCCATCAAGGTGGCAACTGCCGAGGCGAAGGCCATCCACCGTTTCGATGAACTCAACGAGGTGAGACGCAAGGCAGTTGTCAAGGACCAGGTCTTCAACCAATTACTGGCTTCGATGAATGTCACAACCACCAGTCTGGCGACAGGGGTGATTTTGATATTGGCCGGCGACCTGCTGAGAGACGGGTCTCTAACCGTAGGTGATTTCGCCCTGTTTGTCAGTTACATCGCACTGGGCGAGATTTCCGTATCGGGATTTGCCGTTTGGCTGGGACGTTTGCTGGCAGCGTTTAGGCAGGCCGACGTTTCGCGGCAGCGACTTGGCGAACTGATAGCCAATGACGACCAGGAGAAGCTGACCCGTCCCGGACCGGTATATCTGAGAGGTGCTTTCCCCAACGTTCCGTTCATTGTCAAAAACAGCAGTCATCGTCTAAGCCGCCTGCTGGTGGAAGGGCTCACCTATCGTTATCCCAATACGGGACGTGGCATTGAAGGTGTCAACCTCCACTTGGAAGCCGGCACGGTTACTGTCATCACCGGACGAGTCGGCTCCGGTAAGACAACCATGCTGGAAGCCCTTTTGGGGCATCTGCCCAGAGACGCCGGAGACATTTTCTGGAACGGTACACGCGTTGTGGATGCAGCGTCGTTCCTCGTGCCCCCGCGCTGTGCGTATACACCCCAAGTTCCCCGCCTTTTTAGTGACTCACTCCGAGACAATATCCTGATGGGACTGCCGGAGAATAGAGTGTATCTGCCGGCTGCCTTGCAGACAGCTGTGATGGAACATGATCTCGAGACACTGGAAAATGGCCTGGATACAGTGATTGGTCCCAGAGGCGTTAAACTCTCCGGTGGGCAGGTACAGCGGACGGCAGCCGCCCGGATGTTTGTGCGTCAACCTGAATTGCTGGTGTTTGATGACCTCTCCAGTGCGCTTGATGTCGAAACAGAGCAAGTACTATGGAATCGGGTATTGGCACGACGGGAGGCAACCTCGACCGTTCGGAGGAACCGTACATGCCTCGTGGTGTCCCATCGCCGGGCTGCCTTGCGAGGCGCCGATAAGGTAATCGTCCTTAAGGATGGAAGAATGGAAGCGGAAGGAACATTGCATATGCTATTGGAAACCTCTGGGGAGATGCAGCGTTTGTGGCGAGGAGATATAGGTGAAGCCTGAGTCGATCTGAGATTGTTTCCCATGCTGCCTTGGGCCAGAATCTTGTGTCCGCCTGGGCCGACCCTACGTATGTCTGGACCAGGACAAATCCTTGTCCAGAACGTCGTTCTGACCATAGATCTGTCAGGTTCCCCGCGAACAAGACCCTTTGCCTTGAGACAGCCGGATCAGGGGTACAGACATCAGCTCCAGAGTAGCGTAAATCCGTAGAACCTGTCGTTGTCGAAGTGGTCGCTTCGCCTTCCATCAAATCTGGAGAATCAGCGCGCGGTACCCCATGCTATAAAGAACGCACATCAACCTGATTCGGAATTCCAGATCGGTACAATCCCATTCGAACCTGAAAGCACCCTGGTGCCAGGACCTCTTTATGGGAAATCCCTTCTACCCCTTTCTTGTGCTAACGATCGAGCAATCCGTATCAGCCGTAGAGCTTCCATCGACTGCTGCGTCCTCCTGAACTCGTCCGATTCTTCGGGGACATCCACCTCACTCATACCGCAGCGCCTCAGCCGGGTAAATCCGTGACGCCTGCCACGCCGGCAGAATCGTCGTCAGCAGTGAGAACAGCCACGCCGCTGCCAGAATCCCTGCGATCGTCAGCCAAGGCGTCGGGAAGCTCTGTTGCGCCGTCAGATCGTACACCTGTCCGATCATCGTGTTCCCTAAGATCAAGCCCGTTATACCCCCTAACAGGATTCCAGTGAGCGCGATGAAGTTCGCCTCCAGCACAAACAGCAGGGCAATTGTGCCCGACGGATAACCGATCGCCCGCATCACTCCTACCTGCTGCCGCCGCTCTACCACAGTACGGCTGCTGATCACACCCAGCCCCGCAATGCCAACCACCAGACCCAGCGCAAGAAAGCCCTGAAACAGCCCCAGGATCCCCCGCAACACCGACTGGCCGGCCACGAACCGTTCCGATAGAGGCGTCGCATTCAGACCTCTGTTCAACAATGATCGCTCCAGCGCCAGCGCTGTCTCCCTGACGTCCGCACCCGCCGCAACCTTGGCAAAGAAGAAGGCGAGCCGTATCGGTTCACCGTTCAGTTTGTCCAGCACACTGCGATTCATTTGCATACTCCCATCGGCCAACGTCTCGGCCTCTGCAAGCACGCCGATAATCTGCACCGTGTGTGTAACCACTTCACCACTGGCAGTGCTGGTCGGCCTGCTGACAGACCCCTCGAACTGCAATGCGCCTAATGAGAACGCCGTTTCGGACCGTGCCACACCTGGCTCTGAACTGAGTTCAACCAAAACGTGAGGCAAAGTGCCCCCTTCTTCCAGATTGAACCCCTCCGCAATCATGCCCTGACGCCAACGCGATGGCTCTCCATCCCCTAACCTCTCTGACTCTCCGGCCAGAAAAGACAATTCCTCCTCTAAAGGACTTTCAAACCACTCGGTCGATACCACCGCCACATCGTCCCGCTCCGCAAGCGCCTGCCAGACCTCCTTGTCGCTGTCAAAACCCTCGGCCCGCATCTGAAGAGCATAATGCTGCGCGGCCTGCTTCGCATAGCCCGCGTCAACACCCGTAATCCTCCGCATTGTCGCGTCGTTATTTGACCGTTCTGCAGGCGCAACTTGGCGTGCTGCTATGTCCATATGGGCCACCGTTCCCAGTACTTCCACCTTGTCTCTGGGGAAGTCTTCCCGGGTTTCCACCTCAACACCAATGTCAGTCACGGGATCGAAAAAGCTGAGCAGACTCGGTGACAGAACGATGTCAAACCCGGCCGTGCGCTCCTCGCTCGGCTCTGTCACCACCTCCGTCGCCCGTATCACCACACTCATCACCGTCACCGCTGTGATCACCATCGCGAATAACAGTATGGCCATCCCTGTGCGAAAGCGATTGCTTAAGGGGTACGCTATCGCCGTCTTCAGAACCGGTGTCAACGGTCCAATCCCTCCCACAAGACGCACGAATATCCCCGCCAGGCTGTCTGCGTTGAACATCACAACCATAATCGCGCCAACAATAATTAGCGGACCGCTCAGCGCAAACGATAGCAGATTGAAGCTAGGGTCTGGGGCGAACCAGAGGAGGTCGGAACCCAGCACTGCGCTCCAAGGCACGCCCCACAGTGCCAGCAAGCCCACTCCTATCACTGTGTATACCACCCGCTGGCGCAATTCAACCTGCTCCCGCGTCCACCTCCGGCTCAGCCGTCCGCTCCCCCAGGTGATGCCCGTCAGTAGCAGCGTCCCTCCTATAAGAGTGACCGTCTGACCCTGTAGCTGACCAAGCCAGATGAGATACCCGCCTCCACCAAGCATTAGCAGTATGCATAACACGCTCAGCACGCGTCCTAAACACCCCTGTCGCTTCCCGTTCGTCGCGTCGGTCAGATTTCGGATAGCTGAGATTATGTTGAGACGGCTCACGTTCCAGGAGGCAATCGTTACCACGAAGAAGGTGAAGATAACACCAAGGCAGTAGGAGATGACAAGGGAGGTTGGCGCAGCATGCCAGTGGAAGCGGAATGGCAGTGATGAACCGGCCACCTGCTGGCTGATGTTGCTCCAAAGTCCACTCAGAAATCCGACCATCCCGTACGACACCAGCAGTCCGAGCCCAAGTCCAACCAGCGCCGCAGCCAGGTCGTACACCAACCCCTCTGTGACAAACATCTGAATCAGGTGAATACGCCTCATCCCCACCGCACGCGCAATGCCCAACTCGCTGCGCCGCTCAGCCGCCATCATTACAAAGATCAGAAAGATCAGGAGCACGCCGGCAAAGATCGAAAGAAGGCCGAAGCTGGAAAAGATTGTGCCAAACGCGACGCCCCCCACCTCTGCCACATTCGTAACAAACTGCTTACTCAGCGGCGCAAGCACATCAAAGTCCTGGAGCCCGGATACGGCCGCATGGACCGCTTGCAACTCTTCCTCCGCCAGCGGCAGCCTTTTGAGCCACTCCTGAACTGCCTCGCTGCTCAACGCGGCACGCAACTCCTCATCTATCCCAGACTCGGCTGTGTCTGTAACACTGGCCGTTAACACCTCCACGTCCGCCTCGAACGTACCAAGTTGCGACATTATCCCCGCAATGTTGGCCAGAAACTGGGGCATGTTATCACCAGGGTCTAGCGAATTTACGGGTACGTCCCTCTCCTGCAACATTATTTCAGCCACTTCTGGCACGCGCAGCACATCCAGCAGCGCTTCCACCCTCGCATCGTTGAGCGACAATCCCTTCAGATGATCGCTCACCTCCGCGGTATGCACCATGCCGCTGACCTCATCTCCCGCATTGGAGATCAGGATGTTGTTGACCCGGTCCGGCATGAACAGCAGCTTTTGCGCCTCATCTGTGTGCATCATCACCACTGGCAGGACCGTCCCCAATGGACCGGACTCCTCGACCACCGCCCGCACACGATAGGGCACAGGTATCGGCCCGATGAAGATCTCCAGTAGATCCCCCTTCTGCGCATCGAGCTGCTGTGCACCAAGCCTGTTCAGATAGACCTCCCCTTGGCGTACCTGCAGACCAAACTGCCCTAAACCCGCATCGACGTTCTGGCCCACTGTGTTCAGATTGATCGCGTTCAGCGTCTCCGTTGCGGCGGCCAGCAACTCAGCCTCGCTCGGCACATCAAATCCGAGCATTGGCAGTGTAGGTATCATGATCGGTGCGTCTGCATTCACATTGAATTGCGCCAGTTGCTCATCGCTGATACCAAGTCCCTCGAGGCTGATCGTTTCGATGCCCTGCTCCTCAAGAAACGAAGTGTCCAGCCCGAGTTCACGCAACGTCTCCACCTCCAACGACAGTTGTCGCAGGGTAAACGTGGGGCCTTCCTCAGCAAGCAACAAGGCACCGGCTGAGCCTACGGCCATCGCAGCCTCTCCCACACCGATACCCTCTACGCCGAAGGTCGCCGCCGCGTCCCCCACGGCCTCTTCCGTCTGCTGCCACAGCCTGACCAAATCAACAAAAACATCACCCAATCCCGGTCGCAGGTCGGCCGTCCGCACGGCAGCACCTTCTACGTCATGTAGCCCGAATCCCGAATCGTAGTGCTCGTCAACCGCGAAGATGAACCCCAACGGCTCGCCCTGCCCCGTGTTGACATTGCGCACAATCGTAGGAAAAAGGATCGAGCCAGCCACACCGTCGATCAGAGGGTACGACTCAGTCTCCTCCCGTAGCTGTTCATAGCGCTCCTCCTCGATGCCTGGCAACCCTTCCTCGAAGATCGCGAATAGGGCATCCAGCCCACCGGAAGTGAGTGTGTTCAGAAGCTCAGCGCTCTGCGGGCTTCTGGCAGAATCCGGATCTATACCCTCCCCTTCCGCCAATTGCGTCAGGTCCATCAGGAAGGGCGGCGAAACCACCTGATCGATCTGTCCATACGCGTCTATCGTCTGATGTCGGACCGTATTTTCCAGTGTGTCGCCCAGGCTGAGAGCAGCCACGATGATCATCGTGCTCAGCGTAAGCCCGATCACGATAAGCGTCGACTGCATTGGCCGTCTGGGGATATTCCGCACGCCCAGCTTGCCGATAATCGGATTCCGTAGCGAAATCAGTACCGCACCTGCCAGAATTAACCCCAACGCTACCGCCAGGTAGAGGGCGACGGAGCCGAGGAAGCTACTCATTGGTCACGATCTCCCCGTCCTCCATGTGCACAATGCGCCCGCACAGTCCTGCCACCTCCGGGTCGTGCGTTACTATCACGAATGTCTGGCCCTGCTCCCGGTTGAGCTGCTGCATCAGCCCCAGTACCTCCGTCGAACTGCCCACATCCAGGTTGCCCGTCGGCTCATCCGCCCACACCAGCGCCGGGTCGTTGACCAGTGCACGCGCGATCGTAACCCGCTGCATCTGCCCGCCCGAAAGCTGCATCGGCCGGTGGGCGGCCCGGTCGGCCAGCCCTACTTGCTCCAGGCTTTTGAGCGCGCGCCTCCGCGCCTCCGCCGGCCGCACACCGCTCACGAGCAGGGGCATCTCTACATTCTCTACCGCCGAAATCACCGGCAGCAGATTGAATGTCTGGAAAACGAATCCCATGCGACGCGCACGGTAGATGGTCCGGGTCCGGTCACTCATGGCGGCCAGCGATGTGCCTTCAATCGTCACCAATCCGCTGTCAAAGCTATCCAAACCGGACAAAGTATTCAGCAAGGTAGTCTTCCCACAGCCAGATGGCCCCATAATCGCAACCATCTCGCCCCTCTCAATCGTCAAGTCTACGCCCCGCAGCGCATGGACTTCGAGCTCACCGGCACGAAACGTCTTGTGAATCTGTTCAGCGATTACGATTGGACCTGATCCGTTGTGACCCGGCCCAGACTCCTCCCCTGATCTGACATCCTGCTCTCTTCCCGCCTGAGAAGATTCAGCCTGCGCTGCGGGCGAAGTTTCGGCAGGTATCTGGCTCATTACAATCTCTCCTGTCTGAGATTATGGCCACGCGCTGGGCCTCTGCATCCATTGCGCAGCTTTTATGGCAATGACACACTGGAATATACGCTTTGGTGCGTGAAATGTATTCACATTCTTCACACTCTGTAGCGCTTCTACGTCTAGCCTGTCTCTCGTACCAGGGTCGACCCGTATGGTTCTTCTGGATGATTCGAAAATGCAACAATTCATCGTCAACGGTTACATGACCGTTCACGCCTACTTTCTGGAAGCATTTCATAGGTCGGTGCACCAACAGGCCGAGGGCATCTCTTCATCCCAGGCAACCCCGGCAATAATGTCTTTCCCAAGATTCCCGAACTAGCTGATCGCTTCGCCTACCCGGCCGTCACCGGTGCTTTGACCAGCATCCTTGGCCAGGGGTACGCCCAGCATCCCCACCGTCGCGGCCAATGCCACTACCAGGATAGCTGCGAGGACGATCAGAACATCGCAGTCACCGCGCCTGCTACTCCCATGCATGGCTCTCATTGAAGACCCACGCACATTTGCTCAACAAGACCCTCTATCGTGTACCTACTGACCTGTTCAGCGATTATCGGCGAACCCAACTTCAAGGCCCTACGATCCCGGCTTTCTTGGCTGACTGCGTCAGGCCCGCGGTGTTGAGGTCCTTTAGCACGATGGTGTGAGCCCTGTCGACCAACTCGAGGCTGACATGATGCGTATCATTTGAGCGTATGCGCTTCTGCTTCCGATGACATTTCTGCCGTTGCCCCGTAACACGCCGATGGCGTATGAAGCCCTTCTGCTTGCGCGCCTTCTCTCTCTGTTTCCGCGCCATCTTGGCCTCCAGCTGGGACGTATCGGCCATGTGGTAGGTGTGGCCCTGGCTGTCCGTGGCCTGTCCACGTTGCGATCCACGCCCAATATCCCTGCGGCGCTGGGTGATATCAGAGGCGGGCCAAATGGGGCAGTGGGAGTGTGACAACAATCTGATGAAGTCAGCAATCCAATCTGCTACGAGTCCTTTGCCGATACGGCGCTGGGCTTGGGCACCAACCACCCCTATCCCTGAGAAAATGGCACAGGTGGGCTGTAAGGGCAGTGCCAGCAGGATGAGAGGCAGCATTTCTTCCCTTCACCTTCCACATCGCCCCCTGTCTGCCGGGCAAGAGACAATCGCACTACAGTAGTACATGGGACGGACGGCAAGTATAATCTCTCTCGGCAAGACATCTAAGTGTTTTGCTCAGTACACTGAACAGAGGTTTTGCCCTTTTGGAAGGTAGGCGTGTAGTCTCCATGGGTTTTGTGATGTACTCGCCACACAGATGACCATTCATGATTACGGTACGAGTTTTCCGCGCAGATGACAAAGACTATGCTGCGCGCATGCGGTTGGTGAATTTGCAGTACCCAGATGACCCGTGCTCCATAGCGGAGTTGCGCCACGCTGATGAAATGCGACCTGACGATGTATGGTGGCGGCAACTCATAGTCGAAAAGAACAGCGAAATCGTGGCCTTCGGAGCGATTGGACAGGCATTTTGGACCCACAGCCCTGATCAATACTTCGTGCAAGTGGATGTTGACCCAGCATGTCTCGGCCAGGGGATTGGCTCTTCCGTCTTCACGAGACTGGTAGACATGGCCCAAGCCGATAACCAAGTATCCATGCTCACAGCGGAATGCCGAGAGGATATAGAGTCAGCGGTGGCATTCCTCACCGCCAAAGGGTTCAGCATCGACATCAGGAACCCGTCTGCCTTACTGGAAATTGCCACATTCGACGAACAACCATTTATGCGGCTCATGGAACGGGTCAAAGAAAAAGGTATACGCATGTGCAGTTTGCAGAGTCTTGCCCAACAGTCCGACTGGCAGGAGAAATATTGGCGCCTGGATGAGGAGATTCTGCAAGACGTACCCGGTCCTGAACCTTACCGCCCGAGACCACTGTCCCTGTTTGTACAGCAAAAGGTTGAATCGCCTCAATTCGCGCCTGACTGTATCCATATTGCCCTGAGGGGCAGCAATTGGGTGGGTATGTCTGAGCTCTGGCTTGATCCGGAACACCCTGAACTCGGCAGTACAGGCCTGACGGGCGTGAGCCGAGAATGGCGACGTATGGGGATTGCCACGGCGCTGAAAGTATTGGTACTTCGCGTGGCGAGGGAACGCGGTCTCAAATACATAATCACGTCCAACGAGGAAAACAACCCTATGCGGCAAATCAACCACGCGTTAGGTTTCAAACCCCTTCCTGCGTGGCTAGGTTGGTCGCTGACTATTGACAGCCAGAACTGACAGCACAGACTGACAGCTTCTCGTCCTTTTGTCGCTAACCCCGTGGACAAAGCGGGCATCCTGGTCGGTAGGTGCATCTTAGGAATAGCACTGGCTTTCGCTTTGGCAAACTGTGACCGGGAAGCCCGCCAAGCCGCGGCAAACCATGGAAAGGTGCTGGAATTGGCAAGAGATCCAGCAGGCCCAGAAGGTGCTACCGAATTGGGACCCATGCTTGTCGACAGTGAAATGCTTGAAGGTTTGCATCGCATTGAGATAGCTAGCCGTTTGTCGCAGACTTCCATCCAGAACTAGCACTGCGTTAGAACCAGCGCTGTGATCTTGCCGTAGTAAGGAAAGAGATGTGGTCTTTGGGTATTGACAGTGCGATTGCCTAGCCTACTACCCTTGAGGACAATCCCACCCCTGGGCCAGAGGTACCCAACTTGCTGACTGGAACCGATTCCCCTGCAGACACGAGGTTTTAGTTACTATCACCCCCACAACTTGAGGTGATGGCTCACTGTGGCCCCCGTGTCAAATGCCAGCCGGTGACAGTATCAAGCGCTTGACCGAAAGTCATGAATGCACTAATACCGCGCCGCCGACAACTCACAAGATGGCAAAGGTCTCTCACTCCCAGAGTGGGATGTCGGTCATGGAGTGGGCGAGCCAAGGTGATACCTGTCTCCTCCAGAAGCCACACCTCAACACGAGTCCCGGCTATTTGCGTCATGGCAGCATCCAACGTAGAGAGTCTGCCAACTGGCAGGTAGGTATGAATCAGTTCTCGCAGCACCTTTGCTGACGTACAAAGTGAAACCCTGTTCTGGTTGGGACTTGAGAAAGAACTCCTGGGTAGGAGTCCGCAGAGGATGTGGCCGTCCTACTGCGCACATGAAGACGTTGGTGTCTACGAATATCGGGATACCACCATGTCGCATCGACGTGACTCTTCGATGGCGAGCAGGTGCTCTTGCCAATCCGGTTCCCGCTCGGGACCTTCCCGTTCGTCGCAAGCACGAAAGAATTTCTCAAGATGGTCCGGGGACTCGAAGACACTGACACTTTGCCCCTTTTCAAGCCGCTCCCGGGCGGCGGCTCTCAGCCATGCGCTGAAGGTCATACCTTCTTTATGGGCCTGGAGTACGAACCGGTCGTGATCTTCATCAGGGATTATCAGCTGAACTCTGGCCATCGCTATACCAATCCCGAATCGGACAATGTGTATGGATGTTACACATTACGCTTGGTAGGTCAAACTCGCGTCTGCTTCTGCTACAGCCCTTTGCCCAACGCCAGCACGCCGGCCTTACCCTTATGCCGTATCCTGCTATGAACCATTAAACTCCGGCATGGGCAGCAGTGAGAGGAAGACTATAACGGGTCATTAATCCCCTCATAGGGCCAGAACCCATCGGTTTATTTGCGCCCAGGCACGGACAAGGTAGAAAGTAGAATTCCCCTGGGCCCGCGTCGTTGGGAGCGGCACACACTCTTGCTTTTATGGCCCCTGGGTCATCACAAAAGTCGATTGTGGCCAGGGCAGAAAACCAGTTTCAAACTGGACCGCATCCAGACATTCCAACACCCGTCCTACGGTGTTATAGACGGGAATCCCATTAGACAATGCCAGGTAAGGCTGGAACCTGTTCTGACAGGCTTTACCCAATTCCTCAGTTCGCCATCATGTCTTTCGTCTCGCAGACCGTCGCCCACACACTGAGGATCCGGATATACCCTAATGCGTGCCGTTTAGTGCCCTCAACACGGGGCTCGTCCACTTACCCCAACCAGACAATCAGGAGATAGGGGTTGATATTAACCATGATGTCTACTTCCTCTGACACGGAAGCATTACCTTCAGATCGATCCCCAAGCATCTGACTTCGCATTAAAACTCGTCCTCCCCACAGGTGTCTCTTGTTTGGACAATGAAGTACCCTTAAACTGATATGGGAATGGAACAGGACAAGTAAGACGGGACCGCAAACATGGTCCCACATGAGAACGGGGCAACGAAACCCGGGTCAGGCATTCATCTTGGGGAGGGATTAGGAACATGCCTTTTGGATTTGGCGACTACCAATATGAAGTACAGGAAGGCTGGTTCAAGCCTCCCCATGGTTGGTCCTTCGGCTGGGTCCCGGCTGTAGCTTGTGATTCGCAGGACCGGGTTTATGTCTACTCTCGCTCTGAGCATCCAATGGTGATCTTCGACCGGGAAGGCAATTTCGTGGACTCTTGGGGTGAGGACATACTGCAGGATGCGCATGGCATCTATATCGATGCGGATGATTTCATCTATTGCACCGAGCGCAATACGCACTGTATCCGCAAATTCACTTCAGGTGGGGGACTGGTGCTGACTCTGGGCACACCGAATGTACCCGGTGAGAATGATGGTGATCCCTTCAATCTGCCTACGGATTTGGACATTGCTCCCAACGGAGATCTGTATATCTCTGATGGCTATGGCAATGCCCGGGTCCATCGGTATACCGGAGAGGGCGAATACATTCAGTCCTGGGGTGAGTGGGGAGATGGGCCCGGCCAGTTTGCCCTGTCCCATTGTGTGCGCATAGATCGTTATTCCCGGGTATGGATCTGTGACCGCGAAAACAGCCGCATCCAGATTTTCGATCTCGAAGGCAATTTCCTCACCCAGTGGACCGACTTGGCCAAACCCGACACCATCTATTTTCATCCCACCGAGGATGTGGTTTACATTGCCGAACTGGACCGCCAGATCAGCATTTATGACTTCGATCGCCAGTTGCTGTCCCAGTGGGGTGGCCGCGTGGCCAGTACAAAACCGGGCGAATTCATCGCTTTCCCGCATGGCATTTGGGTGGATTCACACGGTGATATGTATGTAGGCGAAGTACAGGCAGACGGCCGCCTGCAGAAGTTTGTCCGCCTCTCCTAAACCTCCACCCATCGCAATATCACTGTCATCTGTAGGATTATGCTGTGTCATCCCAACCCATAACTCTGGACGTTAACGGCCAAGCATACACGCTGGCGGCGGCTCCCGAAACTCCCTTGCTGCAGGTCTTGCGTCAGGAACTGGGACTGAAGAGTGCCAAACACGCCTGCGGGCTGGAACAGTGTGGCGCCTGCAAAGTGTTGGTAGATGGGGCAGCCGTGCCCTCCTGCATGTTGCCTGTCGGGGAATTGGGGGAACAGCCAATAACCACTGTCGAGGGACTGGCCCCACCGGGTTCGCTGGATCCGTTGCAGCAGGCCTTCATTGAAGAAAACGCCATCCAGTGCGGATATTGTGTCTCGGGCATGCTCATGGCCGGTAAGGACCTGCTGGCCCGCAACCCGAGCCCCAGTGTGCGGGAAATCCGGGAAGCTATACATCGGAATCTCTGTCGCTGCGGCGTATACAACCGTGTGGTGCGCGCCATTCAAAGGGCATCTGGCCAATCATCTGGCCAGGCAGTCTACGCGGAAGTCGTACGGGAAGAAGACAAGATTGCTCCTCCCCCACCCCTTCCGGACTCCGTGCCGGATTCTCTTCAGCACAGTCCAAATCTGGACGACTGGATTCAGTTCCGCACGGACGGAGTGATGGAAGTCTTCACAGGCAAGGTGGAACTGGGGCAGGGCATTACCACGGCTCTGGCTCAGGTGGTGGCCGAGGAAATGGATGTGGGTATGGATCAGATCCGGATCCATACGGCGGACACGGCCCGCACCCCGGATGAGGGGGCTACCGCGGGCAGCATGTCGCTGGAAATGTCTGGCGGCGCTCTCCGGCAAGCAGCGGCAGAGGTACGGTATCACCTGCTGACATTGGCCGCGGAGGAATGGGAAGTGCCCTGGACGGAACTGACCGTCCGAGCCGGACAGATCCGGCATGAAGCCAGCGATCGTCAGATGTCCTATTGGCAATTGATGGCTGGACAACCCCTGGAGATCCAGGCCACCGGTGTCGTGAATCCCAAACCGCATACACAATACACACTGGTAGGACAACCTGTTACACGCATCGACATAGAGAACAAGGTGCGTGGTCAACCCAGTTTTCTCCACGACATGGAACTTCCTGACATGCTGCATGGTCGGATCATCCGTGGGCCCTATGCGGGCGCCCACCTGGAATCCGTGGATTCGGGTGTGCTGGCGCCCTGGTCGGACACCGTGCAACTGATACAGGACGGAGACTTCCTGGCTGTTCTGAGTGATCAGGAAGATGCCGCCATCCTGGCCTCAGAAGCATTGCAGGACCATTGCCAATGGGCAACAGAGACAGAACTGCCGGATCAGGACCAGCTTTTCGCTACCATGCAACAGTCTCCCAGTCAGGACTTTCTGGTGACTGCAGGCCTGCCGGTGGATGATCCCATTCCACCGCTGGAACTCGGAGATCCGGAACACTCTTTGCAGGGACGCTTCGGCCGTCCCTATCACATGCACGCGGCTCTGGGACCCTCTTGCGGGTTGGCGCAATATACCGAAGGGACATTGACGGTCTGGTCCCACAGCCAAGGCGTGTTTCAGTTGCGTGAAGCCATTGCGCAAACACTGGACTTGCCGTTGGACAAGATACGCGTCATCCACCGGGAAGGGCCAGGCTGTTATGGCCATAATGGAGCCGATGACGTTGCTTTTGACGCCTGTCTGCTGGCCATGCGTATACCAGACCAACCTATCCGGGTGCAATGGTCACGACGCGATGAGTTTCTCTATGAGCCCTATGGCACGGCCATGGTCATGGACGTTACCGCTCAGTTGGCCCCCAACTCCCAGCT
This sequence comes from Anaerolineales bacterium, assembly GCA_034422235.1. Lineage (GTDB taxonomy): Bacteria > Chloroflexota > Anaerolineae > Caldilineales > Caldilineaceae > Bin34. The sequence goes on along the minus strand of DAOUJU010000029.1, from coordinate 145,304 downwards.
GGATTACTGGCGCCAGGAAATCTGGAGCTATACCCATATGGGTCGTCCCCAGGCAGCATCAGAGGGAGAGTCAACCCTGTTGGCGGCCTGGCAATTGGCTAATCCTTTCTCCCCACCCCGACCGCAACCCAGTCGGGCCCGTCATGTAGGCTTGCATCGGAACGGCACACCCCAGTACCGCATCCGGGACACCGTAACTGTCAAGCATTTCCTGCCAGATGAGATTCTGCGGGTGTCCTCTATGCGGTCCCTGGGTGCATATGCCAATGTTTTCGCCATCGAATCCATGATGGATGAATTGGCCCTGCAAGCGGATCAGGATCCTGTGGCTTTCCGTCTGCAGAATCTGGATGAACCCCGGGGCCGAGCCGTCATCCAACAGCTCGCCGAACGCATGGACTGGCAGAACAGACACCAGAAATCCTCTCAGCCTCAGCGGGGATGGGGTATGGCCTATGGCAGATACAAGGATTTGCAGTCATATGTGGCCATCGGTGTGATCCTGACCGTGGATCCGGATACCGGTCACATCACCCTAGAACAGGGATTCATTGCCTCAGATTCGGGACACATCGTGAATCCCGATGGCCTCAGCGCCCAATTGGAAGGCAGCTTCATTCAGGCGGCTAGTTGGACCTTACGGGAAGAGGTGCTCTTTGATACCAAGGGAGTCACTTCCACGGACTGGGAAACCTATCCTATCCTGCGCGCTACGGAGGTCCCACCCATTCACGTTGACCTGATCCGACGTGACGGCTATCCCGTCATGGGAGCGGGGGAGGCCGCTATGTGTCCCGTCCCGGCGGCACTGGCCAACGCCATTCGCGATGCCGTGGGAGTTCGTCTCTACGACATTCCCTTCACCCCGGAACGCGTGCAGCAGGCGCTTTCCGTCTCAGACAGATCGTAGAATTAGCTACTATCTCAGGACGTAGGCTTGCGGGATTATGTCCCACCATCACTGTATATTCCTTCAATCACGTGGTTACACAATATGACATCAGTTCCTGCTTCACTGCCCCGTGCCACCCTGGGGCGCACCCAACTTGAAGTAACCCGCTTGGGATTTGGGGCGGGGCATCGGCGTCCATTGACCGACGACGAGATTGGCACCCTCCTCAACACGATTCTGGATTCCGGGATCAATTTCATTGACACAGCCAATGACTATGGCAACAGCGAAGAAATGATGGGCCGTTACATCCGGCACCGGCGTGACAGTTATGTTCTCGCCACCAAGTGCGGATGCTCACCCACCGAGCATATCTGGACGCGGGAAAACCTGTTCCGCGGGATGCATGAGAGTCTGGAGCGCCTGCAATGCGACTATGTGGACATCATGCAGTTGCATAACCCCACCGTTCGCGAATGCGAAGAGGGAGATCTTGTGACTGCCCTGGAAGACATGCGGCAACAGGGCAAGGTGCGCTGGATCGGCATTTCCACCACCTTGCCCCACTTGCCTACTTTCCTGGATTGGGGGGTATTTGATGTATTCCAGATTCCCTATTCAGGTCTGGAACGGGAACATGAGAACTGGATCACCAAGGTCGCGGAGCAGGAGGCAGGCACCATCATTCGGGGTGGTGTTGCCCTGGGGGAACCCGATATTGGGACTGGGTCCACTATCCAGTGGCGCGGGTTTGGCGCAGCGAACCTGGATGACCTGCGCTCTCCGGGGGAAAGCCGTACTGCCTTTCTCCTGCGTTTGACCCTATCGCATCCACAGGTACATTCCACGATAGTGGGCACCACCAACCTGGATCACGTCCGGGAAAACGTAGAGGCAGCCGCGGCAGGTCCGCTGCCGGAGGATGTACGGGCTGAAGCCTTGCGGCGCCTGAGTGGCTAAAGAGTTTGGACTGGATCCCCAAGTCTGGACTGCCCCATGGAATATCCTTAGGTACAGGTGTCTGCAGAGCCGGGACCTTTCTCAAGAAATCCTGGCTCTCCCTTTCAAAGTTCCAATTCCCCTTTGGCCCAGGGAACAAGCGCCTTGTCAGGCGATGTCAGTTCCTCCACGGAAGTGAAATAAAAGTACTCCCACCCTTTTTCCGGTAACCCGGTGAAAATCATGAGATTGAGAGGGTATTTCCGGGAATCGGTACCGCTGCGAAAATCGTCTCGAAACAGGAATGTGGGCTTGCCTAGCGCAATGGCCATACCCAATTCCACCATTACGCCCTCGTCTGGTGGCCAGCCATTCACGATGGCGACTGTCCCGTCAGATTCTCTGACATCGCGAAAATCGGCCTGACCCACCCGGTAGGCCCAGCCTTCATTTCCCTTGTCTTCCTGGTTATTCCGTGAGAAGGGCTCCCAAACTTCCAAACCGATGGATTCCAGAGCAGCCACAATTTCGGGCAGAAGTCGTTCTTTCTGTTGTTTCGAAAATCCATAGGGATTGGCCAAGTATACAGTCTTCATTTCTCTATGCTCCCTTGTGCAATTACGTTCTCCGAATCCAGAATACGTCAACCTTCACTATACTTTCATCGACTGGATCGGGGATGGATTGGACATCGGCTCACACATGCCCGGATCCTGATCTTTTATGTTAAGTTCAGGCTTTCTATCCAATTGCTCGATCACCATCACCGCACGGTCGGGTTCGTTCGACAATCTCGTCCTCCTTTCTTCCAGATGTTTTCCTCTATGGGACGGTTTTCTAACGCTTCGGTTCAGCATAGCGAACGAAGAGATATTCCAGCGGGAGATCCGTAAATTGTGCATTGTGGTCAATGCGCTTATCCTGAGGAAATTCTGTCTGGCAACGGCTGTCATACCACAGCTTTCCTGGCCGTTCCAGCCAATGGATATTGTGAATCATGGCGATCATGTGGCGAACTGCGCTGGAATGGTTGGGCATACCCCGATGCCAGAGGCGTGCGTCACGTATGACCAGACTTCCCTTGGCGGTATTGGCTCTCACGGGAGGTACTTCCACTCTTCTCCGGGCTTCGGTATCAGAGTCGACGCGACGGTCACCTCCATTGGACAGAAGGTGCGTGCCAGGCCAGAGTTCGGTACTGCCATTGTCTTCTGTGACATCCACCAGGGTGACGTTGACAATGAGGGATGCCGGCGGATGCGCTATCTCGAAGTCTGGCCACAGATGATCCGCATCCGCGTGCAGAGGTTGCATGGGACTTTGGGGACAGTTGGTATTGCCATTGTAGAACCGGTTGTACATACCATCGCCCAGAAGGCTGTGAGTCACCTGAATGGCAAAAGGATTCGCGACAATGTCCCGGAATACATAAGGAGCACAAGGAGGCGGTGCCTGTTGCAAATGGCCCTGCAGGCGCCCTGCCCCACCCCACTTTTCAGCGGCAATCAGGCACTCTGAATCAGCTGTCATGCGCGGCAGCAGTACGTCCAAGTGATCATGGGCAATCACATCACGGAGAATCACATAGCCATCCTTCAGGATGGATTGCATTGCCTGATGCAGATGGGCTGGAGAAAGTTGCGCGGCGGTTTGTTCGGATAAAGAGGGGGTGATCTCCATGGACCGGTCTAGCTATGCTTGGAACACATTTTCTTGGGCTGGTCAACCAGGTGTATTCCTGGCCTCACTAAACTTACAACAGATACGGGAGTTTAGGCCACGGGAAGAAGCCAACTTGGGAATCATACCTCTTCCATAGGAGAAGAGCTCTTGGCATGCTTCATGGATCCGCTGCGGCCAGTTGGACCAGAAACTGCCGCGCTGCCTGCATAGCCATGGCCCGGTGACTGGTCTCATCCTTCCTGCCAGGGGTGACTTCCGCATAAGTGTAATTATGGCCTTCAGGGATAAAGACGGGATCATAGCCAAACCCATTGTTACCCCGCAAGAAAAAGGCAATGTGCCCGGCACGTTCACCGCGAAACATATGGCAACGGCCGTCAGGTTGAGCTATAGCGACAACACAGACAAAACGGGCGGTCCGTTCTGTTTCCGGTACATCTTCCATGTGGCGCAGAAGCAATTTGCAGCGCTGATCGTCATCCAGCCCAGGACCGCCGTACCGGGCACTGTATACCCCAGGTGCACCGTCCAGAGCCTCAACTTCCAGTCCGCTGTCATCGGCCAAGGTCAGCAATCCTGATTGCCGGGCATAGCCCCGGGCCTTGAGCTGGGCATTTTCCTCGAACGTGGTGCCAGATTCCTCCACCGTTTCACACTCTGGTACTGAGTCCAACCCCATGAGATCGTAGGGCATGTTTTGCAGGAACCTGCGCAACGATTCGACTTTGCCGGGATTGCCTGTTGCCACCAACAGACGACAAGAATTGGGCTGACTGGACACTACCCATCACTCCCCTGTTTCCACATCCTCCAAGCGTCTCGGGACATGGTGCCTACGGCAGTAATCAACGTGTCACTAATCCGGGACCGTTGTCGAGATGCTTCTCTTCCTGCAACCTGGAGACCGGGACCATGAACCTCCAGTTCCCCGAATCCCCCGAAAACTCCATTGTCATTGTAGATTTGAATCACATCACCAGGGGTATCCGGCTGATCCATGGGGGTATCCAGGTAGGTGGCATCTGATGGTACCTGGAACCAGCGCGCAATCACCAGCAGAGAATCCTCTGTCAGGGGCCGGGCATAGGCAATGCAGTTCGCCACTGACTCCTGTCCCATGCCAATCTTGTATATCTGATCTCCGGTTATCGCCGCTGTCACCCCTGCCTGTGATGCAGTCACCAGTCGAGCCTCATCGCCGAAATGCAAGCGGAAGCTGACGGGCCCTTGAGCAGGCACAAACATCTCGCCTCCTACCGGTACCTGGAGAATACGCCACAGATTAATTCCCTGGCCAGGGGTTCCATCTTCAACCGCAAGCGTATCAGCAGTAGACCAGGTCACAGTATCTCCAAGTCCAGGCAACCTTGGCTGAGCCTCCACATTGAAGTCGAAATGTCTCTGGATGGTACCGTGGACAAAGGAGGGACGACGGCGATGCTGAACCGTAAAGGACTGGGTTACCGTCAGCGTGCTGGCCGACTGCTGCGCAATTTGCCAGGAACCTGGATCGATGGCTTCGGCTACCAGATAGTTGTCCAGATCAAAAGAAGAAATATCCGTCCAATGCCAGTCGCGTTCGGGAGCAATCCAGAGCCGATCACCGCCAATGTTCCAGCCTTCAATGACTTCGGGCCGCCAGATCACTTCGTCTGCCTTGTATCCCAGGCGGTAGATCCGGCCACGGGAAGGCAGAACCATGAATTCCCCATGCGCATGGGGAATGGAGAGGAATGAGAAATCTGCTTTGTCCATGTCACCTAGTCTCACATTGACCTCATTCCATTGTAGTCGCTATGGTGGTGACTTCCAGTCCCTGCCTTGCCAGGGCAGTGAGAAATCTGACGACAGTCAGCTGTTCTCATGCACTACCAGATGGAGATTGCAGTACCCGTGTGCGACCATAAATCCTGTGCGGCCCCCAATGGTCTCTCATCGTACATTGTGTATACATCACTCTGTCTCTCTGAGTTTCACCTACAGGAAAGTGCAATATGGGTATCAAATACCGAATTCGGGTTACCTGGTCTATGGGGGAAATCATTGTCTATGCCTTGCTTTGGGCATTGCTGATTATCGTAACTTTCGGCATTGCCGCCTTCTTTGCGCCTTACGCTTGGGCCGCCAAGGTTCTGAATGGCTGTGAAGTATATGACAGGGATAACCAGGTGCTGGGTGTGTTGAAGGTAGACTTGGCCATTTCAGACCAAATAGTGCATATCATCCTGTGGATTCTGCTTACCCTCATCACTTTCGGCATTGCTGCACCCATCTATTACTTTGGCGTTGCGCGTACCGTCATAGACAATACTCAGATAGTAGATTCATTCCAATCCTGATCCGTGCCAGTTGCGCAGCGTTGTTGCCTTCGTGACAGCAACGGTTGCACCCAACAGGGAAATTTTCTGTTTCTTTTCCGCATGGGTCGGGTGACTTCGGCAATATACCCAGAAAAGGAGCATGCTCCCCATGTTTGACCGCATTACGCGCCACGGCCTTCGCATTGATGAACGTCTGTACAACCTGATCCAGAACGACATTGCCCCCGGTACCGGGATCGATCCTGACAGTTTCTGGCACTCCCTGTCCAACTTGGTGCGAGACCACGGACCGCAGAATCGGAAACTGCTGGAAAAACGCAACGAAATCCAGCATCGTATTGATGAATGGTGCCAGCAGGGCGGTTCCCTGGAAGACCAGAGAGAATTTCTGGAGGAAATCGGTTATCTGGAACCCCAAGCGGAAGACTTCTCGGTTACCACTGCCAATGTGGATCCCGAGATCGCCCAGGTAGCAGGTCCCCAGCTAGTTGTGCCCGTCGACAATGCCCGTTACGCCCTCAATGCGGCCAATGCCCGTTGGGGCAGCCTATATGACGCTTTGTACGGAACTGATGTCATCCCGGAAACAGAAGGACGGACCAAAGAAGGATCCTACAATCAGGTACGGGGTGATGCCGTCGTGGCCTGGACCGAACAGTTCCTGAACAAGATTTTCCCTTGGCAGGAGGGTTCCCACCGGGACATTCACACCTATCGCGTGACCCGGGACAATGACACGTGGCACTTGGAAGGAGTGACAGAATCCGGGACTGTGACCTCCTTGGCCGAACCCAGCCAATACAGGGGACATGCAATGACAGAGGACAATCTGTCTGCCCTGTTACTGTGCCATAACAATCTGCATGTAGAACTCCAATTTGATCCCGACCATCCGGTGGGCAAGCTTCATCAGGCCGGCCTCAAGGACGTCATTCTGGAAGCCGCCGTAACCACCATTCAGGATATGGAGGATTCTGTGGCTGCAGTGGATACCGAGGACAAGATTCTTGTGTATCGGAACTGGACCGGAATCATGAAAGGAGGCCTGGAAGCCACGTTCGAGAAAGAGGGGCGCATGATGACCCGGCGCCTTAATCCAGACCGCACCTATACAGCTCCGGATGGCAGCCCGTTGACTTTGCCAGGACGCAGTCTCCTGCTAGTGCGCAATGTAGGCCTCCACATGTACACGGATAGTGTCACCACAGACACGGGACAGGCCATCCCGGAAGGCTTTCTGGATCTCATGGTCGCCTGCCTGGCCGCCCTGCACGATCTGAAACAGACCGGTTCCGTCCAGAACACGCGAACCGGCAGCATTTACGTGGTCAAACCCAAACTGCACGGTAGTGACGAAGTCGCCGCTACCATATCCCTGTGTGCCCAGGTGGAACAGGCTCTGGGACTCGAAGCCAACACCATTAAGCTGGGAATCATGGACGAAGAGCGCCGCACGACCGTGAATCTGCCCAATTCCATGGCCGAGGCCCAGGAACGGCTGGTCTTCATCAATACGGGCTTCCTGGATCGTACAGGAGATGAGATTCATACCTCCATGCACGCTGGCGCGATGCTACCCAAGGGCCAGATCCGCGAGCAACCCTGGCTATCCTCCTATGAAGACTGGAACGTCGATATGGGGCTGCAGGCCGGTCTGGCAGGGCGGGCCCAGATTGGCAAGGGGATGTGGACCATGCCGGATGAAATGGCGGCTATGCTGGAGACCAAGAAGAGCCATCCGGAAGCCGGAGCCACCACTGCCTGGGTACCATCTCCCACTGCAGCCACGCTCCATGCTCTGCATTATCACCTTATAGATGTAGCCCAGACCCTGCAGGAACTGGCCACACGTACACCGGCATCGCTGGATAACATCCTGACCCCACCCCTGATGGCCCATGAACTGTCTGAGGCTGAAATTCAGCAGGAGTTGGACAACAATGCCCAAGGCATTCTGGGTTATGTCGTCCACTGGATCAATGATGGTGTGGGCTGTTCCAAGGTGCCGGACATCAACGGCATCGGCCTGATGGAAGATCGGGCCACGCTACGCATTTCCAGCCAGCATATTGCCAACTGGTTGCATCATGGCATCACCAACCCGAACCAGGTACGAGACACCTTTGCCCGGATGGCGGCGGTGGTGGATGCCCAGAATGAGGGCAAGCCCGGCTATATGCCTATGACAGCTGACCTGGAAGCCAGCCAAGCTTTTCAGGGGGCCTTGGAACTGGTCTTTCAGGGCACATCACTGCCCAATGGCTACACCGAACCTATCCTGCATGCCCGACGCAGAGCCATGAAGAATCTGCAGGCAATGGCACAGGGTCAATTCTAGCTTCTGTCCTTCGTTTTACTTGGGAAGAAAATCTTTATTCGCACGCAGGCAAGGTTTGCATGGATTTTCCCGGTTGACTTTCGCCAATAGGATTGGGCATCTCCCAACCATATCCCAATCACGACTGAGAAAGGAAAAGAGGGCAAACTGTTAGCATTGCCACTTTGCGTCTTCGAGGCTTCGTCTCAGGCATTGAGTACTGACTACTCAGTCCGTATAGCAGTAAGAAGAATTTTTTTGAATTTCCGCAAAAATTTTCTTTCCATTGGCCTCACTGTATAATCGTTCAGTCTTGAATTGACAATATCAAAACAGGGAAGGAGCTCGTCAATGCAATTCATACAGCGCCTTCATATGGATGGCCTGTTGTCCTTTCCCCCTGATTCGGATGCCTTCGATCTTCAGTCCCTGAACGTACTCATTGGCCCGAATGGTTCTGGCAAATCCAATGTCATTGAAGTGCTTGAGTTGCTTCATGCCACTCCTACTGACTTCGCGGCAGCCATTCGGGATGGGGGTAGGGCTGAGGAATGGCTTTGGAAGGGTTCAAAGCAACTACTGCCGGCCGGCATAGATGTTGAGACTACCGGACTGAACACACCTACAAAACGCCCGCTGCGGTACAAATTGGAATTCACAACGGTCAATAGCCGGGTTGAGGTACTTGACGAGGCCATTGAGGAAATCGAACCTGATCCTGGTTATGATGAACCGTTCTTCTACTACCGTTTCCAAAGGGGGAATCCAGTAATCAGTGTCAAGGAGTCAGGCCGTTCTCTCTTACCACGATATCTTCAGCGACAGGATTTGCTACCGGATCAATCTGTGTTGGCACAACGCCGAGAGCCCGACTTCTATCCAGAAATAACCTGGTTGGGCAGGCAGTTCAGTCGAATTCATACATTCCGTGAATGGAGTTTCGGACGGTATGCACCATTGAGAAGACCTCAACCTACAGACCTGCCTGAGGATTATCTGCTCCCAGACAACCGCAATCTGGCCCTGATGCTAAATCAGATTGAACACCAGGATCCTTTGCGTTTCAATCAACTGCTCAAGCGCTTTTTCCCACGCTTTGAGCGAATGTCGACCAGAGTGTCAGGTGGTACTGTACAGTTCTTCCTGCACGAATCCCAATTCCATACTCCCATTCCGTCAACTCGCCTGTCAGACGGAACCATCCGTTTCATGGCGCTGTTGGTTAACTTGCTGTCGGCATCACCACCTCCCTTCGTGTGTATAGAGGAACCGGAACTTGGCTTACATCCCGACGCCATAGGATTGATTACCGAATTGCTTGTAGAAGCCTCAGAGCGTATGCAACTGCTAGTAACAACCCATTCAGATGCATTAGTGTCCGCGTTATCAAACCAGCCAGAGGCTGTCATTGTTTGTGAACGGCCAGGTGCAGGTACAGAACTCCAACGTCTTGATCCTGATAAATTGGCATTCTGGCTGAACGACTATCTATTGGGTGACTTGTGGCGTATGGGTGAGTTGGGTGCCAATCCGTGAACGAGATCAGGATTTACATGGAAGGAGGAGGAGAAAAAAGGGATTCCCGCCATGCCAGACATGTCCTTCGGGAAGGTATGAATGAGTTCTTGCATGAAATCAGGGAAGCAGCCCGAACCAAAGCTGTGCGATGGAAGCTTGTACCGTCTGGTAGTCGTGATGCTGCGTTTGCGGCTTTCCAGCAAGCATGCTCACAGTACGACAACACCGTAGTGGTGTTGCTAGTCGATTCAGAAAGCCCAGTACATACATCGCCACGCAATCATTTGGTGACAAGGGAAACGAAATGGGATCTGGCGGGAATCTCCGAGGAAGTTGTACACCTGATGATCCAATCCATGGAGACCTGGATCGTCGCAGATCCCGATAACCTGTCTCAATACTACGATCAACACTTCCAGAGGAATGCGTTGCCTAGCCCCCACAATCTGGAAGGCAGGAGCAAAGTAGATATCAGCAATTCCTTGAAGCGTGCTACCCAGAGGACCAGCAAAGGAGCATACCACAAAATCCGACACGCCAGTGACCTACTCAAGCGCATCGATCCACAGTTGGTGCGGGAGCGGTGTTCCAGCTGTAATCGACTGTTCAATTTTCTCCTGCAAATTATCGAGGCCCGTTGAGCCAAATCGAGGAGGATGGTGCCCTTGATCCAGAACGGGTAGGACAAACTGGTAGCAAGCCAGTCCCGATGTCCCTTGCTCTGTTATGCCGCTGCCGAATCAATTGTTGGTACTGCGGGAAACAAGATGAAAGGTCGCTGGATGATTGCTTCACAACAGGCAATCTCTTCATCGGAAAGCATCCTGAAGTTTTTTCGTTGTCGCTTGGCCAGTTTCCCGCTATTGCGGTAGCAAAGGTCAATAAACCGAAACAGTTTGTGATCTGACATGTCCACTTCCGAGTGGATAGCGCGATAGGCTTGTTCCCGTCCTTCCACGTACCGGCAGTTCTCCGGCATTTCATGTTCCCCGAGGTAGGCCATACCTTTGTGAATGGTTTCGATCGGTAGTGTCAGATCAGGAAACCAATACAGGGGAGCAGTATCAGTTTCCACACAGATTTCACCAAGAGCATTGACAGACCAGTCAGGGCAACCATACGGAATGGGTAGCAAAGTGCTGGAGAGAGGCAATGTACGCCTTGAAGTGTTTCAGCAGGCAGGACGATAAGGGGAATATCGTATCCAGAGGCGTAACGTCTCGCCTGCCATGTCATTTTCCTTGACCCTTTTCGCCCTTATTCTATATTTTCGCCTCCTGGCTGCACAGAATTTATATTCCTTTGCACAAAATCTATATTGGCGTCTGTATAACTGCACAGAAGCTGGGAATACTGAGCCTGTAGCTTCCTGGTCCAGGTGAAACAATGGCAGAACTGTGGGATGGGGCAGGCGTTACTGTCTGTGGACCTGGAGCGACTTTTGGCACCCCAAGTTTATGTACCTCCAGTATCCAAGAGACGTTCCCTACCTTTGAACGCGGGTGCCAACTGTCCTAAACAGAATTGCCTAACTGACGTGTTCTAGCGCACGCCGGTCCGGAAGCCACCCTGACAAAGCTGTATCAGGTGGATGGTGAGAATTCAGGTCATCTCAATACCTATGGGTCACCTGCCCGTGGCCAGAACCCGCTCCCGAGCCATCAAGGTGGATAACGGAAGCGGACATTCCCCTTCTCCCGTCGCAACATGACTCAGTCCAGTGACGAAAGGGTTTCACGCAGCAATGATACGGAGCGTTGTAAAGAAGCTTTGGGATCGTCACCGGACACGCTGCATTCATAGGTTAAATAGCCGTCAAAGCCTATATCCTTGAGAGCTCCCAGACCCGCGTTCCAATCAATATCCCCCGTACCCGGTTCCATCCGGGTATTGTCAGCTACATGAACGTGACCAACGTAGTTTCCCGCAGACCGAATGGTGGCGGGTGTGTCCGTCTCCTCAATATGCATATGAAAGAAGTCACTGAGAAGCGCCACCCCCGGAGGATTCCCGGCGCGCTGGATGATATCGATACCGTGCTGTTGGGTACGCAGCAAATGCTGTTCATACCGGTTTAGCGGTTCCAGGAAAAGCACTGTCCCCTGGGCATGGGCATAGGCCGCCAGGTCAATCACAATCTCGGTCAACAGATCCCGCTCCAGATCCTCAGCGGTCTTGAGCGGTGAGAGATCTGGCAGGCGCGCGGGCCCAAAGATGGGCGGGACAATCTGGCCCGCTGCCTGGAAATGCCCACAGAATTCCAGTGTGCGGCGGGTTTCATCTATGCTGGCCTCGCGCTTTTCCGGATCGGGGTCCAGCCAATCAAAGGTGCGTTGGCCACAGACAGAGGCGATTACGAGGTTCCGGCCCTGAAATGCCTGCTCATATTCGGCCACGCGCTCATAAACACCATCCATCCCCAGTTCTATACCCTCTATATCCAGGTCTTCGGCAAAGTCAAGCCGCTCGGTCAGGGTATCGCACGGTATCATTCGGTCCTGAACGGCAATCTTCATGTCACAATCCCTCTTTGAAATGGTTACACAGCGTGCTTCTCGATATAAGCATGATTCAGATTCAGACCCAACCCAGGCCGCGGGGAAATATGAACGAAGCCCTCTTCGTCCATGGGATCCACGCTTTCATGCAACCAGGGAGGTACAGCATCAAAATCAATGAAGGGATGCATCAGACCCCTTTCGTAGTACTCGCCGGGAATGGCCATGGAGCATAGGACGTGCAGATTTCCCACGCCTCCCCCATGCACTTCCATGCGCATGCCAAATGATTCGGCCAGGTGAGCAATCTTCAGCAGGGGAGTGATACCGCCCACATCACCGATGCCTCCTCTCACCAAATCACAGGCGCCGGCTTTGATCCATTCCGCCCGGACGTGCATTTTGCCTTCGGCGGTCTCAGGTCCGCAGATGGGGAGTGATGTCTGTTCACAGAGCCAAACATAGGAGGACATGCTATTTTCATCCATGGGTTCCTCCATCCAGTAATAATTCAGCTCCTCCAGACCTTTGGCCAGTGCCAAGGCTTCCAAGCGGGAATAGTAATGGAAGGGATCCAGCATCAGGTGGGCCTCAGGTCCATACACTTCGCGAACAGCCGCACAGGCCTCCAGATCCCGCTTGACACTAGGGGCTCCCTCATAGGGAGGTTGCCAGGTATGCAGTTTGAAGGCCGGATACCCGCGGTCGATACACCATTCCGCAAAACGGGCATAGGCCGCCGGCGTATCGAGACCACCTTCCAGATCATCGCCGCACATGGTGCTGGCGTAGGCCGGTACCTTGTCCCGTGTAGCCCCTATCAAGCGATGGACAGGTTGATTGGCATCCTTGCCCGCCAAGTCCCACAGGGCCAAGTCCACGGCGGCCAGGACCCGGTCCGAGAGTACACCCAGATGCAGACGCTGGCGCTCCTTGAGGCTCTGCCAGATTCGCTCCCGGTACAGGGGATTCTCCTCTAGGACGTAGGGTTTCACATGCGCATTCACCACATCGGCATTGACGCCCCCCAGATATTGGCCTTCTATACCGGTATCCGTATGAATGGTCATGAGGGTCATAACTGCCTCATGTTCCGGTCCGGGATGCCCATGTCCTTCCGAATCCCGTACGGTCCGGGAAATGTAGGTAAAACGCTGGAAGGTAATATCAGTGATTTGCATGTTCATGCCTTTCATTGGGCCGGGCTAGTGGAGTACAAAGAATCAGGCAATCCGGTTTTCTCGTAACACCTGACGCGCTACCCCGTTATTGTACTTTGTCTGGTTCGTTCCTGTATCTATCGGATCGTGGCAGCCCGGGCCAGATTCGCTCCGGTTACTTGCGATCAGCGATAATTTCCGTCCGATGGGATTCTCGCTGCCCTTCGTTCCAGGAAACCAAGTCCTTTAACCGATCCGCGGTGGGCAGGTTGCCCGAAGACTGCGATCAGAGACTCCGGCCTGCCCAGTTCACCACCCTACGGGAGACAGAAAATGTTGAATATTGCCATGCTCAGCTTCGCTCATGTCCATGCCCGGGGCTATGCCCAACACGTCCTCAATCATCCTGAAGCCCAGATCACCTGTGTGTGGGATGACATGGAATCCCGGGGCCAGGAAGCGGCTCAGTGGCTGGATGTTCCCTATGACGACGATCTGGATCGTGTGCTGGCGCGGGATGACGTGGATGCTGTGGTGGTCAATGCCACCACCAATATCCATCTGCCGGTCTTAACTGCCGCGGCCAAGAGCCAAAAGCATATCTTTACAGAGAAGGCGTTGACGGTCACCCTGGACGAAGCCGAGACGGTCACCCACGCTGTCAAGGATAGCGGAGTCAAGTTCATGATTTCGCTACCCAGCCGTACGCGGCCTGAAACCCTGTTTGCCCGCAAGGTTCTGGATGCGAACTGGCTGGGACGGGTCACAATGATGCGGGCGCGGATTGCCCACAGCGCGGCTCTCGGCAAGTGGTTCAAGGGTGGGACTCTCTGGTTTGGTGACGCTGAACTGGCAGGGGGTGGTTCCCTGTTTGATCTTGGTTGTCACACGGTGGACGTGATGCGCTTGTTTCTGGGTGCTCCCGCCAGTGTGGTGGCGAAAATCCAGAACTTCTCCGGTGCATACGACATTGATGATCAGGCGGTGGCCATCGTGGAGTTCAAGGGAGGGGCCCTGGGAATCCTGGATGTATCCTGGGTCCACCAGGCTGGCCCCAACAGCATGGAAATCTATGGTACGGAGGGATTCCTGGGATGGGATTCGCGGTCCGGAAAAATGGAATTGCAGAGTCAGCAGCTAAAGGCAGACGGTTTGGACGGAATCTGGCATCCCCAGTCGCTACCTGAGGCTGACCCCATGCCCATGGACCAATGGATTGCCGCTATTCTGCATGGTGGCGAAATGACCATAACAATAGATGACGGCCGGAATCTCAATGAGTTGCTGGAAGGAATCTATACTTCTGCCCGATCTGGAGCCGTGCATGTCTTCTAGTTCGCCAGCGTGTCTGAACTTTCAAGTAACCCCCTGCGGAACAACATTTCCTTACATTATGGGTCCCAAGGCTGGAGGCGTACCGGGTTCTGGGGATTTGAAGGATTGACATCAGGCAAACCTGTCAGAGATATTCCACTCTCGCATCCCTGAAAGGCAAGCAATGGTTAGAGCAGACAAATGGCCCGCCCTTTTGCCAGGCCGGTAGCTACCCCGACGTCCATTATGGTAAGTTCTGGATTGTGTAAAGCTAGCGTTGGCTCCATAAGAAAAGGCTGAAGGGCGATTCGGTCTCAGACACCCTTGACTTACACGTGACATGCATGCCTGGGATATACACAATAAAGCGTGAAGGGGTTCACTGCTTGTAGGGAGGATAGTTCCAACTGCATTCTTTCAGACCCCATAACCTTGCATCAGCGATGTGTGGAATGTTATGGTAGAAAGACGGTTTTCCTTTCTACCCTTTAGTAACCTCCGATGAGCCTCAACATAAAGAACGAAGAGACCTGCCAGCTAGCACGGGAACTTGCGGTTCTCACCGGTGAATCCATGACTGGCGCGATCACAGTCGCCCTCAAAGAACGCCTGGAACGAGAGAAACGGGACCGTAGCCTTGAGACCCGCGTACGGGAACTGCAAGCCATAGGACAACGTTGTGCCCGTATGCTGCGTGACGGACCGTCTTCTGTCGAGCATGGAGATTTTCTTTATGATGAGAGTGGACTGCCAAGGTGATCATCGACACATCAGCTCTACTTGCCGTACTGCTTGATGAGCCAGATGCCAAGCGTTTCTTGCGGGCGATTGCAGAAGCACCCAGTTGCCGTATGTCAGTGGCGAACTTCCTGGAAACGGCCATGGTTGTCGAGAGTCGGGCAGGTACCGTCGGTGGGCATGAACTTGATCTGTTCCTGGAGAAAGCGCTGATCAAGTTGGAGCCAGTTACCGCTGTCCAAGCACAGGCAGCACGACGGGCCTGGCAAAGATACGGCAGAGGCAATCATCCCGCGGGCCTGAATTTCGGCGACTGCTTCGCTTACGCCCTGGCGGAAGTTACAGGAGACCCTCTCTTGTTCAAGGGGGGTGACTTTACCCTAACCGATGTCAAGACTGCGTGAAACTGCGACTAGAGCCATTCGGTACCAATTAAGGCGTCACGGCAATAGGTCAGGCACGATGGGAAAACCTGGCCTTGGTGGAACCAGCTAACACAGATTGACTGGTCCAACCAGAGTTCTGCTCCAGCAGGATTGAACTCTTGAGTACAGCAAATAGAATCCCTCTAGCATGGCATTAACCCTAGAGAACCATACCAAGCAGTTGGCTCAAGATTCCCGGGTAACAAACAGTCACATGGCCCACTCTACTCTTATCCTGCCTGTCCAAGTCCTAATCCATAACCGAGTTCGCCGATTAACGTATAGCATAGACAAATAATATGCAATTTATAAACATATAACATATAATCTCTTACTTATTGCTAGAGGAGGTTGGGTTCTGACAAGAGGTAGGGGAAATGGCACGGCGGGTTTTGCTGGAACTACAGTATCGGTTACCTGATGGGCTTTTGGTAGACATTCCGTGGCTGGACCGCCAAGGAATCAGTGATTCCATGCGGTCCCGCTATGTACGGCAAGGCTGGTTGCAGAGTCCGGCCCACGGCATCTACCGCCGTCCGGGGCCGCCTTTACGCTGGGAACACATCGTGATTTCCTTGCAGTCCCTGCTGGGGTTTCCCGTAAACGTGGGAGGGGAATCGGCCCTGCAACTGCATGGCTATCGTCCTTATATGAATTTGGGGGACAGACAAATCATTCATCTGTGTAGTCCACGCGCCCTCCCTACTTGGGTACAACACGTGCCCTGTAATGGGCTATTTCGCCGCATTGATAGTGATCGGCTGTGGCCCGACTTCCCCCCTGCAGGACAGATAGCCAGTGATCTGCAGACATGGGACAGGTTCAACCCGGAATTACCCCATGGTCTCCGTCGCATCGCTTGGGGCACTTGGCGTTGGCCTCTGGTTATTTCCACTGAGGAACGCGCAGCTGTGGAAATGATGGGGGGCATGGCTGGCAAGAGTTCTGCCGCTTTTGATCATTCCCTCCGCGTGGCGGAAGGTCTGCACTTGGACGCGGCCCAGGTGCAGCATTGGCTGTCTACCTGTCATAGTCGCAAGGCCGTGCGCCTGTTTTTGTGGATGGCTGAATATAACCGACTGCCATGCCTGGATCAGCTGGACCTGACACAAATCAATATGGGGAATGGACACCTGCATATGGTGTCGCCCGGGGAAGCAGGTCGCTACTGTCGACGGTTTAATCTGACCGTGCCCAAGGATCTGTACTGGGATCGTGATGATATCAACACCGTTTTCTGACCGGAACCCTATTGAGCAACAAAGTCAGTTGCTGGCCCGGCTGTTCCCTGTAGTCAAACCCGAAACCTGTTTTGCGCTCAAGGGTGGAACCGCCCTCAATGTATATTGGTTTAACTTTCCTCGTATGTCTGTGGACCTGGACCTGGTGTTCTTGCCCTGTGTCTCGCGCACAGAGTTTCACCGGTCCACAGACAGGGCCTTGGCCCGCATTCAGAAGCGTATGGGCAATATTCACCCTCCCGTGCAGGTGACATGCCTGCCTCTGCCAGGTAGCCAGGCCACAGGCAAGTTGTGGGTAAAGGCAGGTCAGGTTGAGGTGAAAATTGAGGTAGCCGCAGTACACCGGGAGAGCCTCTACCCACCTGTCTTGCGTAACGTGCAACCGCGGGCGGTACCCCTGTTCGGAAACACATCCCTGCAGTTACTGTCTTTCGCCGAAACTTGCGCAGGCAAATTCAATGCAGCTTTGACACGCCAGCATCCCCGCGACCTGTTTGATGTAGGCATTATTCTGGAGTCCACACAGGTCACCAATGACACACGCACAGCTTTCGTGGTTAATCTGCTCACCCAGTCTCGTCCGCTGGCCCATATGTTAAAGCCCCAAATAAAGAACCTGGAACCAGGGGCCATAGCGGTGTTGGAACATATGACGTTTCAATCAGTTCGCCGAGCAGTTCTGCGGGACAATCTGGTTGCATTGCAGGACATTATGTGCCAGAAGATGCCAACGCATCACCAGGAATTCCTGTTGTCATTTACCTATGGTGTGCCGGACTGGTCTCTCCTGGAAGTTCCCAGGGCAGCACAGATGCCCGCTATCCGTTGGCGCATGCAACGAATGTCAGGGCTCTCCACCGCCCGCCGGGCAGAATTGGCGGATTGGCTCTACCAGATTTGGCCAGATCTCAAGTCTCGCTATACCTACATTCAGGAGAGAACAGGCCTGAATCCCGATGATAACGACGAGTCCCGCAAGGCGGAGGCTACGTGTTGAGCACAGATGGTATTCAGTCCCAATCCGCCCTGTCCGTAAGGACATTACATGTGAAGACATCCCAGTACGCAAGGGAACTGTTCCCAAGCCTGAGCCTTCATAATGGAGACCTGCCGGCATGTCCGTAAGGCAACACGGATCAAGGCGGTTCAACCAGATTCTACGGGAAGGGAAAATGGGTGCTCATGGACGGATTGCTCGCTGTATCTTGCTCTGAGCGATCCATTCCTCCCTGAAAACCAATTACGGGCATTTGACAACCTGAACCATACTTTCGATAGGTCTCCCCTCGTGATCACCAGTCCCAGGGGTAAGGGGCCTGTCGAGCAATTCCTGGCATCGCGCCAAGGCTTCAGGATTCCCTAGTCGATACACTTGCTTGACACTGAGGACGTTGCCTTCCTCATCGTATCGTGTTACCTCCTTGATAGAGGCATGGCCTGTGACCACGTAATGCAACAAGGCATAAGGATCAGCCCCCGTAAAGCCCCAAGCCAACAGAGGTGTGGCCAGCACCGCCAGGGCAACCAGTGTCAAGACCATCTTGCGCCAGGACAATCGAGGCAACCTTACAGCCAAATGCCCTGCGTCTGTGTATCGGGAAAGAGCGGAATGGGACATGCAATGCCTTCCTTATCTGTGCTGTGGGTTACTTACCATGACAGTGTCAGTATTGAGGAGTAAAGCTGGATAGTCTTGTTACCCTCCAATGTAACGCTTGCACTTCAGATAGCCAGGCGAGCGCGAAAAGGAATTTCTATAGATCAGATTCGTTACAAGCCTAGCAGGGTCAGAAGCCTCTGGCAAGATGACCTGTCTAGGCCAAAAGCTTCTGAGTTGAATTTCACGTAAGTGACTGGCCGGTAACCCGGATAAATATATCCTCCAGCGTCGCCTCCTGGGTATGCAGAGTTTCGATCTCCTGTGTACGCAGCAACGTGAGAAAATCGTCGTTTAGGCCTATGCCCTGTAGCTCAAAGGTCTGTTGGGACCGACCTCCATTTTCCTGAAATTCCACCTGTACCCGGCGCTCCCCGTAATCAAGTCGGAGTTGACGCGGTGAGTCAATCAGGACAATACGGCCCTCCACAATGAAGGCCACGTGATCACACAACTCATCCGCCACATTCATGTTATGGGTAGTCAGGAAGATGGTGCGTCCCTCGGCTTTCAGGTGCTTGATGTGATTGATAATCTTGCGAGCATTGACCGGGTCCAAACCCGCCGTGGGTTCATCCAGGAACAATAGCAAGGGGCGGTGTAACAGGGCCCGGACAAAGCTGAGACGCATCTGCATACCCTTGGAATACTGGCCCAGACGCGTATTTCCGTCGTCTTCCAGGCCGACGAGGGCCAGCAGATCCTGCGGGTCTGCCAATTCCTTCTTGTACAGACGGCCAAAGAGGTCCAGGTTTTCCAGCGCTGTTAGTTTCTGGTAGTGATTTGGCAGCTCAAACGACACCCCAATATCTTCATAGTAGTCACTCTTCCAAGTGCGCACCTCCCGACCCAGTACCTCAACCTGGCCCTCATAGGTCCGCAACAGCCGAATCAATATGCGTTGGGTGGTACTCTTGCCCGCTCCGCTCGGTCCCAGGAAACCGAAGATTTCCCCCTCGCTAACGGCAAAGGAGGCCCCGGTTACAACCGAGTGGGCTGAACCAGGGTACGTGAAAGTAAGATCCTGAACCTTAATCATGAGAACTCATTGCCACCAAGGCGCCACAGGTCATTGAATTGCACAGAGAGACTTTAGGGCAGATGTGACTGCGTTGACATGCTATCAGAAGCGGGGCATAATCGAATTGCTATTTCCACCCATCATCAGGTGGCGATAGTTCATAAGTCTGATTTCCTGCCTGCCGTTCCCCGGAGAGATACAAGATGATTATAGATAGTCATGCCCATGTTGGACCTGTCGCACAGGATATTCGCCACCGCGCGATCATCGCAGGAAGTCCCGCCAATGCTGTCGAAGACTATCTTCGCGACATGGATGAGGCCGGTGTTGATATGGGGGTTACTTTTGGCTATCTGGATTTGGACAATGATTATCAGGCCAGTATTCAGAATCGGCATCCAGACCGTATCGTCAGTCTGGCCTTTTGCAATCCTCGACAGCTGAACGTCGCGGACGAGTTTCGCCGCTGTGTTGAGGACTTGGGCATCCGTGGTCTGAAGCTGCATGGCTGGTGGCATCAGTTTGCCAATTCGGATCATGTGCTTTTGGATCCACTCTTTGAAATTCTCGATGAATATAGTCTCCCAGTGGTCATACATACCTTAGGGGACAATGCCCTCACTACGCCCTTGCAAACCGAGGAAATGGCGCGTACTTTCCCCAACGTAACGGTCTTCATGGCTCACGGCGGCTGCGAGTGGGCCGCCAATGATGGTCTGCTGGTAGCCGCGCGCACACCCAACATTATTGTGGACACTTCGTTCATGCCCAGCTGGTGGATTGGCAAATTCGTCCAGGAGATCGGCGCAGACAGAGTATCCATGGGCTCGGACTGGCCCTGGCATCACCTACAGGGAGTGGTAAAGAACCACGAAGTGGCTATTCCTGATCCCGAGGATCGGGCTTGGACTATGGGCAAGACAGCCGCCCGTGTATATGGAATTCCGGTTTCCTGACTGGACCTGTGATGTCCAGTTAACGTAGTGCTATAGAAACCTGTAAGCCCCAAAAGATATACAACCGCCTGGACCGAGCTAACCATTTAGCAACTGTTCTGAGTTGAAGATGAAGGAGTGCAATTAAGCCTACTCTGATAAGCCGTATACGTGGCTGATTGGACAGTCTCCACCGGACGGAGACTGTTGCCCTGCGATGGTACCAACCAAGGATATGTGAGTTTTCCTGGCCTGTCTTCTGGCCAACCTTTGAAGTATAGGGAGATTGACGATGTTTATCGCCAGAAAGTGGATAATCGCCTGTTTGAGTCTGATGTTGGTAATTGTGCTGGCTAGTTGTGTCCCGGCCGTTCCCTCCGCTCCTCCGGAAGAACCCATGGACACCAGCCAGTATGCGGACCGTTATTCGGAAGAGCTGTTGACCTGGGCCGGGGACATTCGCGACGCCTACGGTGGTACAACACTCAATATGCTCGGTTTTGCTCATCCCACCCTGAATGCCATAAAAGCGATAACGCCAGAGTGGGAGGAATTGACGGGGATCGAGATTGTTTACGACGAAACCGACCTGGCCAAGGTCCGGGACAAATTTGTGCTGGACATTACGTCCGGGGCCAATACCTATGATCTGGTCATGACAGCTGAAGTCCAGGCCCCGGAATACTGGAACCTGGATTACCTGGAACCCCTCGACTCCTGGCTCAATAACGAGATGGAGGTAACAACTGAATCCTGGTTCGACTGGGACGACCTTCATCCCGGCTATACCATGATGTTTACTTCGGTGCATGATGGCAGCCGTTACGCTGTACCGATCAGTGGTGAAGTGGCCCTCCTATTCTATCGGACGGACATTTTTGACGAACTGGGCCTGGAGGTTCCGGCCACCTATGACGAAATGCTGGAGACGGCCAAGTTGATCAATGACCAGGGGATTGTTGAAGACGGCCGCACCGTGCATGGGATTTCCTTCCGCGGGCGACCCGCCTTGGGTGGGGGCAACTGGATATGGTCCATCATTGTCTTCCCGTTTGGTGGGCAAATTGTGGATCTGGATGACCAGGTGACACCTGCCGTCCTGGCAAAGAAAGAGGGAGCCGTAGCGGCGATTGCGTGGGAAACGGAAATAGCCAAACACGGCGTACCGGGGATTGCTTCCTTTGATCCTTTTGATGCCATCAATCAGTACAAGCAGGGCTTCGCTGCCATGTCCATTGAAGCCTCCGTACTTTCCCCCGGAGTTCTGAATCCGGACGAGAGCATTGTGACGGACCTGACGGGCTTTGCCCCTCTGCCGGCGGGACCCAACGGCAGTTTCAATCAGACCTTCGCCCATGGGGTAGCCATAACCGCCTCCAGTGGCAACAAGGACGCTGCCTATGCCTTCATGCAATGGATGTTGGGGAAGGCCAACCAGGATTTGCTTTTGGATAATGGTGGTGCGCCCGTCCGCCGTTCCGCCATGGAAGATCCGGCCAACCAGGAGAAATGGCCCTATATCGAAGCCACGCTGCTAGGTCTGGACCAAGCCGCCGCGGCCTATGCGAATCGATATTTTGCTACGCCTCAGGTCGAATGGGTACTGGAATATCTCAATGTCTGGTCCATCAACGTCTCGCGCGCTATAGCGGAGGAAATCTCGGCGGAAGAGGCGGCCGAGAATATTCAGAGTGGGATGGAGGAGATTCTGGCCCAGAAATAGCTGAAAGCCAGAACCCGAAATCCGTTCGGAATCTTTGCGCAAGGGCCAGTGTACCTGTGATGGTGGCACTGGCCCTTGTGTTTGGCGGATGGGCAACACGGAAAGCCTGAAGAACATGGACGTTACCGGTGCTGAATCTGCAGCGGTCACCAAGGTGTATACAACCCGGCGAAGGTCGCTCCGCTCTTGGTTGCCTTACCTTTGCCTTGTCCCGGCCTTTATCTTCACTTTTGGGATCCTGCTCTATCCCACGTTGAAAATGTTCCAGTTCAGTTTTCTCAACTGGTCGTTTGGCAAAAGCTTTGAAACAGCGGAGTGGGATGGCCTGGAGAACTACCTGTGGTTGCTCACTTCCCAGTCCTCAACTCTATTTCACTCCCTGCGCCTGACCCTTCTATATGCTGGCGTAAGTGTGGCGGCTGAGCTTGTCCTGGGGTTAGTGATAGCTGTACTGCTCAATCGGACGCATGTCTTCGGACGACGCATTGTCCTGACGGGTTTCATGATACCGACACTACTGATGCCCGTGATGGTGGGCATGATGTGGCGCATGTATATGTACCCCAATGGCATGTTGAGTTACTTTCTGGGTTTGGTCGGGATCAGGGTTGATTGGTACACCGCCGAATGGGCTATGCCCGCTGTGATCCTGATCGAGATCTGGCAGTTCACACCCTTCTTCATAATCTCCCTGTTTGCTGGCCTGCGGGCTATATCAGCCGAAATTCTGGAAGCCGCGGCCATGGATGGAGCCTCCGGCTGGAATCGGTTCTGGCACATCTCCATGCCCTATCTGAGACCCATCATTGTCGTAACCGCCATGATTCGGGTCCTGTGGCTGCTCAAGTCATTTGACATTGTCTATACCATGTTCACGGGCGGACCCGGTTCGGCTACAGAGATTCTGGGTATTGGCATTTATCGGGCCCTTTTCTTGGCCCGCAACATTGGCCGTTCCGCCGCCCTGAGCGTCATATTGTCCGCCTTAACTCTGGTCGTGACTTTCGCCTTTGTCCGTTTTGTCTATCGTTCCCGGGAAACCATAGAAAGTTCATTGCCATGAACAAGCAACCCAGCTATGCTGTGGCCCGGGAGAAGTGGCGACGTACTCTGGATCCCATAGCGGGTTCCCTGATTGTCTGGATCATCTTTCTCCTGTTCCTGGCCCCGTATCTGTACCTGATTGTGTGGTCATTCAAGCGACCCGGCGATATCCAGGCGTATCCGCCCCGTTTCTTCAGTCCCTTTACGCTCGAGAACTACAGACAGGTATTTGACGATGTCAACATTGCCTTCTATGTGAAGAACAGCACCCTTGTGGCAGCGGTGACCACACTGCTTTCTCTGCTTCTGGCTATTCCGGCTGCCTACAGCTTCTCGCGCTTTCGTTTCTGGGGCAAGGATTGGCTGGCATACCTTTTCATTGCCATCATGGTGGCCCCTCTCATCGCTTTGGTCTACCCCTTTCTGGTGGTGGCCAACCAGCTTGGTCTGCGCGATTCCCACTGGGGTCTGATCTTCTTTTATCTTCCCTGGAATGTCCCGTTTGCCGTCTGGATGCTACGTACCTTTGTATCCGACGTGCCACAAGAACTTGAGGATTCAGCTCAGGTAGATGGGTGTACCCTGTTGGGTGCCTTTGGGCGCATTACGGCGCCACTGCTGCTTCCCGGCTTCTTCACAACGGGGGTGTTTATCTTCATCGGGGCCTGGAACGAATTTGTGATTGCTTTCTTTTTGACCAGTACCAAGGCACGAACCTTGCCGACGACGATAGACTTCTTCCTGACGTATGGGTCTTTCCAGTTTGCCCCCATGTTCGCTGCCGGTGTGGTCAGCACATTGCCCATCGCCGTGTGTGGTCTCCTGGTACGGCGCTACTATCTTGCGGGCACTACAGCCGGCGCGTTGAAGGGATAGTAACTACCTGGATGTCTAGGCAACAGAAGTGACGAGAGCGGTATAGGGCCCAGAAGACGACCTAAAGTAATGTTGCTTGGATCCAGAATGGCCAGGTACTGGGACGCAGCTATTGGGTTGGAATAAGAAGCGGTGGGAATGGCCGTACTCTTGCTTTCATGCACCTCGCAGAGGTTGCGATCCCGGATCTCACACGGATTGCAACTGTCTCGCGGTAATCGTGGAGACTGTATCGTGCGGCTTACATCGTAGTACTGGCGATTTCAGGTCTTGCGACGTATGTAATGAACCAATGACCTGAAATGACACACGGACATTCAGCGCACGTAAGCAAGAGATACTCGATATGAATGCCCGTGAAGGGCAGGGCTGACTGACTGTAAGGTCATCAGGCTGAGGCTCCAGAGTAGTGGCGTATGCCCCATAGCCAGAACAGGCGCGAAGCAATTACAAAGGCTATAGGTAGCAAAAGGGCCAAGCCTATCTCCTGGCCTCCCAATCGGTTTGTGAGAGTGGCGGCAGGAAACGTCACGGCCCAGGCCACAGGGATCACGAAAGTCAGCAGAATACGCATGAGGTCTGGATAAATCGTGACAGGCCACTTCGCAGTTTGAAAAAGGGAATCGAAGATCACGAATATGTTTTCAATCTTGATGAACCAAAAAGTCAAAGTCCCGAGTATGAACCAGAAGGCCAGCACTATGGTAAAGCCTGCCAGCAAGGCCACCAGGAATAGCAGCAAGTTGACGGGATGGGCGGACAGACCGAGAACCAGATGACTCCAGACTACCAGCACCACCCCCACGAACAAATCCATGAGCTTCCACACCTGAAAGCGCTGGATACACACGTACAGTTGGGAGTCCAAGGGTTTGAGCAGGATGTAGTCAAACCTGCCCGTGCGCACACCCTCAATGAAACTGTGCAGTCCGGGACGAACGAAGAAACTGATAAATCCCCCCACAATCATATACACGCCCACCAACATGATGAGGTCGGCACGCGTCCAATCCCCCAAGGCATTGGTATGCCGGAAGAGCACCGTCACACTGCCGAGAAATAGCACTACACCGAGGGCGGTTACAACAATCTGATTGAGAAAGTTCACGCGATAATGCAGATCAGTCTGAAGCCCAATCTTGACATGCACCCATATCACTCTCAGCAGATGCACAGTCAGGCTCCCACCGCACCGAATTGTCTAATGGCAACTTTCCAAACCAGGTTCATGAGAATCCAAATCCCGGCACACCACCCCAGCTGGATCAGATAACCCGTCTGGACCGCTGGCCAGTCCAGCGTGCCCAAGAGAACCTCAACGGGGAAAGCCAGAAACCACCGAAAAGGCAGGCTGCTGGCCACAGCTTCAAATCCAGCGGGAAACAAATCTATCGGGGCGATGCGACCCGAAAAAAACATCATGACGATCATGTAGGACAGGTTGGTGGCCCCGGTATCTACGATCCAGAATGCGAGTTGCGCCAGGGACCATTCCAGCAGAAAACGAGACAAGCCAGCCATAGCCAACGCCGGCAGAAAAGCCAACACATTTGACATGCCTATCTGGAAATTTGGTTTGAACACAACATACATCAGCACCAGCACGGGTACTAGCAGCGTTACGGTCAGGAGTTTGTAACATACGTTGTCGCAAATGTCCTTGTGGATGGGATGGATGGGATACAGCAGACGTGCCGCGAGCATTCCTTCCCGAATCAAATACGAATATTGGTACATGATCCAGGTAAAGGTCAGGTGATTTACCACCATCATGACCATGAAATAGGCAGCGAAGTCGCCAGGCGAGTAATTGCCCGCCAGACCCCCTTGGGTGGTGGCAGCCGCCTGCCAGACCATAAGAAAAATAACCGGCTCCACCACCAATCCCAGAAGCCATACGACCAAAGACATCCGGTACTGGAACTGCAGTTGCATTTCGATTTGGATGGCCGTCAGATAGTACTGAAAATAACGCAACACGAACAGTCTCAGTCTTGGGAGAACACCTGCTCAATTACCTGTTCTATAGGCGGATCTTCAACCGAAATATCGGTCACATGGTAATGAGACAGAATATGGTTGGTCACTGCCATGGATTGATCTTTTGCCACTTCCAATTGGTACGTCAATCCTTCTTGCGTGATCACCTGTCCCAAGGCCGATAAATCCGCTTTCATCGTATCCAGTTTGAATGTCAGGTGCTTGCGGGGCGCAAACTGATTCACCAGACGTTCCAGCGGGCCATCAAACAGAATACGGCCATTGTGAATCACAATGACACGGGGACACAGGGCTTCGATATCCGCCATGTAATGGCTAGTCAGCAGAACGGTGGAAGCATAGGACTGGTTGTATGCACGAATGAAGGAACGGATCCTCTGCTGCATTGTGACATCCAGGCCAAGGGTGGGTTCGTCCAGAAACATTACGTTAGGCCGGTGTAGCAGGGAGCCGGCCAATTCGCACTTCATGCGCTCACCCAGCGAAAGGTTGCGGACAGGTTTGGTCAGCAGGTCCCTCAAATCCAATAGATCTGTCAATTCCTCCAGCGTTGCCTGGAACTGACGGTCAGAAATTCCATAGACAATCTGATTGAGGCGAAAGGTATCCAGCGCAGGCAGATCCCAGCTCAGCTGGTGTCGATTGCCCATTACCATGTTGATCTTGCGCAGGTAGCTGCTATCCCGGTTCCATGGTGTGAAGCCCATGACCTCCGCGGTGCCGGCCGTAGGATGCATCAGTCCTGACAGCATTTTCAGAGTCGTTGTCTTGCCCGCGCCATTGGGACCCAGAAATCCGACAACTTCCCCTTCCTCGATCGTGAAGCTGACATCCTTCACGGCCTGTACAGTACGGGTTTGCCGGTTGTACAGGCTTCGGAAGGCAGCCCTCAGCCCGGCATCGCGCACAGGGACCTTAAACTCTTTGGTCAGGTGGGAAACTTGGATCAAAGGGGATACACGAGGCAAGCAAGGTGGACGGGCAAGTCCCGAACGAAGGGTATTGTAATGGAAGCCCTCAGCAGTCTCACAACGACGTGAGGTGATCTGGTTCAGATCACGGGTCGGTATTCCAATAGGGCTGATCGGCCTACTACATCGACGATACGCAGGATTACCTCTCTACCGTCGGCATCGGTAAGACGCAGGTCTTCTCCAAAGACGAAGTGAACAGGCTGTGGCCTACCTTCGTTGATGGAAATGTTGGTGGCGTAGAGGTAAGTTCGGTCAAGGGCATCGCGAATGGGATTCAGTCTACCCTTGATCCCGGGAAGGTAACCGGTAGCCTCGGAGAAGATAACACTGCCACCTGCTCGCAGGGGTTCGAGTTCCACCGCGAGCGGCCCCTGGCTGGGTACCCAATCCCGTTCTACATACCCACGATAGCCGGGTCCAGAAGCGAATACTGTCATGGGGAGGTGGGTCGTGTACAGGTCAACGGCTGCTTCGCCGTATTCGTCCGTAGTCGCAACCTTCCAGGTCTTGTTGGGGAAGAGAACCAGGACGTGGGAGCCAGGCAAGGGTTGACCGGTGGACCGCACAGTGATGACGACCCGGGCGGGGCTCCGCTCCTGCGTCGCGGCAGGGATGGTGAGGCGGACTTCCGCGTTATCGATCAGGTGATAATCAGGCAACCTGCCGGAGAGTTCCCGGGTCTCGCGCAGAATGATCGGAACGCCATCCCCACGGCGCTCCATGAAGTACTGTCTATCTGCTGCTCCCTGGATCCCCCCTACCGGCATGTGGGTCAGCACGGAGGTCAGGGCCTCGTTGCGCGTTGCTTGGCGAGCCTCCATGCTCTCCAGCGTCAGGTTGTTCGGCAGTGAACCGGGTGACTGAATCTCCAGCCGGTCTGCAAACATGGAAAGACGTATACGACTACCACGTAGCGAATAGTCACGATGCACGACAGCGTTGACTATGGCCTCGAACAGTGCCCTCACACTGTACTGCGGCAGATTCACACGTGCGGGACCCTTGTGGGCCCCAATGTGCATGTTCCTGACGGCGAAGGCCACCGCATCACCGATCTGTCGGTTCAGCGGGCCGCCGATTTCCTGCGCGTCAATCTGACCGGAAGCACGGTCACTTCCCCGGTAACGAGTCGCTGTGATACAGGCGTTGGGAAGCCATTGGGTGGGATTTTGTGTGCATAGCAGCACACCAGCTACCGTGGCGCGCAGGATCCCCGCGTCGTCGTTAGTCAGCAACGCAAGCTTCCTGAGCGATGGTTCAGGTGCCATTGCGCCCTCTGCGCTCAACAGGAATCGCCAAAGCGACTTGTCCAGAGTCTCAAATCCTGTGCCAAGGACAGGTTGCTCGTCATACGAAGAAAATCGCGCCTGTCCCCGTCGTTGCGCCAAGCGCAACCGCTCGTCGCTCGTCAATTTTCGCTTCGAGCCGCCTACGCGAATATAACTTCCGCCGGGACTGTCATGCTGTGACTCGCCCTCAGGCACATCCACCAGAATCAGCTGTCCGCCATCAAGCTGCCGATGATAGGTGCGTATCCGCACCGCGGGCTTTATGGAATCGGTGCTGGTCTCAACGAGAAGGGCATCGAGTTGGACGATTTGTTCCCGTGACATGCCCTGGATCTCACCTTCGTCCGTGACACCACAAAGCAACACGCCGCCATCAGCATTGGCGAAAGCAGCTATCTCATCTGCCCAATCGTCACGGTTCGGGCTTCGCGGTCTGTCGCCGGCGAACTCAACAGCTTTGAACTCCCACTTGCTGTCCTCGCCCAATCGCAGCTGACGTCTGATTTCCTCATCACTGTACATCAGCTGAGAACCTTTCAGGTGTGAGCATGGTTTCCGTGCCGTTTCCTGGTTCAATTCCGGACAGCAGCCCCTTGCAAGACTTCAGGTGTGAACGTGCCAGTTCCCGGGTGGCCAGGTTGAGGGCATGATAGCGGGTTCGCACATAGGTTACAAGCGCTCCCACCCGTGCCAGGAAACCACCCGGGATATATCGAATCAGACGCTGACTTCCTGCCGTGGCTATAACCCATTAGGTACAGGCTCCATAAACAGCCTGTTTCCCATCCTCTATCCGCGTCCTATGTAAGCCTGCGTCGTGGGTAAGACGATGGTTTCCAACACATTTACATGCAGCGGCAACATGACCATAACCAAGGCTGTTTCCGCCAGTTCATCCACGGTCATCATGGGCTCCTGGTCCGTGGGTTGGTCACTGGCGGCCCGGCGCTCCGTAAGAATATTGCCGGGATGCAACATGCTGCCCACGATGTTGTGTTCTCTACCTTCCAGAGCAATGGATTTGGTCAAACCCACAAGCGCATGCTTGGTGGAATTGTAGGGAGAAGCATTGGGACGACACATCTGGGCCGAAATACTGCCTACGTTTACGATGCGTCCGCCGCCATTCTTCAGCATGATTCCAAAAGCGGATCGGGCACAGAGGAAGCAGCCCGTCAGATTGACATCGACCACCTTTTGCCAAGTCTCCAGGCTCAGTTCGTGAATGGGGCCATTGTCAAACACCCCTGAATTGTTGATCAGTATGTCTACGCGCCCATACTTCGCCTCAACCGCAGCGAAGAGGGCCAGGACCGAATCCTCCTGGCTCACGTCCACCGTCTGTACCATGGTCTCAGCACCAAGGGCACGAGTTTCCTGAGCTGTTTCGTCGAGATTGGCCTGTTTACGTGATGCCAGAACTAATGTCCCTCCGGCCTTCGCAAAACGACGGGCGATACCCTTGCCGATCCCAGTACCAGCCCCCGTAATCACACAGATCTTCCCCTGGAGTTCATTCATGTTCTCTTGCTCCTTTATTGACGTAGGAAACGGTGGAAATTTCGCGGGCTTCAGCCAAGTGAAGTAAGAGCCGCATCTCAATTGGATGGAGGACGTGATAGGCGGATGCGCTCGTCCCGTGTCGTTATTATGGCCCGGGATTCCAATTCCTGAGGAAATTACTCAATCACTTCGGCCATGAGCGCAATACATCGGTCCACCAGAATGTCCGGGAGACGCACGAGCCCCGCATGGGGTACGTCGTTAAGAAAAATCAATTGTGACTAGAATGCTGTTCTCAACTTGCGCAAATTCCAGGAGTCGCTTCGTTCCCGGGGCCAAGGCAAAGTTGCTTGGCTCCAAGAACATCGTGACCGTTATACGGCGGAACCATTCCGTCAGACGACAGCCAATACATTGATCCGTGAGAAATCTCACGACTGCTTCACAGACACAGCAGCCTGCGTGTCTTGGGCGATTACCGCGTGCGCATAAGTGGTGCAGGCACGAATGTCATCCATCTCCAATTCAGGACAGTCATCCAGGATATCCTCAGGGGTAACGCCTTGCGCCAGCAAACTCAGGATGAACTCAACCGAGATGCGCATGTCACGTATAACCGGCTTGCCGCCGAAGACATCCGGGCGGACAGCGAGGCGTTTGAGCAGGTCATTACCGGTTGTCACGATCATACCTTCCAAGATTGGTGCAGTCGACTGTTTCCATCCACTGCGTACGGCAATCACTGCTCAAAGTTGGCTCCCTATTCTGAAGCCAAGTCAAGTATGGGAATAAACTCTTCCCCAAGCAAAATCTGTCCCATCTCCGCAACGCCGCAGTTCCAGAAGACTATCGGAACAGGCTGGGAGTTAGCTAGAATCGTATGTACTTTCTCAATCTATACGGTGCGCAGACCGCGTGGGATCTACCTGGACCTGACTCCATGTGATGGTCAGCAACCGTGTACAGCCACCGAGAAGAGAAAGAACTGAAGGTCAGGAAGAGACAGCAACCATGAATCCACAGCTATCGATTCCCTACGACATCCTTTCCGCCTTTTGCCAGAAGCAGGGAATCAAGTGGCTGGTGGTCTTTGGCTCAGCGCTGCGGGAAGACTTTGGGCCAGAGAGTGACGCCGACGTGTTCGTCGAATTTGAACCAGAGCGGATACCGGGACTCTTGGACATTGCGCGTATGGAGTTGGAACTGTCCGAGCTTTTCTCAGGGCGTACTTTCGGCGAGATGTACTGGATGCCGCAGAAGTTCAGTATGCTCAGAGATGACGAAGTCCGCCTGCGTCATATGTTCGCCGCCGCCCGCGAGGCCCTGTCGTTCGTTCAAGGTCTGTGCCGGGCTGATCTGGAGAACGGTCAACAGTTGGTGTTGGCGTTGATCAAGGATATCGAGATCGTAGGTATCTTCACCCTGTTTCGGCGGTCCCAAGGGGTACCTTACAACCTGCTGGTGTGATCTCGACATGATCGGTCCCGGAGTCGCGGCCACTTCCCGCCAGTGTTGGCCCAGGATCGTCTCATCCGATCAACGCCCCTGGGCCTACTAAATAGCTGTCTGTTGCACACCCCATTGCAAGGGGTGTGCAACAGATACATCACCATCCGCCCCGCAGATCAAGCGGAACGGGAGCAGTGGGCACACTCCCAGACCTTGCCCCATCGCCAGGTGCAACGCGCCCGGATTCTGCTGGCGCTGGCCCAACCGCAGAGTCTGGTCCAGGTGTCGGCGGCCGTGGGGGTCAGCGTGAAGACAGTCCTCGCTTGGCGCGACCGCTACGCAGCCGAGGGCCTAGACGGGTTGACGGATCGACCCCGAAGCGGGTGTCCGCCCACCGATACAGAAGCCGACCGGGATGCCATGTGGGCGAAACTACAGGACGCCCCACCTGATGGCCACGCCCAATGGAGTCTGAGCCTGATGGCACGGGAGACAGGTATTTCCAAGGCCCAGCTGCAACGCTGGTGGGCGGCTGCCGAGGTGCAGCCCTACCGCACCCTCACCTTCAAGCGGTCCAACGATTCCCAATTCGAGAAGAAAGTGCGGGATGTGGTCGGCCTCTACCCCAAAAAGACGCCTGACGAAGTTGTGCTCTCCTTGGAGGAAAAACCCCAGATCCAGGCCTTGGAACGCACCGAGGAGAGTCTGCCTGTGACAGCCGGTCAGGCTGCGACGCGGACTCATGACTATATCCGCCACGGGACGCTGACCCTGTTTGCCGCCCTGGATATCCATACCGGGAAGGTGTACTATGCCTGGCAGGCGCGGCAGCGACACCCAGAGTTCCTGGCCTTCCTGCGTCAGCTGGCCCGGCGTTTCCCCACGCAGACGGTCCATCTGATCCTGGACAATCATACCGTCCACCGCCACCATAAGGTGAAGGCCTGGCAGGAGGGGCATCTGTGCTTCCAGTTCCACTTCACCCCCACCTATTCCTCCTGGCCGAACCAGGTTGGAGCATTGGTTCAGTGCCCGGCAGCGGCAGGCGTTGGCCCGGGGCTCTTTTGACAGTAAGGCGGCCTTGCGGACCACGCTGGGCCCGTATTTGCGGGATCTCAATCGGCACGCGGTGCCCCCCTACTGGCAGGCTACCGCCGACACCATTCTGGGCCAGTTAGCCACTATGGAAAGAACTTGTGAGCTTGTGCACTAGCAACAATTCCGAAACTTGGTTGCAGTACTAACTGTCCTCCTCAAGCTCCCGCCATTCGTCAAGAGTCTTACCTTGGTACAACCAGTAGGGACCCACTTGCGCGTAGTTGACATTCCAGCCTTTCAGCTCTGCCGTCAGTTTGGATAGGGCGTATTCTTCATCATTGTATTCAACCCGGCGGTCACTGATAATTTTGCACTTGATTGAAGAGTCATCCGCCCAATCTAATTCTGAGTCCACAGGTATGCCAGCCTCCGAAAA
This sequence comes from Anaerolineales bacterium, assembly GCA_034422235.1. Classification (GTDB taxonomy): domain Bacteria; phylum Chloroflexota; class Anaerolineae; order Caldilineales; family Caldilineaceae; genus Bin34. The sequence goes on along the minus strand of DAOUJU010000029.1, from coordinate 112,312 downwards.
CCGGAAGGCCGGTACTCTTTTTTTCGTTATGCTGTCGTCTTCAAGAGCTGTGGGGCTTGGAGTCACATCTTCCAATGCAATCATTTTCAAAACTGCCTTGACTCGGAAAGGCGGGATACCCACAAAGAATTCCCGGGTTGGGCGAACACGGTTTTCGCCAAATGCGATATGTAGCGTATTTTCTGCTTCCTTTCGGTTTCCAACGACTACCGCGTATTCACATTGGAAAGGCTCCGGTATCCCGGTGGTATCTAATTCCCTCATCCGGGCTATGACGTCTCGGACTGAATCGCCGCTGGTTTCGCCAATCTTGATATAACCGTCCATCGCCGGATTGGACAGCACATAAACTATACCGCGATTCTTGCCTTCCAACATTGGGGATTCCTTTTGTTGAGATATGTGAGCAGGCGGATGATGTAAAAGCGACTTACGGTCCCGTGAATACTTGCTACGTGGAAGCTGGGCAGGCTCCCAAACATTCCAGAAAATTACCGTTGGCTTTCCACAAAGACATCTAGGCAAACGGTGAGGCGTCTAAGCAAGTTGTTGTCAGTATCACTATCACGCTTTGACGTAGGAAGCATTCCTTTTCCATAACACATTTCCATCATTATTTATTATTTGCCCAAGTCAGACATACCAAACGCTTAGCTGGTAGCTGAGCCACACTGATCCCGGCAAATTAAACCCTAGATCGTGGACCACCGTTACCCTTCTTGTCTCTGAGTCAGTTTGTCAGTTCGCATACTGGGGCCGCATGATGGGTCGGCGCATGACCACCAGCAAAATGAGGCTGCCAACTAGGGTAACAACGCAACTGATCATGAACAGAACCGGATAACCCCACGAGGCGATGATATACCCCCCGAAGAAGCTGATTATGCCGTAGTTGAGTCCCAAAGCCATGGATAACAGAGCAAAGGCCACGGGCCGCCAGGACTGGTGTACCATTTCCATCTGGTACATCTGAATAACCGGCATCCAGACCGCGGACGTAGCCATAATGCCCATGCGGCCCAAACCCGCTACAAGCCAGTGTTCCATGAAGAACATGGGGACCAGCATGAGGGCTGAACCCACCGAGGAGAGAATCAGGAGCATGCCATTGTCCAAACTCTTGCGCATATGGGGTACGGTGATGGGGATCATCACGGCGCAGAGCTGGCCCAATGCTCCCAAGGTACCAATAAACTGAGGGCTCAGCCTGAGTTCTTCATCCATGTAGGCATTGCAGAAGGAATGGCATACGGCCACGGCACCCTGACTAAAAATCACAATCACCACAATCAGACTCATGGGCAGAATGGGGAAAATATCCCGTGGCTCTCTAGTCTGACTTGACTGGATCTCTTTTACATCGCGGAACCGGATCACAGCCCACAACGAAAACACTGTCAAGAAGGACGTACTCAGCAGGGCAATACGGTAGGGTTCTGTGGTGTCCAGGGAAACTCCCAGATGGGTAGCAATCATGGTGGGTAACGCACCGCCGACAAGCATGCCCACGAGAGTTCCCAGATTGCGGGATGAACTGTACATGCCATATGTCTTGCTACGGTTTTCGGGTCCCGTGGTCGCCATGATGGCCGGTGAGGCATTCACGGAGAATATGGCATATCCTCCAGCGGACAACAGCTGAGTAGATAGCAGATATACAGCCCACCAGGCCCGGGGAAGATATTCCACCAAAGGCGGCAACATGAACCCCAACAGGGCTACCGCTACACCCAACAACATAGATCGCTTGAGGCCCAGATGTGAGCTCAGCATCCCGGCTGGCAGGGCCATGCCCATGTAGCCGATGGCCCCAAACGCATTGTAGATGCCAAAGAATTCGGCACCGAGACCCAGACGCAAAATAAAGAGGACCCGGGATACACCCGACACACCCATCATCAGGGCGGACAGGATCATGACGGCGATCATCAGCCGCAAGGCATTGGGGCTGATATCACTCCAGTAGCGGAGCGCCGTAATGCGGTGCATTGGACAGGGGCCTTTCAGGCCAATGGCTTCAGGTCTGCGAAATCACGGGGATTTACGTAGGGATTCCGCACTGAAATAACCTGAACCGGGAGTTGGGAGAATAGTGATCCAGACAAGACCCGTGAGAAAAACACGATGGGAAAAATTTCGCGGGTTCCTGTTGGATGCAAACGACAGCGCTGCACGAATTCTGGTCAGGGAATCTTAAATGCAATAACCCGTAAAGTCCAATGTCCTTCAGGAGAATCTGTTTTGAACAAGGACTCGGTGCCTCAGGTCTTGCCAAACCTGGATTCCAGAATGCGCGGCGCAAGAAATTTCTCTACGCACTCGGTTGATGTTGTCATGCCATTGGACAATCCAGTCACAGGAGGCAGAGGCTTCCCAAATTCCGCCTACCGTCAAGACCACTTTGATACTCTATGGTTGCCAATCACAGTCATATACGCGCACAGAGTCGATTTCCATCCGCTGGGGCCAGATATTGCGATCGATTCCCTGCTGTCCTCCCCAGCTTCCTCCTACGGCGATGTTTAGTATGAGGTGGAAGGGATGATCAAAGGGCCAATGTTCTTCGTTGGCCTCGGGATCACGGAGACGCTCATTCTCAAAAGTGAAATAGTGCAAATCATTGACGAAACCCCGGATTTCCGCGGGGGTCCATTCCACAGTGTATAGATTGAATTCCGAACGGGCTGTCGGTACCAGCGTGGAAGCGCCTTTGTGGGTACCGATCTGGTGATTGTAGGCCGCAGTGTGCACGGTGGAATGGACTCGATCGGGATCGTGGCCAACATGCTCCATGATATCGATTTCCCCGGACAAGGGCCAGCCACCGTATTGACTGAAGTCAGGTAACATCCATATGGCAGGCCAGGTACCGTGTCCTGACGGCAGTTTGGCCACAACCTCAAAACGCCCGTATGTCCATTCCTCGCGGGAAACCAGCCGGGCAGAGGTATATTGCCTTCCCCGATAGGGCTCACGGTGGGCTTCAATAATCAGGTGACCGTCCTCGATACGGGCATTGTCCAACCGGGCATCGGTGTAGAACTGCGACTCCTGGTTGCCCCAGAGCCCGGCACCCACGTTGTAACGCCACCGGTCTGGGTCCGGCAGACCATTTACGTCAAATTCATCGGACCATACCAACTGGCAAGCTGGACCGGAAGTGGCTTCAGATTCCATGTTGCTTCTGACATCGGTATCAAGGGAGTCAGTGAGATACCCCCATGTACATGAGGAGAGCAACAGTACCCCAACGGTGATGCCAAGCCAGACCATGCCCTGACGGATTGATCCAATCCAGTCAGGAATCTTGTACACGTATCACCCTGACGGAAGACTTAAGACCCATAAATTCAATGTGAAGTCTGTAACACAACGTGGAATTCACAGTACGGACAAGGATTCACACACCGTGGTTGGCACCCCATCCTTTAATGCTCCATTACGAAGACAATGTCTAGGCCACTCACTCGGTCGTGGCGGTGGAATTCCGCTTGGTCAAGACCGTCCCGTGCATCAGCAGGCAACCGAGCTTGGGCTCTGGCCTGCTGATGCGGCTTGGATGGAAGTCGACAGCTCTTGGACCAATGACCAACCTCTGCTACCCGGACCACGAACGGAGCCACCGTTCGTCGAAGTAGCCTCCGCACAAAAAACCTGACCGCTATCCGTAGCTATCCACGCCTTGCCACGAGCGAATAGGACAACCGGGACCCGTGCATACCGCTCAGGCAGGACCGGATCAACTACCTGGTTCCAACTGCGTCCTCCATCGAGGGAGTGGTAGACATGGGCAGAAGTGCCAGGGGGCCGCTGGCCTGCGGCCATCAGCACTTCCCCCGCTCGCTCAGGATTGACGTGCAGCCCGACCGCGTATCCCCGACTGATGCCTTCGGTTATCCTCTGCCATGAGTCGCCGTTGTTCTCACTAAGGTAGAGACCATTGCCGGTAGTAGCTATCAGGCGCCCAGGCTGCGAAGGATCTGGGCGAACTGTGTGTACGTCTACATTAAGACCGTTGTTCCGCTCACTCCAGCTGTCGCCGTGGTCGTCGGAGCAGATAACTCCGCCCACCTCCACGCCAATGAGAATACTTGCTTCGGCGTCTGGAAGAAAGTCGATGGACCGCACATGTGGCTGATGCGGCGGGACAGGGAAGTACCAGTTCGCCCGTGTGGGTAGCTCGTCGATCTTATCCGCACACCTCCACGTCCGACCTGCATCGTTGCTGTCAAAGACCATGGCAGGTTCGGTACCCACGTAGTATCGGCCATCTGGGCCGATGGCAGTCGCGCGTGCGTCACCTCCCCAAATACATCTCTCGCCAGAATTGGAGAGCTCGTAGATCCCATCCCGTGGGACCGCCGCGAGGATTGTTCCATTTCGGTCCGCGACATGGACCACCCTCTTACCTGTGATCCCGATGCGTTCGACGGTGTCGCTGCTTACCCTCCAGACACCATCGCTGGTGCCGAGGACCAGATACCGGTCCGTCGCTTCTACCGCTGGCTGCGACGTAATATCTGTGGGTTGATCCCCTGGGTGGCTCTTCATAATTCCCCCTCCTGCGAGTTCGGCTCCATGCCAACTGCCGATTCATGCGAAGACCTGCCAAGAGGACAATCACCTGGCTGCGATGGCCCGTAGTCAACACAGTACACCGGGTTTGCCGACCGGCATGGACTCTTGGGTACAGACTGCGCAACAGGTCTCCGGTGTGATCCTTGAAGTCAGCTAGCGTATCTTGGTACAGAGGAGATGAAGAAAAGGCGAGCGTTAGGGCGGAGTGGTCGCTGACTCCACCAAGGGTTTTCCGTGGAACATCCTCCTCTCCCATCAAGAACAGTGGCTTTCCTTCACCGTCCCTGCCGTCCCCCATGACAATCTGTACGTAAACCTTACGGGAGGATGCCTCAGGTACTGTTACCTTCCCACATAGCTAGTGTAACATTTTTCCGGCCCAGTAAACCCAGCCATTTGCGCACTCTCTCAAAGAATTGAGAATCGGGATCCGGTCAACAGAGAGAGGGAAAGTTCTTAGCTGAACTCTGTGCCAATTGTAGCTATTCGCGACGCGCGCGAAAACTGGAATCATCCGTTGTATAGCGATATGGGCAACGATGAGTTGCAGGATCCAAGGATTTCCAAGCTTGGAGTTGACAGCCTACCAGCAGAACCCATCCGGTTGCTGGCAGCTCTCCGGGAATGGCATGGCAGTACACCTTACCTCACATGAAACAGACTCAACCACGTCACCGTACCTTCAAACTCGTGGTGGGTAGTCACATTCCAGTCTGAGTTTACTCCAGTTGGAGCTACTGGCGCAGACAGCATCTGGCTTGCAATATTCCAAGGACTGTTTTAAGGTTGGGTTTACTCACACGAGCGGAAAATCCAAGACACGGGAGAATACAAACAATGAATATTGATCGTATTTCACGGCGCCGCTTCCTGGCTGGTGTAGCCATGGGCACAGCTGGACTAGCCTTGTCAAGTTGTGTAGCCCCAGGAGCCCCGGCGGACGGGGAAGCCCCGGCAGAAGTAGTCGTCCTGAATGCCCTGTTCCCCAGCGGTGGACCTCTTTGGGCGGAGTATCTGGACCGAATTGAAGCAGACTTCAAGGCGGAGACAGGAGTCGAATTTGATTACAGTACCTTGCCTTTTGTGCAGTTGATGGATAAACAGCTGACCCTGGTGGCCGCTGGCAGTGCCGATGTGGACCTGTTTGGTACGCACTACGCCCAAATCGGCCGCTTTATTGAAGCGCTCTTCCCGCTCAATGATTTCGCGGCCCGGGATGGCGTAGAAAGTGGGGATTATGTCGAGGGCTCCTTCGATGCCTTTACGGGCAATGGAAATTTGCTGGCCATACCCTATACCTTCGACTTGCGTGCCCTGTACTATCGCACGGATCTCTTCGCGGAAGCGGGGATTGAAGCGCCTCCTACGACCTGGGACGAATTGGTGGAAACGGCCACGGCCCTGAATAGTCCGCCTGACCTTTATGGGTATCTAATCGTTGGCAAGGGAGACCCGGCCTTGCGGGAATACAGTGACCTGTTGTGGGAGAATGGCGGAGACTTCCTGGAAAATGGCCTGGAACCTTCACCTCCCGCCTGGAACCAGCCTGAGGGTGTAGAAGCCCTGCAGTGGTGGTATGACCTCATTCATACCCATGAGATCGTACCCCCTGGCACGCCCGGTTATGGCTGGGAGGAAAACGGTCAGCTCTGGACTGCCGGTCAGGCGGCCATGAGCAAGCAGTGGGGTCCAGGTGGTTCTCTGAATCCAGACCAATCTGTGATTGTGGACAAGTTCAGCATTGCACCTTTGGTAGGCAACAAGACCCATATCACCACCGCCGTCTGCCACGGCCGCGCCATCAACTTGCATTCAAACTATCCTGAGGAAACCTGGTTGCTGATCAAGCACCTGACTTCAGAACCGGTCATGCTGGATCTTCATGATTCCATCGGGGCGCGACCCGCCCATATCGGTGCGCTCAATTTGGCGATTGAGACAGCCGAGGGCATTACGGCCCTGAATCTGGAGGCGTCTTTGGCCGGGGCCGCCAATGGCTATACTTGGCCTTTGTTCCCCGAGTTCTCAGAAATCCAGCCCATTCTTTGGGGTGAAATTGAAAAGGTGCTTTCCGACCAGAAGACTCCGCAGGAAGGTCTGGACTTCGCCGCAGAGGAGTCCACAAAAATTCTCCAGAATGCCGGTCTCATTTAGAGCCGTTTTTCGTTAGGTGATACTGTATCGAATTCCGCTATGAACCACGGCGGCGTAATTGAATCCGGGCGAGGGAACCGCAACTGGCTCTCTCGCCTGGACGCGGTGCAGGAGCGCTATGCCCCTTATTGGCTGCTGTTTCCTGCTGTAGGGATTATCTGCGCGGTCTTGCTGTATCCCCTGCTGCACGCCCTGTATATCAGTTTTCTTGATTACAAGCTGGCACGTTCGGCCAAACCCTTCATTGGCCTGGGGAACTATATTGAGGCTGTCACCAGCTATTCCTTTGGCTTCGTCCTGGCCCAGAACCTTGGCTTCACCATCGTTTGTGTCATTGTTGAGTTTACCGTGGCCATGGGTATCGCCTTGTTGCTGAACCGGCAGTTTCGCGGCCGCGCCGTCTATCGGGTCTTCTTCCTCCTGCCTATGCTTACGGCTCCCGTGCTCGCCGGTTTTAACTGGCGTTGGATCTTCAATGATCGCTTTGGCCTGATGAATCAGATCTTCATTGCCGTGGGATTGCCTCCCCAAGGATGGCTGGTGGAACCCAATCTGGCCCGGCTTACCATTGTAATTGCTACGGTATGGCAGGGAATCCCGTTCGTCATGATTCTCTTGCTCGCTGGCCTGCAGTCCCTGCCCGTGGCTCCCTTTGAGGCCGCCACGGTAGATGGAGCCACGGCCTGGCAGAAGTTCCGCAATCTCACAATCCCACTGATGCGGCCCGTGATTACCGTAGCCTTAGCCTTGCGCGTGATTGATCTGTTCCGCGTCTTCGATGTCATTTACATTATGACTCTCGGGGGTCCCGGCCATGCTACGGAATTGCTGCCCTTCTACATCTACCGGGCTGCCTTCAGTATGTCCCGGTTTGGTCTGGCCTCGGCCCTTTCCTGGATTACTGTGTTTATTACCATCCTGTTGCTGATTCCCCTGTTCCTTGGTGAGCGGTCTGGAGCCGAAAGTGAGAAGTTGAACCGATGACCACCTATTCGGTGACACGGAAAGGACGTGTCTCTTGGCGCAGAATAGTAGAGGACGGGCTGACCTACGTCATCCTGTCTGTGGCCTTATTGGTCATCATGACCCCGATCCTGTGGCTTATTCTGACGTCCATGCGCCCCCTTGTGGAAATCGCCTCCACACGGCTCATCCTGATCCCCCGCCGTCTGGTGCTGGATAACTTTGTGGCTGTTTTTCGGGATTATGAAATGGCGGCCTACCTCAGGAACACCCTGATTGTATGTGGGGGCGTCATCCTGACCAATTTGGTGATAGGTCCCCCTGCGGCCTATGCCATATCCCGCTACCAGTTCCGAGGCGAGAAGGTGCTGTTCTTTGGCCTCGTGTTTATGCGCATGATCCCCCTGGTGGCGGTCATCCTGCCTCTCTTCATCATTTTCAGCACCCTGCGCCTGCTGAATTCCTATAACGCCCTGATCATTGCCCACACCGCTTTCAAGCTGCCGGTTACCATCTGGCTGTTACGGGCTTTTATCGCGGACCTGCCCCGCGAACTGGATGATTCGGCGCGCGTCGACGGAGCCTCCCCATTGGGAGTCATTGTCAGAATTATCGTGCCTCTCATCAAACCGGGTTTGGCTGCCACTTCGGTCCTGGCTTTCCTGGCTACCTGGAACGATCTCATGGTTACCCTGGTGCTTTCCAATACCATTGATACGGAAATGGTCGCCTTGGGTCTCACCAAGTTTGTGCTGGAATACGGAGTCGCCTGGGGTCCCCTGACCGCTGCGGGAGTGCTAATGTTCATTCCCACCGTTATATTTATTTTCATTGCCGAGAAGTACCTGGTGCGTGGTCTTACGCTGGGTGCCGTAAAGGAATAGCCACAACGACTACGCTCCCTGACATAGCCAGTCTGGAGTGGGGCTCGGCCTCACCGTAATCGGTTACCGTGGCGCCGGATTCTATGAAATAGCCATACATTAGGCAGAAACCACTGGGCAAGTAGCCTTGCTTGTCGCCTGTATCCAGCCGAATATTGACTGCGAGGAACCCCTACAGTAGTCTGAGGCTGCATGCCTCTGGCAAGTCTACGGAGAGCCTTATGTCGTTAAACCCCTACTTGACATTCAACGGTAATTGCCGCGAAGCGTTTGCTTTCTACCAGTCCGTTTTCGGCGGTGAATTTGGTCTGGTTTCCACGTTTCGGGATAGACCCGGTGAAATGGGCATTCCCACAGAGGAACTCGATCGGATCATGCACATTACACTCCCCATTGGTAGTAGCTTCCTGATGGGCAGTGACACCAGTTCAGCCATGTCCCCCCAAGCTGAAACCGGAACCAACTTCGCTATCTCATTCGACGCGCAAGACCGTCAGCATGCTGACAAGGTTTTTGCGGGCCTTGCTGCCGAGGGCAAGATCATCATGCCTATGGGGGAAATGTTTTGGGGTGCGTATTTTGGAGTAGTGGTTGACAAGTATGGCTTTCAGTGGCAGGTCATTGCCGAACACTGAAGTTCCCTGGTAGACCGTAATGAATTAAGGGCCCAGGCTCACACTTGGTCGGATCGGATGGGAAGAGCCAGTGGATTAGTACTACCGTTGTAGATTTATCGGGTATACGGTCAAGGCTGACTGACGGGCTGTACCGGAGCCCTGATGTCCTCGCCTGTTGCCTTCTCTGCCCCTGAACCTGTCAACTGGGCCCTGGCCCTGTTGAGCGTAGTACGGGCTGCAGACCGGGCCCGGCCAGCTGCCCCAAAAAGAGTCTGGGGACTGACAGTCTGGCAACCTTCCAGTGCCCCCAGGGACTCGTTGGCCCCTGAGCGTGACCGAGATCCGCCGCCTGCTGTGACGTCTGCGGTTGCAGGTTCCCCAGGAGGTGACGCGCATCCGGGCTTGGTCCCATGGGCGCTGCCACCACCAGGGGCAGGCCCTGCTTTACCATTACCGGTGCCCATACCGCTCACGGTACAATCTACAGCTACCGTATTAGAAAGTTTCGGAGAGAGCCGGAGCCAACCGGTATTTCCCTTTTTTGAGCCACAGTCCCCAAAGCAGAGCGAAGACGACAAAGCTGACGGTCAGGATCCTATAGGCCCCCATGATGCCCTGATCCAGCTGTTCTACCATGACTTCGGGAATGGCCACACCCAGTACCCCCAGCAAATTGAACATAAGAAAATCAAGGGAGAAAATGTGCTCCCGCAAGTGGACAGGCGTCAGACTGAGTAACAGTTGGCTGCTGAACGTCCAGATGATTACTTCCCCTACGGCACTCAGGGCCAAGCCCACCAGTAGAAGGGCAAAGGGGGGTATAAACCCCTGCAGGAACATGCCAAGGGCAGCGGTGAAATAGGCCAACAGCATGGCCTTACGCATTCGGCGGTGGTTGTCGCCGGTGAACAGCCGGAAGACAATGGGACTGAAGAAACTGACAATCCCGCCCACAGAAAAAATCACTCCCAGGAGGAGCGATCCAGGGCCAATATGGGGATAGAGCTTGCTAAGCATGATGTGGAGTACTTGGACGGGATTGTAGCTGAAGACAGCCGCCACGGTTTTCTTCAGGATGAGCCACAGAAAATCCTTTTCCTGTTGCAAAAATCTGAGGAGATCCCTGAAAGTAACCTTCTGGTCGTTGTCAGTGTAGAGTGGGTTCCGTACACCTCTCGCGCTTGTCCGGGGGGATAGGTACTTCAGTTGCAAGAGCAGGAGCGCAGAGAGCAGGAAGGTAAACGCATCCATGACAAAGGCTACCCGGATGCCCAGATAGGTAGTAGCGACACCGCCCAGGGCCGTACCCAAGGCAATCATGGCCGTCCAACTGAGAGAATCCAGCGTATTGGCGGCCCCCAATTCGGCTTCATTGGCCACTACGTCCGGCAGGATGGCCATACGGACAGGGTGAAAGATTCCCGCCAGGAAGCCTTGTACCGATAAAAGCGTATACAGCAGCCACAACTCACCAGGATCATCAACCAACAACAGAGCCAACACAGAGCCAATCCTCAGCAGGTCAGACAGGATGAGCACGGTACGATGCGGCACTCGGGCCGCAATATAGGGTGCCACGGGGGCCCCCAGCACGGGGGCTAGGGTCCTGATCCCGACGAGGAGGCTGATGGCTGATCCGGCACTTGACAGTTCTGTGATGAGCTCAGCTGCGGCAATGAAATTGAACCAGTCCCCGAAGAGGCTGACGACTTGTGCCAGCCAGAGATAGCGGACGTTGGCATTGCGGGAGAGAAGAGCACCATATACGGCAAGATGGCCCTTGATATCACACTCCCCTGTCTGAACATTGGGCAATGCCAACTGCACGATCTACAACGGCAGTATTAGGCTGTCTGGTCCGGAATCCGAATTTCCCCTGTATCCGGTCTCCGACGCATCCCTTGTCTCTGGAAACCTGCAGTTCCACAATCATTTGCGATGGTCGGTGACCGTGTCATCGTCATGTCCAGGGCAATGATACACAACCCTGCGTCCGTGTCCCGCACGGCCGTCCGTTATGCCCACGAACCAGGCTCTTTGGCCAAGCGGAGCACGGTCGGGGGACCCTGGCAAGACATCTTCCGTTATAACATGAACATGTAAGAACGGAGTCTCTTGATACTTGCCGTAGTTGACTATCATCTGCAGGCAGTTTCCACTGGACCAATCTGCCTGCTTCACCCACAGTCTCAAGTCTCTTTCTATAGCCACAGCATCTATCTGGCTCAACGCAAATGCCGACCGGATAAAGCGCTTGGGTACCAGCACATAGTGTTCCCGGTCCCCAAACGGATATGGAAATATCACACTGCTCTGGAGTGACTGGGCCGAAGCGGCGAAGCGGTAAGCAACGCGCGTGAGGAGCCCATGGTACAACCGCGGCGGCAATACGGTCGCCAACACATGCCTGAGACTCACCCGAATGATCAGATCCTCCACCTTGGCGCTATGGCACGTGTACCCACTACCGCCAATCTTCCAATGCACTCCGGGCTGCGTGAAAACCACACATGCCATGAACTCCGCCCCCCGGTGGAGTGGAAGACGAGCAGAGATATAGGCCCGGCACTGAGAGCCGATAGGGCTTCCGGATCGATACAGGTCTGCGCCACATCTGTCTTAAGTCCTGGACCCCTCCATTAATGTCACCTCCTACATAGTTGGGGTTATAGCGCGGCCAGTCGGTGGCGTTCCTGACATGTCGCTCCAGTACGATATCCCGAAACCCGGGCGCAAATCGCTCGATCTGGGCATCGATGCTGGCACTGGCGTCCTGGTCCCAGCCATGGGGTACATGGCAATAGGCCCACAAGACATGCTGGCCCTTGGGAGCCCGGGAGGGATCAAAGAGGGAAGGCTGAACAGCAATCACAAAGGGAAGTTCTGCCGGTGTGCCGCGCCAGACTCGGGCCAGACTTTCCTGCATTTGCGGAGCAGTGCCACCCAAATGAATTGTTCCTGCGCGCTGGCAAGCAGGCGCTTTCCAGGGTACCGGCTCCTGCAACGCGTAATCTATCTTGCATACCCCCAAGCCGTAGCGAAATGTACGTAACTGGCGCACTTCCTGTTGAGCTAATACCGATTCGGCCAGTTGGACCACCTGATAAGGACCCAGATCCAGCATCTTTATCCCGTATCCGTCCAGATCTGACCACTGGTTGACAGGACTCTCCGTTTGATATTTGACACCTAGATGCAATCCTTGTTGCTGCAGAGCTCGGGTGAGGGTTTGGGCACCACCCCGGACCAGAGGCCAGCCTTTGAGATGAGCGGTGCCTCCCAGCACGAGGCCAAACGCGGACGAACCCCAAGAACCCAGAGGCACCATACCGTGCGCAGCCAGACCTGTGAACAGGGCCCTGGCCTGTGCCGTACGCAGTCGCGTCCGGCACAACCGCGTACAAGGCTGCAGCGCCGACCAGCCAAAACGTTGCAGCCAGCCCCGGACCAGAGGCATCTGCCAAGGCCCCAATATGACCGGCGCCAATTGATCCCAGTGGTCTACCACCGGTGATACCAGGGTCCGCCAAGCATCGCCATCTTCGTTCAGTTGCCGCGCGGTCTCATCCAAATCTGTATGCAGGCAGACCACAGAACCATCCTCGAACGGATGGGCCAGCGGGATGTCCGGATGTACCCAGGAAAATTCTTTGTCCGTCAAGGCCAGACCCTGAAACGCGGGAGAAGCGATCGCTAATGGATATACCGAAGAGCAGACATCATGATGAAACCCAGGCAGTGTCAGTTCTGCGGTGCGGACACCTCCTCCAAGCGAAGCGGCTTTTTCCAGCACAGTGACTTCAAGCCCTGCCTGGGCCAGAAGAATGCTGGCAACCATGCCATTGGGACCGGAACCCACCACCACAGCGGGACCATCACGAGGCAACTGCCTCACGGGTTATCCCCCGTGTGTGTCATCCGGCTACTTTCCTTATAACATCCAGCAAGTCGTACACAGATTCATGCGTGGTTTGGGTTCCATTCTGTCGGGTCAGAATCCAGACCGAGCGTCTTTCATCATACCCAATTTCCATACGGCTTGGGTCCGGTTCCGTATCCACCTGAAATCCAGCCCGTTTCAAAGCACTGCACGTCCACGCCAGTTGAATCGAATCCCCTGATACTGTAACCCGTGGCCCTCCGGTCTGATGAGTCCGCAGCGCACCAGAGACCATATCCAGCTGTTCGTCATCGCGGGCCAAGGCCTGCTGCAATACGCCCGACAGAATCATGTCTTCCGGAGCTCCTTCGGCAATCCGGCGTTCGGAGGGAAGGATGAGCCACATTAGATCCGCATGGTGCAGGGCCAGATCCAAATCATGGGTTGACATGAGAATGGTCTTGCCTTCTTCCCGGGCCAATCGCTGCAGAAGTTGGGTAATACGCAGACGGTTCGAGACATCCAGAAAGGCCGTGGGTTCATCCAGTAACAGCAGAGGTGTCTCCTGAGCCAGGGCCCGGGCGATCAGCACACGCTGCCGTTCTCCATCACTCAATTCGTCTACCTGACGGCCGGCGAGTGTATCCGCTTCCACCAGTTCCAGTGCGGCGGCAGCCTTGAGACGGTCCGAGCGGCTGTATCGTCCCATCCAGGAGGTATAGGGCAATCGTCCCAAGGCTACCAGTTCCTCCACCCGCAAGTGTCCGGCCAGCACACGACCGGGCAAGACCACACTTACGCTCTGGGCCATATGGCGACGACTCAGGCTCTGCACGTCGCGACCATTCAGGTGCACGGAACCAGCCAAAGGCCTCTGTACCCCCAGGATCGTGCGCATGAGAGTCGTCTTGCCGGTGCCGTTGGGCCCCATGAGACATACCAGTTCATGGGTCCGCAACTTCGTGTCCAGGCCGGCAATCAGGGGTTGGGAATGTTGGGCAAACCCCACCGCCAATTGCTTCATTGTCACCACACTATCCATGATGGATTCAAGTCACGGGTCTATTGCGAAAAGGGCGACTGTACCGTTTGGCGGCGCAACAGAGCCCAGATAACCACAGGGGCCCCAAACAGGGAGGTAACCGCATTCAGGGGCAACACCACCTGCACACCCGGTAGCTGGGCAATCAGATCGGCGATGAGTGCCACCGTACTGCCCAATAACAGGCACGCCGGAAAGAGTACCAGGTGATTTGAAGTACGCAGCAGGGCCCGTCCCAGATGAGGAACGGCAATACCAATAAACCCGATAGGTCCGGCATAGGCGGTAATGGCACCTGCCAGCAGGGAGGCACTCAACAGAATGATAAGTCGCATGCGGAGAACAGGAATCCCCACAGTGGCCGCATACTCCTGTCCCAGCAGGAGGGCATTGAGAGGGCGGATCGTCGTAACGGACAGAAGCAATCCTACCAGCACTGCAGGTCCCAAGACTGTCAACTCCTGCCAGGTTACACCTCCAAAAGAGCCATAGGACCAAGCCAAGAAGGCCTGCAGGCGTTCGGGAAAACTGAAGTACATGAGCAGGCTCACCAGCGCGGATACGGCATAACTGACCATCAAGCCCAGCACAATCAGCGTTACGACACTGACACGTCGCGCCAGGATCAGTACCAGCAACAATACGGCGCCGGCGCCGGCAAAGGCGGCCCCGACGGTTCCCAACTGGTTCAGGAAACCCAAAGAGCCTTCCAGCACCAGGATTGAGGAACCCGCCCACAATACGACAATACCCACACCCAGGCTGGCTCCGGCATTGATCCCCAGCACAAAGGGACCGGCCAAGGGATTGAGAAACAGGGTCTGCATCTGCATCCCGGCAACGGCCAAAGCCGATCCGGCCAAGATGGCTGTAACAGCCTTGGGCAGGCGCACAATATATACGATGTCCCGCCAGGCAGGATGAGTTACTTCACTTCCCACCAGAATTGATAGCACGTCGCCCAGGGGAATACGCACGGAACCAAGTCCAATACTGGCGCCAAAAGCCAGGATTAATAAGCCGATGCCCCACAACAACCTCGGGCCCGGACGGGCTGACCTGGCCGCCGCCCGACTGCTACGAATCATTCCAGTTGCCGATAGTAGACAAATTCATGGTCCGGTAGCAGATGGGGGTGGAACAGGGCAATCAGATCCGCCAGGACTACATGAGGCCGGATGACAGCACCTTCCCAAATATCATTGGCCCCCGTGGGTGACAGTCGCTTGTCGTTGTTGTAAATGGAACCCGACGCAAATGCGGCAAACTCGGCAAAGCGGTTATCGGCTGCCAACAGGGATTCACGGTCTCCGTACTGTCCTACATTGAGCCAGAACTCGGCATCATGCGCCCGTGCAAAGACCTGTTCGAAATCCAGATATAGCGCAGAAGCCGAGTCATTGTCAGACCACAGATACTGGGCTCCGGCATCCCGCAGCAGGTTCGCCACAAAGCTCTGCCCCCCTGCCACGTACCAAACGCCCTCCCAAGGGGTATTCAGGAACACGGTGGGTCGATGAGCTTCCGGCACTACCAGAGTCTGGAGTTGCTCATATTGAGCAACTACTTTTGTGAAATAGGTATTGGCATCCTGCTCCTGATTGACGAGGGCCGCCGTAAGCTTTAGCCATTCCGCCCGGCCCAAAGGATGGGATTCCAGCCATTCCCCATTAACCAGTACGGTTTGATCGGCCGCGCGCAATACGGGATGGGCGTCTCCATCTGGAGAACCCAGACTGAACGTCATAATCAGGTCCGGGTCCAGCAACAATACCTGTTCCACATCAACATTGCTGCCGTAACCTACCAGTTGGATATGACCTTCCGCTACCCTCTGGCGTACAGCCGCGGAATATACTGTCCAGTCGCTGTCCAGACCCACCAGCAGAGGTACCTGATCCAGCAGTTCCAAGGCCGGCAAATACGAAGTAGACATGGCCACCAGGGACCGAATGGGCACATCAATCACCGTCGCCTCCCCGAAGCCTGCGGGTACAGGCGTGCCACACTGGACCAGTACATAGGTTTCAGGTTCCTCGGCTCCCGGCCATGGGCTGGTTACGGTAACAATTTTGTAGTGGGAAAAGTACTCCAGGGTAAAACCTGCCGCCTGGGTAACCGTGCTTTTGTGGGGAAAGTAGTCGACTGCAGGATCAAAGTCAGTTACACAGTCGGCTTCCACTGATTCAGGTTCCGGAATGGCTATCCCGGTACACCCTCCCAGCCATAACGCGCATATGATCAGGTACCACACCCAACGAATCTTCATGTTCCGCCTCCTCGAGCAGATGAAAACGATCCTGACGGGGTCAATCGCAACTGCATGGACGGAGAAAAAAAACCTGCACCAGGCAGGCCAACGAATCGGGGAATGTGACTCGTCTGCCTCAATCCACGAAGGCGGACCCATATCACAGCTGGATCGTGCCTTAGGTGCTGGCGGGTAATCGGACTTGGATTCTCATCCTTACCGTTGCGGGACAGTACCGGACTTGCACCGGTTTCCCCCTTGTGTACTGGACATCCGGGCCGCAGTACACCACCACCGTTGGCTATGACATGTATACAGGAGAATCTACCGGATTCCGGTGCCCCAGTCAAAATGGATATGGCTGATGGATATGGCTGACTGGTCTTGGAAATGCGGATCCGGACTTCTGCGCGATAATAGATGCAGAATCAATGGCTATGATCAGAATGGAAAAGTGAACCCATGGCTGCAGAGGCCAAACGTCTGGAATTGGAACGGGATGGATATACCGTAATTCCCGACGTCTTGTCTACCGAGATGCTGGCACAGGCACGCAGGGTAACGACGCAACTGCTGGAGGCCCAGAACCCGGAACACTTCACCCAGCAACGCTCCACCGGCAGTATGATCCCCGTCTTTGCGCATCCCTGGTTTGCGGATCTGGTGGCATGGTTTCCAGCCTTGCAGTCTCTGCAAGCTTTAGGCATTACGGAGCCCCGCTTCACTTCCGGTTTTGTCATCAGCAAACCACCGCATTCACCCCCACTGTTTTGGCACCAGGACTGGGGTGGCTGGGATGAGCCTCTCAGTTATACGGAACCCACAGTCCAGATCTTCCTGATGTATTACCTGGTAGATACCTCGCCCCAAAATGGATGCCTGCGGGTACTGAAATGCTCACACCGGAAGCGTCACTCCATGCATGATGTGGTTCCCGAGGCCCATACCGACGCTCTGCGCCAGGCAACCGATCCCACCCATCCGGCCTTCCAACCCATGCCAGAGGATGTAGCGGTCCCCGTACAGGCAGGAGATCTGGTCATTGGCGATTCCCGTCTCTTGCATGGGGCCTACGCCAATGGCTCCGACCAGTGGCGGACGGTCATTACCCTGTGGTATCACCCCTTTGATCGCTATTCCGAACCCCTGCAGGCGTATATGGCCCAAACGATGAACCAGATTGATGACTGGCCGGCAGAGGCCCAAGCCAAGGTGAAAGCCCTGAAACCGGAATACAGCGGTACAAGAGCTCCCATACAGTGGAACCGGATTCCAGGTCCAGAGTTGCGATAACACACTTTCCTATGGCTGATAGTGCTTTGTGCAGAAATCCGAAACTCACGAATGCCGCTACTTTCGTAGCCTCTGCGGCTCAGTTCTCATTTGCCGGTGGCTACTACCGAAGCGGCCGCTTGGGGCCATACAACTATTCACATTGACGCTTTCGGGCAAGTTTGCCGTGGCCGGGCAACTTGCCCAGGTCTTGGATTGGACAGGCGGGTAAGCCCACCAACTACATCTTGAAGGACTAATGGGTAGTTTCCCCTTCTATGGGCTAAACTAATATCTACTTGACGCAGGTATATTGAAGCTAACGGCAGTTATCGCCAACTGATCTGGGTAGGCCGAAGTTCAGGTACTTGTGAACTTCGGTTTTCATGCATTAAACCTGCAGCTGTTTTTTCGCCAATTTGAGGAGGATGTCATGACTCGACGCATATCCCGGCGTGAATTTTTGATTGTTAGTGGTGTGGCTGTGGCCGGCGGTGTGGTCGTAGCCTGCGGTCCGTCGGGGGAACCCGAGGCTCCTGCACCGGAAGAAAGTATGGTAGAAGAAGCCATACCCATGGGCAAATATCGTGAAGCTCCCGAGCTCAGCGAACTGGTGAAGGCCGGCTCCTTGCCCCCCGTTGATGAGCGCCTGCCCAAGGATCCCTGGCAGGTGCCAGCCTTTGACGAAATAGGAAAATATGGAGGAGCCCTGTCGAGCATCGTGGCGGATCCTACAGCCAACCTGTTTGAAATCTCCAATGGTCGTAGTGCGCCCATGGCAGGTCGCCTCTACGATCTGGGTGCCATCATCCCGGTGGTTGTCGAAAGCTTCCAGCTCAATGATGACAGCACAGAGTTAACCGTTAGCCTTCGAGAGGGTATGCGTTGGTCGGACGGAACACCCTTTACCACCGAGCATGTACAGTTCTGGTATGAGGATACCCTCTTGAATGAGGAATTGACCCCCGTGGTGGACAAGGATCTTGCGCCAGGCGGGGAACCTCTTCAGCTGGCAGTGATAGATGACTTCACTTTCACATTCACCTTTGCCGTACCGTATCCCAGTGTCATTGACATTCTGCCATCCCTGGCTCCCTGGGCGCCCAAGCAGTATCTTTCCCAGTGGCACATCAATTACAACGACCAGGCCGACGCCAAGGCCCAGGAAGAAAACTACGATACCTGGTACGAAGCCTATCAGTTCCACGCAGACGCAGGAGAAAGCCAGCAGGATCCTGACTTGCCCGTGCTGGGAGCCTGGACTTTCGAGAAGCAGGACACGCAGGGCAATACCACCTATGTTCGCAATCCATATTTCTGGGCGGTAGACGCAGAGGGCCAGCAGTTGCCCTATGTCGATTCCTTACAGAAGCTTGTGGTGGAAAACCGGGAAGTCCTTACGGCCAAGGTCCTGGCGGGAGAAGGTACACAACACAGTTGGTTCCTCACCCTTGCCGATTTCCCCCTGTACAAACAGAACGAAGAATCCGGGAATTTCACGGCCCGACTCCATCCGGACCTGCGTGCCTCGGAGATGGGGTTTGCCTTCAACTACACGCACAGGGATGAGGTGCTGCGGGAACTGTTCAACGATATCCGCTGGCGCAAGGCGTTATCCCACGCCATTGACCGGAACGAAATCAACGAATTGCGTTTCGCGGGACGAGGGGTGCCCCGCAATCCCATCATGCATCCGGGTCCTGGATTCTGGGAAGAAGGCATGGACCAATACTACACGGAATACAACGTGGATCTGGCCAACCAGCTCCTGGACGAAGTCGGTCTGGCATACGACAGTGACGGACGATTCCGTCTGCGCCCGGATGGTGAACCCCTGACCCTGACCATGGAAGTGGATGCGGGGCGCGCGGATCTCTCAGAAGTAGGCAACCTGATCAAGTCCTACTGGGCTGATGTGGGCGTAAACATCAATGTCAAGGGGCAGGATCAGCAATTCTTCATGCAACGTATGCGCGCCAATGAACACGATATTGGCGTTTGGGCTATCGGCGGTTCCTCTGAGCCCTATTCCCGTCAGCATGAACCTATCCGTTATCGGCCACCCTGGCACTGGAGCAGTACCCCCCTGGGTGGTCCTCTGTGGCGTCAATGGCTGGACACGGATGGGGCCGAGGGCATGGAGCCTCCAGACATTATCAAGGAGCTGTGGGATATTACGGTGCAGTGGCAGGCTGAACCCTTCGGCACCGACCGTTACAACGAGTTGGGACGCCAGATGTTACAAATTAATGCGGAAAACGTATGGGCTCTTGGCACGGTGGGTTTGGTACCACGACCTTCCATCATACGCAACACAGTACGCAACCATCCCCAGTCTGAGGATATTCTGAGTATTGAATACGGTATGTGGACCCCCTATTTCATGGCACAGTGGTGGATTGATTCCTAAGTTAAGCAGTGGTCGGAGGATCCTGGCGGGTCCTCCGATCCTTACCGGCTAAAGTTCAGGCCATGTGGAAGTTCCTGCTTCAGCGCCTTCTCCTTTTTATCCCTACCTTTTTGGTGATTTCCGTCGTCACCTTTGTCCTGATTCAATTGCCTCCCGGAGATTACATCTCGGCCTATGCGGCCCAGTTGGAAGCTTCCGGTCAGGAAGCCAGTGAGGCCCTGCTGACCGCCCTGCGCAAGCGGTATGGCTTGGATCGGCCGGTCTGGTACCAGTATTGGAAGTGGATAGGGGGTATCATCACCCGCGGTGATTTTGGCCATTCCATGCAATGGAATCGGCCGGTAGGGGATCTCATTTGGGATCGCCTGGCATGGACTGTATCGATCTCGTTTATCACGATCATATTCACGTGGATATTGGCGTTTCCTATTGGCATTTACTCAGCTACACGCCAATATTCGATTTTCGACTATGTTTTTACGTTCCTGGGATTCATAGGACAGGGCATACCCGATTTCCTTCTTGCCCTCGTGTTGATGTGGATTGGTTTTGCCGTGTTCAGTCACGACATGGGGGGCCTGTTTTCCGAAGCCTTCCGTGACGCCCCCTGGAGCTGGGGCAAGTTTCGGGATCTCCTGGAACACCTTTGGGTGCCCGTACTGGTGTTGAGTGTATCCAGTACCGCCGGTCTTATACGTACCATGCGGGCCAACCTGCTCGATGAACTGCGCAAGCCCTATGTCATCACCGCACGGGCCAAGGGGATGAAGGAATGGCACCTGATACTGAAATACCCGGTACGCGTAGCCCTGAATCCTTTTATTAGCGGGGTGGCCTATGTGTTGCCTCAGCTCATTTCGGGGGCAACCATCATTTCCATTGTGTTGAGTCTGCCTACTACCGGCCCCATTCAGATTCGCTCTCTGATGAGCCAGGATATGTATTTGGCGGGCAGCATATTCTTGCTCCTGGGTTCGCTGACCATTTTCGGCACGCTTATCTCCGATGTGCTGTTGGCGGTGGTGGACCCTCGGATTCGCCTGGACTAGGTGACATTCCGGCAGCAGTATATGATCCATGGCCATCACAACGGATACCGCGGACAACCAGCAACTGTTCACTGCCTCCCAGTGGAAGTTAATGTGGTGGCGTTTCACCCAGCACAGAATTGCCGTCGTATCCATCGTGGTCCTGTTTGTCGCCTATATCGCCGCCATCTTTGCTGATTTTGTAGCCCCCCATGATCCCAACCGCTTCAGTTCCAGGTGGGTCCTGGCGGCCCCCATGCGGTTGCACTTCATACGGCCCGATGGCACCTTTGCCTTGCGGCCCTATGTCTTTGGTCTGACTTCATCCCGAGATGAGGAAACCTTGGCCATGATTGTGGTCCCGGATGAAACACAAGTCTATCCAGTCCACTTCCTGGTAGAGGGTGATCCGTATATCCTGTGGGGCTTATTCGAAACCAACCTTCATCTCTTTGGTCTCGTGGATGCCGAGGAACAACCCATTTTCCTGCTGGGTGCGGATGATCTGGGACGCGACCTGTTCTCCCGCATCATGTACGGGGCACGGATTTCCCTATCCATTGGCCTGCTGGGAGTCGCCTTTTCGCTGGTTTTCGGTGTCGTGCTGGGGGGTATTTCCGGATACTATGGCGGTTTGGCGGATATCGTGATCCAGCGCATCATTGAGTTCCTGCGTTCCTTGCCGGCCATCCCTCTTTGGCTAACCCTGGGCGCCATCCTGCCCCCCCACTGGAGTTCTCTGCAAATATACTTTGGCATCACCCTCATCCTGTCCCTGATTGGCTGGACAGGCATGGCCCGTGTGGTGCGCGGGCGCTTTCTGGCCTTGCGGGAAGAGGATTTCATTCTGGCGGCCCGTCTCGCCAATGCCCCCCGTATGCGGATCATACTGCGCCATATGGTGCCTTCCTTTACCAGCCATCTGATTGCCCAGATCTCTCTCGCCATTCCCGCGATGATTCTGAGCGAAACCGCCTTGAGCTTTCTGGGTCTGGGCCTACAGCCCCCCATCATGAGTTGGGGTGTGCTGTTGCAGGGAGCCCAGAACCTGCGCTCGGTGGTACTCGCACCCTGGCTGCTGCTGCCGGGACTCTTTGTGGTGGTGGTGGTATTGGCCTTTAACTTTACCGGAGACGGATTGCGCGATGCGGCAGATCCTTATGCACATTGACGAATACGAGACTCCGCAGGCTCCGCCCTGCTACGACCTGCGATTTAACGCCTGCTTTGGGCACATCCAGTAAGGCACAATCTCGTGGATGCCCGGTACCTGATCGAAATCCGCAATCTGCAGACCCACTTCTTCCTGCGGGAAGGGGTGGTCCAGGCTGTGAACGGTGCCGATTTGTCTATACCCCGGGGCAAGACTCTGGGGGTGGTGGGAGAATCCGGCTGCGGCAAGAGCGTCACAGCCCAGTCCATTCTGCAAATCGTGCCCAAGCCAGGACGTATTGTTGACGGTGAAATCCTCTTTCACCTGCAGTTGGAGGATTTCGCGGATACGATAGACATTACGGCGCTATCCCCCACGGATCCCCTGATGCGGGATATCCGTGGTTCCCGCATCAGCATGATCTTCCAGGAACCCATGACCTCCTTCAGTCCCGTGCATACCATTGGCAACCAGTTGGCGGAAACCATCAAATTGCACCAGCCCGACCGCGACGACGAGGCGGATGAGATGGTTCAGGAGATGATGCAGCGAGTAGGTATCGCCAATCCCACCCAAAATCACCGCTCCTATCCGCATCAACTCAGTGGGGGCATGCGCCAGCGTGCCATGATTGCCATGGCGTTGATGCTGGAACCCAGCCTGCTGATTGCCGATGAACCGACCACAGCGCTGGATGTGACCACAGAAGCGCAGATCCTGGCCCTGATGCGCCACATGCAGGATGAATTGCATATGGCCATCATGTTTATCACCCATGACCTGGGGGTAATCGCCGAAATGGCGGATGAGGTGGCCGTTATGTATTTGGGCAAGGTGGTGGAGTATGCGCCTGTGCGCTCCATCTTTCATGCCCCTCACCACCCCTATTTAAAAGCCCTGCTGGAGTCCATTCCCCGGATTCAGCCCCGCACAGGGCAGCGCCTCAAGGCCATTGAGGGCATGGTTCCCAATCCTTTGGCTATGCCTTCAGGCTGTCCTTTCCATCCCCGCTGTCCCGACTTCATACCTGGGACCTGTGACGTGGATATGCCTGGAGACGTAACGGTAGACGCTGGACACACTGTGGCCTGCCACCTGTACACGGACTAGAGGTCTTCAGACATGGCCGATTCGACCCGATACCCACAGGAAAGTCCATCTCCCCACAGGGACGCTTCAGCCAATGGGCAAGAATCGGATCTGCTGCGAGTGGGTGATTTGTGCAAATACTTTCCCATTCAATCAGGTTTCTGGCGCCGCATCACAGGGCACGTCAGAGCTGTAGATGGCGTGTCCTTCACTTTGCAAGAGGGGGAAACCTTTGGGCTGGTCGGTGAATCGGGTTGTGGCAAGACCACGACAGGCCGCAGTGTCATTCGGGCCATCGAACCCACACAGGGGGAAATCCTCTTCAAGGATCGGGAGATGGGATGGGTAGATGTAGTAGACCTGGATGATGCAGGTCTCACCATGTTCCGGCGCCATACCCAAATGGTGTTTCAGGATCCCTATTCCTCCCTGAATCCGCGCATGACTTTGCTGGACATCATTGGGGAACCACTCATCAACAACGGGGTGCGGGATCTGCAAGTCCGCACGGATCGCGTCGCGGAACTGCTTTCCATGGTGGGACTCCGGCCCGAATATATCCGCCGCTATCCTCATGCCTTTTCTGGAGGCCAGCGCCAACGGATTGGTATTGCCCGGGCCCTGGCCTTGAATCCCCAATTCGTGGTCTGTGACGAACCTGTCTCAGCCCTGGACGTTTCCATTCAGGCTCAGACCTTGAATCTTCTGCAGGACTTGCAGGAGACCTTCGGCCTGACGTACCTTTTTGTTGCCCATCAACTGAATGTAGTGGCTCATGTATGTGACCGAGTAGGGGTCATGTATGTCGGCAAACTGGTAGAAGTGGCGGTCACTGAAGTCCTGTTCCGCAATCCCCTGCATCCCTATACGGAAGCTTTGCTGGGCGCCGTTCCCCATCCGGACCCCGATTACCGGGGACATCGCACCCTGCTGGCGGGAGAAATCGCGAATCCGGCCGATCCGCCTTCGGGTTGCTACTTCCATCCCCGCTGTCCGTACGCCGTGGACATGTGCCAGGCCGAGGAACCCGAGTTGCGTGAGGTTACGCCGGGCCACTTTGTCAAGTGCCACCTGGCGACGGAACTGCAATTGCAGGGCGTTGCGATGTAAGCGGTGGGACGGGCCTCTGCCGCAGTGCCATGGCTTGGCCTGGAACACGGTGGTCACTGGCAGGGCGGGCAGACATGCCAATCTTATACGCTAGCAGGCGCGCCGTTACGAAACCGGGGTGGTCCTTGCCCCCACAGCAGCACCTGGGACATCAAGTTAGCCCTATGGCAGGAATGTTGTATCATTCTCCTGCACTGCCAAGTTCTTGGTAGACAGTGCGTTGGTAATTGGCTATTGAGTAATAACGAGGGAATCACATGAGCAAGCACTTAGTTCGTATGTTTCTGGCATTGTTTGCAGCCCTTCTCACCGCTGGCTGTGTCGTGGCTCCAGCACCCCCTACCACCATGCTGGAATGCACCGACACCATCGGCTGCATAGAAGTGGCGGCGGACGAACCCGTAACCATCGCCTCCATGATCGTCATCTCAGGTCCTGTCGGTTTCCTGGGGACGGATCAGGTCGGCGCCATCGAGATTGCCGTAAACGATTACGGTAACATTCACGGACATCCCATTGCCCTGAAACAGGAAGATTCCCTGTGCAGCGCGGAAGGGGGCCAGACGGCGGCGCAGAAAGTGGCCGCCGATCCCACCATTGTGGGCGTCTTGGGCACCGCCTGTTCCAGTGCGGCCACATCCGCCCTGCCCATCATTCACAATGCGGGCCTGAGCATGATTTCCGCCTCCAATACCTCGCCCACCCTGACGGAACCCGATCAGGCGGCCGGTGGCGTGTGGCAGCCAGGCTACTACCGAACGGCCCACAACGATCTTTTCCAGGGCCGATTGGCCGCCGAATACGCCTACAATGAATTGGGAGCCCGGGCGGTAGCGACCATCCATGACGGCAGTCCCTATGCGGACAAGCTGCAGGAGGTCATGGCGGCAGTCTTCACCGAACTGGGAGGCGAAGTTACCTATCAGGGCGCGGTCAATGTCGGCGATACCGATATGCGGTCCCTGTTGACCGAAATTGCGTCCGGTTCCCCGGACATCCTGTTCTACCCCATCTTCCAGCCCGAGGGCAACTACATCACGGAGCAGTCCAGTGAGATCGACGGTCTCCAGGACATTACCCTGATGGGAGCCGATGGTCTTTACTCCGCCGATTTCCCCGAGAACACGGGTGAAACCGTCTTGGGCATGTATTTGACAGCCCCCCTGGTCAGCAATGACCGCTATCTTGAACTGCTTCAGAAGTGGGCGGACATGCATGGCGGCGAGCCGCCTTCTGCCTTCCATGCTCATGCGTACGACGCCACGATTATGTTGCTGGATGCCATCGTGGCGGCGTCCCAGATGGATGACGATGGCAACCTGTTGATCGGGCTGCAAGCCATTCGGGATGCCCTCAACAGTGTCGAGAATTTCGATGGCATTACGGGCTCGCTGACCTGTGGCCCCACCGGGGACTGTGCTACTGGAGAAGCCTTGGCGGTCTACCAGATTAATGATCTGGCAGCCTGGCCCCCCGAAGTGGTGCACCAACCGTAAAAGCCTAAAGGTTTCTTTGTCTTGGAGAGCTGATTCTTCGCACCCGAGAGGTCAGATTTACGCCAAGAGGAAGTAAGCCAATCTATTGACCGCACGGAGGATTTCTGATTCCTCTGTGCGGTTCCTGTAGTTTCGGGCTACCAACACAATGTGATTGGTTATGACGGCGCAGGAAATGCCCTGCGGCAGAGTGGCGTGTCCCGGTCGGTCTGCGGTAAGCGGGGCGTAGGTTTCTGTATTGCAACAAGCCGTAGGGAATAAGCCGCTTTTCTGTTCTGTGTGCCAAGCCCGGCCCGTTTTCTTCAGGACAGAAGGTGCCACCTTTGCCACAACGGGGCTGTACCCATAGAAAAATATCTGTAGGTCACAGTGGCCATAGGCCCATTCCTGAATCGGCACGGTCCATGCTCTTCCCCACACTAGCGAGAGGCATGATCTGCAGCTAAAATCAAGAAGCTCTAGGTGGGAGCTGTCTGCATCCAGAACCGAAAGAATTCCGGGAATTTCCATGCATAATCATCGCTATTTGTCCATTCTCACGCGTAGTCTGGTGCTATTCGTCCTGGCTCTATTGGCCACGGCCTGTGCTGTTATTCCGGTCTCGCCTGCTTCCGAAGAGGCGCTGGAATGCCGGGATACGCTGGGATGTAGTGAAATTGATAGGGATGAACCTATCCTAATTGCCTCCACGCTGGTGTTGTCCGGTCCCAATACGGCCTTGGGCAAGGATCAGCTCAATGCCATCGAAATCGCCGTGGCAGATTACGGTCTCCTGCATGGACACGAGATCGTGGTGAAGCAGGAAGATTCGGAGTGCAGTGCCGAGGGCGGACAGACGGCGGCCAGAAAGATCGTCGCCGATCCGGCCATTGTGGCAGTTCTGGGCACTTCCTGTTCCAGTGCCGCGACGGCGGCCCTGCCGGTCATTACAGACGCTGGGCTCACCATGATCTCAGCATCGACCACATCGCCGACTCTAACCAATCCGGATCGGGATACCGGTGGCATTTGGCAACCGGGCTTTTATCGCACTTCCCTCAACGACCTGATTCAAGGCAAGATGGTGGCGTCCTTCGCCTTTGACGTCCTGGGGGCCCGTTCCATGGCTACCATTCATGACGGCAGTGTCTACGCCGAAAGGAATCAGGCCATGACCGCCGATGCGTTTGAGGCTTTGGGGGGCACGGTGGTTTATCAGGGGGCGGTCAATGTAGGCGATCAGGACATGCGACCCTTGCTGATCCAGATTGCGGCAAACCAGCCGGATGTCCTGTTCCTGCCGGTCTTTCAGCCGGAAGGCAACCTGATTGTGGTGCAGGCCCGGGAAATCGCGGATCTGGAGAATACCGCGTTGATTGGTGGGAGTGCCCTTTTTTCCGATGATTTCCTGCCCAATACCGGTCAGGCGGCGTTGGGCATGTATATGACAGGGCCCCGGATCGCCAATGTCCAATATGACGAATTACTCCGCAAATATCTGGACAGACATGGCGGCGACCCTGTTTCCGGCTATCACGCCCACATGTACGATGCGACCATCATGCTACTGGACGCCATCACGGCTGCCGGGCAAGCCGATGAACACGGCAATTTGCTGATCGGTCGACAGGCCATACGGGATTACTTGAACGCCATCCAGAATTTTCCCGGAATCACGGGTTCACTAAGCTGCGGCCCTACCGGGGATTGCGCGACAGGGGAAGCTGTGGCGGTCCATCAAATCAATGACCTGAATGCCTGGCCTCCCGAAGTCGTATACCAGCCGTGACCATAGGCTTCTCTGACCGAAATTGGATGCCCTACCCGTCCTGGCGCAAGGGTCACGGAGTGCCTACGGGGCGGAATGCTTCCTGCCCCATGCGGAGAGGCCCCAGGACCGGCAGGCTTGCACCTCCCACTGTGCCGGCAGGCCAGCATTCCTTGTAACCATTGCTCCAGTTTGGTCCCGTGTTGTCAGTGCACAAGCCTTGGCGGACCGCAACCACCATGGTGACTTTTACTTTCTCATCCTGGCCGGTTCGCTTTATCCAGGTGGCCGTGTCGAGTGTATGGCTCGTCGTTCTGGTTGCCTGTTCGTCCGGGACCCTCCTGCCACCTCCCTGCACGGACGGACAGCGTGTACTCAACGTGGCCTTCTATGCCTTCTTTCCGCCTGTCAGCTATAGTGCCTCCACGGATCCCGCGGCCGCTGCCTTCCATCACCATCAGGGATACGAAGCCGATTTGCTGACGGCCCTGGAAACCATGCAGGGCACTGGCCTGTCCTTTGCCCGCACGGGGATAGCTCCCTGGACAGACATTTGGCTTTTGCCCGCTACGGCCCAATACGACCTCGCGGGCGGTGGCATTACGATTCTGGACACACGCACCCGTAACGCCACCGGCGATCGGGTTATTACCTTTACCACCGGTCACCTGATCTTTCGCCAATCGCTGCTTGTGCGTGCCGAAGATGCCCAGCGACTGGCATCGTATGATCGGCTGACCTCCGATGTGCGTGTGGGTGTCCTCGCCAACACAACGGGCGAAGCCCGCTTTTTGCAACTCACGGGCCTCGCCGATACCCATGGCGTTCTCGTGGCCGGCATCCGTATCGAGACACCTCAGGGCAGAGTAGTGACCGATGGCAGTGCCGATTACTTTATTACCTCGGCGGGAGCCTCATCGCAACTGGAAGGCCGAATCCACCTCTACCCGCCTGATGACACCAGGCCGCAGATCCTGTATCTGGGTCAGGAGACCGGCGACCAGGAGTTGATTGAGGCTCTCCATGCGGACCATATCGATGCGACAGCCAGAGGCGAGATCGGTAACTGGGACATTGCCGCTGAGTCAGATCAGGCCCTGGTCATCTCCATTCTGGACAAGGAAGTCGAACACGGGGGCTTTGCTCTCGCCAGTGAAGAGACTGAACTGGCGGCCTGTCTCAATACTCGGATTGACTGGCTTACCGATCGACGGCGTATTGGCTACGGGGAATGGCAGGCTGACTCTTCTGTCTTCCTGCGACGTGCCCAGATGTGGAACGATGCCCACGATATCCTGCAGCCGTGAGGGAGTCCTGTCCCGCCCCGGGTTGCAAGAATGCTGTACCGGTGATGAGATCGGGATCTGCTTGGTCTAACGGGTACGGGGTTACCGCCTGTCAGGTATCGTCAGCTTCCAGGATTCGCAGATTGGGGAGTCACGATGCTCATGGGTGCAAATCGGCCATAAGTCAGGGACCGCCACAGCCACTCCAGGGGACCATATCGATATCGTGACAGCCACCAGGGGGACAGCCAAAGCTGCACGATCCAGATGACTAGCATGATACCAACCTGTCCTATCCGGTTCACCTGCGCATACAAACCCAGTCCGAAACCATAAAAGACAAAGGTGCAGATCAGCGTGTGGAGGATGTAGTTGGTGAACGCCATCCGACCTACGGCGGCCAGGCGACGGCGGGCTGCAGGCCACCATCCGTTGCGTTCCACCAGCATAACCAGACCCACATAGCCGGCACTCACGAGCAGGCTGCCCCAGTAGTTATAGAGATATCCACCTCCCAACAGGGCGTGAATAAGAGTCCAGCCATGATTCATCTTGTCCCATAGGCCTCCCAGGACCACAGGCCAGCCCAGACCCAATCCAATGATCGTGAGCCACCGGTAAAATCGGTCAGAACGCTCCGCGGTAAGTACTCCCCACTTCCAGGCTGCCATGCCGATAAGCATTAATCCCCCTGCCCGCCAAGGGCCCCAGAGCACCAGGTTGAACAACAGGGTCCATGCTCCCTCCTGCCAGCGATACCGGACCTGTGCGCCATATGTGCCCTGGTAAATCCCGATGTCGGCCGCCAAGGCTTCGGGTCCCGGCTGAAAAACGGCTGCAGCTATTTCGTCCTGGATTTCCATGGGAGCCAGGGGCAATAACCAACCGAAAAACAGCATCAGACCCATGTGTACACTGAGCAGAAGTATGCCCAAGACCACCAAAGTTGCCGGCGCACGATGCCGTAATCCGTAGAGCACCATGCCGGTGAGGGCATATACGGTCAGAATGTCCCCATCCCACAACAGGAAAAAATGCAGGAGCCCGAACACCAACAGCCAGAGGGAACGCTGGTAGAACAGAGAACGGGCGGGCTGTCCCCTTGCCTCCAGACGCGTGGTGAACAGCAGGATTCCGGCCCCAAACAGGGGGGAGAAAATCGTCATGAATTTCTGATCAGCCAGCACATGGGACAACATCCAGATAAGCCGGTCGGCACCGACAAAATGGCCAAAGGCAGTCGGATTGAAATAGACCATATCGGGAGTGGCAAAAGACATCATGTTAATAATCAGGATTCCCAGCAACGCCGTGCCCCGCAGGACATCAATCACCTGGATGCGTTGACCTGGATTTTGGGGTTGGGGCCGGGAAGCCAATGTGGGTTGGACCGTGCCGACAACACCTTCTACAGCTGTATTATTCACAAGATTCTTTCTGGATTCTTGGGCAAGTAGGTTCACCCCTGTAACAGGGGACCTGGGCAGGCCCAGGCGATGGGCCAGTCTTTGACTGATCTTGGGGGCCGGTTCCGGTGTTAGCGTTGTCAGAACCGGCCCCCAATACTGCTTACGCTAGTGATTTAGCAGATGTGGCCAATCTTGCCCTCAGGACCGTGCTTGATGGGATTTTCGCCAATCCATCTTTGATCGATCGGGTCAGAGGCTGGCTGATATCGCGTATCCGTGGACAGGCGGAAGCGATCCGTGTGGTTGTCCATGCTGGAATGCATCGTGAACATGCCGAAGACCAGCAGGTCACCGGCGGCATAATCTGTGGTCAGCCAGCGACCCCCCAGTTCCTTGCGGGTCTCAAAAGCATTGACGTTGTAGGAACCATTGTTGACCCAGTCCTGCCACACCTTGTCTCCTGCTTCAATCTCGGTGGCATCATCGTAGTTGGTGCAGTAATGATCCACATCGATAGTCCCGTAGGTGGACTTGACATGTTCCAGATGACAGGATCCTTCCAGTACGATCAATCCCCCCATCTCGGTGGGAATGTCTCCCAGGGGCGTCCAGCTGGTACAGAGGCGATGGGAGCCACGCCCCATGAAGACAATGTCACAATGAGGTTGGGCCGCGGAATCCTGGCTGTCAGTCTTGGCCCGGTGCCAAGTAAAATCGAAGGGCCGCACGTCCTCATCAAATAACTGCCGGTAGAAGTCCATCATGGCTCCTCCGTACAAAAGCTTCTGCAGGGGCAAATTGTGCCGGGCTGAATTCTGGAGTTCTGGCTCCCCATAGGGATTGGCAGCCACCCCTCGATATTTCTCATGCACCACGCCATCCATCAAGGGGCTATCCGGATCCAGGTAACCTAATTCAAGGAACATCTGCAATTCGCGACGCCGGGCGGCCAGCACCATCTCTCGCTCCAGATAACCGGGCAGATACAGATAGCCATCCTCTACCAATCGCCTGCGCAAAGCTGGTCCATCATCGGCAATGTCCGCTGATTCCCGCAGAGGGCCGAAGGTGTCTTCTGACATTTCCAGGAGTATGCCCCGGTGATACCTGGCTTCCGTCAACATGTTGTTTCTCCTCACTTGAGTTTCGTCCGAGCTGGACACATGATGTGCACGCTAGTACTCGCTGGTTAACTGCTCTCAATCCAGAGGCTGCCTGGCACACAGGCTAGCCTGAAGGGCGGCCGTTGGTCGTCATCTCCCTGTCCTCTGGATTCTATCATCCGCGTGCCCTCTCTGCTCACGATGACAAACTCAATTCCGTGCTGACGGAGGCCTGCTACTGAGTCCGATCTTGGGGGGCATCCAAAGATTATTCCTGCCGAGGCTGTTCCCTGCCAGGATTTCAGATCTAGCAGATGTGGCCGACTTTGCCCTCAGGTCCATGCCGTATAGGAAGTTCGCCAATCCACCTTTCATCTATCGGGTCGGTGGCCGGTTGGTAGCGGGTATCGGTGGACAGGCGGAAGCGATCTGTGTGGTTGTCCATACTGGCATGCATCGTGAACATGCCAAACACCAGCAGGTCGCCCGCTGCATAGTCCGTGGTGAGCCAACGACCTCCCAATTCCTGCCGGGTCTCAACGGCACTGTTATTGTAGGACCCCCAGTTGGTCCAGTCCTGCCATTGTTTGGTTCCGGCTTCAATTTCAGCGGCATCATCATAATTGGTGCAGTAATAATCTACGTCCAAGGTGCCGTAGGTGGACTTGACGTGTTCCAGATGGCAGGATCCTTCCAATACCATCAGACCACCCATCTCAGTGGGAATGTCCCCCAGGGGCATCCAACTGGTGCAGACCCGCTTGGAACCACGACTCATGAATACATTGTCACAATGGGGTGAAGTAGCCGCCTCCTGACTAGCAGTCACGGCCCGTTGCCAGGTGAAGTCAAAGGGCCGCACGTCTTCCACAAAGAGGCACCGGTAGAAGTCCATCATCAGCCCACTGTACAGAACCTGTTGTAACGGCAGGTTATGCCGGGCCTTGGAGACGAGATCCGGTCCAAAGAAAGGGTTGACATTGAGACCCCGATATTGCGAATGGACCACGCCATCCATCAGGGGACTGTCCGGATCCAGATAACCATAGTCCAGGAGCTCCTGCATCGACCACCGTCGAGCCGCCAGCACCAACTCCCGATCGAGGTAACCGGGCAGATACAGGTATCCATCCTCCACTAACCGCCGCCGCAAAGAGGGACCATCGCCCACGATGTCGGCCGACTCCCGGAGGGGCCCGAATGTTTCTTCATTCATTTCCAAGGGTACGCCCAAGTGATACATGGCTTCCGTCAACATAGGGAATCTCCTTGTCTCTTTCCATTCGTGCATAGTGTGTTGTCGCGTCAAGAGCCGACAGTCCCAGTTAATCCGGATGGCGGAAAATCACGGGGTTCAGGTGGGAGGCCGCCAGATCCCCCGGCTCACATCCCGGCATGAAACGTTGTCGTTCGTGGTCATCTCCGGGTCGCCTGGATTCGACCACCCGGATACCATCTTCCATCATGATGACGGTCATGACACCGCGCATGCGATCCGTACGATTGGGCCCGGCCCGGTGGAAGACCCAGCCCCGATGGAAACTGACATCTCCCAACTTGTAGGGTGATTCATCGACGGGAAAATCCTTCAGGGTCCGCCCAATGCGCCGTTCACTTTCATCACTGATGGACAAATCCCGATGCTGCATGAGGCGGTGACTGCCCTGGCAAAAAGATAGCGGTCCCATGGCCATCGGAACATCCTGCAGGGGAATCCAGGCCGTTACCGTATTGTCATTGCTCAGAGGCCAATAATGCTGGTCGGCATGCCAAGGGGTAAAACCGCCTCCGGGTTCCTTGCATAACGCCTGATCATGGTACATGCGCACGCCCTGGACCTGCATCAGGTCGGAAGCGATCTGTCCCAGTCGGGGAGCCAAGCAGAGCCCGTGAAGCCGTTCCTCTCTTTCCCACAGGTTGGTAACCTGAAGAAAGGCTTTGCCATACGTTTCCCGATCCGCCAGTTCCGGTTGCTGCCTCTGATGTTCCAGGGCGAAGTTTTCGATCAGGGGTTTGAAATGATCAATCACGGCCACCGACAATACGGCCGGCAATTTGATATACCCATTCTTCCGAAACGATGCCACCTGATCCCGGGAAATGGGATAGGGCGCTGCCAGTTCCTGTTTCAGTACCTCATCCATGGTCAATTTTCGGTTGCCAACTGATTCATCCTGTGGGCTTGCCCTGCGCCAAGCAACGGAAGATCGGTTCCGAGTCTGCAGCCGGTCGGGTCAAGTGCCAAGTCTACTGTTCTGACCCCAGCTCAATAGTATTGTCCCAAGCACCCATTCTACACAAGGCAGACATGGTGAGAACAACCGGGTGTTTGCTTCCGGGAGCCTAATGGGGCCGGGAGATCACCTGTAGGTTATTGTCTCCCCAATTGCCTGCATACTCCTCAGAGAGGCTGCATCAGGCCGACGGACCTTGGCTGAACTCATCGGACGGGATGAGACTTTCACGCAAACGGGAGTGAAGGGGCCTGAGCCGGGCCACAGATGCACAGCCCGGTCTCTGTCATGTCACCTTTTGGCTCTAGCCCTTGACCCCATAGGTCACAATGCCCTGAATAAAATACTTCTGGGAAAAGAAGAAGAGAAGCAGGACCGGCATCATGACAAACAGGGAAGCGGCCATCAGGAGGTTCCAGCGTTGGACCCCATAGCCACCGTACCCCTGAAGAATGCGGAGTCCCAATGACAGCGTGTAGTTGGACACACTGTTGAGATAAATCAGGGGGCCGATGAAATCGTTCCAGTGAGACAGGAACGAGAATATGGCCGCTGTCGCCAGGGCCGGGCCGGACAGCGGCAGGATGATGCGGGCGTAGAGCCATAAGGTACCACAACCGTCGATCCGGGCCGCGTCGTCCAGTTCCAGCGGAATGGTCATCATGAACTGGCGAAAGAGAAATATGTAGAAGGCCCCGCCTCCCAGATAGAACGGCACGATGAGGGGCAACAGGGTGTCGATCCAGCCCAGAACTTTCATCAGCACAAACACCGGCACCAGGGTCACCTGATAGGGCAACATCATGGTAGCTAACACAACCAGGAACAGGTAGTCCCGGCCCCACCAGCGGAGCCGGGCAAAGCTGAAACCTACCAGACTGGCGGACAGCAACTGGCCGAACACGGCCGTGCCCGTTATCACAATCGTATTCTTGAAAAAGATCCCGAACGGCGCGTAGTCCTGGGTGAAGGCCTCAATGAAATTGCGCCACAGCACCGGCTGCGGTATCCATTCCGGGGGAAACTTCATGACATCCCCCGCCTCTTTCAGGGCGGTGGAAACCATCCAGACAAAAGGAATGAGAAACAGAAAGGCGCCCAACGCCAGAATGCCATATAGGATTGCCTGCGTGAGGGCCCGGCCAGCCTGTATTCTGAAGGTTTCCAAGGCCCTGACCGAGGTTCCAGTTCCGGATGCCATACCCGCTTTACCTGCCCTTGATCTCTCCCTCGTAAAAGACCCATATGGCGGAAGACCGAATCACGAAGAGCGTAGCGATCAGGATATAGGCAAATAGCACCCAGGCCAAGGCGGATGCGTAGCCCATTTTCAGCCACTGGAAGGCATTGTTGTACAGGTGCAACATGAAAAAGTGGGTGGACTGTTTCGGACCGCCCTGGGTCATGATGAAAGCTTGGGTAAAGGTTTGCAGGGCGGCAATCAGCCCAATGATCAGATTGAACAGGATCACCGGTGAGACCATGGGCACGGTGACATGCCAGAAACGCCGTACCGCGTGGGCACCATCCATCTCGGCCGCCTCGTACAAGGCCTGGGGTACGCCCTGCAAGCCCGCAATGAAGATGACCATGCTCCCCCCTACACCCCACAAGCTCATGACGATCAGGGCCGGCAAAGCCCAGGTGGGACTGAGCAGCCAGTTCGGACCCTCAATGCCCACCAGCCCCAACAACCAGTTGGCCAGGCCAAAATCGGAATTGAAGATCCAGGCCCACAATAGGGCTACGGCCACCCCCGAAACTACGGAAGGCAGAAAGTAAATCGTACGCCACAGGGCAATGTACCGGATCTTCTGATTGAGTAGCAGGGCTGTAAGGAAGCCCAGCACCAGATGCAGAGGGACGGCGACAATCGCATAGATGGTGGTGACCCGGAGCGAATTGTAGAAAAATCGGTCCTCCCGCAGCATTACGCGGTAATTGTCCAGTCCCACCCAGATCGGCTCCCGAATCAGGGGATACTCCGTCAGACTGTAGTAAATGGACCAGAGCATGGGCCCCAGGGTGAAGATCAGGAAGCCCAGGATCCAGGGGGAAGCGCACAGCCAACCGGCCAAGTGGGGCCGGATGCGCCGCCAGCGCGGGTTCGCGTACATGTTCATGGCAGGAGATGGAAAGATGCCTGAAAACAGATGGGGTCACCTGTCCTGAATGGGTTAGTTCCTCGTGATACGGGCCCATTGCAAGCCAAGACAAACTGAACTGTGCCCGGGGCTTAAGGGTAAGCCCCGGGCTGTGGTCGCCCTGCAGTCTGCCGTCGGGCTCAACTCAGGCCGGCGGCCCTCCACCGACCCTTGCAGATCAGGAGACAGCTAACCAAACAGCGAATTGACACTGTCGGCCATATTCTTGAGCCCTTCCTCAACACTGACTCTGCCCTCGAATATTTCAGTTTGCCATTCGCCGGTGGGCTGCATCATTTCCCCCCAGGTAACGATCTCATGCGTCGGCAATGCCGTCGTCCACTCCTGCATTTCAAAGGCGGCCCGGCGATTGGATGGCCCCAGGGCAGGGTCATAGTACAGTTCCGCCGAATCGTGGCGCACGGGGGCCAATACATCCGCATTGGCCAGTTTGTCCTGCGAATCCTTGGAAAGCAGGTGGGTCATCAGGTTCCAGGAAGGACCTTCAGCCGGGGTATTTTTATTGATGACAACCCCCACAATGTTGGTGGTACCACCCCGTTCCCCGGTGTTGGGCGAAAAAGGCAACAGGGAAATATTGTAGCTGAAATCCGTCAGTTGCTCATTCAGGGTAGTCATTTCCCAGTTACCGGAAGGATAGAGGGCAATTTTGCCCGTCTTGAACAAGCTACCCGCATGCTCTGCCTGCAGCGTTTCCGGACTCGGTGAAATACCGTCCTCAAGTCGCAGGTTCACCAGGAAATTCCAGGCTTCCAGCGACTCAGGAGCATCAATGATGCATGCGGAATTGTCGCTGTTGAGGAAGTCTCCCCCATTCGCCCGCACATAGTTCAGCCAGCCGGTTTCGATGCCTGCCGTGGAGTAGAGGCCCCACATGGTAACGTCGTCATCCACGGTCTCGTGCAGAGCCAGGCCATATTCACGGAAGCGGTTCCAATCCATTTCATCTTCGATGTCCGCGGGCAAGGGCAGGCCTTTGCTGTCAATATAGTCTTCGTTGTAGTAGAGAACAATGGAGGTATACATGTAGGGCATGCCAAACTGCTTGCCCTTGTAGTTATAGAAGTCGACAGCCCCAGTCCAGGAGTTGGCAATGTTGTCCTGCATGGCCTCATCCGATGCTGCCAATTCCGTCATGTCATAGAGAATTCCCTTATGCGCCCATGACCAGTAATTGACGTTGTTCATAAAGAACAGATCGGGACCGGCTCCGCCAGCAATAGCGGTCTGAACCTTGGTCCAGTAATCAGTGGGCGCTTCCACCGCAACCGTCACGGTAGGGTGGGCTTCCATAAAAGTGTCGCCCATTTCAATCAGGGAAGGCACTGGGCTGGGCCACCAAACCCAAACGTTTAGTTCAGCGGACTCGGCTACACCCTCGGCTGTCCCATCACCAGGAGCCACACAGGCCGCCAAGGCCCCCGCGAAACTTAGGCCTGCTGCCGTTTTCAGAAAACCTCGTCGTGAAAGTGAAATGGCCATGGCGATTTCCTCCTATGGCGATAATTTGGTACGTTTGGTCAGTATAACCATACTACCCATGCCCCCCCTACCTGTCAAGCCTGGGAAATCCGTCCAGGGCGATTGCATTCTAATTTAGGGTGGCTCTGGGGGTCGTAGAATTTTCTTCCTGGAATCCATACGCAGAGAGGCTTCCTCAGGGACGAAATCACGGTGGCGCCTCTGGTCACTGGCTGGTCTCACATGGAAGCCCCACGCCGGGATCAAGCCACACCGTACTCTTGCTTAGACCTTTTGGTTTTATCTGTGCTCGCGACAATCGGCGGGGCTGACACTAGGGTCGCCATCGCCGCTTGCGGCCAGGCCCATCTGTCTTGGCTCCGCTCCTTGCTGGCGTTGCCGCATGGGAGCCCGTCCCCCGATACCTTGGGGCGGGTCTTGGGTCGGTGGGATGCGGCCCCCTGCGCAGCCTGCTTTCGGGCGTGGGTACAAGCGGCTTTCACTCGGACCGCGGGGCCGTGGGTGGCGAGCGACGGCCAGACAGTACGCGGTTCGCGGAACGGCCCCCAAGGCGTACCGGCGCTCCCTCGCGTGAGTGCCTGGGCGCAACACAATCACCGGGTGCTGGCGCAGCAGGCCGTGGCGGACCCTAGTCATGAGATCCTGGCTATTCCCGCCCTGCTCCCAATGCTGGCCTGGCAGGGGTGTATCGTCCCCCTGGATCGGGGACCCCATGGGTGGGGGTGCCCAAAGGCCCTCGCCCAGCCAAGCCGGGACCCGGAAGCCGCTTAGGTCTTGGCCGTCAAGGCGAACCAACAGCACCGGCATGACCCGATAACAGACACTTTCGGCTACGAACGGTCCCCAGGCTTCGCGGACTGTCCACACGACGATACAGAAACGGTCGCGAAGGGCCATGGTCGGAGCGAAACCCGCCGTTGCGGGGTGATAGGCGACCCGACCTATCGACCGTATGTGGACCCTGAGCCGCACGGGACGGACCTCCACAGCCTAGTGATGGTGGAAGC
This sequence comes from Anaerolineales bacterium, assembly GCA_034422235.1. Taxonomy (GTDB): domain Bacteria; phylum Chloroflexota; class Anaerolineae; order Caldilineales; family Caldilineaceae; genus Bin34. The sequence goes on along the minus strand of DAOUJU010000029.1, from coordinate 73,952 downwards.
GGAACGACGTGGTGGTGGGCCCCTCACCCGGGAGACCCGCTACGTCATCTCCCGCCTGCCACCCAAGGCGCCGGCTCTGTTGGCCGCGGTCCGAGGGCATGGGGGCATCGAACATATGCCCGGCCCTGGGTCTGGGAGGTAGCCTTGCGGGAAGACGACAGGGGTGTCTGCCTGCATCCAACACCCCACATCAGGGCGATCCGGCGGCGCATCGCCCTGCACGTGCGGAAACAGGCAAACACGGCGCGCCTGGGTATCGCCAACAAACGGCTGAAAGCGGCCTGGGACCTGGACTACCGGCGAAAACTGTTGGCACTCATGCTCCAGGCTAATTAGAATGCAATCGCCCTGGAAATCCGTCCCGTTCGGAGAGAGTTCCTGTTGTTCCCCTACATCTCCAGGGGACCAGGCAAACCGGAAAAAAGGGACATATGTGTCCTGCAACTACTGGCAGATGTTAGAATGGGTAATCAGCTAAGTAAGGTTTTCTCACTACTGCTGCTTCTTACCTCACTCCTTCCACGATGAGGGACTGGGCATGGATGAAAAAGGTCAAACGAGTAGACGATCCCCCAAAGTACAGCACCCGGGCGGAAGCACCCTGAATCATGCGTCCCGTGCCGGTGGCCGGCCTGGACCAGGGAGAAGACCCGGCGGGGGTCCCCCGGGAAGGCGGAGCGGTCCGGGCAGGCCCGGAGGACCGGGAGGACCCGGGGGGCGCCCTCCCATGGACTTGGGTAGCCTGCGCAAGGCGCTTGGCTATTCTCTCGCCTATCGCCGCTTTTTTTTCATGGCCACGTTCAGCATGCTGATTGGTACCGCGGCCCAACTGGCGGTGCCGCAGTTTATCCAGAATGTACTGGACGCGGTAACCAGTACCCTGGCCGCCAGGGATATTGCCCAGTTGCCGGCAGCTCAGCGAGCCCCGGCCGCGGCGGAAATCGGCTTTGACCTGTCTCGCCTCCAGACAGCTCTGGAATCGCCGATGCAGCTTTTGATCAATGCGGCGGTTCTAATCCTGTTGTTCTCCCTTGCCCGGGGCTTCTTTGCCTTTGGGCAGGCTTTCATGTCAGAAAAACTCGGACAGTTCGGCGCCTATGACTTGCGCAACGATCTGTTTGAAAAGATCAGCAAGCTCAGTTTTTCCTACCATGATCGGCAACGGACCGGGGAATTAATGGTCCGGGCCACGGATGATGTAGAAAAAGTGCGGCAATACATTTCCCAAAGTCTCCTCGTGACCGGGCAGGCTATCATTCTTCTCAGCAGCACCTTGGTCATCCTGTTCATCACCAATTGGCGTCTCGCCCTCGTGATGGTGCCGATCATGCCGATTGTGATGGTCGTCTTCATGTTCTTCGGGTCAGTGGCCCAGAACATGTTCATGAACGTCCAGCGCATGCTGTCCACACTCAATTCCATCTTGCAGGAAAACGTGGCGGGGATCCAGGTAGTCAAGACGTATGTCAAGGAATTGACGGAGCAGGCGCGATTCCGCGAAGCGGCAGACCAACACATGCACTTCTCCTTGCGGATAAACCGTTTCATGAGTTTCATGTTTCCCTTTGTGTTCCTGATCGCCAATCTGGCCCTGGTAGCGGTGACCTATTTCGGGGGCCGCATGATTATTGCCAACGAATTGACGCTGGGCCAATGGTCCAAGTTCTCTCTTTATGTGACCTATATCATCTTTCCCCTCGGCCAGTTCGGTTTCATCCTGACCCAGGCGGCTCAGGCCAGTGCCTCCGCCAGCCGCATTTTCGAAATCCTGGAGACCGATATCGAAGTCAAGAATCGACCCAACGCCCAGTCCCTGGAAACCTTACAGGGCAGAGTCGAGTTCCAGGAGGTTACGTTTCGGTACTTTACGGGAGGCGAGCCCGTTCTGAATCGCGTTTCGTTTCACGCGGAACCCGGTGACACCATTGCGATCCTGGGCGCTACGGGCAGCGGCAAATCCACCATCATCAATCTGTTACCCCGCTTTTATGATGTGACCGAGGGCCAGATTCTGATCGATGACCAAGACATCCGGGAGGTAACCCTGGATTCCCTGCGCAGCCAAATCGGCATTGTGTTGCAGGAAACGGTGCTCTTCAGTGGCAGCGTGCGGGAGAATATTGCCTTTGGCCGTCCGGATGCCTCACAGGACCAGATTGAAGCCGCGGCCAAGGCGGCGGCCGCCCACGACTTTATTCTGGAGCTACCCCAGGGCTACGATACGGATGTGGCGGAACGGGGTACTTCGCTCAGTGGTGGCCAGAAACAGCGCCTTGCCATTGCGCGGGCCCTTTTGCTCAATCCGGCTATCCTGATTCTGGACGATTCCACCAGTAGTGTCGATCTGCGGACGGAAAAGCAGATTCAGCAGGCCCTGGATACCTTGATGAAGGGCCGTACCTCTTTCGTCATTGCCCAGCGCATTAGTACGGTACGCAATGCCAGTCGCATTCTGGTTCTCGACAAGGGAGCCTTGGTGGGACAAGGTACGCATGAGGAACTGATAGAGAGTCTGGAACTATATGTGGAGATTTTCTCCAGCCAACTGGACGATGACACGGCGGAGACTGACTCCGTACTGATGTCAACCTTGAACGGCCAAACTCTACCGGCCTGAGTGTCACATACCGGGTCCAAGAAACCAGAGCAGGTTCACCGATGTTTGATTCCCGCTATATCCTGAATCGGGAAACCACCAAAGCCCGTTCGGTCCGACAGACTATGGGGCGGCTGGGATCCTACTTTGTGTCCTACTGGCCCTTCCTGATCCTGGTCATGCTCCTGGTCTTCGTCGTCGCCGGTTCCCAAGTCTATACGGCGACCCTGATTGGACAAGCCGTGGACTGTTATATCACTCCTGCTCTCGCCACGCGAGGGAGTGAGGTACAGATGGCCTCGGAAGCGAACTGCTGGTTTGAAGCTGCTGACACCGCAGACTGGTCCCGGCCCCAGCTCCTGCGGGGACTGGGCATCCTGATGCTTATCACAGCCCTGGTTTTTATCGCCTCGTCCGGAGCCCGTTCTCTGGCCTTCTACACGCTGGCAGCCTTGGGGAATCGCGTCATCCGCCTGTTGCGTGTTTCGCTTTTTGCCCGGATCCATTCCCTGTCCCTGGGGTATTTCACCACCCACGAAGCCGGGGACATTATGAGTCGGCTCACCAATGATCTGGACACCATGCAGCAAAATCTGAATTTCATGCTGGTTAGTGTTCTGTTGGCTTTCATAACGGTCTTCTGGATTATTGTGGAAATGCTGCGGATCAATCTGCTGTTCGGTCTGATCTCGCTGGCCATCATGCCCCTCAGTTATGTCATGACCGTCTGGCTTTCCACCCAGGCCCGCCGTGAGTTCCGCAAAGTGCGCAAGGAAGTCGGCAATATCAACGCCGACCTGCAGGAAAACATCACGGGTGTCCGGGAAATGCAGGCCTTTGTGCGGGAAGGTGCTTCCTCAGAAGCCTTCAGAGCCGTCAATGCGGCGAACCGCGACGCCAACATTACGGCTGTGGGCTACACCGCGGCCCTGAATCCCACGCTGGAAGCCCTGGGCTATCTGGGGTTGGCCATTGTCACGGTTTTTGGTGGCTACATTATCCTCAATGAAGCCAATCTGGGCGGGTCCGTCATTACGCTGGGTCTAGTGGTAACTTACATCAACCTGCTCCAGCGCCTGAATCAGCCGCTTGCGCAGATCGCCGTCATGTGGACCAACGTGCAAAGTGCCATTGCCGGGGCAGAACGTGTCTTTGACCTGTTGGACGAAGAACCCGAAATTGTGGAAGCACCGGACGCCTATGAGTTGCCGGCCATTAAAGGCAAAGTGGAACTTGAGGCGGTCTGTCACAGTTATATGGAAGGCGAACCGGTACTGCATGAGGTGACGCTCACGGCGGCACCGGGGGAAACGGTCGCAATCGTGGGACCCACGGGAGCCGGCAAGACCACCATTCTCAATTTGATTCCCCGCTTTTATGATCCGGATGATGGAACCATACGCATTGATGGACATGATGTGCGAAAGGTTACCAAGGCTTCCCTGCGCCACCAGATAGGTATCGTGCTGCAGGATACTTTCCTGTTCAACGACACAATTATGAACAACATCCGTTTCAGTCGCGATGAGGCTACGGATGAAGAGGTCATCGCCGTGGCTCAACTGGCCCGGGCCCATGACTTCATTGTGTCCCAGGCGGACCAGTATGACACGATCCTGGGCGAACGGGGCAGCGGCCTGAGCCAGGGCCAGCGTCAATTGCTATCCATAGCCCGGGCAGTTCTAGCCAATCCCCGGATCCTGATTTTGGATGAGGCCACTTCCAGTGTGGACACCCGTACGGAACGCCAGATTCAGGCAGCGCTGGAGGAATTGATGCGTGACCGCACGAGTTTCGTGGTGGCCCACCGCCTGTCCACTGTTCGCAATGCGGATCAGGTACTCATGCTGGAGGCCGGCCGCATCATCGAACGCGGCACCCATGAGGCACTGCTTGCTCGGAAAGGCGCGTATTACAGTCTGTACATGAGTCAGTTCCAGCCATTGGAAGCAGCCGTTCCTGCGTGACAGATCAAGGCGTTGGTATAGCTGGCCATCCGGACAAGAGCATCTATCCAGAGCCTGAACCCAGCATCTCCTGGCTGAGAATGACACAGGACTCTGCGATGAAGTAATCTTATGGACTTTAGCTATGACAAGAGCCGCCGGGCCGGCTACTTCCATGCCACACGACCTGGGATTATGGGCGATCAGGGAACTGACTATCTTTGGGCTGGGGCTAACCAGGGCCCCTTCAATACCGTGTGCTTTCCAGGCAGCTTTGTTGCCGTGGTTATCGAGTCTGGCGCCTCTGCGCCCCGGTCCTCCAACCGCTGCTGGAACTAACAGGTCTATCTGCGAAGTGGTGCCTCTACGATAAATGCCAGACTGGCTTGTTGAAGTGAAGCCTAAGGCTAGCATGGCCTCAACGATCTTCGGTTCTTTGACCAGACGACTCGGGTTCAGAGCAATGTCAGCATCAAGAGTGAAGAGAGGAACTGAAAAATCTGTATCAGAGGCATGTGTATGAATGTATACGGCTTGTGCTCCTACTAGTATCATGCCCAGGCGGTGGCGGAACTGATGCGAGACCGTACCAGTCTTGTGGTTGGCCCTCTGTCTGTCTACTATCCGTAATGCGGATTAGGTGCTGATGCTGGGATGCCGGCCACATTATTGAACGTGGTACCTATGATGAGCTGCTTGCCAGCAAAGGTGCCTAGTACAACCTATACATGAGTCAGTTTCAGTCATTGGCAGCGCCTGTACCGGTGTGACGGAATCGGGATTCCTGCCTGGCTCAGACACTTATGCTGGCAGCAGCATGGGGAATTGCAAGCAATTTATGCTCAATGCTGTTCACTTTGCCGCATCTTGGCCATAGAAACCATCTGTCAGGGCAATGTGACAGTCTCATGACGCCCTTAAGGGCAACAGAACTTTGAGGGAACAGCACTGGATTTGCACTTGGCTCAAATTACAGGCTTCTTGATATCATACAGTTGGCCACAAATCTGTTGTATGCAGTAGGCTTTGAGGCCCTTCATTCGAGCTTGCGACTTTGTGTATTTCCTCGTGGCACGCGGCAACGTTGAATTGTGGCAAGTCAAGCTCTATGTATATGTCGAGAGGAGGTGTCTTTGTGGACAGTCCAGTCGATGAAGCCCTGGGCATTGAGCGTGTGGACGAAGACCAGAACCGGAGGGCTTTGCAACGTCTCTCCGCTGAAGTGAGCACACTGCTGACAGAAAACGAGAATATCCTGTATGTTGCTTACCAGGGAATAACTGCCCTCGGTCAGGCCAAAGACTCGATTGTAGCTACCAACAACCGCTTGATCATTTATCGTCGCCATTGGTTCGGGCGCATGTCTTTTGAGGACTTCCTCTGGGAAGACATCAAGGATGTAACTATGAGTGAGGGTATGGTCTCGTCAAGCATCGAATGCCTATTGATTGATGGCACAAGGCACAGCATTGTCGGGATCAAGAAGAAACAGGCCCGCACGTTGTACAGCATCAGCCAACAGAAAGAGCAAGAGTGGCGCGAGCGTCGGCGTGTGCGCGATCTGGAAGAAGAACGGGCACGGGCGGGAGGTACACAGATTGCCATACCCACTTCCGGAGTTGCCAATGAAGTGGCTATGGACCCCGTGTCGCGTCTGAAAAAGGCCAAGGAGATGTTCGATCAAGAGCTAATCTCAGAGGCCGAGTACGAGACGCTTAAAGCCAATATCCTGCAGAAGATGTAAGGCACCGTGGGAGCGGTGTTACGCTTGCCAGAAAAGGTAAACTCGTCAGGCAAGTGAATGCCTGATGCGCTGGAAACAGGTGAGGGTAAGCGAAAGCCTTCAGGGTGACAACTGTGGGCCTCAATTCCTCCGTCAAGGACGTAAAGGAAGTTATGTTGGCTTATCTGAACCGTCGCTCAAGGTATAGCTTCGATCAGGCCCTGTTTGACCAGATTGCGTAAAGCTTCCCGCTTGCTCAGTTGGCTCAGTCGATGAGCGTTTTCCTTTACATAGGCAATGACCGCAGCGGGATCGGTCTTGGCGTATTCCCGCAGGGCCCAACCGATAGCTTTGCGCAGAAAAAATTCGTCTTGCTCAACAGACGGCTCGATGCAGGCCAGCAGCAATGGCACATCAGTTGCCGACTTGAAACGCAATTGACAAATGATCGAGGTTCGGCGTTTCCAAATATCGGAACTGGTAGCCCAATCCAGCATCTGACTCCGCATTTGCTCTGGATGACGGCTGAGCATGATGCTGATGGTCCGTGAAGCGATGGCATCTACATAGTCCCACCACGCCCCTGTAACAATCATTTCCTCCAGACAGGGCAGTGCCTTGAGATCCAGAAATTCAACGTAGGTCTTGAGCCCCGCGAGGCTGATGGCAGAGTAACGTTCTTCCCGGAAGTCCGCATCGCGCCAGATAGACAGTATGGTGTTTAACCAGTCCTCTTGGGTACCCAGCGGATAAGCCTTGAATAGTTCACGGTTTAGTTTCTTCAGGATTGGAGCCTGTATGCCGAGATAGGGCATCTCGGATTTCATGTATCTCTGCATGCCGGGCGCTTTGGTTGGATCCCGGTTTTCGTGAAGGCCCTGGCGCAAGGCTCGGTGCAGCAAGGTCCCGGTCTGTTCCTCTAACACGGATATACAGGACACACGCCCAGCGTTTCTACACTCACTTGCTGGCCGGGTATGAAAGGCTGCATGGCATCACGTCGGGCTTTCAATTCCTCTCCTGTAGCAAGCCGGATATTCAAGACTTGGTCATGGCCGTAGTATTCAATATCCTCCACCCGCCCGGCATTGGGACCTTCAGCGCCGAGCAGGACACTAAGGGATTCGGGGCGCAGCATGATTTGGACTGGACCTAGAGCCTCCTGCTGGATCGGTAGCGTGCCCAACACGCAATCCACTTCCAGTCCGGAAGCCACCCCTGGCAGAAAATTGGCGTCACCTATGAAACGGGCGATATCCTCGTCCAGCGGAGACCAGTACAGTTCGCGGGGTGTGCCTACCTGGCGCACTTTACCGTCCATCATGATCGCCAGCCGGTCGCTCATACTGAGGGCTTCTTCCTGGTCATGTGTCACTAGAATGGTGGTTACTTCAGTCTCCCGCAAGATCCGCTTGACTTCGGTCCGCAGATCCTTGCGTAGCGTAGCATCCAGGCTGCTGAAAGGTTCATCCAGTAGAAGAATGTGAGGGTTGGGCGCAAGGGACCGGGCCAAGGCTGTCCGTTGCTGTTCGCCTCCAGACAATTCATGGGGATAGTGATCCTTTACCGATTCCAGACGGGTCAGTTCCAGCAGGTCACGGGTACGGGCCTCACCGTCGCCGTTGAGCCGGTTCAGGCCAAATCGTATATTCTGGGCTACGGTCAGGTGGGGAAACAGGGCATAGTCCTGAAACACCAGACCAACCTTCCGGCGCTCCGCTGGAATCAGAACGTCTTCATCACAATACACTTCCTCCCCGGCTACATGAATACATCCGGCATCCGGTGTCTCCAGCCCCGCCACCATGCGCAGAGTCGTAGTCTTGCCGCACCCGGAGGGTCCCAGCAGAGTCAGAACCTCTCTCTCATATACTTGCAAGTCCTCTATTTCTATGCAAAAGCGGGCATTGAATTGCTTGCGGACGTCCCGCATGGACAGATAGTCCGTGCGGAGCAAGATAGGATCGGTCAAAGTGGAATCAGATACAGTCACAGGTCTTCAGCCGAAAAGATAAGAGCAATGCCCAAGGCGGAAACAAGCACAAGAATCAGCGTCGGAGCGGCGGCCCGGGCAAAGAAGGCTTCCTCTGTGGCGGACCAGATACGAGTGGCCAACGTGGCAAAACCCGTAGGCGCCAGGATCAAGGTTACCGGCAACTCCTTCATAACACTCAGGTACACCATCGCCGCCCCTGCCAACATGCCCTTGCGGAGTACAGGGGCTGTGATACGAGTGAGCACGCCAGTGGCATTCAAACCCAGCAGGCGTCCCGCTTCCTCAATGCGTGGGGTCGTCTGTCCCAACTGCGTCCGCAGGGGGCCAATGGCCATAGCCACATACCGTACCATATAGCCCAGGGTCAGGAGGAACATTGTCTGGTAGATCCAAGGGGCATGCCGGGCTCCAAAGAACACCAGACTCAGAGCAATGGCAATGCCAGGCATCCCAAATCCACTGTATGCCGCCATGGCCGCAAGACGGGAGGTCTTACCCACATAACGCTCTGCCACATAGCTGACCGGTAGCGAAAGCAGGATAGCCACCAGGGCGGCCACCAACGCCGCATAAAGGCTGTTGCCAATGGCCTCCATCACAGGATGGAAGGACTCTCCCGCCTGAATGCCCCTGACCAACCAGAGCGAGGATACGATGACCGGATTTAGCAACGCCATGAACACCACGCCTCCCAGCAAGGGGTAAGCAAGGAAACGCCAGCGCCGTAGGGGCACCCGGGTGGGAGTCCGCATGCTGCCTGCATGGCTGCGGCGGGTCTGGCTCTTGCCCCTTAGGACCACCTCCAGCCACAGCAATAGCATGATCAGACAAACCAGAACCAGGGTAAGCAACGCCGCCTGGTGACGATCAAAACTGGATTCGTACAGGACGTATATGGCGCGGGTGAAGGTGGAATACCGGAGCAGCGAGACGGCCCCGAAATCACTTAGCACATACAGGCTGACCAAAACGGTGCCCGCTGCCAAGGCAGGACGAATGAGGGGAATCAGCACATGCCAGAAGGTCTTGCGTACCCCATAACCCAAGGTACGGGCAGCATCAACCCAAGACTGGTCTACTTGCAGGAAAGCGGAACGCAGGCCCAGAAAAAGAAAGGGATAGGTGTGCAGAATCAGGGCAATCAATGTACCGGGAAAGCCGTAGAGCGAGGGCAGTCGTTCCACCCCCAGAGGGTCCAGCCATTGCTGCAACAACCCGCGGGGACCGTACATGGCTATCAGTACATATGCCCCAATGTAGCTGGGTACCACCAGGGGCAGGGCTACCAATACGGTCCAGATGCGCCGTCCTGGAATCGCGGCATACACTGAAATCCAGGCCAGAGGCAACGCAATACACCAGGCTCCCACATTCACAGCCAGGACCATAAGCAAACTGCGACCCAGCACCAGCGCCGTGCGCTGGGTCAGTAATCCCTGAACAGCCTTCGCATCCACTTCACTGGCCCGAATAAAAAGATAGGCTAAGGGCCACAGGAGCACCAGCGCGATGACCATGCAAGCCAGCCACAGACCCAGAGGTACTTTGGTCCAGCCTCGCCTTACGCGCCTGAGACGCATCAATGTGGAACGCGACAGTACTGTCATGCTTATGTTAGTTAGGCAAACAGGATGACACTATACCCCAAATTACATGAATTTCTTGCATAAACTCGCAGTCAGGCCGGTTTGATAGGGACTAAAACCTGACCCGGCAGGTGTTCTTTTACTGATCAATAATCATTGAATCGGAAAGACTGTGGGTGACCATCCCGGGATCGATTTCGTCGATTGGATTGTTGCCTGGTATGCGGAGCCATCAGTTCGCCAAGAAGCCAATGTCTCTTCACACACAAACTTGATATCGCCGGCCTCTGTTTCTATCTTCACTGAACAGGATGTGCCCTGCCATAGCTATGCAGACAGGGCACATACCGGGTGGAAGCTATTCGAGGGCACCTACTTCACGCAGCAGGTTCAGGGTCCCTTCCAAGTCCTCCAGATCATTCAGATTGATATCCGGGAGGTTGATTTCCCCCAAGGGTACAGCAGCACTCTGATATTCGAAGTCTCCGCTCACGACAGGATATTCATGGGTGGTTTCCAGGAAATAGGCCTGTGCCTTGTCTGACAGGAGATAACGAACGAACTCCTCAGCCTCGCTGCAGTTGGCACAACTGTCCACAATCCCCACGCCGGCCACGTTCACCATGGAACCAGGACCCGCTGCCCGGAAGTGGAAATTGGCCGCCGCAAAGTCAGGATCTTCCGCCTTGAAACGCAGCAGATAGTAATGATTTACTAAACCTACCTTGATCTCCCCTGCCCCAGTGGCAGCGACAATAGGCGTGTTCTTGGGATAGACCTGAACATCATTGGCAATCATAGCTTCCAGCCAAGCCCTGGCCTGATCCTCCCCTTCCATGACCCGCAACGCAGTCACAAAAGCCTGAAAACTGCCGTTGGGCGGGGCCCAACCGACTTGGCCTCTCCATGGCTCTTCGGTCAGGGCCCAGATATTATCCGGGAGATCTTCCTCTGTAAGCATCTCTGAGTTGTACACCAGGACCCGAGCCCTCAGACTGGTCCCGATCCAGAGACCATCCTGACTGACAAACGCTGGATCGACAGCTTCCTGCACATCGGCGGGCAAGACTTGGAAGCGGCCTTCCTTGGCCAGAGCGCCCAAGGCTCCTGCATCCTGTCCGTAGTACACATCCGCAGGTGAATTGGTTCCTTCCTCCATAATAGTGGCCGCCATAGCGGCAGTGTTGCCATACCGTACTTTCACGTCAATGCCCGTATCCTCCGCGAACTGCTCCAGCAGGGGACCTACCAGATTCTCGTTGCGTCCCGAATAAACTACCAGGGTACGGGGTGCGGCTTCGGAATCCCCTGTTACCTCAGCGGGAAGTGTAACCACACAGGCCGTGGCCAGAAAGGCTATAGCCAGAACCAGAATCATTCCCAACGCGCGATACAAGGCAGCCGGAGCAGGTTTGTGCCAATACATGTGATACCTCCTATGCAGGCTCACTGCTAGTTTATATGAAAAATTCATATAAACTAGCTTAGCATAGGGAATCAGGGAGATCAAAACTGAACATTGATGTCAGCATGAGGAAGAGCACGAGACTATCAACTCAGGGCCCGATCCTGAGCGGAAAGTTTCCCGCACTCGAGACTGAGCCCTGCATTTACTGGCAGCAGAAGGATAGACAGGATCTTGAGGAGTCTGGGCCTTGTACGGGAAAGCTGGGCCAGATTGAAGAACCGTGTGCAGAGCCAGTAGACCTAGCTGGCATTACACCATTTTCTGGACAGACAAGAAGCTATTGCAGGTTGTACGCCGCCTTGGCCAATTCGTAGCCTGCTGCCCGCACCATAGCCTGCGCATCTTCCTCATCAACGACATGCCGCACAAGGAGATTGGCGATCCAGTTAGCATCCACCCGTCGCGCCAAGTCATGGCGGATGGGAATAGAGGGATATGCCCGGGTGTCATCATTGAAACCAACCGTGTTGTAGAGGCCACAGGTCTCATTGACCAGTTCACGGAAACGCATCATGCCATTCCAACTATCAAAAAACCACCAGGGTGGGCCCAGGCGCATAGCCGGGTAATGTCCGGCCAAGGGCGCCAATTCCCGGGAAAGGGTGGATTCGTCCAGCATAAATACGATCAGACGCAGACCCGGTTCGTTGCCGTACGTGTTGAGCAAGGGCTGCAGATTACGCGTGAACTCTGTCGCCAGCGGTATGTCCGCTCCCATGTCGGGGCCATGACGTCGGGCCAGACGTGCATTGTGATTGCGATGGGATCCCGGATGCAATTGCATCACCAAGCCATCCTCCACACTCATACGCGCCATCTCCATCAACATATGCGCGGTGAAGGCCGGAGCGTTTTCCACAGAACCGCCTGCCTGCAGGGCGCGATCAAAGAGCGCCGCCGCGGCCGTTGGGGAAAGTCTCCTGGTTCTGGGAGTCACGGCCGCATGGTCGGTGGCCGTAGCCCCCAGGGCCTTGAACCGGGCACGCTGGATCTCCAGAGCCTCAATAAACCGCTGGTAATTGGTGACATCGACCCCTGATACGGCGCTCAGGTCGTTAATGTGGGACTTCCAGCCCGGGGTATCCAGATTGACCACCTGATCCGGTCGGAACGTAGGCACCACGCGTCCCGACCAGTCGGATTCCTGTATGGCTTTGTGGTGCGACAAATCCGAAGTCGCCGGATCCGTGGTCGCCAGCACCTCGATATTGAACCGCTCGAAGAGGGCTCGTGGTGCGAATTCCGGCTTGCCCAGAGTGGCTTCCAGCTGATCATAGATAGCCAGAGCGGAGGCCGGGGTCAGCTTTTCCTCTATCCCGAAGATTTGCACCAGTTCCTGATCCAGCCACATACCGGTAGGTGTACCTCGGAAGAGATAGTAGTGATCCGCAAAACACTGCCAGATCCGGCGGGGATCCTCTTCTACTGGGACTCCATCCTGGCGGGGAATGCCCATATCCTCCATCGGCACGCCCTGTGAATACAGCATGCGGAATACATAGTGGTCCGGAATAATCAGGAGTTCCGCCGGATTGCCGAAACGGGCTTCCGGATCGGCAAAAAGGGCCGGGTCCACATGTCCGTGGGGACAGATCAGGGGCAGGTCTCGTACCTGGTCATACAGAGCCAGGGCTTCGGCCCGTTGGGCCGGATCAAAATAGCGGTCATCAGGCAACACTTTGTGGCGGGTCATGCCCATGCTTTCCTTATGCTGTAATCAGGACTGAACGATAGGGTTACGGGATGCCCGTTCGCGGGGCTAGAGCGTCACCAGATCGGAGGTCCGAATCAGCGTGCCCGTTTCTATGGATTTGTTGGCGGCAATACCGAGCAGAATGGAAGCCGCCCCATCGATATGGGAGGCAGCACGATGAAAGGGATCCACGGGTGGGTCAGGGGCAAAGATCTGCTCCAACATCACAGGATCTCCGCCGCCGTGGCCCCCTGCCCCTTCCGTAAAGTCAACCCGGTGCGGAATGCCAAACATGGGATACAGGCGGATTTCCTTGACTCCAAACTGGCTACGGGCCTCTGCCATCTGGGCCAGGGTCTCCTCTTCGCCGGCTACGAAAGTACGGCCAATGGTCTCGCTGAGATCCATTTCCAGCCGGCCCCGGTCCCCGGTAATCGCCACGCGATAGCCTTCCCAGGGCGAAAAGGCTAGCAGCGAATAAGTCAGCAGGGCTCCGTTGCGATAACGGGCGGTCACACTCATGATGTCTTCAGCCGAGATATTGTCACCAAACACATTGCGATCCCGTACATAACCTGAATCCGCCTCGGCATTCAGGTACAGTTTCTGCAGCCGTTCATCCTGATCTAGGCGGAGGGCAAAGGGATCACCTTCGGCGGCCTCTTCCCCGGTATAGCGGTCGTAGTCATAGGCCTCACCCCGCGCCAAGGCGTTCTCGCGGCCATAGAACCCCAGATTGCCCATGGCGAACACTTCCTCCGGGAATGAGGCAATCCACCAGTTGACCAGATCAAAGTGATGCGTGGACTTGTGCACCAGCAAACCACCTGATTTGTCCTTTTCCCGGTGCCAGCGCCGAAAGTAGTCAGCCCCGTGGCTGGTATCCAAAACCCAGGAGAAATCCACATGGAGCGGCTTGCCAATGGCCCCGTCCATGATCAGTTCCCTTACCTTGGTGGCCATGGGCGCATACCGGTAGTTGAATGTGACCCGCAGCTTGTGTCCGGTGCGAGCGATGGCATCCACTATGGCCTGGGCCTTGTCGGCATCGGTGGTCATGGGCTTTTCCGAGATGGCATCACAGCCCAGTTCCATGGCCCGGACGATATATTGGTGATGGGTGCTGTCCATGCTGGTCACAATGACCGTATCGGGTTTTGTCTCCGCGACCATGCGATCAAAGTCATCGGCATGGAAGGTGGGGACAGGAACCCTGTCATATTCTTCGCCTATGGTCTCGTTGTATACCCCCATGCGCGTGGCACTCAAGTCGCAAAGTCCCACAAGTTCGGCATAGGCCCGGTAGGTGTTGCAAATGGCATTGACATACATCATGCCGCGGCCGCCAGTACCCACCAAGGCGTATCGGGTGAGGGTATCAGACATCAGAAAACTCCACTTTGACCATGAAATCCAGCGTTATATTCCTTCACGAAGGAGATGCAGTTCATCTATTTTCCGTTCTAAGCCTCCGGATTTCCCAAAACAGCCAGGTATCGATCGGCCAGATTCCGGTTCACAGGCGTAACCTCGGGCACCAGCCCCGTACAGGATACAAGAAATGAGAACACAGCGCACGGTATGACGGACAGGAGGAAGGTGGCATCAAGATCGTTACCCTGTCTGCCCAGCGCTCACGGCCGTGTCTGGGCCCATGGAACACGGGGCGTGACTCTCCCAATCCCTACCTCTATTGCGTGAAGATCACGACTGCCTGGATCCGTTGCAGGGGTACCAACAAGCCGGTCCAAATCTGCATGGTACAATGCGCCAGCAATGGTGAAGGGAAACCGATTCATGGTCAGGCCGCCCTTACGTGTTGACCCGACATTAAGCAATTTCCGGCACATGCGTCAGAATCAGCTGTTGTATGTGGACAAGACAGCCCAGATTGCGGCTTTTCTCAACCACCATAATGCCCAGTTGTTCACACGTCCCCGGCGTTTTGGCAAGAGTTTGTTGCTGTCCACCATCGAAGCCATGTACAGTGGCGACCGGGAACTCTTTGGGGGGCATGGGCACAGCCCCGAACTGTTCGTGTACCCAGAGGGCAGGTGGCACTGGCACCCACATGCCGTTTTGCGTCTTGACATGTTGGCTGTAAGGGACCGAGGCACGGGGATCGCTCCCGCCCTATCCCATCTGGTGGATGCAGTGGCCGCCGATCTGAAGATGACAGAACATTATAGACATTGGGCCGACGATCCGGCTTTCTCGTTGCGTAATTTGATTGCGGCCTTGTGTGAACGGTCAGAAGTCACAATCGGCCAATCCCGGATAGTCATTCTGGTGGATGAGTATGATGCCCCTATTCTGAATCATATGCATGCTTCCCGCAGCCGGGAGGTCCGTCAGGAACTGGCCGATTTTTACGGTGTTTTCAAGTCTATGTCAGGCCAAATCGAGGTTCTGGTCATGACCGGCGTCACCCGCTTTGTCAAGACCGGTCTCTGGTCCAAACTCAACCAGGTTAAGGACCAATCTGAAAACCTCCGGTTCCATGACCTAACTGGATTCACCGATGACGAACTGGATAATCTGTGGGAGCAAGTCCAGGGAAGGATTACCGGCCCTCCTCCCCTGGAGGGTTGGCCACCCCTGTCCCGGGAAGCCTGGTGGGAGTGGTATAACGGGTATCGGTTTTCGGTCCGTGCCCCGCAACCCATCTACAACCCTTTTGCCATCATGTCCAGTCTGGCTGATGGAGAAATGGGAGAATACTGGTCCCAGACGGGACACCTTGATGTCGTGGAATCGTTGCTGCAGGCTCCCTGGACACAGGCGGAGCCACAGGACCGGGTCCCCCTGTACCTGACTCGCCCTGTCCCGGTAGATGACTACGAACTGCGTTTTGACTGGCTGGATCAACTTACGCCAGGTCCGTCCCCCGAGGCCATGTTGCAACAGTGGGAGCCCAGACAACTGGTGCCCCTGCTATATCAGACGGGGTATCTCACGTTAACCTCCACCGGGGACCTGGCTCCCCCCAACCGTGAAATTGCAGCGTACCTCAGCCGTGTTCTACTGGATCCCTGGCTGGCCCCGGACGAGATGAAGCGGGCCACTCTGTACCAAGCCCGTCTGGTGGATGCGCTTCTGGATCTCAACATACCCGTCATGGTGACCCATTTCAACCTCCTGCTGCAACTGTTGCCACATCAGCGTTTCCATGGTGCCCTGCACAGTGCCACCAATCTGGTACTGGACTTGGCGGTCCTGTTGTCGCGGAATCGCATTCGGTACCACGAGATGGAGAAATCTGGTCTGGAAGGAGAGGCCGACACGGTGCTTGGATGGGATGATATCTCCCTGGTCCTGGAATTCAAGACGGGTACCCACGCGAGTGCTCCATTGGGCCAAAGGCAGATACAGGTCCAAGGCTATCTTCAGGCTTTGCCTACTGTATCCCGCCTGTATCTGGGTCTGTCTCTGTACGCCCTGGAGGGCCGTCAGGTGGATGCCTGGACCTGCCAAGGCTATTCCCTGGAGGGACATCCCCTAGGAGCCCCTCTGACCCAACAGGATACCTGGCCCGCGGACAAGGTAGATCTTTACCGGCGTTGGGCCACCGACCTGGATATAGGATAGCCGCCAGCCAGCGCAACGGAGAGGGTCATATCTAGCGACAGCTGACTCCGCCCGTGGACCTGTGTGTGGAACGCGAAAAACATCTCGATCCTGGGCAGGTAGCATTCTCTCCTCTGTGGTTCACCATGGGCTTAACGGAACTCATCACCCGCGGCGCCGTGTGTGCAGGGAGTAACTTTCACGCCATGGCGCGGGGGATGAGTAGGCTACGCTGTCTGTTCTCTACACCTATATCCGAATTGGGGCGTCAGAGGACAAATCCCGAGACAACCATCCCTATACCAGGTATCACGCTGTTGCATTCCAGGATGTCTGGTTCGCATACGGCCAAGATACCGACAGACATGGTGGGGCACTGCCTGACTGTGAGCCCAGAGCCGGTCACCATGAACTGCTGTCATCCCTTGACAGGCTGGAATCCAGATCATGTCCTGCTACAGAGTAATCAGTGCCTCTTGTTCCCGGTGGATAACAACCATTGGCTTCGTAACCCGGTTCCGCCAACAAGTGGCCAAACTTGAGGGTTGGTTACAAGACGGCCACGGTCTGGGGCGGCCCATGCCCCCACATGTCTGACTGGATGCAGGATTGCCTTGTGGCAGCAGGTTATGGTGTCCCTGCGCAGGCACTTTAGGCTTCTGGATTCAGAATGGAGCGGGTCAATGAACTCCGTGAGTCGGCTCCTGTAGGTCTGGATAGGTGCCTCCCCTGCTTGCAGGCCGTGGTCAGAATGGTGCGCCCACCGGCAAAGGTCTGGACACCGGTGGCGGCCCGCAAGCTGCCTGAGATGGTCCAGCCAGTCGGACTCCTGTCTCTACTTGGCATAAAGTCGAACTAGGTTCTCCTGTGTATCCGTGTGCGTACCGCGCCATGTGTAGGCAACTGAACGGTGGCCGTTCTGTAACCACGGGGCGTAACGGTAACTTCCCAATCGTAACCGGAGCGATTGATCACGAACAGCACAGTCCCCTCGTCACTTTCCACGATGCGTGCTTCCAGCAGCGAGCGGTACTCCTCAGGGACACCCTGCACTACAATATCCGGTTGCAGCGCAGAGGGCAACCAGGACCGCAAGAGACGACGCAGTCCGTAGTGAAAAGATGAGACATAGGAGTGCCCCATGGCGAAAGTGG
Source organism: Anaerolineales bacterium (assembly GCA_034422235.1). GTDB lineage: Bacteria > Chloroflexota > Anaerolineae > Caldilineales > Caldilineaceae > Bin34. The sequence continues at coordinate 56,223 of DAOUJU010000029.1, read as the reverse complement.
GAATCAGTAAGCGGCCTTCAGGTCCCGCTGCAATCAAGGCCGGTTCGTCATTGTCCCGATAGGCCGCGATGGTCTCGCCGACGAAGCTATTCAGCAACACACGATCGTGAAAGGCGAAGCCGCCAAATTCCTGTTGCGCGTTATTCACGCTCCACCCGGCAATAAAGTAGATGGGACGGATCCATTCCCGGCAGTCGAGTTGGAGCCGTCTCCCCGCGTCCTGGCAGTCAGCCAGGCTATTCATGGGTAGTTCTGCCACGACGAGACCACCTGACTGTATGTAATCCTGCAGTACCTGCCATTCTGTACTGGTCAGGCCCTGGATATAGGGGACGCATACCAGGGCCACATCCGGTTCCGAGTTTACGGGTTCCGTGAGGAATGTGACTTCAAAGCCCAAGTCCAGAAACAAAGCGTAAAGGCCCGTAGTGATCTCGTTGAGGGGAATGCTCTTCAGGGAGGCATCCCACAGGCTTGCCCGCGTCAAGTGAATACCTATGCGGGCCTTGACGTTGTGTCCTGTGGCCACGATGTGCTGATCCGCGCGTAGCCCGGCAATCACTTCCTTGGTGCGCAGTCGTTTCTCCGTATCGTAATTACCCACATCAATCATGCCGTTGATCCAGGGCTCAGCCCCCGCCATCAGGGGATCCCAGCGGTAGATGTACAGAGCCTGTATGCCATGACTGAACACCTGATTGATTTCGGCTTCCAGCTGAATTCCGCGCCACAGGTAATCCTGTCGGAACGGCCCACCCTGAAATTCGGTGACCCAAGTCTCCTTGTTTCCTGCCAGCGCCTTCAGCAAGGCGAGACTGGAGCCGGCCGAGGAGGCTGTTCGTTCATCCGATCCCCGGTACAGACTGGTGGAGGCGTAACCCAATTCTGGCGTCACCCACCAGTCCTGACCTGTACGGTTGGGCGTCCAGGGATAGGTGAAATTGAAACTGGCCCGGGCGGAAGGAGCATGCTCATTGATAATGCGAATGCCTTCCAGGAGGAAATCGCTTAGATTCCATGACATGAATTCGCGCCAGAAGCGCCAGTAGCTGGTAGGGGACTCGTCCGGTTCCCGGGGCGGCTCTACCTCTGAGAAGTCGCGGTGCGAGAGTCCAAAGCGCTCATTCATGGCCTGTACGCTGGCGAAATGGTTCTCACAATAGGACCGATAGACAGCGAGCGTGTGCGGGTTGTAGCAGGGATATTCGCCCGGGCCCAGATGCGGTTCATTGTGCACGTCCCAGTCCCCCACGGCGGGATGATCCTGAAAGCGGTTGATACTGTCAATCAGGAGTTGATTGCGACGCTTCCTGTATTCCGGGTGATTGAGACAACAACGCTGCCAGCGGTAATCATGGGGGTGCAACGGATAGGCCACGCCGTGACGGTCCAGGGACTTACTGTCCGGAAACTCGGCGATAAAGTCGTTGTGGACATAGAACGTAGCGAAACCGTAGAGCACCTCGATTCCCTGTTCATGACAGATGTCCAGGAGGTCGCCCACGTCATCCAGATCACTGTCCAGGCCGATGCGAATGCGAATGGCATCGAATCCAGTGTCCTTGATCATGGCCAGGTCGCGCCGGTAATCATCGGGACCGGCGGGCAACCACTCCGGGCGTTTGGCCATGCCACCGAAGGGATATTCGTAATGGATGCCGATAGATAAGTTGCGACGTTCGGACATGAAGATTCTCCTGTGAGCACACGAGGTGGGATAAGCCCTGTTGGCGCCAATATGCTGTCAGAAATTGCGCGGCCCCACCGGGCGTGGAAAGTTGGGCAAGACGGGCATAAGAAACGGTCCGATGCGGGGTCAAGCACCTGTGACCGGGCACCTGGAGAGGCAAAGCACCACCGCGGTTCAGCCCTTGATGCCAGTGAGGGCAATACCCTGAATGAAGGTGCGCTGCGTGAAGAAAAACAGGGTAATCACCGGTATCGTCAGGACTGTGGTTACCGCCATCATCCAGCCCCAATGTACACCGGATGTGCTGGCGAAGACCTGGATCCCCAGGGAAAGCGTGTATTTGTCCGGATCATTGAGGTAAATCAATGGTCCCAGAAAATCGTTCCAGCTGTTGAGAAACTGGAAGAGCGCCACGGTCGCCAGGGCCGGTTTGGACAAGGGCAGGATGATTCGCCACAGGATAGCGGCCGCTGAACAGCCGTCAATGGTAGCCGCATCGTCCAGTTCCCGTGGCAAGCTCAGGAAGAACTGGCGCAGCAAGAATATGAAGAAGGGCACACCAAAAGCGTGCAGAATAATTAGGGGCATGAACGTATTCACCAGTTTCAGTTTCCGGAAAATGATGAAGAGAGGCACCATGGTGACCTGATAAGGTAACATCATGGTGGAAAGCATCAAAAAGAAAAGGAGGTTACGCCCCGGCCACTGCAGCCGCGAGAAGCTGTAGGCTACCAGTGTGCTGGATAGTAAGGTAAGAATCACCGCTGATATAGCGATGACCAAAGTATTTTGTAGCTGCTTGAGAAAGGGAAAGTACCCTAAGGCTTCTGGATAGTTTTGCCACCTGACCGGATCGGGTATCCACACAGGAGGCAACTTGAAAATCTGGTCCAGTTCCTTGAAGGACGTGGAGACAAGCCAGAAGAAAAGCAGGAAAAACGCCAAGCCAAACCCCATGAGCGAGGCATGGCCCAGAACCGCCCCCAGCAACTGCTGGGAAGACCGGGAAGTTTCCCGTAAGGGATGACGACGCGGTTGGGTGGACAAAGTCATTTCACAACCCGCAAACGATAAACATGACTCCTACGGGGCTTCTTCATAAAAGCCTGCGTGAATATCTGAAATCCGCCAATCAGGCCGATGATCACATTGAAGAATATAACCGGCGAGAGCATCGGCAAAGTAACATGCCGTACCCGGGCCAAAACCCCTGCGCCATCGATCATAGCGGCCTCGTACAGCTGGGCGGGAATGTCCTGCAGCCCTGCCAAAAAGATCACGATCGTCCCCCCAATGGTCCAGACGCCCATCAGGATGAGAGCCGGCTTGGCCAGTTCAGGAATGGCCAGCCAGCCGGGCCCATGAATGCCCAGCAAATATAACGGCCTGTGGCCGTTCGCGTACATGCACGCAACTTCTCTTACCAGACCGCAACTGTCTTGGTGGCAAACTGTTTCCAATCCCATACCGCTCCCCATCCCGCCTCCACAGGTGGAGCGATGGATCCCTGAACCGGTACAGGGGGATTCAACAGCCCTATCTCACGTCCCAGTTCATCCCGGCTGCCTCCAGGGAAATATTCGTAACGGGACGTATTGGATATGGCTGTGATCAGGTGGGCATGCACCAACCCGAAGAGGCCACCGGGACCATTCAATTCCACGGCTGTGCCCTGCTGGCCCACATGGGCCGCCAACTCCAGTAGCGCGGTAGTACCGACACGCGCATTGGCCCTGACCAGGTCTGTGGCTTTTACGTGAAGCCAAGCCCGGGCCAGTTCGACATCATGCATCAGGGATTCCAGTGCCAGGATAGGGACGTTCAGTTCACGGCACAGCCATTGCAAAGACTGCAGATGACGATCCGGTACGGGTTCCTCAAACCAGCGAAACGACTCCTCTTCCAGCACGCGCCCTATGTGTAAGGCTTCTTTCGCTGAGTACTGGCAACCGGCGGCATCATGCATGAGATCGGGTTCGGGTCCCACATGCCTCCGCAGTGCGCGCAACCACTCAGCATTGCGCGTCCAGGGTTCAGCGTAATGATCCTTGAGGGCTCTGAATCCAGCCTGCAAGGCCACATCCGCATCGGCCAGACTGGCCTCCAGGTCGTGGCTGCGAATGTTGTAGTAAGCTTCGGCTTGCGCTCGCTGACGACCAATGAGATCACACACGGGCTGGCCCGCGACCTTGCCAGCAATGTCCCACAAACAGTTGTCCAGGGCACCAAACCAGCCCGGTTTGACAAAGGCGAATCGTGTGGCGTAATGAAGACGCTCCCACAGGCCCTCCCGATCCAGGGCATCCTCCCCAACAGCCAGGAGCCGCATTTGTTCCAGTTCACTGGCCTGCAAAGTGGAATAACGGGCATCGCCTACTGTACAGACGCCTTCAACTCCGTCTGACGTGCGGACATGCAACACATGGATTTCAGTTTCCGCCGCCCGTTCGGTCTGCTTGTGCCAATAGAAACGATCACCCTCCCGCGTCCGCACCATCGAGAACAGGGAGGTCTGACCTGGCAGATCCAGCACGGAAAGCCGGATCGATTCGATTTTCACGCGCTAGTCGACCGAGGTATGGGTGGCCGTCATAATCCAGATCTCTGGCGCAGACGGCAGATCGGCAGGCGTGATCTCAATCTCTGGTGCCGTGAAATGACGAACGCTACCGGTGTCGTACGGTTGCGTGAATTCCGATACATCCAGCATGGTCGGGAAAAGGCATCCCGGCAGCGCATAATGCATAGGGATGGTGACCCGGGGCTTGAGTTCGGCCAGGGCGGCATGCAAGTCCGGCAGTTCAATGGTAGGCGGTCCCCCCGTGGGTACCAGCACCACATCGCATCCGCGCATCAAATCCAGCTGCCACGATTCCAGAGGGTTGCCGACATCACCAAAGTGAATTACATCCACCCCGTCGATCACGAAGCGATACAGGGCGTTGTCCTTGGGCTCGATCTTGTGCAGCATACTCTCCTGGGCGGGAATGGGGGTAAACCGAATGTCACGCCACACGGTACCTTCCGCGGGGGCATAGGTCATGGTCATGACATCGGACCCGGGAAACATGGCGGCGTTGTCATGAGCCGAATCGTCATCTGAGCTACGTACCACCAGATTGGGCTTCTCCTCGATCGGTCTGAAGCCGGCCTTGTGGGGCGTATAAGGATCGGTGACTATATTCTTACCTTCCGCCTCGATCCGGAAACAGGCGTGGGCGTACCACTGGATTTTCATGGAACCAACTCAATCCTTCTTCTGTCATGGGCAATATCACACCCGGGAGATCGCGGGGTAATCCCGAATCCCCGTCGGGCATATAAGGGAAATTGTATAAAATATTGCTTGGTCAGTTTTCATTGACCAAGAGCCATCCTGGGAAATTCTTTCTGCAGGGCAACGGTGTCTTCTCTCAATTGGACTCGGAGCATCCCATGAATCCGCCTACCGATACCATTACCGAAGCCTTTCCCGATCTGGAAAGAGTGAAGCAATTTTTTCCCCTTGGCGTACCCAATCCCGGGCAATTGACTTTGGCACAGATAGACCAGTTCAATGAACGGGGATACGTGTTTCCCCTGGATGTGTTTTCTCCAGATGAGATTAGCGAACACCGCGAATTCTTTGACGGGATTCTGGACGAGGCTATAGCCAAAGGCTGGAACAGTTACAGCATCAATGGCTGGCACCGGCACTTGCGCAGTATCTGGGATCTGACGCATGAGGCACGTATACTGGACTATGTTCAGGATCTGTTGGGAGAGGATCTGATTTGTTGGGGTACCCACTATTTCTGCAAGTTGCCCGGCGACGGCAAGCCCGTCTCGTGGCACCAGGACGCCTCCTTTTGGCCACTCTCTCCCAGCAAGACAGTAACCGTTTGGCTCGCCATTGACGATGCCGATCAAGAAAACGGCGCCATGCGGATTTTGCCCGGTACCCATCATCAGGGCCAGGTAGCCTTCAGCCGCAGCACAGAAGCTGAGAACAATGTGCTGGGCCAGACCGTAAACGACCTGGACCGTTATGACGTGGATCCGGTGTACATCGAACTTAAGGCGGGCCAGATTTCCCTGCATACCGACTGGGTCTTGCATGGCTCTGAACCCAATCAGTCCAATCGCCGACGCTGCGGCCTGACCATGCGGTTTGTTTCTCCCGATGTCGAGGGACTCGAGGGTTGGAACGGGCAGGGCATTCTTTGCCGGGGCCAGGATCGCTATGGCCATTGGCCTTCAGTACCCCGGCCTGAAAATGATGTGATCCCTGACCCGACCGACGCGTAACGTCAAAGCTGTAAGTCTGCAGGCCTGGTCGCCGGTAGCCACTTGCCTGGAAAGGGTTGGAAAAAGAACATGCCTAAAGCCCTGATTGCCTTGGGCAGTAATCTAGGTCATAGGGCCCGTTACCTGCACGAGGCCGTGCAGCGCATCGGGGATTTGGGAACGGTCACTGATACCTCCTTTCTCTACGAAACGGAACCGGTATTGCTGGAGGACCAGCCACGTTTCCTGAACGCAGCCCTCCAGCTGGAAACGCGACTGGATCCTCACGAGTTGTTGCAGGGGCTGCTGCAGATCGAAAAAGATATGGGTCCGTCCAAAACCGAACGGTACGGTCCCCGTATCATTGATCTGGACTTGTCATTCTATGAGAACAGTATCCGGAATGATACGCCGGTCCTGATCCTGCCCCATTACCAGGCCACCGTCCGGGATTTCGTGTTGGAACCCCTGTGTGACATGGCACCAGATTTTGTGAATCCGGCCACGGGTCGGACTCTCAAGACGCACTGGCAGGAACTGGATAGACCGCCGTTGCATCAGGTTTTCCCTGTAGGTGATCACCTGTGGTCGCTGCAGGGTCCACCCCGCATTATGGGAATTCTGAATGTCTCCCCCGAGTCGGAACTGGCTCCCGGCACCGTGCCGGAAGCAGGAGCGTTACAGGATCAGTTTCAGCAGGACGTGCAGGCCATGGTAGCGGAGGGAGCGGATGCGATTGATATTGGGGCCCAGTCCACGCGTCCCGGTCATCAGCTTATTCCTCTCACCGAGGAAGTCCGGCGCCTGGAATTGGCGGTGCAAGCCGCCCGGGAGGTGACGGATCTGCCGTTGTCGGTAGATACCTTTCGGACCGAAGCAGCACAGGCTGCTCTGGAAGCTGGAGCCGACATGGTCAACGATGTATGGGCAGGACGCTTTGATTCGGAATTGATCATACTCACGGCCAAAGCGGGTGTGCCTCATGTCTTCCTGCACAACCGTTTGCGGATCTCGGATCCAGACTATCCGGCACGAATCCGACAGCAGCCCCGCTTTGTGGAGACGACGGAGGCAGCCTCACAGGTCAATACCGATCTTCAGTCCTGTCTGGCCTCCGCCCGCAAGGCGAACCAATGCCGTTGGTTACAGGTAATTGATCCGGGACTGGGCTTTGGCAAGCAGGGAGAACAGAATGCCAGCCTGCTGCGCGATCTGGATCTCATAACTGCAGGGAAACATCCGGTCATGGCAGGACCCTCCCGGAAAGGATTTATCCAGGACTGCTTGTCTTCCCCACATGCAGACAGCCTAACCGCCGGCTCGGTGACTGCCGCCGTGCTGGCATTGCAAAAGGGAGCCCACATGGTGCGTATGCACGATGTACGTGAAACACGCAGCGCCCTCGAAGTCTTGGCGAACTTGGGAAATGCGGGTAATTGGGGGCATCTGGTCGACCCATCCTCCTAACCACGACCCGGCTACATAGTACAATGGAAAAAACGGTGTTTAACTCCTTACCCATACAGGTACGGCATGCGTATAGACGCTGACAATGTAGAGGACTATCTCGCCCAGATACCGGCAAGTCGGCAGGTGGCTTTACGCCGGATCCGGGAACTGGTACTCGCGACTGCACCGGACCTGGAAGAAAACCTGGCTTACGGAATGCCTACCTATTGGGTTAACGGTCACACCCTGTGTGCTTTTGCCTCCCAGAAGAACTATATGAGCCTCTATCTGGACACGGAACTCGTGGCCGAACATCGGGAGGCCTTTGGGAATTTGAACTGTGGCAAGAGTTGCATTCGTTTCACCCGCCTGGAACGCTTGCCCCTGGATACGGTAGCCACTATCTTGACCGAGACCTATGCCAGGCAGAAGGCCTCGGCGGAGGGTCCCTGACTTCCCGTTTTTACGATTGTGATTCGACTTGTTGTTGTTTGCTCATGCACAACCCCTAAGGAACCACCATGATTACCCAGGAACAGATTGATTTCTTTCAGGAGAATGGATACCTGCGTTACGGACGTGTCCTGACCGATGCCGAAGTGGAGATTTACCGGGAACGACTGGACCAAGTCATTGATGAAGAGAATGCCGGCGGTCGTGATGACGAACCCGAGTTCAAGTTCGGGCATCGCCGCAAGGGCATGGTGGAAGGCGGCCGTCCGGAACGGGTCATCACCCAGTACGTCAACATGTGGAAACGGGACGAAGAGTACCTTAACCTGTTGCACCATCCTGTCATCTCCGGGGTAGCCAAGGCGCTACTGGGGGCGGGTTCTGTTCGCCTTTGGCATGACCAGATTATTTCCAAGCCCCCTCATGACAATGGCCACTTTCACTTTCACCAGGATTTTTATCTCTGGCCCCTAATGGAACCCACCATCCTCACTTGCTGGTTGGCTCTGGATGACGTAGATCCCTCCAATGGCAGTATGCATGTGGTTCCGGGCAGTCACAAGGATCCGCGCTTTGGGCTGGAATCATATGAGTATGAGCAGGCAGCATTGCGGTTGGCCGAAGCCGAGGGCCGCACCCTTGAGGAATCGGATCGGGTGAAAATGAAGTATAAGGATGCTTCCTTCGGCCAATCTGTCAATCTGTCCGCGGGAGAATGCATGTTCCATCACTGTCTGAATTTTCACGCTACGCCTGCCAACGTGACAGAACGCCAGCGTCGCGCCCACATCATGATCTACATGGCCGATGGCGTGCGCGTCAATCTCAACCGATCACAACAGCATCCACTTATACCCGGCTTTGAGGTAGGCCATGGCGAATCTCTCGTAGGTTCCGGCTTTCCTGTCTGCGATGCCCAGAACTATCAGGAACCTGCGACCTAATTCAGTTTCCTGTCGGGCACACCTGCCTTGAGCAGTCGGGTGTGCCCGGTACGGCCAAAGGATCTTAGCCGGTTATCCGGAAACCCAACTGTCCTTCGGTGACGGGATGCTCCAGGGTGAGCACAATACGGTTCAGGGAAGTACCCCAGATGGTTCCCATGCGGGTATCGGTGATGGGGATAGACTCCACCTCTATGTGATACGTATGATCCAGGAGATACACCACGCCGCAGGCGGAACTGCGTCCCGGTCTGAATTCAACACTGTTCAGCACCAATTGGGCCGTGCTGATAACACCGGTTTGCGCTGAATCCCCACTCTTATCAACCTCACCTGCCCCATCAGATGGGATAACTTGACGATCCTGCTGAACTGTGACTTCACTGGGTGTCAGCAAGCTGAGCGCTATCTTGCCGGGGCTTTGGGCCAGTTGGTATTGGTCATTGATGTCGATACTGCAGCTACGGCCGGCATGAATCGTACGCATCCAGCGCTGGATGCCTGCTTCCGGTCCGTAGGCCGGGGCGAAATCCACAGTCATTTCAGCCGCTTCGTCATCCCACCGGAAATCCGCGCTGGTTGCCTTGTGCTCTGCCCCCGGTAATTGCTGCGCTCCGTCCAGAGTCGGCAGCAGATTATGATAGGCCGACTGCATGGTCCAGATATCGTAGCGGTTGGGCCCGAACGTCTTGGCTGTGTATTCTTCCACGCCCGCATCTACGAGCAGGGGAAGACCATCCCGGTAAACCACAAAGTTCCCAATATCATTGTGATTGTGGCTTTCGGCATTGTGGCCCCCTTTCATCGCCACATAGAATCCCATCGCACTGCCTCCCTGGTCCCGGCTACTCATGACTTCGATATCAGGTAGCCAGACTTCCCGCAGCAGGGGAGTCGTGCCGGTTTCGGCCGCCACTTCGGTCAGGGAAAACAGCGCTGGCAGTGCACGGCCCAAACTGGATTGCTTGCGTACACCCTCACCTTCCGTCAGTCCCTGGGTCAGAATTTGTTGTCTGTCCGTCAACCAAGCGCCGTAGGCCTGCATGGTCGGATCTCCGATCCGTTGCCCAAACAGGTAAACCAACAGTGCTTCGGGCTCCACCAGGGCGGAAGCGTCAGCAAAATTGAGATAGTAGTCTTCAGCAATGTGGGCCCGGTAGATGAACTTGCCGATTTCCTGAATCAGGGGTTCGTGAAAGACATCAATCTGCCCTCCCGTCGCACCATACAGCAGCTCCAGGTTTTCGTACAGGGAGGCACCCGCCCGTCCCCAGTAGTTGGGCCCCTCATCACATCCTCCATCGGCCGGATAATGGTCGATGAACCGATCCACAGTCTGCAAGAGGAGAGATATATCAGCGGCACGCTGCGGGTCATCCGTCTCCAGGGCCAGAATACAAGTCAGCCAGTTGGAACAGATCCAGGGATTCCAGTTATTAACACGCCGGCCTCCCAGATTACCCTGCCAAGGGAAGTCGCTGCGGGTGCGGTTAACTTCCAGGATCCGTTCCTGAATTTCCTGCTCAATGCGTGGCCTGACCAGCGGTGACACGGTGTCAAGGGTGTCGTTCAGGAGATAGTAAGTCCAGGCCAGCAGGGCGGCTGTCTCTGCTGCAAAGAGATCCACGGTGGGTTCCCGGTGGTCAGGCAAGGTGTTCCCCGCCACCTGTACCCATACATGAGCAGGTACCCCCCAGTAGGTTTCTTCACAAATGACCCAGATCCCATTGACGATGTCATCCAGGTAGCGGCCCTCGCCCTGTACACATTCCGCCAGGACCAAGTCGGCCAAGGCATAGCGGCGTTCGTAGTAGGGGGTCTGGTAAGGGGTACGGGCTCCGGTCCGGGAGTAGTCAAGAAAGAGAGTGGCCGGCAAGAGAGGCCAAGCGAAATTCAGGCGCGAATCCCCGGCTTCCATCAGGTGCTTGCGTACAGCCTCGGGGATACTTTGCCAAGCCTCCGGTTCCTGTACCGTAGGGTAAGGATGCCAGTCAGCTTGCGATGCGATCATGCCATTCAGGTCTTGCCGGGAATATCTTTGACTCAGCACGCTTTTCTGCTCCTTGCCTGCATGTCAGAGGACAGTACTCAGGAAAATGTGGATGGGTTGTGTCTCTCCCGCATGATACCCACAGAAAATGCTATTCATGAAGTTGTGTGTCGAATCTTCAGGGTATTGCGGCTTCGCAGGAGAGTATAAAGTCAGATTCAAGCCAGCGAAAGTAGACAGCCTTCCGGCCCCATGCCTGGATGCAGGATTACACAGTCTGCGGTCGTTGTTGACAGGTGAAAGTTTGGAGGCCCCATGCCACAAAATAAGCAACCAGTTGTACTCGCTGCCTGGGTTCGGGACATTTTCCCTGGCGCAGCTATTGTGATCTTTCGGCTGAGACTCCACTTCCAAACCTGTTTCTGCAGACTGCTCAACTCATTGATAACGTAACTACCAGCCCTGCAGATCCTCGATATCGTCAGTCTGAGGTACACGCCGAGCTATGAATATGCCTCCCAATTAGCACACCTGGAAATCGATCTTCGAACACAGCCTGGGCGGCCTTGTAATGGGCTCCTGTCGTTATCACATCATCAAAAAGGGCGATCTTTGTCGGGACCGGATCAGTGACAGATTCGTCAATGACATAATTATCAATGAGGTCTCGACGAGAGAGACGGTTCGAACTCATATGTGACTCAGGGGTACTGTCCCGTTGGAGGATTAATTCCCGAATATCCAGAGACAGGCCCTGTCCGAGTAATTTCAATACTTGCACCATACGATCATCGTAGAGTGGGTCATTTCTTGCCTTGGAAGGAGGCATTGGCACCAAGGTTGCACTCTGAAGCCATTCTCGGGACAGTGCTCCGAAGAGAATTCCTGCGATTTGTTCAATCGCCTCATGCTTATATTTCCATTCTGAAGATCCAGCTCTTGTCACGGGTTTCTTGAAATTCAGAATCAGATTGTTTGTTTTGCTATAGGCGAATCCTGCTCGGGCAGTATATTCCCCCAAGAAAAAGCAGTTATCCTCAACTCTCAAGTGTGGATGGTCGGGAAGGGAGAGCCTATCTATCTTTGTCAGTTGCTGCAAGGTGAACCCTTATATCGTCATATTCGAAGACTCGGATGGCACCCAGTTCCGCAAATTGCTCTGGCCAAGCGAGTTCGGGATTGAGGAAGCAATTGTTAAGTATGAATAGTTTGCGACCCTGCTGCAGGGCGGCTCTAGCCTGGGTTAAAGTCCCCGATGATTGTCCTGCCTCAACTATGATAGTGGCCTGGGTAAGTGCCGACATCGTCACATTGCGTTCTGGGAAGAACCATCGATTCCATCGGTAGTCTTTTTGGGAATAATGGCAGACAGGAATCTGGCTGATAAGGAGATAGTCGCTAGCTATCTGGCCTTGCAGCTTGGCGTTTGTCTTGGGATATGCTTCAGAAAGAGGTGTACCGATAACGCCAACTGTTCGACCTCCCTGTTCAATTGCTGTTGTATGGGTGGCGGTGTCAATCCCTGCCGCTAAACCAGAAACAATCGTGTAGTCATCGGCCACGAGTTCCTTCACCAAGCGGCGGGTCCGGGCCACACCTTCTGGCGTAGGTTTGCGGGTCCCAACCACAGCTACCATCGGCGAATCGATCAGATCCCACCACCCCTGATAATAGAAAAAAGGCACGGGATAGGTTGCGTCTTGCAGTCTTGTGGGATACTCTCCACCTCCCTGAACACGGATCCCAAAGTCGGTGATACCCGCTTGATGGAGCAAATGATACGCCTGGTCTGCATATTTATAAGCCAGTTCTTCATCAACGAAGTGAGATGGACGCGCTTCAGGCTGAGTTTGATGTAATTCCGCCATTCTCTTAAACGACATCCGCGGGCGATCCCACAGAGCTTCATAGGCCCCTAATTCCTGGTAGGGGGAAATCGCTTTCACCTCTAAATTCTCAAGACCCAAAGGAAGTTCACTGGACATATTCCACCTAAGAATCCCTATGCTTTGGCCATTCTGGCTATAGAAGCGATATGACTCAACGTGATATGGCCGATCCTGCCAGTATAGCACGTATGTTTCTTTATACAGATTTAGGACTAGCCAGACTGGCCAGTTTCGGATGGCAGGGAATTTGCACAACACTTCCCTCTTTTGACTCCAAGCAGAACCAAGACCGAGGGAAATGTACAGTTGCTGTCATCATACTTCTCACTCAGTCTCTCGACAAACCCAGCGAAAGTTTCTGAGCAATCTTCTGGAGCTTGGCTCTGGTAGACCCTAACCCTGTGGAGATAGAGCTGGTGGTTTCCCTCAGGTGTCTTGTCCCCGCAGCACGGACCACCCACTTGAACTGGTTCCACCATAGTACCTTACGGTAAGGGTTCTCCAATTTTCGGCAGTATTGATCAAGATAGTCTGACAAGGCAACGTTGAATCATTAGCCTCAACCAGTTCGTATCCAAAGATTTCCTGATTCCTCCCCGTAACGCATGGGAAAGGACGGTGTAGTCCGCACTATATCCCAGGACGAGAACAGCCCTGGTCAGGGCAGGGCCGCCATATAGCCTCCATCCACTAGTAAACTGCTTCCTGAAATGAAAGCCGCCTGTCTGCTGCAGAGAAAGGTCACAGCAGCACCCAGTTCCAGAGGGTTACCTAGTCGCTCCATGGGGATAGTGGCGGCCCACTTGCCCAATATCTCATCAACGTCCTTAGCAGTCCGATCCGCTTCCTGCTCCGCCATTTCCGCCAACAGTTCCGTCTGCGTATAGCCTGGACAGACAACATTAACTGTGATGCCTTCGGCCGCCACCTCACGACTCAAAGTCTTGACAACGCCATGTACACCGACGCGTACAGCGTTGCTTAACACCCGGTTTTCCAAAGGATGCTTGGCACTGATACTGGTAATAGCCACCAGTCGACCCTGATCGCTTTGACGTATGTAGTCCAAGGCTGCCCGGAACATACGCACGGTGCTCAGCAGGTTCAATTGCACGGCAGAGTTCCATTCTTCATCCGTCTTGTCAGCAAAGGGCCCACTTGGCGGATCGCCGGCATTGGCCACCGCAATATCCAACCGACCAAAGTGATCATATGCTTCCTGGACAAAGTTTCCGGGGCCATCTGACATTCCCATATCGATGGGCACTGCTAAAACGTCGACACGGGTTTGGGAGCGAATGCGCTCAGCTGCTTGCTGCAGTTTGTCGGGCCGCCGGCCACAGATTGCCACATTACACCCTTCCTGGGCCAGGGTCAGGGCAGAAGCAAATCCCAGACTGGCACTGGAAGCTGCGACAGCCGCCACCCGATTCCTTAAATTGAAATCCATAAATAGTCCACAGATTCAGGGGGCAAAGTCATAGCCGCCGATTATAGGCCATGCGTGTCTGTGTTCCTCATCTGAGGTTACAGCTGGCAAGGAATTTGCCCAAGACCTCCCTGCCTTGGTTCCAAGCAGCATCAAGACAGTGGGAAACTGTACAGTTCCTGTCATCATTTCTCACACATTCTCGGGACAAACTCAGAGAAAGTTCCTGAGCAATCTTTTGGAGCTTGGCCCTGCCCTGCTATGCCTTAACCCTGTGGAGGTGAAGACGGTGGTCTCCTGTAGGCACCCTTGCATCCGCAGCACGGATTGTCCGCCTGGACTGGTTCCCCGATAAGCTCAGATCTGTACATTACGGTAAGAGTTCCCCAACAATCAGCAGTGCTGATCAAGACTGTCATAAATTGCGTAAATAATGAAACTTGCGCATTTTCACAAGTCTTGATATAAAAACAAGCATGCAGATTCCACGTGAACCCGCAGCCATTAAACAGGCGGCACAACGACTCACCGAAATCTTTGCCGTTCCCGGCTACACCGGGCAGGTTCACTTTGACGTTTCTACAGGTAAAAACCACACTTGGGATGCCGTTTTTACCGTTAGAGATCAATCCTTCGTATTGGCATGGAAGCGATCAGGTTCAGTAGCCCAAGTTGGAATGGCCATACATCAATTGGCCATGGCACAAGACCGCTTGCCCTACAAAGTGATTCCGATGCTTGCCGTTCCATACATGGGAAAAGCGGCACAAGAGCGCTGTGCCCAAGCCAATCTTGCGTGGCTGGATCTTTCGGGCAATGCGCGAATCATCACTCCTAGTATCTTTTATCAGAACTTGGGAAATCCCAGCTTGTTCCGACGTCCTGGACGACCGGAGAGTGCTTTCGGACCGAAAGGCTCCCGGATAGCTAGGCAGCTATTGATGGAACCTGGCACGCCGGTTAGGCAACGCACCATAGCCAGCAATACAGGACTGGATGAAGGACATGTGAGCCGCGTGGTAGGCAAGCTCCGGGAAACCGGCCTGGTGGAACGGAGAACAGATGGCATTCTCGTCAAAGACGCGAACACACTGCTTGATGCTTGGTGTGAGGAATACCGGTTTGAACGACACCACATATGGCGGGGTCACATCGCGGCGAGGTCAGGGGACGCCCTGATTCATACCATTGCCGAAACCCTTTCCAAGATTGACGTAGCCTACGCGGCCACGGCGCTTCCCGCCGCGTGGCTGTGGACACGATTTGCCGGATTCCGTCTCGCAACCGTTTATCTGGTGGAGTTCCCATCGGTGGGCTTGCTAAGGAGCCTCGGATTCCGGGAAGAGTCGAGAGGGGCCAATACCTGGCTGGTGGTACCCAACGATGAAGGAGTCTTTGATGGAGCTGAGCGGGTCGATGGAATACGCTGTGTACATCCGTTGCAGACCTATATTGACTTGCAGGATCATCCCGAAAGGTCACCAGAAGCCGCTGCAGAACTCCGCAGCCGACTGTTATTTGGAGCGAGTCATGCCATCCAAGCCAGTATCGGGTGACGAGTACTCAAGGGAACAACTGAATCATGTTCGACAGACATGCCTCTATAGGGCCACCAAGCTGGGGGATCTGCTTGATGGAAATAGTGGTGGTCGGTGGGCTGGTTCAATTCCTCCTCGTCGATCAGACAAATCTGCCGCTAGGGAGCCCATGTGGGCACAATGGATTTGGACATAGGACTGAGGCTGGCCATTTTGCAAACAGAACGCTATCGAGAATTGAGCGCCAGGTTACGGGACGCGGGCTTCACACCGGATCGCAACGATCAAGGCAATCAGACTCGGCAGCGTTGGACCACCGGACCAGATCTGTTCGTAACTGTGGAATTCCTGATTCCTCCCAGTAACGAAAGGGACAAGGGGGGAGCAGTTCGCAATATTGAATCCGACTTCGCCGCAATAGTCACACCAGAGCTCGAATTGGCCTTTGAAGACCAGAGATCAATAGAGTTGCCTGGTCATCTTCCTTCTGGGGCAGCAACTACCAGCAAAATTCCGGTATGTGGTCCTGGAACCTTCACAGTTCTCAAGGCTCTGGCTTTCGGGAACAGAACAGAAAACAAAGATGCTTATGATCTCTTCTACGTATAGAATGGAATAGGGGTCGCCCAAATTGCGCAAAGCTTGGCTTCTCTCCCGCCTAGTTCCTACATCATTGATGCATTAAGCATCATCAGGAAAGACTTCTCCAGCCTCGATGGACTTGGTCCTATTGGCACAGCACGGTTTATCACGGGTAGTCTTGACGACAACATACAGGCAGACGTGGTCGGTCAGGCACAAACGCTTCTCCGATCGGTGAGCTGATTATGATTCCGGCAAACATCAGAACTTACAAGCTTTGGGGATGCTCAAACGTTGAGTTGATTGACACGATGCCGTAGCCAACCTCGTCTGTCGGACGATCTACTCTAGCTGAGCAAATCATGGTCCTTACCGGCACCAAGGTACCTGGCAAGAGATGACAAAACCAATGCTACCTTTTCCAGAGGGCATGATGTGATCGGTGGCAAGGGCAGGACTATCAGCCCACTGCTTGTCGGCCGAAGAGCTAACAGTACCAGTCAACGGTAATTCTTTAATGCAATCTCCGACCGGCAAAAAACCGACGAATTTCGCTGGGCCCACGTCCATGCGGACTCTCCGTACCGGTCGGCCACATCCATGTCAGCCCCAGCCTTTATCAGGAGGTGCCATACACCGCGTGCTTTGACAAGATCACGCAGGTTGCTTATCCAAGTCCATGGGAATGGACTCCATGGATGCCTGCACTCATATTCCACGTTGTGCATACTGGCCAACAAAGGCGTCACTCCTTCCTGATTGCGGGCGTTCACGTCTGCTCCATGATCTATAAGGTAAGGTACTACCTTCCTGGCAACAGATTTGTGTGCACCGGTAATCAATGTGGGCGACAGGTCAGCCTTGGGAATTATCTGTACCGCATAATGCAAGGGGGTATTCCCTTTCACATCGCGTGCCTTAATGTCCGCGCCGGCATCCAGTAACAGTGCTGTCACCTCCAAATCGGAATCCTGTCCCTGAAACAGTACATTGTGCAGCGGTGTCCTACCGTTCTGGTCGGATGCATTCGGGTCTGCCCCTGCCTCCAATAATCTCTGTATAACCGCCCTGTTAGCGTGCCATGCAGCTCGATGCAGGGGAGTCAATCCGGCATGATCCCGCACATTGACCTCAGCCCCGGACCCCAATAATACGTCCATGGAAGTTACGTTATTTCTCACCCCATGCAAGGGGGTTTGACCTCTCTCATCCAGTGCCATGACATCTGCACCTTGATTCACCAATGCCTGTACGGCATCCGCCAACCCCATACGGGTCGCAAAATGTAAAGGGTGACTGCCACTCCACGACGTTTTCACCTCAATCATGGCCCCCTGTGCGACCAACAAATCAATCATGGATGCCCTATTGTGTATGGTCGCCCAATACAAGGGAGTCAAACCATCATCGTCGTGCTCTTCCACCTCGGCTCCCATGGCCAGCAGACGACGCACCAGATCCTCATGACCCCGCGCCGCTGCCCAGATCAGAGGAGTCTTGCCGGTACCATTGCGTATGTCTGTCTCTGCCCCACCATAAACAATGCGACCGTACTGCACCAGCCCCCACGCATCATGCCTCAGTGTAGTTAGACTCAACACCAGCAACTCTATACATCCAGCGGTCAGGAACAGGATTGCAATCAGGCGGTACCAATAATCTGACCAGATACGTCGTCGCCAAATCCAGACCCCTGCAAACCCACAAACGAAGGCGGCGGCCAACAAACCCAGCGCCACATTCGCAGGTATTACGCCCATATATCTGGGAAACATCGTGGATACCTCGCCTCTGTCAACATATGGACAACCCGCAATTCTCACCGCAAGGAGCGGTGTGTGTTTATTTCTGCATAGGGTAGTCCCCCCCCTCAACCCATCACGTGAATACCTGCCCAAATCAGCGCACCCATATCAAACCCGCGTGAGTTTCGCTGTGCGTGCCATCCGTAACGAGCGGTATCAGTATGTCTGGAATCCACAGGCCATTAATGACCTCCATGACTTGGACCCTGATCCTTACGAGATGAAGAATTTGGCAGGGGATGCACCGTACCCCGCTTCAGAATCTCAGCTGCACCATCAGCTCATGATGTGGCTGGCCCAAATTGGCGACGACCTTCCCAGCCAAGTCAATAGGCTTCCCCCAGGCAGGTACGATCATGGCCACGGGATAAACCAGCCCATAGGAATTCATTTTGGGAATTAAACCTCCGCCTCATCGGATCCCTTCGATCCTAACAGAGGCTTGATCGGCAGGAATCAGAGCTGCGGATCCTTTAGCTCCATCCCGTAGACGATCCTGTTCGCTGTTGTGCCCGATTTGGGCCCGCTCGTAGTGTTGGTGGGTGTGATCAGGGCCATGCCCAAGGGTTGAGGACCGCGATCCCGAGCCCACTGAAGTCCTTGGTGTTGCGGGTTGCGATAGTCATGTTGTTGGCCATCGCCGTACCGGCGATCAGGGCGTCGGCCAGGTTCAATGCACCGCCATCACGCTGTGCGCGTACCCTGAACGTAGCGGCCCATTCGGCTTCCGCCTGCGCAATGGGGAGTATGCGTTGATCGAAAGCAGCTTTGATCTGAAACAGCCAGTCCCTAAGGGCATCACGACGTCGGCCTTCAGGGAGAGACTGCACACCCATCTCAAGCTCAGCCACGACGATGACCGAGAGCCATAGGTCGTCCTGCGCAGCCAGGAAACCCGTGACGGAGGGGTTGGGACTCCGTTTCGATAGTTCCGACACCACGTTGGTGTCCACAAGGTAGCTGATCACGCGTCCAGTTCATCAACGAAAGGGATGGGCCGTTCGTGTTCGCGGCGGCTTGGGATCGGTAGATTGGCTCCGTGTGGGGCACTCTTGACCAGCCATTGCCCCAGAGGCTTGCGGAGTGGCCCGCAAGCCTCCCACACCTCAGCCGGTGCCACGATGAACACCTTACGCTTGCCGATGCGCTGCGGTCCCTCCTGTTCAGCGCGCCGCAGAACCTCCGACAGCCGCGCCTTGGCCTCAGCAATGGTCCACGATTTTGAGGACATCGTAGTCCGCATGGTGTCACCACTTGCCAGAATCTGGATATAGACTATTGTAGACCAGATCAGAGTGGTAAACAACGAATGGTCGGAACTCTGTTTGATGAATGAGGGGTGGTCGGCAGACTGATCCTTAGCCTCCTTACCGATCATCAGATGTGGAAGCTCACGTCGGCCCAATGGATCTGAATAGGGGACTGACCCTGGTCACTTTGCCAGAAAAGCGCTAGGTGACCACTGCGCACTCAAGGATTACGGTTGTCGGCGTGGTCTCTCTCGATTACTTCCGGGAGCCGCTGAGGTTCAATGATGATGGCGGCGTTGCGCAATACGCCAGCGACCTCTTCCAGGATAAAAGGAGACAGGTACAACCCAAACCGTCCCCTGAGCGCCAAGTTGAGAACAAGGCGCTCGTGTCCAGGACGACTCTCATGTCCCAGACGAACTGATCTCAGTCCTGTACTCTTCGACCAAGGGAGCTACATCCTCTGGGCTGATCCCCTTCTCCTTGGCCTTCTGCTCTCCATACGGGAACAGGCGTCTCCACTCACACTCTTCGATGTAGCGGAGCAAAGCTTCCTGGAGGACCTCGCTCCTAGACCGTCCTTGCTCCTGCATCACTTCGTCTACCCGGTCGGCTATCTCCCGTGGCAAGGAGATAGTGAATATCTTAGTCGTACGTGCCAAACCTACCTCATGTTATAGGAACTTGCCAGGATACTGCGATATCTGCAAATTCCTGTCAACTTCAGCTTTCTCCCGGCACTTCTGAACCTGGGGTCAGACAATATCTCTCAATAAGTTCATATACGGTCATATGTCACTATTGAGCCTTGGCTAACAGTGGCGCATAACCCTCTCACCGGACAAGCTGTGGGGGACGCCCAATCTCTGACCTGATTCAAGGTACAATAACGCTAGCCTTGCCGTTGGCTTCAGCGGATAGGAGACCGTAAATGGTATCGGTAGGACCATCCATGCCCTCTAGCTACGATCCCCAAGCCTATACCGTGGCCCAAGCGGTACACACCAGTCTGCAAAATCTGATGTCTTTGGACAATACCGTACTGTTTGGTTCACGGGCGCGTGGTGAGCACCGGGATGATTCGGACATTGATCTGTTGCTGTTAGTACCCGACCGGCAGGATATGAACGTTCAGCGATTCAGTACTTTCTGGCACATGGCGACACGGGCCGGCAAACAGGCCATACAACAATGCTACAACCCAACCTGGAGCGGGGGTTTGGACTTGGTCTTCTACCGCGTATCCGATTTTCAGTTTTACCGTACCGCACCGAACCACATGGCGTACAGTGTCTTGCAGGAGGGAATTCCCGTGGATGAAACTCACTGGAATACGTTATGCAATCAAGCGCCCCATCGGGACCCGCAAGAACCTAATACGGACAATTGGCCAGCCATCCGACGCTTTTGCCAAGTAGCCTATCGCAACCTGGGTGCCATGTACGACCTTCTGGATGGATTGTTTGCAGCACAGGAAAATGCTGGCTTCTGTGCACAGCAAGCGATAGAGAATGCCCTAAAAGGCTGGATTTCCGCCTTGGGTCTGCCCGTCGAAAAAATCCATGACTTGGATCAGTTGATCGAAATCATTGGTTCCGCATTGGAAGACACACATGACTTGCCCTCCCAACGCCAGACCTTTACCTGGCTGACCGACTATGCCGTGAAATACCGTTACAGTGAAGTTGTGGTGACATGGGAGGAGCCGGATCGGGTCTATCAACAAACCGTGCGTCTGACGGATCAAATCATCCAGGAAATTAGCCTTTGCCTGGAATACGACATCACACAGAATCCGGAAATCGCCCCAACGTACAAGGCCTTGCGCACCACATTGTCTGATCCCTAATCATTTGGCCAGGGCTGTTTAGGTTCCTCCAGGCCAGATGCTCTTGGCCAGAACCGGAAGAGAACACCCACACACATGGCAGAAATCAGCCTGGGCCTTTCTGGTTTTCCTGCCAGGGAGGTTCTGGGGCATCCGTACTTAACCCGAAATCAAGCCAAGGAACAACCCATCATGAATCGTACGTCCTCACTAGATGGACGCTGGCATGTGATTTTCGATCACCAGAACAAGGGCCGTACCCTCAACTGGCAACACCAAGAGAACTTCCATAGCTACCATGACATTGAGGAGGTAACGGTTCCCGCTTGTCTGGAGGAATTCCGGCAAGACTACGAAGGAGTCGCGTGGTACGGCAAAACAGTCAGGTTGCCTGCGGATTGGCACGAAAGCACCATTCGCATTTGCTTTGAAGCCGTCAACTACCGGGCGGAAATCTGGGTTAACGGACAGGCCGCAGGAGCCCACGAGGGCGGATATACCGGGTTTGTGCTCGAAATAGAAGATCTCCTGTGCCTTGGTCAGGAAAACTTCATCGCCGTGAGGGTCATTACACCCCTAATTACCCGTGATGTGGTGATTGATGGCTTGGGCAGGGATGATATGCCTCATTGGCGGGGTGCCATAGCAGGTGGCATCTGGCAGTCCGTGATCCTCATGGCCACTGACTCCGTCTACATTGAAGATCTGTTTGTCCAAGGCAACATAGAAACGGGGGACGTTACCGTGGAGACGGCGATACGCAACGCCAGTCTCCAGGCCCAAGCGATTGAGTTGAGCTGGAGTGTCACGCCCAATCATAGCGATGAATCAGTTGTCTCAAATTCAGAGAGTCAGGTGGTGAGGCCTGGCACCAGTCACCTGCAGAGGACTTTCAACGTACCTGACTTCCAACTCTGGCAACTGGAGGACCCCTTTCTTTACCGGGTTGCAGCATGTGTCAGGCTGCAGGATAAGGTTTCTGACTTGGCAGAAGTCCGATTCGGCTTTCGAGAGTTCACGGTCAAGGGCAAGAATTTCTATTTGAACGGCCAGAAGATCATTCTCAAGACGACTTTCAATGAGGCGTTCTATCCCCATTCTTTGGCCTATCCCCGTGATCTGGAATTGCTCAGGCGGGAATTCCAACTGATTAAGGAAGGCAATATCAACATGATTCGGCCCTGGCGCAAACCCCAGCCGCCCGTGGTCTATGACCTCGCAGATGAAATGGGGATTCTGTTCGTGGGAGCCCTGCCCGTGGAATGCATGGATAACTGGCCCCGGATTACCCCTTATACCCAGCAGCGCATTGAGAATGAAGTCACCGAAATGGTTTTGAGGGATCGAAACCATCCCTCCATTGTGATCTGGGAGATGTTCAATGAGATTCTGCGCCATGGACTCAAGCGTCTACGGCACCGGACTTCACTAAAGGCCAGGGAACTGGATGCAACGCGGCTCATTATTGATGAATCAGGGGGTTTTGCCGGTCTGGGGAGTATCTATCTACCGGAGGCGTACGAACCCACAAAGATCAATGAGGTGCACGACTACCCGGGTGCTCCCTTCGATCAGGAAAGCTACGACAAGTTGCTGATTCTGGGGAAAACCGAAGCAGAACTCCGGGCTATGGGGCGCACAGATGTGGGAAGCCATACCCGCAGCCACATTGAACCCGGGCTCCTGACCAACATCTCCGAACTGGGCTATGGCAGCATTCCAGACCTGGAAGCCAATATGGCCCAGTATCGACGTGAGGGTAACCCCATCACACCGGATTACCGGATCCATGAGCGTCTGTACGAATCCTATAAGAAGGTACTGGCACAAACTGGGACGGATCAGATATTTCCGACTTTCCGTGATTTCGTCGAAGCCTGCCAGGAAATTCACTATACGGGCAACCGACTGATGGCGGAAGCGTGTCGCATCAATCCTGATATTGCCGGCATTGGCATTCACTCCCTTAATGATGGCGACTGGATTGTCGGGGCTGGCCTCATCGACAATTTCCGCAACCCCAAACGTGCCTATTACGCCATGCAGGAGGTCTTTGCTGACTACTTCATAGCCGTACGCCCCAGCCACCAGAACGTCTATGCCGGTCAGGATGTACAACTGTTACTAACATCGGTCAATGACAGAGAAACGTTGTCCGGGACCCTCTCGCTGCGGGTTATGACCCCAGAGGGCATCATCTTGCTCGATACCCAGGCACAGACCGCCCTGCCCTATGGCATTGTCGATCTGGAAACCTATACCGTTCCAACCCGTAATGTGGCGGGACGCTGTCAGGTTGAAGTTTCTTTCCTTGGCGCGGATTCTACTGAAGTAAAAGGTCACTCCAGTTTCTATGTCCTTGATCCAGCAGGTTCGACACTACCCGATCAGGCAGTGGCCGTGATCGACCTGGATGGCGCCCTGAGTACCTATCTGCGAACTGCAGGAGCGAGTTTCGTTCCCTTTGCCCAGGATACACCGCACCATTGCCCTGTCCTGGTGAATCTGAATGGGTGGAGTGGCGAAAGGCTGGAGGCTTGTTCCGACTTGGCCCACTGGGTGCACGGTGGAGGCACAGCCATTTTTCTTAGTGCTCCGCCCATGTCCACCTTCAACGCTCAGGGTAAAGAACGTCGCTTGTGGGGTCATATGGAGGAAGGTGCAATTCTGCCTTTCGCCACATCCTACTTCAATGCCAAGGGCACATGGGTGCCCTGCACCCATGTAGTACCCGAGCATCCAGTTTACGATGGCTTGCCATCGGGTTGCCTGATGGGCCAGGAATACCGCGAGGTAGTGTCCCGGTGGTCAATGGAGACACCTGTCACCGACTGGATTAGCGGTACCATCACCTATGGTTGGTATGCTGGCGAAAAACACAAGCAGAACTACTTGGGGGTATCCGCTGCCTTCCATGGCGCCGACTTGACACAAAAGAATCATGGCGCAGGCAGATACATCCTTTGTACACACCGGATAATTGAAAATCTTGGTTTGGATCCTCTGGCAGATCGATTGCTCTGTAACCTGCTAAGGTGGGTCACGGACCAGGTATAGCTGCCTGGAAACTGGCGTTTCAATAGTTCGGGAATGCGGGGCTTTCTTCTCGCAGTGACCTGGGATCTGGCCTCAGACATACCCAAGTAAGGCACGACAGACGGGTACAAAGGTGGGAGACGAACCAGTTGTCCCCATCCGAATCGGTACTCTGTCAATGAAGATTCAGTAGAAGAAACCATCGTCATTACCCAAGGGAGATAAAGACAGTGGACAGGGCAGTTCAAGACCCAGATGATTTCCTGTTTGAAGTGTTCGCTCGCTTCCAGCGAGTCGGCGATGACCGTCCGGTATTCTTCTGTGAACCCCCGGAATGGGCGGCGGCCGCGCATGCCATCGTGGTGGAGGACACCGTTCACTATCTTTGGGGACGCCGGAAATTGGGCAACTACTGGGTGCTGATGCACAGTACAGCTCCTGCGAACAACCCCGCAGCGGTCCGTCACGATCCAGGGAATCCGGTGCTGGTACCCTCTCGAGAAGGTTTTGACGATTATACCGCCGAGTATCCCTTCCCGTTCTGGAATCCCCATGACGGGAAGTACTATGCGTATTATCTCGGCCGGCGTCGGGAACCACCCAAGCAGACCGGTCTGTTAGTAGGGAGTAGCGATCTTAGCCAGTGGACACGGGTCTGTTCAACACCTGTGATCGCGGCAGACACGGAATACGAGGGCAAAGGGTCGTCGCATCCCTCTGTGGCTATCCTAGATGACACCATCCACATTATCTACACGGGAGAGTCGGAACAGCAACCTGTGATCTGTCACGCCACGGCCCCAATCCACAATCCCGCGGCAGTGACCAAGAATCCGGCAAATCCCATTTTCCGGGGCAGTGGTCAATCCTGGGACAGTCAGGGCGTACGCGAGGCAGAGATCTTCCGAGGCCCAAGATATTTTCACCTCCTCTACGGTGGCTGCGATGGTAACGCCTGGCAGATAGGGCATGTGCGCACCCGTGATTTCCGCTATTTCGAGCCCAATGTAGGCAATCCTGTCTTTACCCCATCGGTGGAACGCCAGATGTGGGATTGTGATAGTGTCCTCACGCCTCAGGTCTTTCAGGTAGGTGAGGTCTACTACCTGCTCTATGCCGGCAAAAAGGGCGATGAATGGCAGTCCGGCCTGGCCCGCTCAGACATATCCGGGCCGATAGCGGCAACGGGAGACGGATGATTCCAACAATGCGAAATGATGATACCGTGCCCTCGGCTTGGAACTGTTTCTAGCCGGTTGCACCTCCGTCGTTCGCAACACGCAGATTCATGGTTTTACCGTGGCCGCCAGGGCCACAGCCGTAGGGCAAATCCCGGAACACAGGTCCTGAAGCACAGCTTTCGTTTCCAGGTCCGTCTATGATCCGACATGTGTAATCGACATGTAGTACCTATTTGCACATAAGTCAGTCTTTTCCCAAGGGAGGATGAAATGAACAGTGTCCGACATTGGCCATGGGCAGGTCTGATCCTGCTGGTTGCGGTTACCCTAATCTTTGTCTACAGCCCCCAAACCCATACGTTGCCCTTTGCCTCGACGGCCAGGGAAACGGCGCTCACAGCCTCTGCCCCCAGGTCATCACTCCAGGAGGCCACAGCTGTCATGGACATAGCGGGTGAAGATCCTGAAGCAGGGGATTTGCGTTCCTTGTCTGCACCCCTCGCAGGAGTACGGAGTAACGTAGGCAGTGCCAGCTTGTCCTCACTGTCTGACACCCAGGCCAGCCTGGGAGGACTCACAGTTTCGGCGGTCGGGTCCGTGAGTCTACCGGCGGATGAGGCCTACGTCATCCTGGTGCCGGAACAGTACTACGGCCCAGCTGGGCCCGAGCAGGTGTCCAGTGAAGACCGGAAGGATGTGATTGAAAGCCTGGCGAATCTGGGAATCGAGGAAGAGGCCATTGAATTCACTAGCCTGCGCCGATACGAACCGACCATCATATCCGTGGAACTGGAATTGGACGCGGTACGGGAAAAAGGCGATCAAGTCGTTGAGGCCGTGGAAGACGTAGTGCGGCGCGTGGAAGCTCACGGCGTCCGCTACACGTTATCAGCAGAGAAATGCGGGCAGGCCCTGGCGATGGCTCGGCGGCAGGCGATACCTGGTGCCAAACAGGCCGCAGATGACTTGGCTGACGCCTTCGATGTAGTTCTGGGGAGCGTGACCAGGGTAATGGAGTATCCATTGAACAGCTCATCCAGCCTGGTCAGGAACCATGCCGATGCCTGCAGCCATCAGGGTTCCAATCCATATGACGATTTCGCTCGTATCGTCAACTTCGACTCGGAGCCGGAAGTCGAGGTATCCGTGGGTCTACAGGTAACGTACAGTATTCAATGACACTCTTGGCCGCGGTTCGGCCTAATACACTTTCCCGGCCCAGTGCCGATTACGGGAGAATTACTGCCCCTGGGAGTCAGCGCATGAACGCCTCCCAGGGGTTTGGCATAATCTGCAGTCTTCCCCCTGTCGTTGTCTCTGCATTTCCCACACAGGCCACTGTCTTCAGGAAAAACTCATCCAGGTTCCTCTTGCCTTCGTTGCGACCTTGGACATCAGGGGAACGTGCGTTGTCCTTTCGCTGTTTGGGATAACTGGTCCTCATAGGCTCTCGTACCTGCCCTGAAAGGAAGGCAGGTGCCCGGACATGGTACTCCGGGTACAATAGAGTCCGTACTGCACTGCGCAGGAACAAGGAGTGTCTCGTGTCCGTATCCTGGCCGGATCATTTGCCTCGGATTCTTTCCGATCAGGCCTCTTTTCCGGATTTGCGCAGAGCTGGCGCTCTGTACGTGGATAAGACGAACCTGATCTATCAGTTGCAACAGAGTCGCCTGAAATACGTATTCCTGGCACGTCCTCGCCGCTTTGGCAAGAGCTTGCTGGTTTCTACCCTGGAATCCTTATTTCAGGGAGGTGAAGAAAACCGGGCGCTGTTTGGGGAAACCGCCATTTACCCCCAGTGGAACTGGACGCAGAAGCAGCCTGTTATCCGGCTGGATATGTCTCTGACTACGGGACCAAATCGCGCCAGTGTGCGGCAAGCACTGCAGGAACACCTGGAACCCGTATATGAGTACTATCGGCGGGAGGAAAAGATAGACCTGTCTATCCCATCTCCTGACCAAGCACCGAGATACTGGCTTTCGCACCTGATTGAGCAACTGTTCCGGCACTATCAGCGGGGGGTCGTAGTTCTAATTGATGAATATGATGCCCCTATTACCGACTTGATCGAGACCCGCGGTGACCTGACAGGCGTACTGGCAGAATTGCGGGAGTTTTATCGAGTGCTCAAAGCCAAGGAAACTTGCCTGTATTTTGTCTTTATCACAGGCATCAGCCGCTTTATCCGCACCGGTCTGTTCTCGGCACTCAACAATCTGAGAGATATTTCTCTGAATGCCCGTTACAGCTCGCTGTGCGGATTCACAGAGAGCGAATTGACCGGGGTCTTGGCTCCCTACATTGATAGTGCCGCTCACAATATCCAATGGGATACCGAGACATTGGGTAAAGCCCTGAGAGACTACTATAACGGGTATCGATTCAGTGCCCACAGCCCCACCCTCTACAATCCTTTTTCCCTGCTGCGTTGTCTGGAAGACATGCATGAACCCGAGGCCGCTTGCGCCTTCCGGGGCGACTCGGCGAAACTGCCCAATCACTGGTCAGAATCTGGAACGCCGGAATTCCTGGTCCGTTTAGTCCAGAGCGGCCGCTACAATCTCAGGCTCCATCCGGCTGATCCCGTAACCGCGCTTCGAACCTCATATGATCCGCAGAAGCCCCGCCTAATCCCACTGATGGTGCAGACAGGGTATTACACTTTAAAAGGAAATCTGGAGGACAGTTCCCTATATCTGGACTATGCCAACCAGGAAGTCCGGACTACCTTCGCGGACAGCTTGCTGGAAGCCTATATGGGGGAAGGATTGGCAAAGGCCACACACAGACTCAGGCAACTGTATACAGCCCTGAGGAACCGTGACTATCAGCAATTTGGCCAATTGCTGGCCGAGATTTTCGCAGCTATTCCCTATGACCATCTACAACACGAAAATCACTACCATGCGGTGATACATGGGTTGGGAGTCTTGATGTCAGTTCCCATTCAGTCGGAAGTTCATTCCCAGTGGGGCCGTGCTGACATGGTAATCACCTTTCCTGATCATGTCTGTGTTGTAGAAGTCAAGCGGAATGCGACGGCCGAGGATGCGATAAGGCAGATCGAAGAAAAACAGTATACGGCTGCCCATGTTGCCCTTGGTTTACCCGTGATCGGGGTGGGGCTCAACTTCAACGATCGGGGGCGACAAGAGACGGTAGGACGGACGCCATGGGAAATAGCTGCACAGGTCCTTTACGAGCCAACGGCTGAGGTAAAGGAGTTAGCGGAACAACAGCGAGACCCGTAGGCAACAAAGAGTCGGCCACGTCCATTATGGCCCCCACCAGACCTCATGCCTGCGGTAGCGATGTCCAATGCCGGATAGAGAAAGACTGTGATTTTGCCAGTAAACTCTGTCCCGTAACTCCCCGATCTGGTCCCGACAGGGCAAAGACCCAAAGTTGGTTTTGGCTACAGGGCCAGCAACCTGGCCGCTGGCGTTATGAGTAGGGACATCACCAGCCCAATGCTGACGGCTTCGAGCACCAGTACGATCACTACAGCAATCAGCGTGAACACGGCATAGTCGAGCATCCAGGCAAGTAGGCCCATGAGGGTAGTCCCCATAGGATCGAATCTGGCGGAAGACCAGATCCTGGTGCAAAGCTGCCAGGACTATGACTTAGCACCGATCCATTCATCCCTTCTCCTGCCAACCTGTGGCTCTGTTTCTACATCACAGGTTAATGATGACGGCATTTCAGTCCGTCTCCATCCATCGAAAATATACAGATTGGGGACTGCAAGTCAGACGTCATTTGCGGGCAGAGCCCAAGATCAGCACAATATGAAGATATTACTTTCAGTTTGCACTGTATAGGCGTTGCGATAGTTCATGATAGAGCGAGAAATAGCCCGGCGCCTGGTTTCTTTGTTTCAACAGTACCCCTTATTACCGTGACCGGTCCACGACAGGCGGGCAAGACGACGCTTTGTAGGACCGCTTTTCCTGACTTGGATTACGTTAACCTGGAAGCTCCGGATGAGCGGGAATTCGCTGAGTCAGATCCCAGGGGATTCCTAGCCCGGCTTGGTGATGGCGCCATCATAGACGAAGTTCAACATGTGCCTATACTCTTGTCATATATCCAGGTGGTCGCAGACGAAAAAAGACAGAATAGTTTGTTCGTACTAACAGGCAGTGAGCAGTTCCGTCTCTCAGACGTGATCCGTCAATCTCTGGCTGGCAGGACGGCCTTGCTTCGCTTGCTACCTTTTTCCCTGTCGGAACGCCAACGGGCGGGGGCCAGTGATGCCGTGGACGATATTCTCTATGCCGGGTTCTATCCGCGAATCATTGACCAAAGGCTCAATCCTACCCAAGCGCTTGCTGACTACTTTGAAACCTATGTAGAGCGTGACGTACGCCGACTAGGAGCCATACGAAACCTGTCTAATTTTCGACGCTTTGTACGGCTCCGTGCGGGACGAGTGGGCCAGCTGGTCAATCTCAGTTCTTTGGGAGCTGACGCAGGGGTGTCCCACACAACAGCTCGTGAATGGCTCACGGTTTTGGAAGCCAGCTACATCATTTTCCACCTGCCTCCTTTCTTGGCCAATATCCGCAAGCGCTTGGTCAAGTCGCCCAAGTTCTATTTCTGCGATGTTGGATTGGCCACCTATTTGATTGGGATCGAAAATGCAGGGCAAATGGCAACTCACCCTTTGCGCGGTGCCCTGTTTGAAAATGCGGTGGTAGCGGAGGCACTTAAGCACCGTTTTAACCATGGAAGCCAACCGAACCTTTCCTTTTTCCGAGACGCGAAAGGCTTGGAGTGCGACCTTTTCTATCCCGTCGGACACGGCATTGCCGCTTTCGAGGTTAAGTCAGGCGCCACCATCAGTTCAGATTACTTCCGTTCACTGCACCGGGTAGCCGAGTTAGTGCCCGACATTACTGCGAAAACCGTAGTTTATGGTGGTACGGATCGCCAATCTCGAAGCGACAGCGAAGTGATAAGGCTGGCTGATCTAGGCGGCACCCTGGAAATGCTTGAAGTTAACCGTGAAATCGCTGCTTTTGTGGATGAAAACAAGGGTTTGGCTCCTGATGATTCTGACGTAAGAGCTTTGGACTCTGCGTTCACAAGATATATTCGGCCTACACTGGATGGATTAGAATCAGCTCTTGCACCACTGGCAGCGCTCTTCCGTACCGTTGGTCAATTTTCATACGTGAATTTAGACAACAATGAGACTCAGTCCAGCTCCCTGTTGGATGCCCAGCACTGGGCGCAGACGAAATCACAGTTCATAGTTGCCGACGGGTTTAAATTGAGTAGTAACAGGCCCTTGGAGCTAAAGCACATCTACAGACTCACCAACTACATCGGCAGGGGATACAGCGGGTTCCATGTGGAATTCTCCATCTTGTGGCGACTCGACGGCGCAAGGCTATCGTGGTCCGTTGGTATCGACAATCGTCCAGTCCCTGAACTTGAAACCAGCGTTAACTATGAGCAGCTAGGTAACAGAATGGTGGCTGTAGATCAGACAGTTGCGGAAATCGCTGGACACATCATGCGACGGATCGGCGAACTGTCTTTGAACTCCAACGATGATCCATGAATGGCCAAACCCGGGATTTCTTACTCTATCGGCAACAGTCCTTGCAATATCCAACGACTTAAAGACACCAGAATCTGCTTTTGTCAAGTCTGGTGGAGGCATTAAGGCGATCAGCCTTGGTAGTTAAGCCAGTCTTTCCGAGTGTAATTGCGCCAATGGCATATGCGATGGAGGCTTTCAGATTCCATCAATGGGGAATCAATCCCGCCTTGGAACTGCCGGGAATATCTATCATAAAGACATCCCTAGTGCTAATCAAAGTTTCCCGGATATGCCCAAACGGGCGTCCACCTCAAGTCGCCTTGTTGAGAATCTGAATGTCGTCCATCAGTCCTGGCTTGTTCACCAATGGAATTCATCCCGATACGCTTTCTTTACCATGATTCTTGGTCTCCGGCTTTGCCGTATGGTCGAGCCACAGTATTTGCTCTTGGGCCCGATTGTCTTTGCGATTCCGCACTGACTTTCCATGGGGTCTGACCGGATGTTGCCAGGGCAGGATCGCCTAACGGATTAGCTGTTTCAGGGCACATTGAAGCCAGTCACTGGAAACTTCCTCCGTACTCGGCCGATTCTTCTGCTCATCACCAGTAGATCGGTCCATGAATCAAATTACTTTCACGACGAATATATATAATATAGATATGAAAGGAGGTGAAAGTATGGGTGTGAATACTCATGTTTCCCGGTGGGGTACAAGCTTGGCTATCCGCATTCCCAAACCTATTGCCGAACAGTGGGGTGTTCAGGAAGGATCAGCTATCGAGATTGTCCCTCAAGGCGAGCAGGTCGTACTGCGCAGAAAGACCTATGATCTGGAGGATTTGGTGACTCAGATAACCCCCGAAAACCTGCATTCAGAACAGGATTTCGGACCACCTCAGGGAAATGAAGCGTGGTAGATTCACCCTACGTACCATCCAGAGGAGATATAGTGTGGTTGAGCTTTACGCCACAAATTGGACATGAACAGGCAGGTCGGCGCCCGGCTTTAGTCCTGAGTCCGAAGACTTACAACGAAAAGTCTGGTCTGGCCCTTTTCTGTCCCATTACGTCTCGCACCAAGGGCTATCCTTTTGAAGTTCGGCTTCCCTCAACCGTCCCTGTTACAGGGGTTGTCTTGGCCGATCAGATCAGGAGTCTGGACTGGCGCGGGAGACACGCAGACTACCAGTGTACGGCTTCCAGGCAACTTGTAGGCGAAGTTGTGTCCAAGGCCAGTGCCCTCTTGGCATAAAGATTAGCCTCCTGGTTGGTAAGAATGGACAGGTCTCCTAGAGCTTTCAGACGCTCTGCCGTTCCCTCCCAGGATATACGTTTCCGACGCTCTGCCACCAACGGGGTGTTGTGTACTTCGTAGTGCCAAATTGCCTACAAACTCTCGTCCCAATCGCCCATGGGCTGCGCGGACGCGATGTTCAGGAGAGACGTGCGATACCAGGACAGGAGTCAAATCCCATGTCGAAACTCAGAATGCGCGTGATCCCGGCCTTGCGCATCACCGCCACGTGCAGCGCGTCCCGTGCGGAGAGACCTTCTACAGAGTCAAGCAACGCGCGGGCTGCATGTACCTCAGCCACGCCAAAGCTCAATACATCGTCCGCCAGAGCGTCTAGGCTTTCAAAGGCAGCGTCAATGGCGTCGGGCCGCTGTATGGCTGTGTATCGGTGAAGGATTTCCTGATAGACCTCCACATCGGTGATGAACCGCTCCCCGTCTCGTACCAATTGTGTCAGGACGGCTACGACTCGATCCTTGTTCGGGTGGGCAGCTCCCACCAGATACATCGGCACATTAGAATCAATGAAGATCACGGGAGCCAACGTCCCGCTTCGATCTCACGTAGCATTACGTCTATGTCCGCAGTAGGAAACTGGCACTGAGACGCATCGGCAATGGCCCGCAGTTTGGCCTCTCTGGTGCCAGGATGGTCGTTCATTGCCTTGCGCAGAGTCCGCTGCACCCACTCCGCGACGGTCATCTGCTGCCTGTGGGCAAGGCACTGGATCTCTTGATATTCTTCCTCATCCAAGAGGACTTGCAGGCGCTTGGACATAGGGACAGTCTAGTTTGCCCATGCGTCATTAGTCAAGGCCCCCTGGTCAGAATGGTGGGATCAGGATCTGGAGGATGGAACGATCTGTATCACCGCGATAGAGCATGAGGAAGATAGGAGGGCAAGTAACTGAAAACTGAAATCTGTCCTGACTTCAGACCCATCGGACACGGAGTTGCCGCTTCCGAGGTCAAGTCAGGGGCCACCATCAGCTTGGATTATTTCCGATCGCTTCACAAGGTGGCTGAGTTGTCACCCAACATTACTGCGAAGACCGTGGTCTATGGTGGCACAGAACACCCTGTCACGAAGTGACAGCCTGGTATCCAACGTCACCAAGATTGCCGCTCGCCTCTTAGCCAGTTCCAGGTACAGGGTGTCGTAGAAAGACTGGTCGTGTGCCCGGGCCAGATCGAGTGAATGGGCAGCTCTCTCGGAGAATCCAGATGTTCTGCAGTTCCCTCCCGGGATACACGTTTCCGGTGTTCTGCCACCAACAGGGTGTTGCGTATTTCAGTGCCAAATTTGCGGTACGATCGCTTTGTTCTGCCGTAACCGGGTCAACGCGGATACCACTCGGGGATCAAGTTCGCCGTCCAAGAATCAACCAGCCACAATCGAGGCGTCTTCCACGAGTTGGGATGTATCCCGAAACTGAAAGACTTTCCGCGCCACAGGAGTCTGAACGGTATTGGGACCCCCGGTGTCCATAAGGTATTCGTTGAATATCTCCTGTTGGGTAGTCTCATCCTTCCTGATGCTAAAGATTGGGGAACCCGATGGAACCCCAAAGTGATAGACTTTGGCCAGTCCTAGGTTAGCCAAGGAGGTTAGCTTGAGTATCAACTTTGTGATAGCGGTTACTGACGGTAGCTGGTTCAAAATGCTTCGCCGTATGCCTGATCTCGACGAGGTAAATTTCTGGGCACCTTCCAGTACCAATTTCAGGGCCCTCCGCCAAGGGGAGCTTTTTCTCTTCAAGCTACATTCTCCGCACAACTTCGTGGTTGGCGGTGGGACTTTTGTCCATGCCAGTACGTTGTCCTGTACCTTGGCTTGGGAAATGTTCCAAGAGGCGAATGGGGCTCGATCGTTGCCAGAAATGCGCCAGCGCATCACAAGATACCGCAGAACTGTTCCAGCAAAGCAGAGTGATTTCACAATCGGTTGTCGTATATTGGCCCAACCCTTCTTTTTCGAGGAAGAAGACTGGATTCCCGTACCTGCAAGCTGGTCTCCAAACATCGTTGTGTTGAAGACTTACAGTACGGAAGACGCTGAAGGCCGCGGATTATGGGAAGCTGTGACCTTTCTGCGCTCCCGAATATTAAAACCGAACCTAGTGGAAGTACCTAATCGATTTGGCCTCCCGCAACTCATTCGACCCCGTCTTGGGCAAGGCGCATTTCGGACCTTGGTTAGAGATATCTACCAACAACGTTGCGCTGTAACAATGGAACGAACACTGCCAGCGCTCGAGGCCGCCCATATTCGTCCCTTCAGCGATGGTGGAATTCATGAACCAAGCAACGGCTTGCTATTGAGACGCGATATTCATAGCCTCTTTGATACGGGGTATGTAACTGTGACTCCGGAGCACCACTTTGAAGTCAGCCGTTTCATCAAGGAGGAATTTGAGAACGGCCGGGAATACTACGCTCTTCACGGCCGGCGGATCAATCTGCCCCGCGAGACTTCGCAACGTCCGCGTCCAGATCAGTTGCGTTGGCACAATGAGCATTGCTTCAGAGGATGACACACCAGAATCTCGTCTGGGAGTATAGGTATCCCTATAACAGGCGTAGCCTCCAAGCATTTAGAAAGACAGGATTCTGGATTATGGGTGGTCGTGTATGGTGAAGGACACCAAGCACTGACCTCCTGGGTACGACAGTCCAGTTAAGATCAGGAATGAGAACTGGCCCAGGTAGTTTTTCTGACCTCAAACCGTGAAACTCCAGGACAGATTACTGCGACCAACAGCTCTGGAATTCGGGTAGACAGTCAGATGCGACGCATCTGCCGTGGTCTCCAAATGGCCACGATGACGAAGAACCCGGTGGAGTACATGGCAATAACGGGTCCGGGTGGCAGGTTGAAATGATAAGCCGAATAGAGTCCGAAAATAGCGGAAAGCGTACCGATCAGGGCCCCCAGAACCATAGCCCCCAATTGATGACGGGCCAGCATCATCGCACTGGCCGCGGGGGTTATGAGCAGGGAAATTACCAAGATAATCCCTACGGCCTTGAGCGCTAGGACAATCACTACCGCGAGCAGCGTGAGCAGGGTATAGTCGAGCATCCGGGTAGGCAGACCCATTACGGAAGCCCCAAATGGATCAAAACTGGCAAAAACCAGATCCCGGTGCAGCGCAGCCAGCATCACAAGCACTGTGATCGTCAGTCCACCTGTGATGGTCACATCGGTCCAACTGGCCGCCAAGACTTGCCCCAATAGTAGGGATTCAAGATTGAGACCTTGGATTGGCAGCAGACTCAACAGAATCAGGCCCAGGGCAAAGAAGCCCGCGAACAGGATACCAATGGAGGTATCTGCCCCCACGCCGGTCCGCTGAACCAGATAGCCTATCAGGAAGGCCATGCCCACGGCCGTCACGATGGCCCCCAAGTAGGGACTGGTCCCCAGCCACAAGGCCAGAACCATGCCGGGCAATACGGAATGGGCTATGGCATCCCCCATGAATCCGAACTGACGCGTGACCACATAAGCCCCCAGCAGGGGACACATGATTCCCGCCAGGACCGCAATGATCAGGGCCCGAATCAGGAAGGAGAACTGCCAGGGGGCCATCACGAACTGTATCAGGACTTCCCACATGAATTGGCTCCGTCGACGCTGCAGAGATGGGTATCTGGTGCGACGCTAGCGCAACACAGCCCGCTGATTGACCCAGAGGCAGGCATCACAGTTATCTACTACATCGTCCAGGTCGTGGGAAACGATCAGAATGGTCTTGCCCTGATCCCGGAGCTGTTGCAGTGTTTTCATGAGTTGCATATGGGAGGGCAGATCGACACCACTCAGGGATTCATCGAACAGCAGGATATCAGCCTGCTGGGCCAGGGCCCGGGCCAGAAAGACTCGCTGCCGCTGGCCCAGGGACAGGCTCTGGATCAGATCCTGGCGCCGTTCCCACATATTCGCTATCATCAGGGCTTCCTCGGCATACTGCCAGTCCTCCGCACTGATCCGGCGAAACAGCCGCAAGCCCTGCACCCTGCCCTGCAGGACTACATCCTGTACCTGAACAGGCATGCTCCAGTTAACGCGTTCCTGCTGGGGTACATAGGCCAACCTTCCCCGTGCTTCACGCAGAGGTTGGCCAAAGAAACGTATTTCACCGGTAACCTGAGGCAACAATCCGGCCAGGGAGTCAAACAGGGTGCTTTTGCCCGCTCCATTGGGTCCCATGACCCCTATGAGGTGACCCGGTTCCACTTCAAAGGTCACGCGATCCAGCACCAGTTTTCCGTCTAGGACGACGGACAGATCCTTGGTTGAGATGGCAGGACAATCAGCTGCCAGCACTGTCATTGCAGGGCCTCCACCACGGCTTGGGCATTTTCCCTCATCATGCCCAGGTAGCTATTCTCAGCTCCCAGGGAACCCGTATGCAGGGGAACGATCAGATCGATCCCGGCCTCCTCTGCGACCCGTACGGCCAATTCATTCTCGTGACCGCGTTCGGTAAAGATCGCCTTGACATTCTCCTCCTGCATGTGGGTGACCAGGTCGGCCAATTCGAAGGCCGGTACTTCATGCGCGTGGGCCGTGCCTGTGCCCCCACTGATGGAACCCACTACTTCAAAGTCATATCGATGAGCGAAGTATCGCAGGAATTCATGGCCCGTAACCAACAGGCGCTGTTCAGAGGGAATTGTCTCAACCTGTCCCAGAATCCAGTGGTGTAGTTCCTCCAGTTCTGCATTGTACGCTGCAGCCCGATCCTGAAAAACCTCAGCCAGGTCTGGCTTCAGATGGGAA
This sequence comes from Anaerolineales bacterium, assembly GCA_034422235.1. GTDB lineage: Bacteria > Chloroflexota > Anaerolineae > Caldilineales > Caldilineaceae > Bin34. Next base: position 19,251 of record DAOUJU010000029.1, on the reverse strand, counting down.
AGCTGGGTTGCGATGCCCGAGACAGCCGACTGAACCTGTAGCGGATCTAGCCAGAAGTGGGGGTCCACACCCACCTGACCATGGTCGTGGGCATCTTCATGCTCATGAACATCTTCGTCTTCATGGACTTCCTCATCATGGTCGGCATGCTCACCTTCATGGGTGTCCTCATGTTTGTGAGCATCTTCAGCTTCATGCTCATCCCCATGGGTATCTGCCGTCTCATGAGGATCGAAGAAAAGAATATCCACATACTCGCCCAGGATAACGACTTCGGCACCGCCCTCCTGGACATTCGCGATGAGCTGATCAAACCAACTCTCCTCCAAACCCAAACCCACCTGGAAAATGAGATCGGACTGGGACAGGAGAACCATATCCTGGGGTCCAGGCCGGTAATCATGGGGATCGGCTCCCTCGGGCAGAATGGGAACTACTGTCACCTGGTCGCCACCCACTTGCTTGACCCAGTCCGCCACAAAGGCGGTGGATGTGGCTACCCGGAGCTGGTCCTCAGCGGCTGGTTCAACTTCAGTACTGTCAGACGGAGGCACCGCTACGGGGGTACAGGCCATCAGGATAAACATGATGAACCCTGCAAGGCTCGTCAGCACACAGTATCGGGAACGCTGGAGTAATGATTTCATAACAGGATTCTTCCTTTCCTTGGTAATGGAAATGGTAGGAAAACTATTCTCTTTCAACTCGTGGAGGTTGGGTCAGTGGTCGTTGCGCCCCCGCCGTTGACGCTGGTAGTGCATCATACACATGCCCCGGGCGGTATAAGGCTTGTCGCAATCCGGCACGGTGCATGTGTCAGGGGGATTGCTGTTACGCTCGCGAATGGGACTGGGCGAACCACCCCGGTAAACCTGCATGTAATGCGCAAAACAGAGCCCCTTGGCATAGGGGATCTGGTTACATCGAGAAACCGTACAACTCAAGCCGCGGTATTCGCCAGGCATATTCATGGTGTTTCACCCCACTTACTATCTATCCTTACATGGCTCTTAACGACCAAGAGAAGCCTGCTCAGGCCCTGCTGCCAAGAGTGAATTGCGTATTCTCTGTCCAGTCGGGCTGCCATCGGCATGAACTTGTGCTGTACCGCGCCGTCTGCACCATTAAACAGCGTGATTGGTCCAGACACACCCGCCACTGCCAACATTTTGCCATCCGGCGACCTACCAGCCCAAGCGGATGATCGTCAATATAGGGCCTTGAGCAATGGCGGTGGCGGTTTGCGCTTGTCTTTGCGCTGCATCATGACACGAGACATGCGCGGAAGCCTTCTTCCAGTGCAGCCCGATCCAGGCTACGCCCGATAAAAACCATCTTGTTATGACGCAGGTCATTTCCCCACGGACGATCCGGGCAGCCAGCAAAGAGCATATGCACCCCCTGAAGTACGAAGCGCTCATTCCAGCTGCGTACGCTCAACACACCTTTCATACGGAAGATATCCTGTCCATGCACGCGCAGCAGTTGACTTAACCAATCATTGAGCTTCTCCAAGTGAAAATCACCGGGAAGGGCGATGCCGACAGAAGTCACTTCTTCGTCGTGTTCATGATCGGGCTTGTACTCGCAAGTTGCGAGCGGGGCAAGCCTGACAGCCGTGCCGCACAGGTGCGCGTCGAATTCATCAGGGTAATGTTCGGTGAACAGCATGTAATGGCCCGGCTGTTGGATCGCGAAATTGAAGACGGTCTCGCCGTTTTTGTTCAGCACGCGCTGGTTGTACTGTCCTTTGCCGAGGTGCAGCGTTTCGCCTGCCTGTACGGCCTGCTCATCTTCGGAGAAAGTCAGCCACTCGGGGATCAAGTTCGTCGTCCAAGAATCAACCAGCCGCAATCAAGGCTTCTACCACGAGGTAAGTCATAAGCGGTGCCCCTCGTGGCGTGCCGCCATTATCTCGTCCCTGGACATCCCTGTTCTTGTCCAGCGCTGCAAGACTGGGCCGGCCTGAATGGAATGGTTTTTACGGAATTGCGTCCCCGTCAGTCAGCTCCTTGAACGCTAGGTATGGGAGCCAGCAGGTCGCGCAGGCCGTCACCGAGCAGGTTGAACCCCAGCACCGCGATGAAGATGGCCACCCCCGGCAATAGCAACAGGCGCGGTGCGGTCTGCAAAAAGGGGCGGGCGTCGTTGAGCATGGCGCCCCACTCCGGCGTGGGTGGCTGCGCCCCAAGTCCCAAGAAGCTGAGACCGGCGATGCCCAGGATAATCCAGCCAACATCCAGGGAGGCTATGACGATGATCGGGCCGAGGATATTCGGCCCGATGTGCCGGAGGAAGATGCGCAGGTTGCTAGCCCCGACAGCCCGCGCCGCCGTTACATACTCCATATTTCGTGCCCCCAGGGTAATCCCGCGAATGATGCGAGCGTGGCCCACCCACCACACGGCGCCGGCGGCCAGCAGCACGTTGAACAGACCGGGGCCCAAAGCTCCCGCCACGGCCAGCGCCAGGATCAGCGAAGGAAAGGCCAGCAGCAGGTCTACAACACCCATCAACGCCGTGTCGATCCAGCCGCCGTTGTAACCAGAAACTATGCCCACCGCCAGGGCGATGGTCATGCTTAGAACCAGCGTGGCGGCGGCGGCCAGCAGGGTCATGCGGGCACCGTGAACGATGCGGCTGAAGGTGTCTCGGCCCAGATGGTCGGTGCCCAGAGGGTTTTCCACGGACGGCGGGTGCAGTCTATGAGACAGGCTGATTTGCGTTGGGTCATCCAAGGGAAGCCAGGGCGCCACCAGTCCCGCCAGCAGCAGGGACACCACCAAGAGCAGTCCCAAGGCGGTCCCCGGCTCCCGCAGCAACCCGGCCCACTGCCAGCGCCGCCGGGAGCCGCCGTGGATGAAGGTTAAGGGGAGGCGTTCCCTGGCCTTTTCGGTATCGCCCGTCATTGGCTGCTACATCTCTCCTTGACTGAAGCGCAAGCTAGGGTTGGCGATGCGCAGGGCAATATCAGCCGCCAGGTTGGCCAGCAGCACCACCACGGCAATGTAAGTTACGAACCCCTGTACCACGGGGTAGTCTCGGGTCAACGCCGCGCCCACAATCAACTGCCCCAAACCCGGCCAAGAGAAGATGGTCTCCACTATGACGGCGCCGCTCAGCAGGTAGCCCAGATGCACCCCAGTGGCTCCGATGACCGGCAGCAGTGCGTTGCGCAAGGCGTGCCCGTTGACGACGGTCTGTTCGGACAGTCCCTTGGCCAGCGCCGTGCGGATGTAGTCCTGCCCCAGGGTCTCCAACATGCTGGCGCGTATCAGCCGCATCAGTTGAGCCATGGGTGCGAGGGAGAGGGCGATGGCCGGAAGTACGACTTGGGCTGCTGAACCGTAGCCCAAGGCCGGCAGCCAGGACAATCTCACCGCAAACAGGATGATCAGTCCGAAGGCCAAGGCGTAGGATGGCGCCGCGGCGCCCACCAGTGCCACCAAGCGTGCGATGGCATCCACGGCGCTGCCCCGGCGCTGTGCGGACAGGATGCCCATGGGCACGGCTACCAGCAACGCCAGGCCCAAAGCAACCGCAGTGAGCAGGGCCGTCGGGACGGTGCGGCGGGCCAACTGAGCGGCCACGGGCCGCTCGGTCACATAGGAGAGGCCCATGTCGCCCGCCAACACCCGGGACATCCAGCGAGCATATTGCACCGGCAGGGGCGCGTCCAAGCCCAGCTCGGCGCGCATCGCTGCCACTGCGGCCGGGCTGGGTGTCTCGATGGGGTTGCGCTGGTGCAAGACCATCTCGGCCGGATCGCCCGGTGCCAGATTCAGCAGGGCGAAGCTGGCGGCCGAGATGCCCAGGAGCATCAGCGGTAGCGTGACCAACCTTCGGAGCAGGTATGCTCCCATGCCGGAGAGCCTATATCCGTACCCGTTGGCTCATTCGCTCAGTCCGACGCGGTGGTTGAAGAAATAGTGGGACGTTGGGTGGGCCTCGAAATCGGTGACCCGGTCACTGATGCCGTACACATGATTTACATGCGCCACCGGTAAAAATGCGGCTTCTGCGGTGATCACCGCCAGGGCCTCGCAGGCTATCGCCTTTCGATCCTCCAGGTCGGTCACGGAGACGGAGGGGGCGATTATGTCCACCAGGCGGGACGCGTCGTATTTCCCATAGTTGTTGGTCCCGCTGCCGCTAGCGTCGCCCTTCAACCCGGCGAATTTGCTGATATTGAACACCGGGTCTCCCCCGCCTTGCACGACAGTGTTGTACCAGCCGAAGAGGTCCCATGCGGGTTCCTTGACCACTGACCATTCTGTTATGAGCACCTCGGCCTTGATGCCCACCTCGGCCAGCATCGCCTGGGCGGCCTCAGCCATGATAGGCAGCTGGAACCGCTCGGGATAACCGCCGATAATAATTTCCAGTGGCTGACCTGCCTTGTCCAGGATACCGTCGCCGTCGCTGTCGCTGTAGCCGGCCTGGGCCAGCAAATTACGGGCTTCGTCAGGATCGTAGCCCAGCGCGCTCACGCCGGGGCAGGACATCAGGACTTCCGGGAGCAGCAGCTCAGCGAAAGACCGGATCCGGGGGGGGTAACCAGACCGGCGATGCTCTCCCGGTCAATGGCGTGGGCCACTGCCCGGCGCACCAGCGGGTCGGCCAGCGTACCGCGCTCGAAATTGACCCACCACAAGACCAGGGAGGTGCCGATGCCGGAGGTCTGAGTATGTGTGCCAGGATGGGCGTTGATCGCCTGGGCACCATCCGGTGATACGTTGACGGCAACGTCGATGTCCCCGGCCTGCAGGGCCAACTCCCGGCTGTTGGTGTCGGGAATGGCGACGTGATCGATGCCGGCCAGCGGAGGCGTACCATCCCAGTAGTCGTCATTGGCCACGCTGTAAAGGTATTCCTTCTGGACGTACGAGGTGGGAATGTACGGTCCCGTCAGGGCGCGGGCAGCGATGAAATTGCCCTGGCCGGCGGCATCCGCCGCCGGCGCGTCGGTGATGGCGAGGGCAGGCAAGATCAACAGACCCGGCAGGGTGGGCTGTGGCACCGTCGTTTGGATGGTGATGGTTTGCCCGTCCTCGACCGTTATGGTGTCAACGGACAATGTATCGGCCGCTGCCGGCGACAATCGGATAGCCCTCTCCAAGGATGCCTTCACCGCTTGCGCATCCATCACGTTCCCGTTGTGGAACTTGACGCCCTTCCGGATTCCTATCCTCCAGGTCATGGGGTCAACCTGAGTGGCTTCCGTCGCCAGCCACGGTTCGGGACTCAGGGTGGTTCCTGAGAGTCGGAACAAGGTCTCCGACAATCCCGATTGGGTGGAGACGTAGCCGCCCTCCACCGGATCCAAGGGGCTGTCGAGCCAGATGACGCCCGCCTTCAAAATGGGGCGTTCCCGATCATCAGGCGCGGCCGTCGATGCCGGCTCGCGCTCGGCGGTCGGGGCCGCTGGCATGGCACAGGCAGTCAGGGCACTGCCGATCACCATCAGAAGAACGGGCAGAAGCCGGAAAATCGAACGCGGTACAGTCATGGTGATGCTCCTAGTATTACAACAACGGAACTCCGGGAGACAGGCCGGAGGCGTGAGGGAAAATTTCATATGAAACACGTTGCTTATCATCGCTGCACTGCCGCTATCGACAGGATGCCACTCTCATCTGACACCGCGATACAGCGATCATCCGGTGACCAGGCCAAGCCGGCAATTGGGACTTTGAACACAGCATCCGCCAGCAAAACGGATTTCTTCTTCTCGACTTTCCAGATGGCTAGCAGACCATCGTTACCACCGGAAGCCAGCAGCATACCCCGGCGTTGAAACTTCAGGTGCTTGATGAGGTGCTGATGCCCTTCCAGCGAGATCGGTTGAGTGTCTTCCGGCCCCTTGCCGGAACAGTCCCAGATCACCGCCTGAGTCCCGCCGCCGGTCGCCAGATAGCGACTATTGAAGCTCCATGCCAGTTCCAGCACCTTCGTTTGGTAGCCCCACATCTGCAAATCCTTCCCGGTATCGGTGATCCAAAAATGCACCGTCGAGTCCTGGTCGCCAGTGGCGATGAACTTTCCATCGGGACTCCATTCCAGTGTGAGCGTCGAGCCCTGCCATTCGAAACGGTGGAGCGGTTCCGCTTTTGTGGGGCCATACAGCACGACCCCATTGTAGGCAGAGATGGCGAACTGTTTGCCATCTCTGCGCCACTTGATGTCAGTAATGGTGCTGTTCGCATCGGGATATTCGCAGTTCAATTCCCCGGTGGCGTCCCACAGTCGCAGTTTGCGCCCGGCGGCTGACACCAGCCAATCGCCCGCAGGACTGAAAGCGATACGCTCCACCCAGCTTGCGCCGCCAGCCATTTCAGAGGTCTGCGTTCCTGTCTTGGCATCCCACAGCCGTACCTTGCCGTCCTGCCCGACGCTGGCGAGGAGACGACTGTCTTTGTGCCACGAAATTGCCATCGTGCCAAGGGGATGGCCAGGGAGCTGGCGCTGTACCGCGCCGTCTGCACCATTAAACAATGTGATTGGTCCAGACACGCCCGCCACAGCCAACCTTTTGCCATCCGGCGACCAGGCCAACCCAATCGGATGATCGTCAATGTGGGCACGCCATATCGCCTTGAGCGATGGCGGTGGCGGTTTGCGCTTGTTTTTGCGCTTCTTCATGACACGAGGCATGCGCGGAAGCCTTCTTCCAGTGCAGCCCGATCCAGGCGGCGTCCGATAAAAATCATCTTGCTATGACGCGCTTCATTCCCCCACGGACGATCCGGGCGGCCATCAAAGAGCATGTGCACCCCCTGAAATACGAAGCGCTCATCCCAGCCGCGCACGCTCAACACACCTTTCATACGGAAGATGTCCTGTCCATGCACGCGCAACAGTTGACTTAACCAACCATTGAGCTTCTCCAAGTGCAAATCACCAGAAAGGGCGATGCCGACCGAAGTCACTTCTTCGTCGTGTTCATGATCGGGCTTGTACTCGCGGGTTTCGAGCGGGGCAAGTACGGCATCCGTGCCGCACAGGTGCGCGTCGAATTCATCAGGGTGATGTTCGGTGAACAGCATGTAATTGCCCGGCTGTTGGATCGCGAAATTGAAGACGGTCTCGCCGTTTTCGTTCAGCACGAGCTGGTTGTACTGTCCTTTGCCGGGGTGCAGCGTTTCGCCTGCCTGTACGGCCTGCTCATCTTCGGAGAAAGTCAGCACGGCGTCCATCAGTGTCGTTTCCTTCGCCGACAATCCATTATTTGCCAGCGGAAGCAGTGCGGACCCCATTACCGGATCAGGGCCTTCACCCATCACCCATTCGTAAGTCCCGGTGTTCAGTTCATAGATACCCGACCATTCAAACGGGTATTCTGGCTCCATAAACTTCGGGTCGATTTCCAGCGCCCGGTCGAGGTTGAAGCCGCCCACATTGAGAATCTGGTCCATCTCGACCACTGCGTCGCGGGTGCGGCAGATTTTCGCCACGCTGTTCATGCTTTTGATGCGGGCTTCGAGTCTGTCGAGGTCTTCCGGGGCCACCAGATCAACCTTGTTGAGCAGGATCACATCAGCAAAGGCAACCTGTTCTTTTGCTTCATCGCTGTCGTCGATGTGTTCCCAGATGTGTTTGGCATCCACCACCGTGACAATCGCATCCAGCACCAACTTTTCCTGCATGTCATCATCCACGTAAAAGGTTTGCGCGACGGGACCGGGATCCGCCATGCCGGTGGTTTCGATCATGATGTAATCGAACTTGTCGCGACGCTTCATCAGATGACCGAGAATGCGAATCAAATCGCCCCGAACGGTGCAGCAGATGCATCCGTTGTTCATCTCGAAGATTTCTTCTTCCGCGTCAATGACCAGATCGTTGTCAATGCCGATCTCGCCGAACTCATTTTCGATCACCGCGATTCTCTTGCCGTGATTTTCGGTCAGGATGCGGTTGAGTAGCGTGGTTTTGCCCGCTCCCAGAAAGCCAGTCAAAACGGTCACTGATACTCGGTTTTCAAGTGTGTTCATCATATTCCTGTCTCCTTTATTCAACAGTTGTCTTGGGTAAATAGCGCTTCCATGAGCGTCCGCGTCAGCGCGGTCTTTGGTTGATGCAGCATCCCGGTGATAGCGATCAACGGCATGGCTGGTCAGTCTCCCGCTGCGATGGCTTCATCCAGCGCAAACAACGGGCGGTAGGCATCATGTCCTGTGCCATAGGTTCGATCCATCAAGGCAGCGTACTCGGCAGCATAGGCTGGATTGACGCGCCAGCGCACACCAAGATATTCCGCCGATTTGACGATGCCCAGCACACCGTGTTTGATTTCCTCAAAGGTGTAATCTGGCCCCACCGGGACGCACAACCAGCGGGCGAGGTTCGCCGCCGTTTCCCGATGCTCTGGCGCGCCGTCAGAACCTAGCGCGGCATAATGCAATGGCTGAATCTGCGGCAGCCAGCGCACAGGCGTATTTTCCTGCTCAACGTAGGCGTAAAACGTGGCGACATCGCTCTCTAGCGGAATCTGCACCGCGACCGCGGTCGCCAGCGCCAGCTTGTTCGGCTCGTGTGTCTCCAGTCCGGCAGCTTCACGCAGACCTCGCCGCACCTCCGCCAGATTCTCGCTTTGGCACTCTGCCAGTTCTGGCAGACGTTCACACTGGGCCAATGCCTGTGCTGCGTTCGGGCAGTCAGCCGGTTGACGCAATGCTCTCACCTCTGCATAGAGGGCCTCATCACTGAATACCAACAGTGCACCGGGGCAGTCATCAGCATCAGGCAGATGTAAGCCGTACAGCGTCACCGCCGGGCGCTCTGCCGCGCCGGGCGTAGGCAGGGTGTCAGCGCAGTCGAGCCATGTCGCGTTCTGTGGTTGCCACAACCCGCGCACCACCTGTGTCCAGGTGAAGCGCGTACTGGACGGTGCAAGCCGTAGATGAGCGTCAAAGTCCAGAAAGCGCAGCAACGCCTTGTGGTGCTTGACCGACTCTGCCAGGTCATGGCTGGCATTGGCTGGGACACCGACCCATTCGCCTGGCTGAATCCCCGCCGCCTGATGCAGTAAGCGGCGAGCGCGGTAGGCATCGCGCACCAGCACAACCCACGCGCCGCTCAAGCGTTCCGACCATGCCGCTTCTGCCGTTTCAAGCGTCACCTCGGTGTGTAATGCTGCGTTGGCAGGCAGGGTCAGGAGATCATCCAGCTGTGGATGCGCGGCATAATCTGCGCCACGCACCGGCAAACCACCGAGCGCCTCCACCGGGCAGAAGCCCCCTAACCATAATGTTGCCCAATCAACCGGTAAATTCAACATCTTTGTCCTCTTTATCAACTGGTGTCGACACATTTTCACTCGCTATAACAATTGTTCTGGTTGGGGTGCCGGGCGGTCTCCCACGACGGCTTCGGACGACCCGCTTTCGAGAAGAGGATTCTCAGGCGGGGGCTCTTCGCCTGAATGCGATTGCCAGTGCGAATATCCCGCTTGCTACCAGGGTCATGGCAGGACCGGCGGGCAAATTGAAGTGGTAGGAGATGTAAAGGCCAGTCACGGCGGCCGCGGTCCCTATTGCCGCGGCCACCATCATCATTGAGACAAAACGTCTGACCAACAGATAGGCCGTGGCAGCAGGTGTTACCAGCATCGCCATGACAAGAATGACACCCGCCGCCTGAATTCCTATCACGATAACAAGGGCAAGCATGACCAGGAACACGTAGTCGACGATGTTGGTACGCTTACCGAGAACCTGGGCCCCTACGGGATCGAAGCTCGCAAACATCAGCCAGTGGTGAAGAGCGAATAGCCCCAGGATAACCGTGACGGTTATCCCAAGCGACACATAGATGCTGGTCGGAGATATGCCCAAGAGCTGTCCCAGGAGCAGGTCTTCCATATCGACTCGAATCGTCGTTGCAGTTGACAGCATCGCAAGTCCCAGGGCAAACATGGCCGCAAAAAGAATGCCTATGGAAGTATCCGTGCTGAGGCCCCCACGCCGGCTCACAATCCTGACCAGTACGGCAACGGAGACGCCTGTGGGGACAGCGGCTATGGCTGGGTTGATGCCCATGATGAACCCAAGCACCATTCCCGGCAGCACCGCGTGGGCGAGAGCGTCCCCCATGAAGGCGAGGTTCCTGGTGACGACGTACGCGCCAACCAGCGGACACATCACACCCACAAGCACCGAGCCGATTAGGGCTCTCACCATGAAGCCGTACTCAAGGGGTGCGACAACGAAATCTAGCACGCCCTCTTGCTACCGCTCCCCGTCCATCGTGAGGCGCACACCGTGGGCGCCGTACAGCTGCTCCATGACCTCGGACGTAAACACCTGGTCGGGAGGGCCGCAGGCGCACACGCGGCGATTCAGACACAATACCTGGTCGAAGCGACTGGCCAGGTTGGTCAAGTCGTGGGTCGCCAACAGGACAATGCGCCCTTCATCCCGCACTGTTTGGAGGACCTCTACGAGGCCTTCCTGGGCCCCCATGTCAACTCCGCTGAAGGCCTCATCCAAAAGAAGCACACTTGCCTCCTGGGTGAGCGCCCTGGCTACGAATACCCTCTGCCTCTGCCCTCCCGAAAGCTCCGTCATTAGAGCAGAGCGACGGTCCCACAGGCCCACACGGCATAGGCATGCGTTGACAAGCTCGCGATCTTCCTTTCCGGGTCGCCGGCACCATCCCAGTCTGCAGCACCGGCCCATCATTACAACATCCATGGCGGTCACAGGGAACCGCCAGTTGACGCTCTCTCGCTGAGGCACGTAGGCCAACGCCCCACGTCTCAGGTCCACACGGTGAAGGTTCACCTTCCCCCGGCGAACCGGGAGGAGGCCGGCAATCGCATTGAACAGGGTGCTCTTGCCGGCTCCGTTCGGTCCTACAACGCCCATTAGAGTCCCCGCATCTACGTCAAGGGTGACGTTACTCAGGGCCATCTGCCCATCGAACTCGACAGTCACGTCCTGAAGCGACATGCTCACGCCGCGTGGGTCCAGAGCGGGGTTGTTCATCTCAATGCCTCAACGATGGTTTCCACGTTGGTACGGACCATGCCAAGGTACGTGTCAGCGCCGCTGCCCTCCGGCCCAAGAGAACCCGAATAGAGCCGGAACAACGCCGCACCAGTCTCCCTTGCTATGGTTTGCGCCAGCCTCTCACTGACTGTCGTCTCGCCAAACAGTGCTGGCAAGTCGTGTTCGCGTACCACCTCGACCAGTTCCGCAATGTGCTCCGCAGACGGCTCCACGTGAGTCGCAAGAGACGGTATAACCAGGCCAACTACCTCGAACCCGTAGGCCTCTGCAAAGTAGGTGAAGCTGTCGTGTGATGTAACCAGCAGTCTGCGCTCCGGCGCCACAGTACTGACCTGCTCTTGGATCCAGGCGTGAAGCTCGTCGAGCTGCTCCCCGTACTCTGAGGCGTTCTGGAAGTAGACACTCGCGTTGTCGGGGTCTATAGCCGCAAATCGGGCGGCTATTTCGTTGACCGCGATCTTCACCCGGAGCGGGTCGAACCAGAAGTGGGGATCCAGAGAGCCGTGTGCGTGCCCATCATGGTCGCCATGGTCATCATGGTCGCCGTCATCGTCATGGTCGCCGTCATCGTCATGGTCGCCATCATCATCATGGTCGCCATCATCATCATGGTCGCCGTCATCGTCATGGTCGCCATCATCGTCATGGTCGCCGTCATCGTCATGGTCGCCATCATCGTCATGGTCGCCATGGTCGCCATGGTCGTCGCCTTCATCCCCGTGATCGTCATGCATATCGACCATGGCGAACTCGATCGGATCGACGTGGTCACCAAGCGCGACCATCTTGGACTCGTCTGCACTGGCGTTGTGTAACAGATCCTCCAGCCATTCGGCCTCCAAGCTGAGACCGACCGTCAACACAACATCCGCGTCAGCTACCTTGGCAATGTCGCGAGCTCCTGGTAGAAAAGTATGCGGATCGCCACCCACCGGCAGCAGGCCGAAGACCTCTACCTCGCTTCCACCTACCACCCGAGCCCAATCAGCTACAAAGTTGGTGGTTGCCACCACCTGGATCGACGGCCCGGAGGGTGAGGCATCCGCGCTGGCAGGTACAGTCTGGCTGGGCTGGTCACTTGTAGGCACGGCTACGGGAGTACAGGCCATCAGGACAAACATAATGAATCCGGAAAGGATTGCCAGTACACAGTATTGAGAACGTAAGAGTAACGATTTCATAACAGGATTCTTCCTTTTCTTCGTGATAGAAAGGGTAGGGAAACGATTCTCTTTTCAATTCATAGAGGTTCGTCAGTGGACGTGGCGCCCCCGCCGTTGACGCTGGTAGTGCATCATACACATGCCCCGGGCGGTATAAGGATTGGGGCAATCCGGCACGGTGCATGTGTCAGGGGGATTGCTGTTACGTTCGCGAATGGAACCGGGTGAACCACCCCGGTAAACCTGCATGTAATGCGTAAAACAGAGCCCCTTGGCATAGGGGATCCGGTTACATCCAGAAACCGTACAACTCGAGTCGCGGTATTCGCCAGACATATTCATGGCACTTCGTCCACCTCACTATCCGTCCTTACATCGCCTCTAACGAACTGCAAAAGCCGGCTTCATCCCTGCGGCCAAGCATGAATGGCATATTCTCTGCTCAGCCAGGCTACCGTAAGCATAGGCAGTCGTGTTCCGGAACTCTTCAGTCATGCTCTATGGAAATCCATTATTACTATTATACTACTACTTTACTACTGTTTTACAAAATAGTGGCCAGCGATCCGGATGATTTGGTAACTAGCGGGCCAGGTTCAAGTACGGATATGGGCAAGAAAAGAAGCGACTAGGCCTTCTCTGGTTGCCTGACTCCCCTTCTGCCCCGAAGAATCCCGGCAAACCTCCAGTAGCCTCTTGTTCCAGAACCTGCATGTACAATAGGATTCCTTGTGGGGCATTACCTTGCAGTTTGGATTTCATCTCGGTGCCCTGCTATCTATCATTGTCACAGGAGCCAACGCCATGAAATTCCGGATTGTCTGTTTACTTTTAGTTGCTGCCTTGTTGGTGCTGGGAGCTTGCGCGGCACCTGCACCTCCTGACACCACAGAGGAGGTAGCTGCCGAGGACATGGCCGGGGGTACCTTGACCATAGCTTCCACCCAGGATATTGACAACTACGATCCCCACTGGAATCAGCTTATTGCCTATAACGTTCTGGTAGGGCACAACATCTTCGATTATCTGACTCGGCTGGACGCGAACATGAGTATCGTGCCGGCATTGGCCACCAGTTGGGACATTTCCGAGGATGGCACCGAATACACGTTCCACTTGCGCCCAGGGTCGCAGTTCCACAATGGTCGCGAGCTGACGGCTGACGATGTAGTGTTTTCCTTTAACCGGCTGACAGAACAGGAAACCATCTACGCCAACAAGATGGATCCCGTAGTATCCATTGAGGTTGTCGACAGTGCCACCGTCAAGTTTACGCTTACGGCCGCCTGGGCTCCTTTTCTGGAGGATGTCTCCCTGATCGCTATTGTGGCGGAAGAAACCATTGACACCATCAGCAAGGAACCCATTGGTTCAGGTCCTTTCCGCTTTGTGGAATGGCAGCCTAATGACCGCATTGTACTGGAGCGGAATCCGGACTATCACGCTGACATGCAACCCAAACTGGACGAGCTCGTCATCAAGATTCTCCCTGACTACGCGGTAGCCCTCACTAACCTGGAAGCAGGCAGCGTGGATGCCGTGTATGAAGTGCCCGCAGCCGATGCAGACCGCTTCAAGGGTATGGAAGGATTCGTAATCCAGACCCCCAATGCCAGCAATAGCCTGTTCCTGCTGGAAATGGCCATCAACCGATATGAACCCCTGCAGGATGTACGCGTCCGCAAGGCCTTGGCCATGTCTCTGGACAAGGCAGCCATTCAGCAGAATGTGTATTTTGGACAGGGCATGCCCCAGTTCGGTTCCCTGCCCCGCAGTTCGTGGGCCTATGTGGATGAACCTGAAGGTCTTGCCTACGATCCGGCCGGTGCCCAAGCCTTGCTGGCCGAAGCGGGATATCCCGACGGCTTTGACCTGACCATCAAGGTCATATCCGGGGTGGGGGTCATGGAGAGTATCGCCACCATCTGGCAAAACGGACTGGCGGAGGCGGGTGTCAATCTTACAGTGGAAATTGAGGATCTGAGCACGTGGCTGGATAACTATGTGGGCCGCACCTATCAAACCATCGCCAACTGGATGAACGTGGGTGGCGATCCGCACTCAATGTACGACATCATCTTCAAGCCGCATCTCCAGGATCCAGACAGCTATCCCGACGAGGATTTGCTGGCGTTGATCGCGGAAGGCGCCGCCACGCCCGATCTGGATCAGCGCAAGGAAATCTACCAGCTGATCCAGACACGTGTCCTGGAAGAAATGGCTCCTGTGATCGTAGTCCAGTCCCAGCCGCTGCTGGCCCTGACAACTGATAAGGTACACAGTTGGTCCATGAACGGCAAAGGCGACATTTTCTTTGATGTCATAACCGTCAGCGAGTAATCGTATCGCGTGGGCCTGTATTGCCTGCGCCGCCTATTGCAGATTGTCCCGGTGCTGTTGCTGATGTCCATGGTCGTGTTTGCGGCCATGCAACTGGCACCGGGCGATCCGGCGGTGATGCGTATGGGACGGGCGGCCGCCCGTCCGGAAAACCAGGCGGCTCTGGAGCAATTGCGCCGCGAGATGGGCCTGGACAAGCCCATATGGGTTCAGTACGGGATCTGGTTGAGTGCCGCGGTCCGCGGCGACTTTGGCCTGTCCAATCGCAGTGAGCGTCCGGTCATCGAAATGATCGGAGCCCGGCTGCCCGCTTCCCTGGAACTGATAGCCGCCAGTCTGTGTCTTTCCCTGCTGGTATCCTTGCCTCTCGGTATATTGGCAGCCCTCTGGCATCGGTCGTTGCTGGATCGGCTGGTCATGACTTTCTCCATGGCCGGGGTCGCGGTGCCCGGGTTCTGGATGGGTCTGCTTCTGATTCTCATCTTCGCCGTCCGGCTTGGGTGGCTTCCCCCTTCCGGCTATGTACCTTTCTGGGAGAGTCCGGCCGAAAGTCTGCGCCGCGTTCTGCTGCCCGCGGCAACTCTCTCGTTCTACCTGATCGCAACCTTCACCCGCTTTCTGCGAGCCGACATGATCGAAGTGCTAAATGAGGATTATGTGCGGACCGCTAAAGCCAAAGGGTTGACCCGGCGGCTCCGGATCCGGCGTCATGCCTTGCCCAATGCCCTGATGCCCATGGT
Organism: Anaerolineales bacterium; assembly: GCA_034422235.1. Classification (GTDB taxonomy): domain Bacteria; phylum Chloroflexota; class Anaerolineae; order Caldilineales; family Caldilineaceae; genus Bin34. The sequence goes on along the minus strand of DAOUJU010000029.1, from coordinate 3,996 downwards.
AACCGTTATGGGCCTGGAAATTGGTGGCCTGCTGGGAGGCATGGTCATTGTGGAACAGGTATTTGGCTGGTCCGGTGTGGGTTGGCTGACCTTACAGGCTATCTATAATCGTGACTATCCCCTGGTACAGGGTGCCATTGTGCTGATGGTCCTGTTCTACGCTCTGGTCAATTTCGTGGTTGACATCGCCTATGCTTTCCTCAATCCGCAGATCCGGACCCGCTACACAACCTGAAGTGCGGCCCAGGCCCCACAACCTGCGGCATGGTGTGGGTGTGCTAGTCGGTCTATGCAATGTTTTCTTCCTGCTCGCGGCCCTCCTGCCTGGCCTGATTGCCCCCCATTCACCCTACACGCAGAATCCCCAGGATGCCTTGCAACCTCCCTCGCGTGCCTATCTGCTGGGGACGGATCAGTTTGGACGCGATATCTTCAGTCGGGTCGTGTTTGGCAGTCGCGTCGCCATGCTGGTGGGGGTAGGTTCGATCCTAATTGCCCTGCTGGTAGGGGTACCCCTGGGTCTTATGGCCGGCTATCGCGGAGGTCATCTGGACGCGTTGCTCATGCGCATCCAGGATGCCCTGCTTTCCTTCCCGCCTGTATTGCTGGCGTTGCTGATCATCGCCAGTTTCGGGGCGTCGATCCTGAATGTGGTGCTGACCATCGCTTTCGTGTACACGCCCCGTTTTGCCCGTCTGGTGCGCGCTAGTGTTCTGCATATCAAGACCCGCGAGTTCGTTACTGCCAGTCAGGCGGTAGGCGCATCTTCCTGGCGTGTCATGATACGGGTGATCCTACCTAACGCTGTTGCCCCCATCACGGTCCAGGCCACGCTGGGTATGGCCGTAGCCATTCTGATTGAATCGGGCCTGAGTTATCTGGGATTGGGTATTCTGCCGCCCACCGCTTCCTGGGGGAACATGTTACAGCACGCCCAGTCCTACATCTACCGGGCTCCCTGGTTCATATTGGCTCCGGGTACCGCTATTTTCCTGGCGGTGCTGAGCCTCAATCTGGCCGGTGACTGGCTTCGAGAATGGGTGGACCCCAAGTTGCGGGTCGTTCCCTAGCAGACACTACTAGCGACGTGTATGTCTGTATACTTCGTCCAGGTGGCAGTTGATGATGAGACGGCAATGCCAAGTTTTTCACCCGGTGTTTTGCCTCTTCACGATGGGTATCGCTGGCATACAATCTAAAATCTGACGAATTCCGACAATCAGGAAAACCAACAGGAAGACACACCCTATGGATGGCATCAAAGTACAAATTTGTCGAACAAGGATCTGGTTCACATTGGGATTATCGTTGTTAGTTGCTATGGTCTTGACAGCCTGTGAGATGCCCGCTGTGGGACCAGTCCTGGCCGAAACTGTGAAGGTGCAAGTAACGGGAACCGTTGTGAATCTGAGGTACGGGCCCGGCCTGGAATATGAGGTTATGGACCAAGTGCGACAGGGCGACATTCTCGCTGTGAGCGGACGCAGCGAAGATGCCGAATGGCTACATGTAACCCCGGAAGGAGAGAGCCTCTGGATCTTCGCCGATTTAACAGACATTGATGCCGATGTGCGCGCCAACCTGCCTATTATGATGGCACCACCCTCCCCCGAAGAAGAAGCGGCGGCAGGAGCAACATAGCCAACCACGGGGAACACGGGATATACCTGTAGCATCCAGGCCGGAATCGGAGTTGATTCCCAGCTTGCTGGAGTACCCACCTCATCTGCCAAGTCATCATCCCATCAGTCCCGTCCCCCAGTGCCAGGCCACATCTCCGCGAGCAGGTACAGCTGAACGAGGGGCCTGCCCTTGATCAGCGGCTACTGGGCAAGGGGATTTTGAAATAGGGGTAGGTAAAACCCAATTGAGATCTAAAATCCGGTCAAAGAAGCGGAAAAAGCATGATTGGCCGGTAAACTGTTCGTCGGCAAAAAGCGAACAGGTTCTCCACTCCCATATTCCTTCCAGCGGCATTCTATCCCTTTTACGACCCTAGCCGAAAGTAATCTGTCCCACCTGTCGTCGGCCCAGAGGAAGGGCTTGACGCTGTAGGTGGGGCCATTCTCAAGGCCCACAGTGGATGCCAGCATGCGGTGCTGTCGGGCTGGTGGTGGGTATCGGGTGGGACCTACCGTGGCCGTGGGGACTGCGTCCACCGTTGTCTTGCTCGGGCGTCCGCAACCCCCAGCTAGGACCAAACGACACAGCCTGGCCAGCAGGCAGTTTATTCCTCCGGGAAGCATGATCCAGTTTCAGGGGGTAGGAGAAGTCTAGGGAAATTGAGGCGCGAGCCCCCAGGATTCCCCGTACAGGGAGAGAGTCTGTGCACACCCACTGTCCTATACCGGCATTGACGCCTCCTGGCGCCTTTCTCCCTTTGGCGTCAAGTAGCGGTAGAGGGTGGTACAACTGATGCCCACGGCCTGACAGCTGGGGGCAATGGACAGCGCAGGGTCATGTCTGAGGGTCAGAGCCGCTTCGCACATCTCAGGTCATGACCGGGGCTGCAACAACAGGCGCCGTGCCACCATAAACGGCGGGAAAACCGCTGAGAAGACAGGAGTGTAAGCCCAGCCGCCAGAATCCCCTACAATAACGGTGAGGCCCTATCCTTTCGGGGGTCTCGGGCAGTACAGCAAGGAAGACAAAGACCATGCGGTTCCCTGTCTCGCAGCCCATGTTCGGCCGACGGCTCCTATGGGTTCTGTCCCTGGGCCTTGGGCTGTGGTTAGTAGGGATCCCCGGGGCGCATTGGGCCCAAACCACGGCGGAGCTCCACCCTCGGATCCTGGCGGAGCACCAAGGCGTGTACGATAACCTGGAAGTGCATCCCCAGGGGTTGTTCCACCTGCGGCGTCAGGACTCCGTCGTCACCGCTACGGTCAGCAGCTTGGGCTCGGCGGTGCAGTATGCGGCCCGGCAGCAGCCGGAGGTACTCTTTCGGGTACCGGTCGGTTTCCGTCCGGCGGAGACGGCCGTAAGAGAGGTACAGGGCTGGCCCCTGCAGCCTGATGGACGCCCGGATCCAACGGTGCGGGTACCCCGCCGCTTCAAGGTGCAGATTGCGCCCAATGGTGAGGTACGCTATCAGGACGGTCCGGAACTAGATGATGTGGGCTATCTGGCCTATGTCCTGGTGATATCCTGGTACACGCCGGACTTCACCGGTCCCTATCGGAATCAAGCCGAACACCAGGACAGCCGGGTGGCCCTGCAACGCAGGGGACAGCGGGTCACCGGGGTTTTTACAACCCAGCGTTCGCCCGTGCAGCACTATGCGCGGCCGGCCCCGGCTGTGCTGTTCACGCTCCCTGAGGGCTACCGGCCTGTCCAGCCAGAGGTTATCTGGGTGACCGGGGCGCGCCCTGTGGATCGGGCCGGCCAAATCCTGGGCGATGAAGGGGATCGCCGCACGTTTCATATGCGGGTGGACCCCAGCGGTGCGGTGCGCTACGTCAATGATGGGCGGATGGATCAGGTGGACTACCTGGCCTATGCGGTGGAGGCCACCTGGACTACAGAGGCCGAGCCCCTCCAAGCGGTGAATACCACCTGGATTAGGGAGACTAACCCTCGAGCCGCCCGGCCTCCTCTGGTGGCGGGAGAGATGTTCTGCCAGCGGCATCTGGCGGGGCTGGCAGACCTGCTGGCATCGCTGGTGAGGAACCCAGAGGACACCCGGACCTGCCTCACTCTGACCTGGCCTGAGCAGGCCGCACAGGAACGCTTGCGGCGGGCCTTGGGCGCTGAAGACTCCCTATTGTGGCACCGCGACCCGCCAACACCTGCCCTGGTTCGCCCCACGATCACCTGGAACGAGGCAGGCCAGGTGACCCACCTGCAGTTGTCGGGTCTCGGCCTGCTGGGCCACCTGCCACCTTAGAGCCTGTTTACAAAAGAATTGCCGTTCAAAAAGTGCTTAATTCGTGCTAAAATAACCTTGCTTTTTCGCCCTTTTTTAGAGAGAAAACAAGGAGGTGCGGGCATGGTCCG
>DAOUJU010000028.1:0-162897 GCA_034422235.1 Anaerolineales bacterium | reverse complement strand
CGGTCTGGCTTGGGAGGCTTGGCGCCGGCACCACCAATGGGTAGCCCGGTGCGGCCATTACCGCCGCCGCGGCGGCGTCGTCCACTCTTCATACTTACCGCTGTAGTACTAGGCCGGCTACATTTGTCGAACAATCAGTTGACGAGCCCGATCCCGCCGGAACTCAGGCACCTAGACCATCTTTCCTACTTGGACCTGAGTCACAATCAGCTGACGGGGCCCTTTCCACCTGCATTGATTCAAATTCCGGATTTGCTTTACCTGGACTTGGCCGGGAACCAGTTGACGGGGCCCATCCCCGCCGAACTGGGCCAGTCAACCCGTCTTTACAGTCTTGATCTGAGCGCCAATGCCCTGACAGGTCCCATTCCGCCCAAACTGGGACGGTTGGATAACCTCGGCCGGCTATATTTGTCGAACAATCAGTTGGCGGGCCCGATCCCGCCGGAATTGGGACAGCTGACGGCCCTTAGCAGGTTGGATCTGTCGGCCAATAACCTGACGGGACTCATCCCGCCTGAACTCGGGCAATTGGTCCACCTCAACTACCTATATTTGTCGGACAATCAGTTAACGGGACCGATCCCGGCTGCGTTGGGCCAGTTGTCCCGTCTCTACCATCTGTACCTGGACCATAACCAGCTGACGGCCCTCCCGGCTGAGCTGGGGCACCTCGCTGATATGTTCTGGGTGGATGTGCGGCACAATCCGCTGACCAGTCCTGTGCCAGCCCACTGGTCGCGCCAGCCGGAACGGCGCTATTCTGCCGGGGATCCGACCTGTCCGGAATGAAACTTTGGACCCCACTGATCGCCCACTGCCGATGAAGCGCCAAGCCTAGGGGGACAGCTGTCCCCCTGTCGCTATGTGTCCCGGGGATCAAGAGATGAAGCTGGAGATCTCTACCCCTATCCACCCGCAACTCCCCCTTGAGCAGGGCACCGACCAATGGTTCCTCTCCGAGTCTGTCGATGGCCTCAATGAGGCGCTCCCAGACATCGCAAGGTAAACGGGCCAGTTCCTTTGCCGCGCTGCTCTTAATCCGAACGGAGTAGCTCACGCCGAACCTCATCCCAATCCAAAACCGGATCGGAGGGGTCACGCAGTCGCTCTACCGCTACCGACAGATCGTCAAAATCCTCCAGGTACTGAGCTACGGCCTGGCGAACCACTTCGGCCCGGCTGCGCTTGAGTGCCGTAGCCGCCGCATCCAGGGCTGCAGTCTGTTCGTCCGGCAAACGCACCGTGATTTGAGTTGACATCTTGCACTCCCGTGAGTGTCATTGCAATTCAACCGATGCTATTGACATTGGCAGGGTTACAAATAGTATCGTCGAGGCCACTTGTCAGCTGCTTCTATGGCTTATCCCAACTGACACAGAGCCGAACCCAAATCAACAAAACTGCAACAGTGCTCTGGATCCGGGGCACTGCGACTTTGTGGCTGCCCCGACCCATGAGTCTCTTTCAGCCCGTTCGGACAATCGTGTACAGGTAGTTCGGATCCAGTGCCTGTATCGTTTGGCTTTCTCCGTCAGGCCAAAGGATGTCCAGTTGCCGCAAGTCCGCCTGTTCCGGGAAACCGAAATGGACCACGGGAGGCAATCCAGACAAATACCCGCCGGTGACTTCCAGTATCCTCAATTGGGTCCCTTGGTCCGTGTGCAACACCAACTGAGCCCCAACGCCATGTGTATTGTGGGAATGTCGGTCTCGCAGCCGGACCTGGATGGAAGATCCCTCACACAATTGGTTCTCCAGCAGCATAGCCGGAGACAACAGATTGCTGATTACGACATCCAGATCCCCGTCGAAGTCCACATCCCCAACGGTCATGCCACGGCCACCTTCGCTCAGTCCCATATTCCATTCCGGGGCTGGCGCAAAACTTTCACCCGCAATATTGCGGAAGGCCCAATTGGTCTCCACCAGTTCGTTGTCTGGCAAGTGACTGAAGAGTTCGACAGCGTTCATGCCGTTGACTACATAGAGATCCAGGAAACCATCCTGATTGAAGTCTGCCAGTTGCGAGGACCAGGTCCAGCCTGTGGCCGCTATCCCTGAATCCACGGCCGTGTTGGCAAACTCTCCCTGCCGGTCCTGCACCTGCAAAACATTCTCCGTGATTTGCCGGTCGGTGGGATCTTCCAGCACTTTGGCCATCACCGGAGCCCACGCCTCCAGTACCGCCGCATCATCGGTCCGCGGCTTCATGTCAGCGGCAAAGAGATCCAGATGCCCATCGTTGTTGACATCGCCCACGCTGTAACTCATGGTGTTCTGGGTTGTGTGTGAGAAAGGCACATGGGCCTGCCAACCTTCGTTCCGCCATTCCCAGGCACCATCCTCCAACAGAAAGTCATTGCCGGCCACGACCACCGTACCATCCCGGCCTGGTAAGGCAGCCAGGGCCAGAGCTTGGGAGCGCAGAGCCAATAATCGGCTGTGGAATTGGCCATCCCGATATTCATGCCAGTAGACCCCCGAGTTGGTTTGGCCTTCAAAGGCTTCCCCGAGCAGTGCCTTGAGTTCCAGATCATAGGAACCGGTAAGCAGATCCAGATCCCCATCCTGATCCGTATCCAACCACGCCATACTGTAGGCAAATTTCGCAACGCCAGGCAGTACCATTTCGGAGAACGTTGAGTCCTGTATGGCGAGAGCGTTCGCTTGACTGAGATAGGCCACGGGGGGTTGTTGACGCCGGGTAAAAACCGGATCCAGTAATCCATCTCCATCCACATCCACCGTGGCAACACCCCTGGAGTCCGTATCAGTCAGTTCTGTACGCCTGAACCGGCGGTGGCCTTGGTTCCACAGAATGGTGTTAGGTCCTGACAGATTGGCGAAGATGATCTCAGGCAGCAGGTCTCTGTCCAAGTCCCCCAAGGCCACCCCTGAGCCATTGCTGTCGAACATGTAAACACCTTTGTCGCTAGCGATCAAGCTCACATTGTCCAAAGTATGACGCACGAACGTACCGGCACATCCGGTATTGGCGGCAAAGGGAATGCGAGTCACCACTCCGTCAAACTGCCCTGCCGGCACAACTTGACCCAGATGGGAGGGGGAAATGCCTGGGGCAGCACAGGCCGTGAGAGAAAACAGGAGGCAGACAATACACAAGACGATAGGATACCGGGCCCGATGCTGTGACGTAGTGGGGAAGTTGCCGGGCCGGGGTGAATAGGAATTCATATACTCAATTACTCCTGATACACCCACCGGCGACGAATGGTCCAGTTGAATGCCGTGACCATGAAGGTCAGGAGAAACAGGATCCAGGCTACAGCGGAGGCATATCCCATTTTGAAGAAGCGGAATCCCTGGTGATACAAGAACATGGAAATACTGATAGTGCTGTCCCGAGGCCCACCCCGGGTCATGATGTACATCTGTTCAAATACGGCCAGGCTGGAGGAGATCGAAATAATCAGTACGAAGAACAGAGCCGGCGAAAGGAGAGGAATGGTCACGCGCAGAAACAGTTGCCGCTTGTTGGCACCATCAATCGTAGCCGCTTCCCTCAGTTCACTGGGAATGCCCTGCAAACCAGCAAGGAGGATGATGGCGTAATACCCCACCCAGCGCCATACCGACATCACCACGAGCGCCAGCATCGCCCAGCGAACATCGCCCAGCCAGGCCTGGGCGGGAAGATTTACCAACTTGAGCGCCCAATTCAGAACGCCAAACCGGAAGTGATAAATCCAGGACCAGACAAAAGCCACCGAAATGAAGTCAGTGACGATAGGCAGGAAACATAGCAATCGCACCACGGGCACACCCCACAACTTCTGGTTGAACAGCAAAGCGAAGAGCAGGGCTGCTATGATCACGAGTGGGGTGAATTCCAATGTGTATACGAGGGTATTGCGCAGCGCCGTGAGGAAGACCTTATCGGCCATCAATTCGATATAGTTGTCGGCACCCACCCAACTCGCGCGGCTGATGCCCGACCAGTTGGTAAAGCCCATGATCAGGGAAAAGAGGCCTGGTCCCAAGGTCAGGACCAGGAAGCCGATCAGGTTGGGTGCCAAAAAGACCAAGGCGACAAGCGCTTCCCTGTTCCGGGGCATGCGGAACCTTGGACGCCGGGCAGCTCCTGGGGCTGGGGGCATGTGTGCGCTTACCGCCATGGGCTATCCCTTGAGTCCTGACATCGCGATACCCTCGATGTAGTAACGCTGAAGTACCAGAAAGACGGCAATCACCGGCACAATGGCCATCACTGAACCCGCCATCAATTGGGGTATATCCGTATGGCCCTGCTCCTGCTGGATCGCGGCGAGTCCGATAGGCACCGTCCGCAGTTCCCGGGTACGAATGATGATCAAGGGCCAGAGGAAACTCCGCCAGGTACCAATGAATATGAATATGGCCGCCGTTGCCAAAGCAGGTTGGGACAGGGGCATGACGATTTGGAAGTAACGCCGGAAGTAACCGGCCCCGTCGATCTTGGCCGCATCCTCCAATTCATAGGGGATGGTCAAAAAGAACTGGCGCAGGAGAAAGGTGGTAAAGACGCTGAAAAGCCCCGGTACAATCAGTCCGGCCAGACTATCCACCATTTGAAAGCGGCTCACCAGAACGAAGGTCGGCACGATGGTGACTTCGGCCGGAATCAGCATGGTGGCCAAATAGAGGAGAAAAAGCTTGTCTCGACCAGGAAACTGCAGCCGGGCAAAAGCATAGGCCCCCAGACTGGCCGTCACCAGCTGGGCTACCATCACGGTTATAGCGACGAAGGCACTGTTCAGGATGTAGCGCCCAAAGGGCTGGACTGTGAATACCCCCAGATACCCGTCCAGTTCCAGATAGGTAGGCAACCAAATTGGCGGAAATACAGCGGCGTCTGGTTCCGTGAGCAGGGAGGTACGGAGCATCCAGAAAAAAGGGAACGCCATCATAACGCCCAACACGAGTAGCAGGACCGTGGCCAGTCCCAGGCGGAAACGGGGTGCCAGACCGCCCTGCCACAAAATCTGTTGTTGTTGCATTTTGCTCAATGCACCGACAGAGAGCTTAAACCATAGGTTAGAAAGACGGGGCAGCCGATCCTGAAACTAACTGCCCCGCCTGTTCCGGAAAGCGAATTGACTCTGGTGATCAGACGTCAATGGTCACGGCCGCCCATTTCTCGGCCAGTGCTTCGTTGGTCTCCTCCTGGATGAGGGCCAGCGCGGCGGCTACATCACCTTCGCCGGTGTCATAGATAGCCCCATAGTGGCGGGACCAAGAATCGTTGAATTGCGGGCTCGCCAAGGTGGCCCGATCATTGAACGCCCAACTCAGCTGCTCAATAAAGGCCCCTGGATGCTCTGCCTTGCCTCCGGCTTCCAGGTAGGCCGGCGTGGCACTCCACCGGGCGGGAATACCCCGGCCCGGGCGGCCAACCATCTCAGCCAACGTGTCACTGCTGGTATAGCTGGCTAGAAATTCCCAGGCGTCATCCGGGTACTCCGAGTCATTGCTGCAACAGAAGCCGGACCCGCCGGTTACCGTGCTCTGAAAGGTACTGATGGGCAGGAAACCAATGTCGAAGTCAAACTCGACTTCCGCATTCTTGGACTGCAGGGACCACTGGCCGTTCAATTCCATGGCCACCAAACCAGACGCGAAATAATTGATACCGCCACTTCCGGCCAATTCTGCCGCTGTCGGTGCTACCTTATGCGTATACACAACATCAACCATCCACTGGAGGGCTGAAGCAGACTCGGGGGAGGAAATCAGACATTCGCGGCCATCATCATCGTAGTTCCGGCCTCCGGCCGAATAAATGAAGGCAGAGGTCAGGTATTGGCCACCGTTGATTTGGGCTCCCCACTGTTCGCCATCAGGCTTGGTCAGAGCCGCGGCCGCTTCCACAAATTCATCGAGTGACCACTGGGTCTGTCCCTCGGTGGGCGGATAATCTATACCGGCTTCGTCGAACATCCCCTTGTTGTAGTAAATACCCCAGGTAGATTGGTCATACGGGAAACCCCACCAGCGTCCCCAAAAGTTGAAGCCACGGGACACGCCATGCGCGAAGTCATCGACATCGATTTCCGGCATGGCATCAATGTACGGATTCAGGTTCAGGACCAGTCCGACGGAAGCAACGGGAGGCACGTGTTCGTCACTGGCCATAAATACGTCGGGCAAGTCCCCCGCCGCAGCGCCTGCCAACAGTGTGCTCGTCGTATCGCCCCAGCCCGCATATTCAAGCTTCATGTCAATGTCGGGCCGCTCCGTCTTGAACTGATCCAGACCAATCTGCCAAGTATGCATATCGTTTTCGCGGAACCAGTTCTGGAAACGCAGTTCAATCATTTCCATAGCGGGTTCTTCCGCCATATCCGCCGTTGGGGTAGGGGCCACACACGCAGCTAGGGCGACACCCACCACAGACAGGGATGACACCTGTAGAAAGCGGCGGCGACTTACATCGGTAGTCGTCAAACGTGTACGGTTCATGGTTTTTTCTCCTTGTCCCACAGTCTTACTGGGGCATGTTACAAAGGCCGCAAGAAACATCGGAATAGAGATCTTGATTCCATTCCGCATGGAATAATGCTAGCACCAATGGCAATTTTGGGCAATCAGTATTCAGGTTTCTGGGACAGTGCCAAGAATCTGTATTCCTGGACCCGTTCAATCCCTGCCAATACCGGTTGCGCTGTTTCCCTTGAGCCGTATGGAAGGCAGGCGTCTCAGTTGTTGATTGTGGGGATCGACTTCAATCCCCACAGATTCCAGGGCAGTCACTCCTAGCGAGGGTTCGGCATCTTCTTCGCCCAATACGATCGTTGCCCCCACAATTTCGCCCATGAATTCGATATCACCGGTTGTGAATTCCATCCTGATCTCGCTGCCATCCGCCAAGCCACAAATTCGCTGTCCCTTGGGTAGTAACCCGATGGCTTCCAAGTGAGGTCTGGGTACCAGACAATCCACAGCACTGGTGTCTACCAGGAAGAGTCCTTCCCAGGTTCTCTCCAGATTCGTAGGATTCCGAACGATCGCAGTCACATAGGTCATCCCCATGGTACCAACCTCTTCATGTACTGGCACGCCGGAATGTTTCGGCCATATTGTACTAGATATTTTGAACTCGATACCGCGAAGGTCAGTTGTAGAGTCTTCTGATAGAATCCATTATTCCTGTCTTGGCCTTTAATATCCCTTGTCTGCCGTTGATGGCAAGGCACCAATGTCAGGCTGTCAGGTAACTGAAGTCTCCATGAAATCGATTCGAGTATCCCGCTGGGCTTTCCTACGGTATCCGACATGGCCAGAGCAGGTTGGGATTTGGCATCATGCATGTCAGTCCTAATCTAAGATTCCGCCCCCTGTCCACGGGCCAAATCCAATGGCGGGAGGGCTTCTGGGGTGAACGCTTTGCCCTCTGCCGCGATGGTGCACTCCATGCTATGGAGGAAATTCTGAACACCTCTGTCAGCGGTGCCTCCCTGCATAACTTCCCCAAAGCGGCGGGCATGAAAACGGGAGAACATCTGGGTACCAAGTGGAGCGACGGTGACTGCTACAAGTGGCTGGAAGCTTTCAGCCATGTATATGCCATTACCCAAGATGAGGAAATCCGGGCCAAGCTGGAAATCCATATCGCTCATATAGCCGCTGCCCAAGAGGAAGACGGGTACATCAGCACGCAGATCCAGTTGACGGACAAGCAGCGCTGGAAAGACCTGCATGATCATGAACTCTATAACATGGGACACTTGCTGACTGCCGCCACTACGCATTACCGGATCATGGGATCCGAGACCTTTCTGGAGGTAGCCCGTAAATTGGGAGACTACCTGTATGAGGTATTCACTCCGCGTCCACCCGATCTGGCTCATTTCGGGTTTAATCCCTCCCAGATCATGGGATGTGTGGACCTGTATCGGACAACCGGAGACAACCGTTATCTGGATCTGGCCGAGGTGTTCGTAGACATGCGCGGGTCCCAGGAAGAGGGCTCCGATCTCAATCAGAGTTACATGCCGTTACGGCAGGAAACCAAAGCGGTAGGTCATGCCGTCACATCGGCTTATCTGTACAGCGGAGCTACCGATGTGCTGGCGGAACGATCCGACCCGGATCTGGAAGAAGCGTTGCACCGGATCTGGCGCAACGTCGTGGACACCAAAATCTATGTAACCGGCGGCACATCCGCTTTGCACCATGGCACTTCCCAGCGTCCCGAACTCTTCAACTCCATGGTCTCGGGCCAGCAGGCAGGAACCTTGCCGCCTCCGCGCAGATCCTCCGTGCATGAAGCCTATGGTCTGGAATACCAGCTACCCAATGCCACGGCCTATAACGAGACCTGTGCCAATATTGCCCAGGCCATGTGGTCCCTGCGTATGCTGCGCCTGACTGGCGAGGCCCAATATGCGGACAACATGGAATTGATCCTGTTCAACAGCATGCTTTCAGGCATGAGTTTGGATGGTCTGCGTTTCTGTTATACCAATCCTTTGCGCTGGTACGGTGAAGAGCATGTACTGCTGAGCCAAGATTACCCGGAACGTTGGGCGGACTTCCACTGTTATTGCTGTCCTCCCAATGTGCTGCGTACCCTGGTTTCCGTGCATGAATGGGCCTATGGACGGGCCACCAACGAATTGTGGGTCATCCTCTATGGAGCCAGTGAAGTCCGAACTGATCTGGGAGACGGCCAGATCGTCGCCCTGCACCAACAGACCCAATATCCCTGGTCAGGTGAGGTGGAATTGGTGATCACAGAAGCCCCTGATTCGCCTTTTGCCCTGCGGCTACGCATCCCAGCCTGGGCCCGTGGTGCCACCGTTACCGTCAATGGTGAACTCGGACCGCAGGCCATGCCAGGTTCCTTTTGCCGTATCCAGCGCCAGTGGCGTGAGGGTGATCGCATTGTTCTGGAGTTGCCCATGCGTATCCGTCGCCTCCACTCTCATCCCAAGGTGGAAGAAACCCGTAATCAGATTGCGTATGCGCGGGGACCGGTAGTGTATTGTGCGGAGACTGCAGACTTGGCTGATATCGATGACATTACCAGTCTGTATGTAACTCGTTCCACCGAATTCACTCCTCAGCGCGTACAGGGGGCCCTAGGTGACGTGGTTGTTCTGTGTGGACAAGGCTTGCATCTGCCTATGGAAGTCGATACCCTGTACGTCGAGAGGGAAGAAGCGGACCCATCTCCGGTGTCTCTTACCCTGATTCCCTACTATACCTGGAACAATCGGGGGGTAAGTCAAATGAGCGTCTGGCTACCCTTTTATACCTGACTGAAATCCTGATTTTGGTCAATTCGCAACTATGGACGTATAGTCAAGATAGCCAGTAGAGCCTGCAGGCGACGTGTCCAGAAAGTAGATGGAGCTTCTTCGAGCAGGCTCATACCAAGGTTGTCTATAGGCCAATTGGGCTAGGGCGGCTTATCTCCCAATACTGCTTCTTCCGATTGCGTTATGTCTATAAAGGATTCCAGTCCAATTCATAGACATTCTTGTGGGCTAGCTACATTACGTTCGAGATGCAATTGGTACTATATGAGCTATTCTCCTTCTTGCAGGAGGTGGTGATGGATGCACAGGAAGTAAAACGGGCCACAGGAATTGCTTGCGAATACATCAAAGACTTGTTCGATGACTGTGTTACCGAACCTCAACTTGAAGGTTTCTCAGAGGGCACATTAGGAGGGGTCTTTATCGTGCTTCGTTTTGCACGGCGTGTCAAGGGTGACAGTGTATTAACCGAATTGCTGAATTTGGCTGGTGGCAGCGTGGACCGCAAGGAATTGCTGGTAAGAGGAAACCAGGTTGTTTCTATGTCCACTCCCCGGGAACGAGCAAAAATCTAATGCGCAGTTTGTTGCTGGATACTGGACTGGTTGTCGTCCTGGTCATCGGGAATTCCCAGCAACAACTGAATCAACAAGAGTGGGAATGGCAGAACTTTACAGGAGAGGACTACCTTTTTCTGCTGCAAGTATTGGAAACTTTCCCCAAATTGTGGATTACTTCCTTCTGTTTGTCAGAAGTTTCCAATCTTCTGTTGCAAACAAGGCATAACCAACTCTATATGCATGTTTTGAGAGAATTGTGCCGCAGAGCCGCAGTTCAGATAGCACAGTATCCCGTTGAGCCAATCTGGAACAATGATCTTGTCTTACAGTTAGGCATCCCGGATGTAAGCATCTTGCTGAAATCGCGGAAAGTTACTTGCACACTCTCAACGGATCGAACTCTGTGTCAACACATTCGAGAACAACAGCGAAGTGCAATGTTGTATGAAGAATGCAAGGCCAATCCTCAGAGGTTGGAAAACAGAGGTTGGAAAGGCTAACAGACATCGGCCCAACCAAGATGACCGACCAGATGCTGGTGAGTTGCTACAAACTGCCTCTTGATGCCTCATATTCCGCCCGGGTCTCTTCATTGGGTGGATACAGGCCCGCCAGGGCACGACCCTTTTGCACCTGTTCCACCACCCATTGTTCCAACTGTTCCTGCGCCCATGCCTCATCGATCACTTCACGAGCCAGATGCCGGGGAATCACCACTACCCCTTCCCCATCTCCCACAATCAGGTCATTGGGCATGACGGCAACATCGCCGCAACCAATAGGCAGATTCATGTCTACCGGATGATGCACCAGATGGGATGGTGGGGCCGCCGCGCCTCCGAGATAGATGGGGAAATCCATCTCGGCCAAGGCAGGGGTATCCCGCAACCCCCCATCCGTGACCACTCCGACGGCACCGCGCATCATGATGCGGGTCGCCAGAATATCGCCCATGGTCCCTGTCCGGGCGTCTCCACGGGCATCGATCACGAGAACCTGGTCAGGACCAATGCTCTCCATGGCCAGACGCTGGGCATTGGTAGTGTTGTCATAACGCCGATCCACCAGATCCTGACGACTGGGAATGTAGCGCAAGGTAAAGGCCTGACCCGCCAGGTGCAGATCAGGGCGCAGGGGGTGTACGCCCTGCATGAAACACTGCCGGATTCCTCGTTTGATGAGCGAACTGGTAAGAGTGGCTGTGGAAACCTGGGCCAGCTTGACCCGGTCTTCCGCAGAAATCTGATAGTCGGACATGGTCAGCTGCTCCTGGGTTTCGGTAAGGGGAAGCTAAGAAGAAAGCAAGACGAGAACTGCCGTTAGTTCCCGTCAAACAGGGAAGGGAAAAAGCGATGTGGGTCGCCAGGTTCCCCGAAGAGAATCTGCTGTCTTTCTGTCAGTTGCACCTGGGTCGGCGGCTGAACTCTGCCTGATGTCCAGGTGATGTGAGAGACGCAATACTTGTACAACAGGGATCGTCGTTCGTGCGAGCCATACCAAGCTCCTGTACCATGAGTCAGGGCCTCGGTAAACATAGTGACCGAGCCAGCGGGGGCTTCAGGCATTATCACGCACGGCGCCTCTTCAGGAGCTTCACTAATCTGGGGCGGTACCATGTAATTGCTCTTGTGGCTACCGGGAATACAACAGAAGCCTCCCAGCCCGGGTCCCGTATCACACAGATTCCAGGTGATGACGATAAATCCTTGGTGCACCTGATTGTCAGGGAAGGCGTAATATTCTCCAGGCTGTACCCCCGAAGTAGGAGAGGTTGCCCCATAGTCAGCGTGCAGGTGCCCCCTGCCCATCCCGGTCCGCATGGACATGCCGTAGATCCGATCCAGGCGAAAACAGTCACCCAGCCGAAATCGGAGGATCGGCATGATGGCCGGATGATCCAGTAGGTCGCAGAATGGCTGCCCCCAATCCAGGAAACCGGGACCATCAGGCGCACTCCCGAAGCGTTGGGTCTGGCCGGGGGCAGGCACCTCGTTCTCATCCAGCAATCCGTTTAGGGTAGCAACTTCCTCTGCGCTCAATACATCTTCGATTACCAGGTAGCCTTGCACATCAAAAAGATACTGCTGCAGTTGAAGATCACTATTCATGGTGCTTTTCTCCTGTCGTCATTGGCTTGGTCCTGTGAGTCGCGAAGAGTGTTCAGAACAGGACTTCAGGCCTATCACTCTCTTGAAACATTCCTGCTTATCAGCCGGATACTGATTGATTAGGCGAGACCAATTCCCATATACGAGTGACTGCGACCGGTGAGACCCTGACTTGCCTGTGCCTACTGAATCACAGCGGCCGTGGGGCATACTAAGAATCATATACGTTTTCCCACAGATTGACGATGAACAACCCGGTTAGACCACGGTTTTGGCCCCTGGGTCGGCGGTCCCTCTCCCATCAGGCCAAGCTATCGGCTTATAGTGGCGTGTTGATGGCAACGTACAGGACGTTTTGCTGGCTGGCTGGCCTGTTCATTCTCGGATTGGTTCTAGCCGGATGCGACGATATGGCCAATGACTCTTCCTCTGAGGACAACGATGTCCCTCACGTACAGGGACCCGGAGCGGTTGACATCGAGATGCGTTGCACGGATTGGGCAGAGTGGGAAAACCATGGCCTCCTTTACCAAAACAACATATGGGGCAAGGGAGACATTGCAGATTATGAACAATGCCTATTGAGACGGAACCTTGACGGGAACGATCAGTATGGCTGGCGGTGGCAATGGCCGGGGGGTACAGGCGATGTCAAAGCGTACCCAGAAGTGATTTACGGACATAAACCATGGCATTCTTCGTCCACTACATCCAACCTGCCCCAACGGATAGCGTCCGTGAACAAACTATCCATAACCTATGCCGTAGAACTAACGGCCCAAGGCACGTACAATCTTGCCTTCGATATTTGGGTGACAAGTGACAATCCACCTACACCCGAAACGATCACGCACGAAATCATGATCTGGATGGATCAGACTTTCCCGGCACAGCCGCCGGAGTTTCGGGTCGGGCAGGTTACGTTGGATGACTTTACGTATGATCTCTACATCCGTCCCAATTTTGATCCGGAACCGGGAACGGATCACGGCCTAGCGGAGGAAAAGCCTGGATACATCGCGTTTGTGAGCCAAGCCGATCAGTATCAGGGCATGGTTAATGTGGAGAAATTTCTTGGGTATTTGGTCGAGCACGAGCACATACCCGCCGATTCCTATGTGGCCTCGGTAGAGTTCGGCAATGAAGTCATTGGGGGCTCAGGCGAGCTATGGCTCAATCGTTATCAAATCGAAGTGGAATAGAGCCTGTGGATACTATCAACCGCAAATGTCTGAAAGCCCGGTTCCTGAGGGAAAGACCCTGTCAATTTGCCCTATGCCCCTGCCTGCGCGGGGCGTAAGGTCATTACCTGATCACCCTTAAACTGAGTCGACCCAGGCTGGACATACAGGTCAGAAAGACGGTATTGCGGATAAAGGACAGGCTTCTACCGATCCAAGATGACCTGTCCTGCCTGTCACCGGCTTGTTGCCATGGCTCATGAATACCAGCACGCAGGCAGGACTTCCCGTTCCTGTTCCAGCAATTCCTGCAGAATAGCGTCCGCATCGCCAATGGAATTGACAATGGGATCAGTCAGCATCGCCCGGCGCAACAGGCCATAGTCCCCTTTGGCCACGGCTTCTGCCGTAAGTTCGTGGGTATCCAGAATGACCTGTTGTTGGCCTAGCAAACCCCGCGGCATTTCACCTACAGGACGAGGTACAGGTCCTTCCATATCGATGTCACACAACAGTTCCAGAAAGGCATCATCCTGCATGTTGGTGACAGCCCCCTGATTGGCGGTATTGACATAGAAGGGTCTGTCCAGGCCACCCACCATACTTTCGATAATATCCGTGGCGTGATCCGGCCCAATGAGCGTGGAGTAGCTCTCGATGGGTATGACCCCTTCCAGGAAATCATCGATCTGCTGCCACATCGCCTCATGGCGGTCGTACCGGGTTTCTGTATCCCATATCGCCAGCGGCGGTAGGCGCCCCTGCCGCTGTCCAGTGCCTTGGTAGTACGGTACGTACTCCTTGGTATGGGCCACACAGACAGGAACGTAACCGAAGATCTCGTACAACTCATGGCCAATGGATTTATTGAGCCAAGCCTTGGAATCGACGATCTGTGTGGTCGATTCCGCAACCGCCTCTTGGGCCAGAGAATGGGCAACGGCAGGAGTCACGTCACAGCCCTGGTACTCAGCCTTCAGCAGCCAAGTAAAATGATTGACTCCAGCAATACGCATGTCGAATTCCTGATCCTGTTCCGGTGTCAGATCTGCTTGCCCCTCAGGCAGCAGTCCTGCAGCGCAGGCAATACGATTCTTGATATGGGGCATATGCAGGCTATCGCACAGGGCAAAACTCTTGACATTGGGCGCAAACCTCACGAGCCCTATGCCATGTACGGTTGAAGGGTTGATGTAATTGATAACCCAAGCTTCCGGACAGAGATGTTCGACATCAGCGACACATTCCAGAATGCGAGGGAATTCCCGCATGGCCCGGAAAATACCCCCAGGACCTATCGTGTCCCCAGAACACATGCGGACACCATACTTTTCGGATATGGCGCAATCCATGCCCCGGTACTTAACTGTATCCCGGGCAAAACTGAGCACGACGAAATCGGCACCTGGCAACGCCTCCCGCCAGTCCATGGCGCCTTCCACCGCCAACTCTACGCCATTAGCCTCTGCCACTTGCTGGGCCAAGGCCACCAGTTTGGCAAGCCTGGTCTCATCGGTCTCGGCCAAGGCCAGGGTGCCCTTCTGCAAATAGGATGAATGCACCATCTGCCATATAGCCTGGCGTCCGAAAAACAGACTGCCTGCCCCCACTACTACTACCTTGGGATGTTGTACATCACTTTGGGACATCGAATCAGAGCCTCCTGATGCTGATACAAGTCTGAATTACCACATGGCCTACCCTGACCACGGCTGCCTCCCGACTTCAGATCATGTAATACGCGGATGGTTTTGCCTAGGGGCGGCACCAGTCCAGAACATTATTTGTTGCATAAGCATACCTGCCGCAACTCCGAACTGCTGATTTCAGATGAGTTACACTTGGGACAAAAGACAGGAAGGAACTTTGGCCAGAAAAGATTGTCCCACGTGATCCCTACACAGACAGTACCTGACTGATTCCCTTCCCCGTATCAACCTAACAAGGGCAAGACGCAATAATGTGTGGTCGATTCAGTTTTTTCCCGGATATGGAAGCGTTTCAATTGGAATTTGACTTATTGCTGCCCCAGGGCATTGAGGCCCGGTACAACATTGCGCCTACACAACCGGTCGGTATTGTCCGTGACTCACCCCATTCAGGCGAACGGGAATTCACTTTTGCCCACTGGGGTCTGATTCCCGGTTGGGCCAGGGATACCTCCTTTGCCGCGCGCCTGATCAATGCCCGGAGTGAAACCGTGGCGGAGAAACCTTCCTTCCGCTCTGCCTTCAAATATCGGCGGTGCCTGATACCGGCCAGCCACTTTTACGAATGGAAACGCGAGGGCAAAGTGCGCCAACCCTACCTGATTCGAGTCCGTTCACGCCCCATTTTTGCTTTTGCCGGCTTATGGGAACACTGGATGGATGCCGATGGAACAGAAATCGAGTCCTGTACGGTTCTGACCACGTCCCCCAATGCCATGGTCAAGCAGATTCATGACCGCATGCCGGTGATTCTGGCTCCTGACCATTATCCCCTATGGCTGTCCGCTGAACCTTCGGCACGAGAGGCATTGCTCGACATCTGTCGTCAACCTTATGCGGCAGAGGATATGGAAGCGTTTCCGGTCAGCTCGCGCGTCAACAACCCTCAGTACGATAGCCCGGATTTGCGGGAACCATTGTAAAGGCGCAGGACCAGCCAACTTGACCTACATCCATGGCCGATACCAGACCAGATGAGTGCAGGCTGGTCCCATGCAACGGTGGGGAAGCTTTGCGTCAATCCCTGCAGCTATTCGACTTCCGGCAGGTCCAACGGGGCATCCTCAACCAGGCCGCTATAAATCCAGCCGCCGGTATCCAGCCTGTACCAGATTCCCTCTGGATTGCTACCTGTCTTCTGGCCAACCAACACCAGAATATCGTTTTCCCGGACACCGCCGACCCGCCGCGAATCCACCGAGGCACTCTCACGCAGGTTGGCATCGACCCGGGCATAGGAAGGCACCCGTACACTCAGGCCATCCAGTACATGGCTAACTGCTTCTATCGGAATCCAGTAACGATTGGCCAACATGAACCAGGTTGCGTCCACATTGGTACCTATCAGCGTGACCAAAGTTCCCTCTTCCAGTTCTCCCTTGTCCTGAAATTCCGCTCCTGGTCCTGAGCGCATGCGAATAGTGGAAAGAACATAGGGGACCGCTGGCTCTGTTTCCTCAACTTCAGGTTCCGGAGTAGGCGTTTCGGTTTCCGATGCCGAATCAGGTGCCTCTGCCTCAGGTTCTGGCGTGGGAGTCCCGGTAGGTACAGGACTGAATTCGGGCATACCTTCCAGAGCCGTCACGGCTATCTCCGGCAGTTCCGTAGGTACATTGTCGACGCCGTCCCCCAGAACATAGCGCCCATCATTCAAGCGCAACCAGCGCTGGTCCAAACCGGTTACCACCTGGATGGGTATTACCACTGTGCCCTGTTCCACGGTGTCCATCACGTCCGAGAGCAGATGGGGCCATTCGTACAGGGCCAGATTCGTGTTGGCTGTGACGATTTCAGCCAAGGCCGGGGAGGTGGGCTCTGGCGTCGGTGTGAGTGTCGGAGGCACGGGTGTGGCGGTGGCCGTAGGGGCAGTCGTAGGAAGGGGTTCCGATGTGGGGGTTGGCACTTCTGTGACCGCCATGGGAACGGCAATTTGACCACCGGTCAGTTCCTGGAAGGTATCCAAGGCTCCTTCCAGCCAGGGCGGACGCACCACAAACACTATCAGCAAGGCAACAGCCACAAACGCCAGCAACAGCATACCGATCATGCGGCCAATACCGGACCCCGAATCTGGAGTGAACGGCTCCGTTTCGCGTACGGTCTGACTCACGGATGGTTCTGGAACAGGAGGTTCTGAGACAGGGGGTTCAGGGATTGCTGGACTATCAAGGGAGGAAGCAGGTTCAGATTCCGCCGCTGGCGGCGCAGTGACCTCTGACGTCAGTGTCTGACTCAAGTCGATAGTCAGACTCCCATCACCTGCCTCCGGTGAAGGGGGCTCGGCCTGTTCCTGTACAGGTGCATACGACTCCGGTTCTGCGGTCGGGGGCGAAGACTCGGCTCCCGGCCGGGATACAGAGGCACGATGGGCAGCCCGGCGTACAGGCTGAACACCAATGATTTCACCCAATTGAGCCAGCCGCAGGGCATCTGCTGTAGCTGTCATGGGAGAAGTACGTACCTTGAGACGCTGTAACTCCCGCATGATCATGACCATATGGGCCAGAATCACACATTGTGTCAGACGGTTACGGCTGGCATTGAGAAGATAACGGGCCAGAGTCTCACTATCCGCCAACAACGTTAACAGGGTCACCGGATCCCCTATCCGGTCCCGTAATTCCGATCCTCCCAGTACGGCCATGCGCTCCCCCAAGGCAGCCAACATGGCGGTCGTAATCTGCTCGATCGTGTCAAAACCGCCACTGACCGAGCGAAAAGTGGCGACGGTATAGGATCCCCGCTCGATCTGTCCCCGCAACGTGCCCAGCAGTTCATACTCTTCATTCAGGCGCAATTGATTGGCCAATTCCTGCATGCGTTCCAAATCGCTCAGGGCGATTTCAGGGGTAATCACCGTGACCTGCGCTTGCAACAGTTCATGTACCTGCAGGACCCAGTGGGCCAGCAAATACACCTCAGCCTCCGGTCCATGATCCAGATTGAGGCGGGCAATAACCCGTTTCAGAGCCTCACCCCGATCACTGGTGTACTGGTCTGCAGGGACCATGCGCGTCTGCAAACTCGACACCAAGCTGTCCAGACCGGTCGCGACTACCTCGTGTAAGCTGGAATGCATCGACATTAACTTTATTTCTTTCGCTTGGTTTGGTCAGAAATTGTTACACGCCTGCCGAAGGACCTGACCTATAGGGGCAGGTGAGCTGCGGGCGCAGACGATTTCTGGCCCTGTCCAAATTGTAGGTTATAAACCACCAAGACATTTAACCGAAACTTCGGAGCAAACTGCATTCCCATCTCCTGACCCTTAGTCGAAGCGGTTTAAGTCCAGACAGAGCGGTTCAAATCCTGTGGCATCCCCCTGGATCATTTGGGCCACTATCTCACCGGTAACAGGACCCAGTGTCATCCCGATCTTGTTGTGCCCAGTGGCAATCAGCAAATTGGTATACTGCTGGTGCCAGGTTATGATCGGCACGCCATCCGGGGTCATGGGCCGCCAGCCGCGCCAGATCGCGAGCGTGCCTTCGCGCGGATCCAGGCCTAGACAGGCTTTGGTAGCCAAAGCAAGACGATCCGCCCGATCCCTATACAGCGTGTCATCCAGACCCGTGAACTCCAGCGTGCCAGCGGCCCGTAGCCAATCTCCCATGGGGGCAACTGACACACCAGATTCATTCAGGGACAACGGCAGGTCAGGATAATTGTCGGGCCGTGGCCAAGTATAACTGTATCCCTTGGCTGGTTCGATGGGAATATCCAGACCCCAAGCCCGCCCCAGACGACCTGACCAGGCACCGGTAGCCATTACCACCTGGTTGCATTCCACGGCTCCTTGGGTAGTATGCACAGTTTGGATGCGATCACCGGTCGTTTCCCAGTGGAGCACTTCGGTCTGTTCCCAGAACCGGGCGCCACGAGACTGGGCGTGGGCGGCCAGGCCCTGCACAAAAGCAGATGGGGATATACAACCATCACCTGGATATAACACCCCTCCCAGCACTGCGGGGGTAATGACCGGCATCAGTTCCTGAACCCCTTCCCGATCCAGGATCACAGCGTCCGCGCCAATGCCTTTGTGCTGCAGGGCATGCCTCATGTCCCGGTGGAAACCCTCTGGTGAAGTACTCAGATGCAAGACACCGCGCGCACCGAATGAACAGTCCAAGGCCAGAGATGTCACCAGTTCCTTGTACAGTTCCACGCTGCGGGTTGACAGGCTCTGCAGTGCCTCAAGCGATTGCTGGTAACGATGCGGTTCGGAAGCCCGCAGAAACCGGACCAGCCATTGCCAAAAGCTGAGATTGCAGGAGGGCGGCATGAAATTGGGCGCAGACCGATCCGTCATCCAGTCCCACAAGGACCGCACCACACCGGGATACCCGAGCGGAGTCCAGGAACTAGGCACTATGAGACCGGCATTGCCATGGGAAGCTCCGGCGCAGATGCCACCCCGGTCCACCACCAGGGGAGTGTAGCCGGCCTCCGTCAGGAAATGGGCCGTACAAACCCCGACGACACCAGCACCAACTACCAGGATGTCACACTGTTGGGACATAGTTACTCAAGTTAGACCGCAAGCATTGGAGGTGAAGTCATGTTCAGGAGCCAACATGATCCGCAGGGGATTACTTCTGATAGACATACTTCACGCTGAGTATTCTATACTATGGACGGGAGTCGCCGGTATCCCGTGCGCTCTTCCTGTGGGCAAATATCCTTGTGCACGTTATCATCTTGCGGGAACGTCCCGTACCTGATCCTTCCACACGGTGGATGAGAACACAGGCACCTGACAATAAGACGGGAAAGGTCCCCCTTCTATCAGGTTGTCCATAAACTTGCAGATATAGAAGACTGGAAGTGCTCTGGTTCACATGAAACCCCGATTGCAAGACTGGGTCCTAGCTTACGCAGGCTGGATAGGCCTGTTCCTGCTAAGCCTCTGGCTGGTCTTTCTGTTACAGCGGAATATCGTGGAGGATTTGCTCTTCATGCGGGTGAATCCCTGGCAATTGCGTGGCCTGGGGCAGTGGTCGGTGTATGTGTTCGGTGCCATATGGATTGTCTACGTATTCTTGTCTGAGGGGTACCTTCGTCAGGGCCTTCTGCAGGGAGTACTTTACCAACGTCTCATCAAGATAGGCGCCCCTTTACTCGTGCTGATCACCCTGTCCTGGATTGTCAACGTGGTGATATAGCCTTGCCAAGGGCAGGGGATTTTGACAGAGGAGATATTGCGGGTGTCAGAAAACGGCGCTGTTATGGATACCACCGGTGGGGAGGCTTCCCTGCTGGATGTGGTTGACTTGAAGAAATACTTCCCCATCAAGCGGGGAGTGCTTTCCCGTAAGGTAGGCAATATCAAGGCTGTGGATGGGGTAAGTTTCTATATTCGTCCCGGTGAGACCCTGGGGTTGGTCGGTGAATCGGGCTGTGGCAAGACCACCACAGGCCGTGTCATTATGCGCGCCTACGACGTTACGGCGGGAGATATCTGGTTCCAGCGCTCCGATACAGAACGACTCAATATCGCTACCCTGTCGCGTGCCGATCTCAAGAGCCTCCGGCGTGACATGCAGATGGTCTTTCAGGATCCCTATTCCTCACTCAATCCCCGCATGAATCTGCTGCAGAATGTCGGTGAACCGCTCCTGGTCAATAGGGTAGCCTCCGGCAATGAGCTGGAAGACCGCGTTTCCGACCTCCTGCGCGTCGTAGGCCTGCGGCCAGAGTACTTGAACCGCTATCCGCATGCCTTCAGCGGTGGCCAGCGCCAGCGCATTGGCATTGCCCGGGCTCTGGCCCTCAATCCCCAGTTGATTGTCCTGGATGAACCGGTTTCTGCCCTGGATGTCTCGGTCCAGGCCCAGATTCTGAATCTGTTGCAGGATCTGCAGGCGCAGTTTGGCCTCACCTATCTCTTCATTGCCCATGATCTCAGTGTGGTGGAACACATCAGTGATCGGGTAGCCGTGATGTATGTCGGCATGCTGGTGGAGAATGCCCATACCGAGGATCTGTTCACCAATCCCAAACATCCCTATACCGAAGCTCTGCTGGCGTCCGTACCCAAACCGGATCCCCGGGATCGGACCGAACCCATTGTGCTGGAAGGAGATGTCGCGGATCCATCCAATCCGCCCACTGGATGCTATTTCCATCCGCGCTGCCGGTATAACGACAATGACCGCTGCGTCAAGGAGACACCGGCTCTGGAACAGGTGGGGCAGGGCCATTTTGTGCGCTGTCACTATGCAGAGGAATTGACTTTGCAGGGCGTGGAAGCCTGATCCTGGCATGGCTCGTCATCCGCTGTCTCGGTCCCTGGGCGCTGCGCCTATCAACCTGACTCTGTCGGCCACGCCGCAGGTATCTGAACTGTCACGGGCTCCCAGGGTAGCCTTGCTGTTTCCTCCTAACTGGACACCTACCATGCCTCATCTGGCCTTGCCCTCGTTGACCGCCTATCTGCGGCGTGAGGGAGTAGAGGTCATGCAGCGGGATCTGAACATCGAGGTCTTTGATGAGATTCTGACCCAGGATCACATGGAACGGATGCTGGAGTTAATCCGGGAACGGTTTGGCTCATCCGGGAGCCGGCGGCATACCCCCGGACCCTACCCCCCGACTGATACCGTGTCATGGGCCTTGCAACAGGGTCCTGCTCTGACGGCCCAAGTGGAAACAGCCAAGGATGTAGTCCGCAGTCCGGCTTTCTATGATGGGCCAATAGGTTTCGCGAATTTCCAGATCCTGGCGGCCTGCCTGGAAGTTGCCTCCCTGCCCTATTTCCCGGCCCACCTCCATCTGCAAAGTTACGAAGCTGCGGGGCCAGTGGATAGCAGCGAGTTCCTGTTACATGGCGTGGCGGATAGACGCCACAACATGTTCCTGGACATCTACCGCAAGTTATTGATACCGGATCTGGTGGAATTCGCTCCCGACTTGGTGGGTATCTCCATTCCTTCCATGCCCCAGGTATTGGCAGCCTTTACCTTGGCTTACCTGGTACGAGAGGCCAAGCTGGACTGCCACATTACCATAGGCGGACCTCATGTCAGTATGCTCCATGACGTTCTGCCAGAGCGGCCCTCACTGTTTCGCCTGATTGACAGTGCCGTGATTTATGACGGGGAAGTCTCTCTCTTGCAGTTAGCCTGCGCGCAGGTGTCTGGGGCTTCCCTGGAAGACATTCCCAACCTGATCTACCATACGGACTCCACCATCCGCACCAATCCGCGCAAGGAGCCGGAGAAGATCAAGGACTTGCCCCTGCCTGATTTTGATGGCTTTCCGCTGTCTCGCTACCTGGCACCCGAGTTGGCCCTGCCCCTGATGACGGCCCGCGGGTGTTATTTTGGGCAATGCGCCTTTTGTAACGTGGGATACGGTGAGCCTGAATCCTTCAGCCAGCTCCGGGCCCGCCAGTTGGCCGACCAGATGTATGCCCTCCGCGACAAATACGGGTCGCAACACATCTTCTTTGCCGATGAGGCCATTACCCCCCGTAATCTGCGGGATCTGTCCGCTCTCCTGCACGAGGATGAGGAACCCATCAGCTGGGGGGGCTGCGTCCGATTTGAGAAGGTGATCGATAAACCGCTGCTGGAAAATATGCAGGCGGGGGGATGTCGCATGATTCTCTTTGGCCTGGAGAGTGCTTCCCAAGCCATCATAGATCACATGATCAAGGGTACCCAACTTGAACACATGAGCCGAATCCTGCGGGAAAGTGGGGAAGCGGGTATCTGGAATCACACGTTCTTTTTCTTTGGTTTCCCCGGGGAGACCCTGGAAGATGCCCAGGAAACGGTCAATTTCCTGTATGCCCACCAAGACTGCATCCATTCCGCGGCCATGGGTACCTTTCTCATGGAACGTCTGTCACCGGCGTACCGTTACCCGGAATCCTTTGGGGTTACCCGCATCATCCATCCGCCGGATCGTGATTTGGCCATTTACTTTCCCTATGAGGTAGCCTCGGGGCTGGACGAAAATACGGCGGAACTGGTCCATGATCGTTTCCTGGAATCCCTACCTGACAAGCCCCATCCCCATTTCTACGTCAGCGATGTATACCGTTTCCTTTATGCCAGTCATCTAAGCCGGGAAGGCTTGGTCTATCCTCCCTGGCTTATCCCCACGGCACCTGCTTGATCTTCTACGTCCAATACTGACTTACTGACTTTCCGGTGAATGCATGTCCAGTCCTGTCCAGTTGCGCCAGCAAGCCACCCAACGGTACAAACCTGAACAGGTCAAGATTCTGTTTGTCTCCGAATCGCCGCCTGCGGCTCCGGATCGGCATTTCTATTTCGCGAATGTGACCCGGGCTGACACCCTGTGGATCGAGTTGACCCGGGCGCTCTACCCCACCCAGTTTGGGGAAACGAAGACCGAAAGGCAGCGCAAGCAGGAATGGCTACAGACTTTCCAGCAGGATGGCTACTGGTTGATCGAGGCTATACCAGACCCCATCGATAAGAAACGAAAAGAAATCCAGATTGCCGAGCATACAGATTATGTCCTGGAACTGCTCCGTGAGGCCCAACCCGACCATGTGGTCCTGATCGCGGCTCCTGTCTGGAAGATATTGCAGGATCCGGTGCGCGAGGCGGGCTTTTCCTTGCCCCAGACCCTGGCCATTCCCTTTCCCGGCCGTGGTCAACAACGCAATTTCCGGGAGGCCATGAATATCACGCTACAGGCGCTCGGGATCCAAAACTGCTGAAGTTTGGCCCGCTGGTCCCGCTGGAGTGGATGTGCCTGGTAGCCCCCCAGACTTCTGGTTTTCCCGACTACAGGTGCAAAACCAAGGGCTGTAGTCTGTAGCTGCAGCCTTTCATCAAGGTATATCGGCCAAAGGTTGCCTGTGGTGAAGACGGGCCGCAACCAACCAAAACTTGCAGCCGGAAGCCAATACGGTTGTTGCCTGGACATATAACCTGTCTGCGCTGTGTCTCATCTTGTCCATGGCAGCAACTGCTTTCACAGGTATTCTCAAATGTGCAATGGGGCTTAACAGTACCAGGCGTCACCCCGAATGGGATCATGGGGTTCTTGCAGGCACTGGTGGTAGTTGGAAGTGTCATTGTCACCCGCCATGACGGGAGCCCCAAGGCTCAGGTGTAGGGCGATGGCGCAGACCGAAAGGGTAACGACACGGAGTGGAATTGCTTTTGCATGGTAGACCTCAGCAGATTGTCTGCAGTAGCCCCCAAGGGAGCAAGAGTACCGGCCATTTTTCAAGGGTTGTCTCCAGAATAGGGACGGGATGACGGCCGGGTCCGGCTTGGCGCACACCCTGTCAGACGCCCACAACCGTGGAAAGGACAGGCGAGACGGGATTCCATGGGGCTGCCTCCACCGGATGGGTCACGCCACACTGGGCCACGGTGGAGAGGACAGTGGCATCGCCCATTATTGCGTATTCGGCAACCCCGACATGGCAGGGCGATGGGGCTGCCGATCATGTGGGTTGCGGGGATCTGCGATCTCCTTGGGTAGTGCCCCCACAGGACAGTCCCCTGAATTTCCTGGTCAGCTTCCTCCTTGAATGCGGGGCTTGGCCCTTTCGGTCAATCCTGTACATCCCCGGGATTCGGCACGTGTTGGGAACATTCGTGAAAGCCATGGTAAGGTACAGGACATGCTTTTCTGCCAGTGATAACAATGCCTTGGATCGATGGATGCGAGGCTTCTGAATCGCTCCCTGGAGCCACTTGCCATGGAATTCCAATTCGTGTATGAGCAGGGGATGGCCCTGATCATGGATGGCCGATACAACGAGGCTGTGCACACCTATGATCAGGCCCTACGCATTGATCCCAAGAGTGTTGCGGCCTATTTTGACCGGGGGTACGCTAAACTCAGACTGGGCTACTACGAGGCGGCGATCCGGGACTTCAGTCGGGCTCTGCGCCTGGATCCCAGACATGTCTTCGCCTACCTTAACCGCGGAGTGGCGAACAGCAGTCTGGGCCGCTACGAAGAAGCCATCAGAAACTATGACAAGGCCCTGGGGCTGGATCCCAAACAGGCCGTGACTCTCTACAATCGGGGAAATGCCAAGCTGGAACTGGAGCGCTACGAGGGAGCGCTCGCAGACTATGATAGCGCCTTGCGTCTGGACCCTGGTCTCGCCTCGGTCTACACCAACCGGGGTACGGTAAACCGCATACTGGGCCGCTACAAGCAAGCGGTCGCGGACAGTGATCGGGCTCTGCGCCTGGATCCCAGGAGTGCTGGGTCCTACTATAACCGGGGAACTGCTTATTACCATCTGGACCGCCATGAGGAAGCGGTCACAGACTTTGAACAGGCTTTGTGTCTGGACCCGAACGATTCTGCATCCTACTGTGGCCGTGCAGCGGCCCAATTCACGCTGGGCCACTACGAGGAAGCCATGGCAGATTACAACCAGGTTCTGCGCCGGCAACCCGAATCCATGGAAGCCCTTCTCGGACGGGCAACAGTCCTATACCATCTGCAACGCTACGAGGAAGCGGTCGCAGATTATGACCGGGCTCTGGATCTCAACCCTGAATTCGCCGGGAGCTACATGAACCGTGGTGAAGCCTACTTTATGCAGGGCCGATACGAAGCGGCAATCGCGGATTACGACCAGGCCCTGGAACTTGACCCCAAGTTCGCGAGAGTCTACGCGTCCAGGGGCGAAGCCAAGTACAAACTCGGCCGGTACGCAGAAGCCATTGTGGACTGCTCCCAGGCCCTGCACTTGGGCCTTGATAAGGCGACGGTCTACCGCATTCGGGGCGAAGCCAAGAGTAAACTGGGTGCTTATGAGGATGCGCTCGCAGATTATGACCGGGCACAGCGTCTGGTCCCCGACCGTGCTTTGGACTATGCCGGGCTGCGGGGCATAGCCCTGACCCAACTGGGCTGGCTGGAAGAAGCATTGGCTGAATACGATCAGATCGTGTACGGATGGCCTGGCAACCCGGGGGGCTATGCAGGCCGGGGATTTACCCTTTATCGGCTGGGCCGCTACGGGGAAGCACTCGCAGATTGTGATCAAGCCTTACACCTTGCCCCCAACGATGTCTGGCTCTACTACATTCGGGCACAGATCAAAACCGGACTGCGGCGTTATGCGGAGGCACTCGTGGATTATGGTGAGGCATTGGGCCGGGATCCCCATAATATCCCAACTCTCATCGGTCGGGGATTCACCTATTACCAGCTAGGCCGCTATGAGGAAGCGGTCGCAGATTATGACGAGGTTCTGCGCCTGGACCCCGACGATACCCACGCCTACCGGGACAGGGGAGAGACCAAGATCAGGCTGGGTCGCTACGAGGAGGCCCTCGCGGACAGCGAAAAGGTCCTGGATCTGGATCCCGAAGACGCCGGGGGCTACCGTAACCGGGGCGAGGCCAAGCTTTATCTGGGCCTTTGCGAGGAAGCCCTCGCGGATAGTGAAGAAAGCCTGCGTCTGAACCCCACAGACACGGATGCGTACCGGGTCCGGAGTGAAATCAAGATCAAGCTGGGCCGCTACGAGGAAGCCCTCACCGATTGTGAACAGGCCCTGGGTCTGAATCCCGAAAACGCAGCAGCCCAGCGGCTCCGGACAAAGGTTCAACGACGTCTGAACTGCTAGCCAGAGCTACTTGGGAGGACTGTCAATCATGGGTTGGTTTTGTCCCGGACGATATGCCAAGACAGTGTTTGGGCCATGACTCAGGGATTCTGCGCGGCTGGACCAAGGCAAGACTATGCCGGTATGTGCACTTGTGCACCGGTCCCATGCCAAGAGTGCTACCCCCTATCCAAGACCGCAGACATGTATTCAGGCCAAGTCATGATCAGGGAGATGCTCACGGTGGCGAAAGCTCTCCTCCCGCAGATTGCCCTTACTTCCAGTGCCAGTTGAACCTCCGGCCCGGCACTGATCCCTGACGCCGAGTCTGTCAGACAGGCTCGGCATCCAGGCGGAATTCAAGGCATTTTGCCGCCTGTGCTCCCATTTTGTCCATCAATTAAAAATGTGTTATTTCCAATTTTAGAAACCGTTTTTTTTCGACAAGGACAATTCCGGGAACAATTCTCCTCGATTTCGTCGCGTAACTTCGCGCTGTCCCGTTGCAGTCTCAAAAATTAGCAAATTTAATCGGGAAAAACTAAAGTCGACGGAACAGAGAACGTTCGCCCGGCTGGGGACAAGCCGCGCCTGCACAACGGGTCACAGACCAGACCCAGTTCCCTGCTGCCAGATATAGGTGTTTACAGAAGATTAAATTTCCTGTGGGCATCCCTTGATTGGGACTGTACAGGGAACTTGGAAACTGGTAAGATAACGTATCAGGGCTACGGGATACAAAGTTCACTGTTCTTTGCACCTCGTTGGACCGTACCGGACATTGTTACCCATCTTTTTTCCCCTGCCTTGACCTTAACCATTACATTTCGTTGCCTGCTACGCATTGCAAATCCGTTTCTGGATGCCATAACTGGTTGATGTTCTCGTTATTTTATGTTTAATGATCCCGGTGGCAGGCCACAAGTCTTTTGGTTATAGTTAACTAAAATTCGTTCGTTATATATTCCTGTAGCAATTCATTTCTGTTTTATGGCCACCCACACTTCCCTCCCCTACACCGCCGCCAGTTCGCTTGACGCTGCCAGTCCTTTGGATCTGGATGATTTCGTCCAGGTCAGAAAGAGGGACAACGCTTTGGTCGATTTCGATGAGACCAAGATTAAGGAAGCTCTCAAAAGCGCCTGGAAAGCCACCTACGAGGATCGCAATCCCAACATCCTCGAGTCTACCGGTGTACGCCAGACCATAGATGACATCACCGCCAAGGTCGAAGCCGAGATCCTGGTGCGCTACACCTCAATCCGTCCGGTCCAAATCGAGGAGATTCAGGATCGGGTGGAAATCGAATTGATGAAGGCCAACGAATTCGAAGTGGCGCGCCGGTACATTGTGTACCGGAATGAACGGACCAAATTGCGGGAAGCGGCCAAGGCCGCCGCGGAAGAAGATACCGCGCCTCCTGTTCTGCATGTCCGCCTGTCGGACGGCTCCCGGGAACTGCTGGACCTGGAAAGAGTTCAGCGCGACATCAACGAGGCTTGTCGGGGTCTTGACGGGGTATCACCTACGGCCATCATGGAAATTCTGGTGCGGGACATCTATGACGACATTACCCCCGAACATCTGCGCTTAGCCCAGATTATGGCGGCCCGTTCCCTGGTGGAGCAGGAACCAGCCTATTCCTTTGTCAGTGCCCGCCTAGTCTTGCTGCAACTGCGGTCCGAGGTCCTGCCTTTCGTCTGCGGTGCCGGTCTGGATCCTGACACGGTGGAAGATAACGTCCTGTACCAAACCTACTTCCCCCGCTATATCCAAAAAGGGATTGAGCTGGACCTGATCCATCCCGAACTGGGCCGTTTTGATCTGGATCAGCTGGCCCAAGCCCTGCAACCGGAACGGGATCGCAACTTCCAGTTTCTGGGTTTGCAGACACTTTATGATCGTTATTTTCTGCACAGCGGAGGCGTACGGATTGAACTGCCCCAGGCCTTCTTTATGCGCGTAGCCATGGGGCTGGCGCAGAAGGAGGAGAACCGGGAAGGTCGAGCTATCGAGTTCTACCAACTGTTGTCGTCGTTCGATTTCATGTGTTCCACGCCCACGCTCTTCAATTCCGGCACCCCACGCCCACAACTGTCCTCCTGTTTCCTAAGTACGGTACCGGATGATCTGGCCAGTATCTTCAAGTCCATCAAGGACAATGCCTTGCTTTCCAAATTCTCCGGCGGTCTGGGTAATGACTGGACACCTGTCCGAGGTTTGGGCGCGCATATCAAGGGGACCAATGGTCACTCCCAAGGGGTGGTGCCTTTTCTGAAGGTAGCCAATGATACGGCGGTCGCGGTCAATCAATGCTTTGCCCCAGACACCTTGGTCTTTACCGACCAAGGCATCCGATCCATCGCCGATATAGAAGCCGGCAACCTGGTTTTGGGCCAGCAGGGCATTTACCGGGAAGTTCAGGAATCCATGGCCTATGCCCAGCAAGGTCCCATGGTGCAGATTGGAGTCAAGCACGGAACCTGCGATCTCCATGTTACGGCGGGACATCCTTTCTGGGCCATTCCGAATATCCCCCTGGAGCACACCCAAAAGCGAACCCTGGCCTGGCTGGAAAAGGGGAAGGTCACACCTTCCTGGATCGATGCCGGTGATATTCGAGTGGGTGATTATGTAGCCCAAGTCATACCCAAGGAAGTGGTGCCGGTAGCTGCTTTGGAGGAAGATGATGCCCGACTGTATGGGATGTTGCTGGGCGATGGCCATTGCAGTCAGCAGAATTCCGAATGGGGCATCACCTTTCATGCCGAAGAAGATCAGGAATTAAGGAATTTTGTCTGCGCTTACCTGGATCAACGCCAGATCCATTGGTGGATCACGGATCATCCTGGCAGCAAGGCCTTGCAGATTCGATGGTCGCCGGGCTATACCCTGGATCGCGACGCCGCGACCGGACAGTTTCGGCGTTCCGACTCGCGCAAGTTTGTCTTCACACGGGAAGATCTATATGGCCCTAATGGACAGAAGCGCATTGCGCCCCATCTCTCTCACTTGCCCCCAGCCCAGACCTGGGCTCTGATTAGGGGTCTCATCGCAACGGCCGGGAATGTTTCGCGCGGCAAAGAGATAACTTTCTGCCATACCTCGCGTGCACTCTGTGAAGGTCTGCGCTATCAACTCCTGCGTCAGGGAGTGGCTACCAGCGCCACCATGCGTCGTCGTCCGCCCACGAAACGGGTAGTCAAGGCAACCGTAGTCCATGATGTACGGATCCCGGCTGTTGCTCCCCTGGCCCAGATGGTAGGGGTTCAGCCACTGACCAAATACAACTGGTTTGCCTGGCGCGGATGTCTCTGGTCGCGTGTCAAGTCTGTCCAAGCCGTGGACTCATGTACAACGGTTTATGACATGCGCGTGGAAGGGGCCGAAAGCTATATGACAACGGCCGCTTTGGCCCACAATGGCGGCAAGCGCAAGGGCGCCGTCTGCGCCTACCTTGAAACCTGGCACATTGATATCGATGAATTCCTGGACTTGCGCAAGAACACCGGGGATGACCGACGACGCACGCATGACATGAATACCGCCTGCTGGGTTCCTGATCTGTTTATGGAACGGGTGGCAGCTGACGAAGGCTGGACACTATTCTCTCCCGACGAAACGCCCGATCTGCATGAATTGTTTGGCTTGTCCTTTAAGGAACGCTATCTGCACTACGAAGCCCAGGCCCAAGCCGGGGAGATCAAGGTATTCAAGCGGGTCCGGGCCCTGGACCTGTGGCGACGCATGCTGACCATGCTTTTTGAGACGGGCCATCCCTGGATCACTTTCAAGGATCCCTGCAATCTGCGGTCACCCCAGCAACATGACGGGGTTGTCCACTCCTCCAACCTGTGTACAGAGATTACGCTCAATTCCAACGCAGAGGAAGTGGCAGTCTGCAATCTGGGTTCGGTCAATCTGGCCCAGCATGTTAAGGATGGCCAACTGGATCAGGCCAAACTGCAACGGACTGTGGCCACGGCCATGCGTATGCTCGACAATGTGATCGACATCAACTTCTACACTATCCCGGAAACCCACACCAGCAACCTGCGCCATCGCCCCGTGGGTATGGGCATTATGGGTTTCCAGGACGTATTGCATCAGCTGAAAATTCCCTACGCTTCCCAGGCCGCTGTGGATTTTGCGGATCGCAGCATGGAGGCCGTGTCCTATCATGCCATCAGAGCCTCTTCGGATCTGGCCCGGGAACGAGGTGCCTACCAGACTTTCGCCGGCTCGCTATGGAGTCGAGGTGTTTTGCCGATTGATTCACTGGAGTTGCTGGATCGGGCCCGTAGTCGGACGCTGGAAGTGGATCGCAGTCATCATATGGATTGGGAACTTTTGCGTAGCAAGGTAAGACAACAGGGCATGCGCAACTCCAATGTCATGGCCATTGCACCCACCGCCACCATCGCCAATATCTGTGGTGTCAGTCCTTCCATTGAACCAACATTTCGTAACCTGTTTGTGAAGGCCAACATGTCAGGCGACTTTACGGTCGTGAACGAGTATCTGGTGCGGGATCTCAAGGCCCGTGGCCTGTGGGATGCCACCATGGTCAGCGATCTCAAATTCTATGACGGCAGCCTGAGTGCCATTGACCGCGTTCCCACGGATCTCAAGCAACTGTACGCCACCGCCTTTGAGATTGAATCCTCGTGGCTGGTAGAAGCCGGAGCCCGTCGCCAGAAGTGGATTGACCAGTCCCAGTCGTTGAATCTGTATGTAGCCACCACCAGCGGACAGCAGTTGCACGACTTGTATACCCTGGCCTGGAAACGGGGATTGAAGACCACCTATTATTTGCGCACTCGGTCCGCGACTAGCGTGGAAAAAAGCACCCTACAGGGCACAGACGGCAAATTGAATGCGGTACCTGTAGCTCCGCAGCCGGATGCTTCTTTGTCTTCTTTGCCCCTGCCGGCGGAACCTGAAACCCTATATTCCCAATTGCCCGTCCAGGATCCATTGATATGTAATCTGGATGACGAGGATTGCGAAGCCTGCCAATAAAAAGTTCACCATCGACTCGGATCCTGTTGCCGCACGGCACTACCCGTTTCTCCGCTCAAGCGTAGATTATGGGTAGTGCTAGGATTCCCCCGTATTCTTGTTACAGTAATTAATACTTTGCCGCCAGGAAGGTCACCATTCCTTCCTTGACCGCATGCAAGGAGTAAGAAGCCCAATGCCCCTGGAATGGAACGATCCGAATCCATCCTCCACCGCCGCGAATGGAAGCTTTTCATCATCCGATCCTGCGCCGCAGGTAGATGGTACCGGCCTCGGGGAAATCAAGCGAGGCGCCGAGCGCATTCAGGTCAGCGACAAGACCATGATCAACGCCCGCGCTGACGTCAATCAACTGCTGCCCCTCAAGTACCACTGGGCCTGGGAAAAATATTTGGCCGGATGCAACAATCACTGGATGCCCACCGAAGTGGCCATGCAGGCGGATATTGCCCTGTGGAAATCCCGCGACGGCTTGACGGCCGATGAACGTTTGATGATTAGCCGCAACCTGGGCTTTTTTGCCACGTCCGAGTCCCTGGTGGCCAATAACATCGTTTTGGCGATCTACCGTCACCTCACCAATCCGGAATGCCGACAATACCTCTTGCGCCAAGCCTTCGAGGAAGCGATCCATACGCACACCTTCCAGTATATTTGCGAGAGTCTGGGCCTGGACGAGGGTGAACTCTTCAATATGTACCGGGAGATTCCGTCCATCACGGAAAAGGCCGCCTGGGCCCTGGAATACACAAGAAGCTTTGCGAACCCACATTTCCAGACCGGTACCCCAGAACACGATCAATCCTTCCTGCGCGATCTGATTGCCTTTTATGTCATTTTTGAGGGCATGTGGTTCTATACGGGGTTTGCCCAGATTCTGTCCCTGGGCCGGCGCAACAAGATGATCGGCATTGCCGAGATGTACCAGTATATTCTGCGGGACGAATGTGTAACGGGTGATACGGAAGTACTTACGCCTCAGGGATGGATACCGGTCACGGAAGTGAGTTATGTGACCCAACTGGCGCAATGGGACGAGGGGCATATTTCCTTTGTCCATCCTGTGGCCCTGAGCAAGACCCAGGTGGAGGAGACTTACCGATTCTGTAATGAACAGGGCCATGTGGATCAGAAAGTCAGTGCCCATCATCGCGTCCTGTACAAAAGCCGACATGGCAATCTTGTGGTGAAGGAAGCCAAGGATGCCACTCCATCCAATGGGTTCTTCCTGAATGCCGGGACCAAGAGCGAGGGAACAAGGCAGTCCCTGACTGCCCATGAGAAATTCCTGATTGCGCTTCAGGCTGATGGCACCTTGCCCAGTGACAGGTATACAGGCAAGCACTCCGGGGTGCGCCCTGTACGTTTCACGCTGGCGAAATCATGCAAACAGGAAAAATTGCAGGATATCCTGCAGGATCTGGGGTTCGACTACGCCGTGTCAGCCGACAGGCCGGGACAACATACCTACCGCGTCAAGGTTCCTTTGACCTACTGCTTGACCAAGGCACTAGAGGATTGGATCGATCTGAAGGATGTAACCTTCGATTGGTGTCAAGAGTTTATTGCCGAAGTGGTGCAATGGGATGGACATGTCAAGCCCTACTCGACGGACTCCCTTGTGTATTGTTCCACCAACAAGCGGAACATTGATACCGTACAGGCAGTCGCGGTGTTATGTGGGTACCGTACCCATATTGGCCATCAGGCAGATGAGCGCAGGGAAAGCTACAAGGATTATTATCGGCTTTCCATCCTGCGCCAGTTTGATTGCACCCGGGGATTGGCAGTCAAGAAAGAGCATATTGCAGGCACCGAAATGGTATATGGTATCCAGGTGCCTTCCTCCTTCCTGTTGATCCGACGGAATGGTGCCGTGTCCGTCACGGGCAATTCTGTCCATCTCAATTTTGGTATTGATGTCATCAACCAGATCAAGATTGAAAATCCTCATCTCTGGTCTTCTTCATTCCAGGATGAAGTGCGCCGGATGTTACAGGAAGCCTGCGAATTGGAGGTGGCCTATAGCCATGACACAATGCCCAATGGCTTTCTCGGCCTGAATGCAGCCCAGTGCGAAGCCTATATGCACTTTATTGTTAACCGTCGCTGTGAACAACTGGGTATGGGTCCCATTTTCGCCAATACCCAGAATCCCTTCCCTTGGATGTCCGAGATCATTGACCTGCAGAAAGAGAAGAATTTCTTCGAAACCCGTGTCGTGGACTACCAGAGCGGAGGCACACTCTCCTGGGAATAGTCTGGATTTGGAACCGGCCGTACAGCTAGGCACCCGGTTGTGAACCAACCGGGCAAGAATGGATATCAGGTCAGGGATACGCTTCGGTCTTGTCTGTTGACTAGCTCTTCGCCAGCCTTGGCCGAAACGAAGTCCTCCAACGAACTCCCCTATCGGCATATACAGGCTGGACTGGGTTTTGGGGGTCGTGACGGAAAACCTTTTGGAGGCCATAAAGCCGTTACCGGGGTCAGATACAAACAACCGGTGTTCCTTACATTCGAATTCAAATCAGGACTGTAACCTTCCTGTTCTGACCGGTTTCCCCACGTCTCGGACCTGATATAACGTTCCCCAGGAGTTCCACACAGTTTGAGACTGTACCAGAACATCCAGATTTTCTCTTGACAATGGAAGAAAGTGCAAGGAGTTTGTCATGTCCAGGAAACTCAGGCATTCTCACGCCTTTTCGAGGCGTGAATTTATGCGTCTGACAGCCGTTACTTCGGCAGGGGCTGTAGTTGTGGCTTGTGGTCCTGCAGGAGAACCTGCTCCCGAGACTGAGCCCGAAGCACCAGCTGCTGAAGCTGCCGCTCCAGCCGAAGAAGCTATGCCTATGGGCAAATACCAGGAAGCCCCTATGCTGGCGGATATGGTGGCAGCGGGGGACCTGCCACCCGTGGATGAACGGCTGCCGGCCAATCCCGGTGTCCTGCCCAATGCCGGCGGTGCCGCAGGCAACTACGGCGGTGTCATGCGTCGTGGGTTCAAGGGGGTATCCGATCGCTGGGGCCCCACCAAGCTGCAGGATCGCGGCCTGGGTTGGTACGATCAGGATCTCAACGTACAGCCGCGTCTGGCCGAATCCTGGGAAATCAATGAAGACGCCACCGAGTGGACATTTCACCTTCGGTCTGGCACCAGATGGTCGGATGGTGAGCCCTTTACATCTGCCGATTTCCAGTGGTGGTACGAACACGATCTGCAGAACACCGACATCAATCCGTCCATCTCCAATGCCTATAAGTCAGGGGGCGAATTGATGGGACAGGAAGCCGTGGATGACCATACAGTCAAGTACTCATTCACTGAACCCAAACCGCTATTTCTTTACAGCACGCTCCGCGTGACGAGACGCATCTACCTTCCGGGCCATTACCTGAGCCAGTTCCATATCGATCTGACCGACGATGCCGACAAGTTACAGGCAGATACTGAGAAGGCGGGCTTTAACGCCTGGAGTGAGTACTATGCGGATCGCCGCTGGTGGTACCTCAATCCGGATTTGCCGTCTGTGGGCCCGTGGACAGCCGGCAATCCCCTGTCCAGTGAACTGTTCGTGATGGAGCGTAATCCCTACTATCCATTTGTAGATCAGGATGGCCAGCAGTTGCCTTATCTGGACGACGTGCATCACCGCCTCTTCGAGACCAATGATGTGTTTGATCTGCGCATCATCAATGGTGAAATCGACTTTCAGGGCCGGCATGTTGCCCTGGACAGCTTCACACTTTACAAGGAGAATGAGGAAAAAGGCGACTATGAGGTCTACATTGGCTTCGCATCAGGTCATACCGCCATTCAGTTGAATCACACTACCAAGGAACCACGACTCCGTGAGCTGTTCCAGAACCGGGATGTACGTATTGCCCTCTCGGTAGCGGTAGATCGTGTCACCTTGAACGAATTGGTTTTCGATGGCTTGCTGACACCGCGGCAATACAGTCCGCTCAGCAGTTCACCCCAAGCCAATGCCGACCAGGCCAATGCATACACCCAGTACGATCCAGAAATGGCCAACCAGTTGCTGGACCAAGCCGGTTACAGTGCCAAGAACGCGCAAGGGCAGCGTCTCTGGCCTGGTACAACCGAACCCGTCAGTTTCGTCGTGGAGGGTACGGCCCAGCCAGGCACCCAGGGGGAAGATGCTATCCTCCAGATCATCAAGTACTACGCTGAGGTAGGCATTACCGCCACTTATCAAGGCTTTGAGCGCTCACTGTACGAAGAGCACTGGGGTGCCAATGAGATCGAGGCGGCCTTCTGGGGAGGCGACAGAACTCTACTGCCCATAATCAACTCCTCGATCTTCACCGGCACCATGCTGGACCGCCCTTGGGGTGTGGCTTGGGGTCTCTGGCGTTCCCGAGGTGATACCGATCCTAATGCTGAGGAACCACCGGAAGATCACTGGCTTTGGGACATCTGGGAATTGGATGACCAAATCAAGGTGGAACCGAGTGATGCGCGGCGCAACGAACTCTTCCAGGGCATTCTGGAAGTTTGGGCCCGTGAATTGCCCATGATCGGCTATTTGGGGGAGTCCCCCACGCTGA
Source organism: Anaerolineales bacterium (assembly GCA_034422235.1). Classification (GTDB taxonomy): domain Bacteria; phylum Chloroflexota; class Anaerolineae; order Caldilineales; family Caldilineaceae; genus Bin34. The sequence goes on along the minus strand of DAOUJU010000028.1, from coordinate 126,913 downwards.
TCATCGTGAAGAACGGGTTTGAGGGGTATCTGCCCGGACTGCCGATGGATACGCTCACCGCAGACGAGCACTTGTTACAGACTGAAACGTACTACTGGGATAACCCGGCTGACCACGGAGCCTAAACTTTACGGTGGCCATTTTGTAACTGCCACGGGAACGGAGATCACAAGCATCTCCATCCCGTTGCAGAATTCATGCTATAAACCTTAAGGACAACCAGGCACAGTAAATTTCAGGATTGTGAATAGAGCTTCTTGACCAGCACCATGGATGCGTCGGTGTCAGCCCTGGGTTCGAAAACCAATTCAGTCGTACAGCGTGCTCGTACGGTGGAACCTGAGTTGCGAGCGGCCGGGGCAACGGGCCTTTATCTGTTTGGCTCCGCTTCACGTGGAGAGTCAACCGAGGATAGTGACCGGGATTTCTTTTTGGTTTGCGGAAATGACGTACCACGTGATTGGGGTGGACAACCCCGCAGCTTGATTGACACGGGCAGAACTCTGCTCGAACCCCTGTTCCCTAACACGAAGATTGATATTGTGGAACTGGGTCAGATGCACAAGCATATTCGGTTCGCTGCCGAAGCTTGGTCCCAGCGGGTACTTGGAGAAGTCGACTATGCAGCAAGGTATACGTCGCAAGAGCGTGAAAGCTTGAGCGCAAAAGATCCACTGCCAGTCCTTCATGCCATGCAGGAACAGATCGCACATACCCGCGTGACTTGGAAGGTGTTAGCAAGTCACGCTATCTGGCTCTGGTAGAGGAAGGAGATTTGCTGCCCGACGCCAGTGAAAGGCGTCTTTACCGGATCGTTGATATGTTCAAGTCCCGCCTCAACCCGGCTGTACAGAACGCTTTCCAGGAAGCCGATCCTGTCATATGGCGGCAGATGCTTGGATTTCGTGATGTCCTCGTCCATGATTATCTCACACTTGACTACGACATGATTTGGCACATCTTGACCGTGGAACTTGCTTTACTAGAGGAATTGGTTATAGATATAACGGAGCATGCACCGGAAGGGGAGTTTCAGGACACCGATCCAGGATAACAAACCCGGACAGTGGAATTCTGAAGAGGTCCAAGGTAGACAGGACATGGCAGTTCCTCCCTGAAACGACGACACCCTGAAGCCTCTTGGGGATTACGACAAGCATGAGCATCAGGCCAGATTAGACTTTTTCATGATGGCCCACTTGGTTCCACGACGCACCTTAGTAGGTCTGCTGCTGCTGGTAGTCAGTTCTCCCCTGGGGATGTTGTACTGGATCACCGGGATAAAGGCCCTGTTCCAACACTATTGGCCTGACACCGCCATCTGGGATATTGGCCTGCCTCTTTGGGGGCCTGCGGTGATACTGGGGTTCTTGGCCTGGGGATGGCTTGGTTTCTGGTGGGACAGACCAGGCCGAAGGCATATGACATATCTCCAGCAGACTTTAGAGGCTTTGGATCACTACAGAGAAGGTTTGCCGAATACTGACAGGCGGCGGGGGCGTTTGCATGCGGATTGCAACGAACTCCGCAACTGGATCACCTATAACGTTTGGCAAGATCGTTCCTGGCGTTTCCTGCCAGGATTGCCGGGTGCCAAGTACCATGGCCAACGACTGCAGGAGGCTGTGGAAAAGGCAGAGGCACTCCGGAAACTCTATCCCCATGCCGATGATGGCACGGTACCCCCTCGTGCCAGTCACTCCTCCGATCTCATCTTTCCCCAGACGATGGGGCTCTTGTTGATCGTGCTGTTCACGGCTGGTGGGTTTGGACATACTCGCCTGGATCCTTTCCAGCAGAGTTGTCGGCAATTGGCTCGGTCCGCCAATGCCACATATCTGCGGGACTATGATTCCAGGTTTGTCACGGAGGCTGACCAAACCAGTCCGCTATACACTCTGGATATTGAATCTCGTCTTCAGGAGCTGGCGACCGTTCCCGCTTCCACATCGCTGTGTTTCTTGCGTGATCGGAAGACCAAACGTCTTCTGACCCAGACTGTTCCCGATGGACCACAGGCATTGCAACTCACACGGGTAGCCGTCCCCGCTCTGGAACAGGTGGGCTTCATTGCCCTGGATTGGGCATTTCTGGCCCATAACGTAGCGTGCCGTATTCCTGCGGACAGTAAAGCTGAAGATTTGGACTTGTCGTACATCCTAATCCCGAGTTACCGAATTCAGACTTACACGGGAGGACCTCAAACCCATAGTCTGCAGTATCCAAGCTTTACGGAAATGCAAGAAAGATGCATGAAATCCTATGGTTGGCCTCCCAACACGAGCTGAGCCAGGATTCAAGGGGGACGGGCACAATCGTTGGGAGCTACCGCTGGCAATGGCAACTGATACCGGCCTCCGGGCCACATCCGTTCCAACCCCCTGACCCAGGATTCTGATGCCCAAAGGGAGGATCTTGGCCAGACGCCTGAGAGCCCTTTCTTTCGTTACCTGTCTCTGTTGTGATGTATACTACTTTGCGCACGGATCGGACCGATCCGCTACTCCGTCCCCTACGGGACTTTGTCTTGTCGAATTCAGATTAAACAGGAGTTTTCCATGACGAGGAAACCTACTCGCGCGCATGCCTTTTCGCGGCGGGAGTTTATACGTATCTCGGCTGTTACCTCTGCCGGAGCTATAGCTGTAGCCTGCGGACCCAGTGGGGAGCCGGAAGAAGAACCCATGGCCGAAGAGGCACCGGCAGCAGAGGCTCCAGCGGCGGAAGAAGCCGTGCCTATGGGCAAGTATCAGGAAGCCCCAATGCTGGCCGATATGGTGGCGGCAGGAGATCTGCCACCCGTCGATGAACGACTGCCTGCCAATCCTGGGGTGCTGCCCAATGCGGCTGGCTCTGCCGGCAATTACGGTGGTGTAGTACGTCGTGGGTTCAAAGGTGTATCGGATCGCTGGGGTCCCACCAAGATGCAGGACCGTGGTTTGGGCTGGTATGACCAGGATCTCAATGTGCAGCCGCGTCTGGCCGAGTCGTGGTCAATCAATGACGATGCCACTGAATGGACCTTCAACCTGCGCGAGGGGGCCAAGTGGTCTGACGGGGAATCTTTCAATGCTTCCGCTTTCCAGTGGTGGTATGACAATGACCTTCTGAACACGGACATCAATCCTGCTGTCCATCCCCGCTGGCGTTCCGGTGATCAGGTCATGGGATTGGAAGCGGCGGACGACCACACGGTCAAGTACAGTTTTGGCGAACCCAAGCCGCTCTTTATCTATGAATGCTTGCGCACGACAGCCCGCATTTATCTGCCTGGCCACTATCTGAGCCAGTTCCACCTGGAATTGGTGGAAGACAAGGAGAAGCTGCAGGCGGATACCGAGGCGGCTGGTTTCAATGCCTGGAATGAGTACTACGTGGATCGCCGATGGTGGTATATCAATCCCGATCTGCCTTCCATGGGTCCCTGGCATGCGGCCAACGAGTTGTCCAACGAGTTGTTCATTATGCAACGCAACCCGTATTTCCCCCTAGTGGATGCGGATGGCCAGCAACTGCCCTATGTGGACCATGTTCATCACCGCCTGTTCGAGACGCCCGATGTCTTTGAACTGCGCATCATCAATGGTGAAATCGATTTCCAGGGTCGCCACGTCTCGCTGGACAGTTTCACCCTGTTCAAGGAGAACGAAGAAAAGGGCGACTATTCGGTTTACCTGGGATATGCTTCCGGTCATACGGCCATCCAGTTGAACCAGACGACCAAAGAGCCGCGTCTGCGCGAACTCTTCCAGAACCGTGATGTCCGCATCGCCCTATCGGTCGCCGTGGACAGGGACACTCTGAACGAACTGGTCTTTGACGGCTTGCTTACGCCACGCCAATACAGTCCGCTCAGCAGTTCACCGCAAGCCAATGCGGATCAGGCCGGTGCCTACATCCAATACGATCCGGACATGGCCAACCAATTGCTCGACGGCGCGGGATATGGCGACAAGAACTCAGACGGCCAGCGATTGTGGCCGGGAACCAATGAACCCATTAGCTTCATCATTGAAGGCACAGCCCAGCCCGGAACCCAGGGTGAAGACGCCGTCCTGCAGATTGTCAAGTATTTCGCGGAAGTAGGCATTACCACTACCTACCAGTATTTCGAACGCTCACTTTATACGGAGCACTTCCGGGCCAATGAGATCGAGGCTGCCTTCTGGGGTGGTGACCGTACGGTACTGCCCATTGTGGCCCCGTGGATCTTCACAGCCACCATGATTGATCGTCCCTGGGGTGTGGCCTGGGGTCTATACCGCAGTCAAGGTGATGCGGATCCCAACTCGGAGGAACCGCCGGAAGGGCACTGGATCTGGGACATTTGGGCCCTCCATGACCAGATCACCGTGGAACCCTCCGATGCCAAGCGCAATGAACTCTTCCAGCAGATTCTGGCGATCTGGGCGGAAGAACTGCCCATGATTGGCTACCTGGGTGAATCGCCCAAGCTGGTCATAGTCAAGAATGGCTTCACCGGTTACCTGCCCGGATTCCCGCTGGACGACACCACGGGTGACGAGCATCTGTTGCATACTGAAACCTATTACTGGGAGAATCCGGCCGAACACGGGGCCTAGTCCCTGGTCGGATTCAGCGTTGTATCGTTTTCTCAGTGCGAGGACGATCCCCTGTCGTCCTCGCACGGTCACCCTCAGTTCTGTCCTGTGTTGTTTGAGCCGATAGCAGTCCGTTTCACCTGACGTCCATGGCACTTTATGTTCTGCGTCGGGTTCTCTTTATGATCCCGACCCTGATCGCGATCTCGGTCCTGTCTTTTGCCATCATCCAATTGCCACCGGGAGATTTCCTGACCTCGTACGCCGCCCAGTTGCGGCAGGAAGGGGATCTCGTGGACGAGGCAGAACTGGATGCCTTGCGCCAACGGTATGGGCTGGGACAGCCTGTTTATGTCCAGTACTGGAAATGGGTATCTGGCATCATCAAGAAAGGGGATTGGGGTCAGTCCATGGAATGGCAGAAACCGGTCAAGGAATTAATCTGGGAACGGCTGGGCCTGACGGTGGTGCTTTCCATGTCCGCCTTACTGGTTAGCTGGTTTATTGCGATCCCTATTGGTGTTTTTGCGGCTACCCACCAGTACTCTGTGCTGGACTATATCCTGACCGCTATCAATTTCATTGGCTTGGGCACGCCGGGCTTTCTGGTGGCGCTGATTGTGTTGTATCTGGCCCACCGATATCTGGGCCAGAATGTAGGGGGGCTTTTTTCGGATGAATACATCCTGGAGCCATGGAGCATGGCCAAATTCGTGGACATGCTCAAACACATCTGGGTGCCCATGTTTATTGTGGCCATTGGTAGCACTGCCGGCAATATCCGTATTACCCGGGCCAACTTACTGGATGAATTGAACAAGCCTTACGTCGAAACGGCCCGGGCCAAGGGCGTCAAGGAAGTGCGTCTCATCTGGAAATACCCGGTGCGCGTGGCTCTGAATCCCTTCTTCAGCACAGTGGGTTGGTCGCTGGCATCCCTGGTGTCAGGCACCACGCTGGTAGCTATGGTATTGAGTCTGCAGACTACGGGTCCGATGCTTCTGCGCGCCCTGACGGCCCAGGACATGTATTTGGCCGGCACCTTTCTGCTATTACTTAGTGCCCTGACCATTATTGGTACTCTCATCTCCGACGTGCTGTTGGCGATCGTGGATCCACGTATTCGCCTGGAAGGCTAGTCCTTTTCTTACTTGCTATTGGCATACCCGTGTCACAGCCCTCCCCTTCTCCGCGTACGCCGGTACCTGAACAGGACTTCCTGGATACGGATAACGTCGAGGAAGAGCGACTGTATGTTGCCTCTTACCTTCAGCTCATGTGGTGGCGCTTTATCAAGCACCGCATGGCGGTCATATCGGGCATTGCCTTCATTGTCCTGTACTTTGTGGCGGCCGTCTGTGAGTTTGTCGCTCCCTATCTGCCGGAAGTGAACTACCTGGACTATCAGTTGGCTACGCCGTCGCGCATCCGGTGGGTTCATGAGGGCCGTGTCCAACGTCCTTTCCTGTACGGGCTAGTCCAATTACGGGACCCTGAAACTCTGCGCCGTATATACGAAGAGGTCAAATGGGTCAGATGTAATGACGCGGGGGCCGTCCAGGAATACGTAACTGTCAAAGACGAGATTATTACGCCCTCCCCTACGAACAAGGCACAGCTCCCAGGAGTCGATCAGTGTGATGAGGGAGAAACCGTCAGGGATGTCAAGTATGACATCCAATTCTTTGTAAAAGGACCTGAATACAAACTGTGGAGTCTTTGGCCTTCCAAGTTACATCTCTTTGGCGTTGATACGGAGGTGTCGGAGCGTTCCCTGGGCGTCTACGAAGGTCAGGGCATATACATCCTGGGCACGGACCGGGACGGGCGGGATCTCTTTAGCCGCATCTGCTATGGGGCCCGGGTTTCCCTGACTATTGGGCTGGTGAGCGTGCTAATCAGTCTAGTCCTGGGCATTATTCTGGGAGGGATTTCCGGTTATTACGGCGGTACCCTGGACAACGCCATCCAGCGTCTGATCGAATTCATTCGTTCCATTCCGGAAATTCCGCTGATTATGGCGCTGGCTGCTTCTTTGCCGATTGATATGGATATTATTCGGCGTTACTTCATGGTGACAGTGTTGCTGGCCTTTGTCGGCTGGACCGGGCTGGCCCGGGTCGTGCGCGGCCGTTTCCTGAGCCTGCGCGAAGAGGATTTCGTCATGGCGGCCCGTTTTTCAGGCTCCAGCGAGATGCGCATCATTTTGCGCCATATGTTGCCTTCCTTCATGAGTCACATTATTGCCTCCCTCACCTTGGCGGTACCGGGCATGATTCTGTCTGAAACAGGCCTGAGTTTTATCGGTCTGGGACTACGGGCTCCCGCCATCAGTTGGGGCGTACTGCTACAGGAAGCGCAGAACTTGCGGTCTGTGGCCCTCGCCCCATGGCTCCTGTTGCCGGGGGCGGCCGTGGTCCTTTCCGTTCTGGCCTTCAATTTCCTTGGTGACGGGATCCGAGATGCCGCGGATCCGTATGCCTAAGCGGCAGTGCCCATGGACAACTCCCATCCCCCCGCTGCAAGTTCCCAGGATGTGTTGCTGGACATTCGCAACCTGAAGACCCATTTCTTCATGGATCAGGGCATTGTACATGCGCTGGAAGGGGTGGATTTCTCGGTAGCGCGGGGTCAAACCGTGGGCCTAGTCGGTGAATCCGGTTGCGGGAAATCGGTTACGGCTCGTTCCATACTGGCTATAGTGCCTCCACCGGGTCGCGTGGTAGAGGGTGAAATCCTCTTTCACCGCCAGACTGGGAGTAATGTTAGCCAGGAAACTATCGATATGGCCCAACTGAATCCCAAGGGGGCCTTAGCCCGTTCCATTCGGGGGGGCGAAATCTCCATGGTGTTCCAGGAACCCATGACCTCTCTCAGTCCGGTCCATACCATCGGGTCCCAAATCATTGAAGCGATTCTGCTGCACCGTGACTGCTCCCGGGAGGAGGCCCAGGAAATCACCCTGGAGATGCTGCGGCGCGTCCATCTGCCACAGCCGGAACGGGTGCTGACCCGCTATCCCCATGAATTGTCGGGAGGCATGCGCCAACGGGCCATGATCGCGATGGCGCTCTCCTGCCAGCCCAGCCTGCTGATTGCGGATGAACCTACCACCGCCCTGGATGTGACGACACAGGCCCAGATCCTGACGCTGATGAAAGAACTGCAGCGGGAATTCGGCATGGCTATCATTTTCATCACCCACGATCTGGGCGTGATTGCGCAGATGGTGGATTTTGTGGTGGTTATGTACCTGGGCGAAGTGGTAGAGATGGCGGATGTGAATTCCATCTTCACAGCGCCCAAGCATCCCTATACCCAGGCCTTGCTCCATTCCATTCCCCAATTAGGCCGCAAGTCGGCGCACGGTATTACGGAACGTCTGGAAGCCATTCATGGCACGGTACCGGATCCCTATTCCATTCCGCAGGGCTGTCCGTTTCACCCTCGCTGCAAGGAAGCCCGCAAGGGTGTTTGTGATGTAGCTGGACCTGAATACCACACACTGGAAGGTGGACACAAAGTGCGGTGCGTACTGTATGAGTAGTACGGCCGATATTCTGCCTACACCCGCACAAGCGCGCCTTTACAGTCGCCATACCCGCCCCGCGCACGAGGGATACATTGACGACTGGCTGGTTGTGGGTCCCCGGATCCGGGCCGTGGAGGCCAAGGATTTTCCGGCCACGGATTGGGCAGAGGCGGTAGCCCGGACCTACTGGCGCCAGGATCACGGATTGCAGGATCCGCCCCTGGAATTCACTTCGCCATTTCCTGATCTGCCCAAGACGCGCTGGACTGTTGTCCACTGCCGGGAAGATCATTTTGTCTATGGTTCGGCTTTCTATCATACGTCCCATTATGTTGAGTACTGGGCTTACACCGCAGTTGAGGCAGGCACAGACTGGACAGGTCAAGCAACTCTCACCACCAATGGTCCGGCGGATGTATGGCTGGACAATCGCCACGTTCATCGGAGTGAGCATTTCGCTCCTCAAATTCCGCAGACGGATCCCTTCGAGTTATCCCTGACGGCAGGGCGGCATTACCTGCTGGTACGCTTCGCCTGTGTAGGCACACGCGCATGTCCCATGGTCATGGCCTTGCAACTGCAGGATTGTCCCGATCTGGAATGGCTGTTACCCACCGCGCCCCAATGGGAAGAAACACGGTCCACGCTGGATGGTGTATTCCAGAAAGCCTTCCTGCGCCAGGATGTGTTTGATCGGCAGGCTGATATCTTCATCCATTGGCCCGATGGAGAACCGCTGGAAACCAATATCACGATGCGACTGGAACGGCCGGATGGCCGCATCTATTCGGAACAGCGTACGGAAGGTCGCCAACTAGCGGCCGTCCGTCTAGGTACCACGTATCAATTTCCGATGGGAGAATACTGGGTCCGGCTCATGCCGGAACTCCTGGAGTTCTACACCCATGGCCGCCGCGTGGAACGACGTTTTCCCGTCTACCTGACCGGCAATATCGAGTATTCCCGGGAACGTTACGGCACGTACGAGCAGCGACGACGAGAATGTCTGTTGCATGCCGCCCAACAGGAAGGTTCCGTTTTCAACGAGATCGCAAAAATGGCACTGGATTACTGGCAGGATGTGGACTGGGAAGTATTTCATACCACTATCGACATGGTAGAAAGCCGGGCGGATTGCAGTGACTTCTATCTGGTGGGTTTGTTGGGGGCCTTGATCCGCTACGGGGAACACGAATCCTTTCCGGCCGCACTGCAAGACCGTTTGCAGATCTGTATTCTTTCCTTCCGCTACTGGATGGATGAACCGGGCCAGGATGCCATGTGTTTCTGGACCGAAAATCACCAGATCCTGTTTCACTGTTGTGAAATGCTGGCTGGCCAACTGTACCCAGAAGCCGAATTCACGAACAACGGCATGACAGGTGCCCAGCATCAGGCGTTGGGCGAGGCCCGTGCCTTGGCCTGGTTACGCAAACGGGTGCGGGGGGGATTTCGCGAATGGGATTCCAACACCTACTTCGAGGAGGACGTGCTGGCCCTGTCCCATATCGCTGATCTCACCTTGAATGACGAAGTATATGAACTGACGGTGGTAATCCTGGACAAGCTGTTCTTCGGCTTGGCCGTCAATTCTTTCCGCGGCGTGTTTGGCTCCAGTCACGGCCGTAGCTATGCTCCCATGCTCAAGGGTTCTTACCGTGAGGCCACTTCAGGCCTGACTCGCTTGTTGTGGGGCATGGGCATTTTCAATGACAAGGTGCTGGGTACGGTCAGTCTGGCCTGTGCGGATGGATACCGACTGGCTCCTGTCATTGAAGCCATTGCGCTGGATCCAGCCGCGGAAATCTGGTCGCGTGAACAACATGCCGGTACCCTGGAACCCGATTGTGACCGGGAATCCGGAACATGGTGTGTCAACAAGGTAACCTACAAGACACCAGACTACATGCTTGCCTCGGCCCAGGATTACGAACCGGGCCAGCCAGGAGTTCAGCAACATGTTTGGCAGGCTACGTTCGGTCCAGCTGCCGTCTCGTTCGTAACCCATCCGCCTTGCCTGAGTGAGGACGGTTCCCATCGTCCCAATGCCTGGCATGGTAATGTGCGCCTCCCTCGGGTTGCCCAATACAAGGATGTTCTCCTAGCTCTCTACGATCTGGGTCCAGATGACTGGATGGGATTTACGCACGCCTATTTCCCCACCTATGCCTTTGATACCTATTACCTGCAAGGCGGCTGGGCTTTTGCCAAGGTTGGGGATGGTTACCTGGCGCTTACGGCCTCAACGGGTCTGCGTATTATGCTGGATGGTGAGAACGCCTATCGGGAACTGCGCGCTGCGGGTCCCCGGACCGCCTGGATCGTACAAATGGGACGCCGGGAACTGGATGGCGATTTCGAAGCCTTTCGCAAACGGGTCCGCCATCTTCCTCGCACTTTTGCTGACCTGCAGGTGACTTTCGAATCCCTGCGTGGCGATACCTACGAATTTGACATGAAAGGCCCTTTTCGACGCAATGGGGAAGAGGTTCCCCTGGCGGGATTCTTGCATTACGATAATCCTTATGCGCAGACCCCGCTGGATGCCCCATCCATGGACATCCAGTTTCAGGATCTGCTTCTCCGCCTGCATTTCACGTAAACCTGTAGACACTGACCAACAGCAGGGCTAACGTCCAAGGATAGTCTGACCTGTGCTCTACCAACTTATGCCTGCTATAGAGCAAGTCTTGGAAAGCATTGCCAAGCATCGTGATCTGCTGGCCTGGAATGAGACCCAAACGCGGGTATCTCTTGTGGACCCCGTACTGACCGCATTAGGATGGAATCTGGCAGATATCGACCAGACCCAAGTCGAGTACCGTATCAAGGATGCCCGGACAACGATGAGGGTGGACTATGCCTTGCTGCGCCCCGATGGTAGCAGACCCCTGATTCTGGTTGAGGCCAAGTCTCTGGGGACGAATTTGATGAGTGTGACTGAGCAAATAGTGCGCTATGCCATTCTGGAAGGTGTGCGCCATGCGGTCATAACTGACGGAGACCGCTGGTTGCTGTATGACGTCTTTGCGGAAAAGCCACTGGTGGAGAGCGTCTTGCTGGATGTGACTCTGTCCCAGATCCCAATACCCTCCGCGGCTCTGCAGTTGGCTTGGCTGTGGCGTCCCACCGTGCAGGAGGGTACGCCTGATGTAGCCCCCATGCCTGTGCTTCTGATCCCAGAAAATTCCAAAAAGGTAAAGGAAGAAATCAGATCGGACACGTCCAATAAAAGCAGTTTGGTCAATCAGGAATGGACAGGACCTGAAGCCCCCATCCTGTCAGTTCTAGGTGAAATTGGTTATCTGGAGAATCATATCTCAGTCGATGAAGCAGTGGAGGAACTCAACAGGAGGAATATTCTCACGTTGAAGGACGAAACCTGGACAAGGGCTAAACTGACCAACTTCCGGGGACGCATTCCCGAATATCAGGCCCGCATCCCTGTACGTCAAGCCTTGGCTGACATTGGTTTTCTCGATGGATGGATCAGTGCAACCGAAGCCGCCCAATTTCTGAATCGGGAGGGTATCCACATGCAATGGATGAAGTTTCCATGGGACGAAGCCGGTGTTAAGCGATTCAAGGACTGGTGGTGTGTAGCAACTTCTTGAACTGGCCCCACACGAGTTTCGCCTAGAGCCAAGCTAGCATTCTCTTCCAGATAGAGAGATGTTAGGATATGACAGCGGCTGTAACTGGCATTGAACCCTAAATGCAAGGTCCTGAATTGAAGTCTTAACGTAGCAAGAAAGGGAACAGGGATAGATCGGGAAATTGAGGTTCTGGAAGTGTCTGAAGCAGAATTGAACCCCAATCAGAGCTAATTGCAATTCCTGATTTCAGCCCTCTGATCTGGTCCGAGATCTGGTAACGGTCTACGGCTACTGCCGTCGGTGGGCGTCACGACGGCTCGTGGGAACATCCCCACGAAGCCTTGTGGCCACAAGTGCGGCTATTATCAATAGCCAGTCGGTTAAGATGCCAAAACAGCCCGGCCTCTGGGGCTATGGGCAAGAAGATCAAGGGTCTCAAATGGCTTCTGGTGGTCGATACAATGGGTCCGCTGTTGGCAGTGGTAGTGCATACGTGGATAGGACCGGCTCGTATTAGCTCAGTTGATCGGCTGCTTTCCCCGCCTGCAACTCATCTGGACCGATGCTGGCTTCAGAGTCCCCAAGCTCCAGTCCTAGTTGCAAACGCTGGCCGGCTGGCTACTGGAGACTGTGTGTCGCCTACAGCACACCCGGGCTTGCAAGTGCTGCCTGGGTGGTGGAACACTTACTGGCTTAGCTAGGTCGCTATCGCCGGTTGAGTCCAGTAAAAGTGTTGAGCTTGCTATTGCTTTTGACATTGTACCGAGTATATGAGGTCATTGTCTGCGAAGTGAGCCGAGATATAGATGACCATCCGAAGCTTGGTCAAAGGGCGTTTTTCAAGTACGGGATATTATTCTCTTGTTGGAAAACGATCCGGTACGACTCTCTCCCTGTTATTTCCGATAAAACAGCGAGTACTTAAGCGAGGGCAATATGAGTAGTGCTACCAAAGAATATGCTCGTTATTGCGAAGAATATGACAAGTCGGCATCTGAAATAGCAGAGTTTTTATATAACTTGCGAATAATTGTCAGTGCTTACGATGAAGATCCTTTTACAACTCTTAGAAGCCAAGGCATAACTGTTAATAAACTAGCCGCTTCATGGGAATTAGTACGGGGAAACAGGTCAATACACTATTCAACTGTAGATATGAATAGATTTTGTCAAGTTGTGTATAACAAGCAGGAATGCCGACGAAAAGCCATGGAATTAGAAGGTGAAGTAAGAAAAGAGGGCTGCGGATCTCTTATACGTAGTTGGGACAGTCAGTAAACAATTGTGGGTAGTCACGGTTCTTGAGTGCTGCATTTAGTTGCCTGAGTTTGTGTGTGACGTTCTCTAGTCCTTCTCCCATAAAAGGTTCCAGCAAGCAGACCACGAATATAGCGTGTACTTCCTGATCGGCAGTAAGCTATTTTGACTGTGCGTTTCGACCAATATCACCACCGTACTATGGATTCCAATTGAGCATGTTTAGTTGGCTAGAACCCACCCCACAGCCTTGAGAGAGTCAGATGAAATACACAAAGTGGCTGTGGACGATCAACGCACAGAAATCCTACTGTATGTGACTCAATTGGAAATATTATTGTATATACAAAATTGATTCAGTTTTCCCATTCAGAGCCAGTAGTTTGCAGCGAAAAATACTGCGATGGCGAGCAGCAATATCCCATTCCGTATACAACTATGACTGGCGTAGATTTCATTGGCCTTGAGACGGTTGATTGTCTGATTCAATTCAGTATGCCAAAGGATTTTCATGGCTTTAGCCTCATCAGTTGCATTGACTTCTGCCTCGTCTTCCAACGTCCATACAAAGCGTTCACCGATTCGGAGGACCCCAAGTGCAAGCACACCACCTCTCAACAGGAAAACAAATCCTGACACCATCACCCAGAATATCCAGTTTTCGGAAGAGATATTGGTTGTAGATTGCGATGTAACTAGAGCCATCCCCGCGAAAGCTAAAGTAATGCCAAGAATGTTTGTCTTTGCTTTATCTTCAATCCCTTTCAGCCGTTCTTGTTCTTGCTCAAGGTAGTGAAGCAATTGCTCTTTACTAACGCGAGTACGTTTATCACTACTGTAGAACAATATGGGGTCTTCGTTTCTAAGGTCATCCAAAAGGTTTCTTACCTTTCGATTCGCTATCCAAAGGGTAATTTGGCTTCCAAACACTTCGTCCAGTTTTTGACCGATATCGTTCATAGATCGTTTAAGAGAGAGTCTGTAATTGCCTTGTCGATTGACAGACAGCTTTGATCTACCAACCAAGCCCATTCACCTGTTGGATTTATTTCAAGGAAAAAGAACGTATCGTCTTGAAGAGCAAGGTCTATCGCTCCAAACACAAGCCCCAGCGATCTAGTGAATTGCAGACATTTCTCAGAAATCTCCTCAGGTAGAGCAAAAGGTTGAAACTCAGCATCCGATTTCTCTAGTCTCCAGTCGCCTCGTATGGAGTTTCCTCCCAGTGTGACTGAGGCGCAGAACACTTGGTCACCTACCACAGTGATTCGGAGGTCAAGTTTATTCTCCAAGGCTTCTTGAGCAATCAGGGGTGCGGATGAAAGATTGGCATTCTCCGTGGACGCGGTTTCCACAAGAGAGGTGTAGCCGAATGTCTCAAGTCCATCTTGCCAAACCAGCACGGTGTCAAGGCCCTTCACTGCAATAGTCTGATCGCCCTGCGCAACTTGCAAGACACCTTTGACACAGTTTGTAATCACTGTTCTGGGAATACTAAATCCCAATCTGTGGGCTAAGGATAGTTGGACTGCTTTTTGTTCTGCCCTATAAGTAGCTGCTGGATGATTAATCCATTTGCAGGAATCAAAGACCATGAAATTACGCATGAATGCGGAGCGATGGGCTCGTCCTAACCGTTCATCCACTGAAAGCCTGTTTTTTGAAGGCTCTCGAGGATAAACAGCTCGTCGGAAGTAAACAGATTTCAGTTCATCTTGTTTGAGATGAACTTCCAAATCACGGAAGTAAAGATAAACTCCTGGTTCGTCAGGAATTACAACAATAGACAGCCGTTCGAAGTCCTCAGAATTGAGGCGAAAATAGGTGACACCTCTCTGCCGCAATTGGGCCACCACATAGTCACAGGAAAGATCGAATCGGCTGGCTAGTAATAAGACTTGGGGACGCAACACGGTCTTGGCGATTGGATCCATGCTCTCTAGATTTTCCAGCTACTCGCCTTTCTGATCTTCACCAGTTTCGATATCTTCTTTCTTAGTTCTGGGTCCTTTCCGATCAGGCGATTCGACAAGCAAGGATCCAACGTCCTCCAAAATCCATGCTCCTTCATACAAATCGTACCGGCATCCCTCAGGTGTAAGATCGCCTTCAAAAACAGGATAGGTTTTAGCCAAGTTCAAGAGAAGATGTTCAGTAGTTTCGTTGTTCTTAACTGATCTGGTCATATTCCACTCCCGCCAAATCATTTCACTGGCTATAGAATTGACTTGGTCTTCAATGATTTATACAGCATTAGCTGTTCAGTCACAATTTAGCCTTCTCTCGCAGGAAAGGCACATGAAAACACCCCGACATTGTAGCAGGGCCACAAACAAGGCTATCACATACCGTGTCAAGCATTTCCAAGACAACAGGATTTCAGGCTTAAGGAAACAGTATAGTGTTTAGCTCTTCTGTTTCTTCCCTAGAAGAGATCCAGCCAGTAACTACAGGCTCTCTTTTCCTTGAGGCAGGCCGAAGTTCTATTCAGGGTGCGCAGGCTGGCGGACTGGATGCTGGAGATTGTGTCTCGCCCCGTGGTGCACCCCGGACTTCTAGGTATCTCCCAAGCGTTGTGTGGCAGAACGCACCCTGGCCTAGCTGGGACGCTATCGTCGTCTGAGCAAGTACTGTGAGGGGCTACCCGAGAACTTTCGAGAGCCGGATTGCCATGACCGACCGTATGCTGCACCACCTCAGTTCCGCTTAATGGCAAATGCCTGTATTTTCCGAACACCCTCTTAGCCAGTTTACGGACAGAAGCCCGTAGCCATGGTTTAATCAAGGTTGTACCGATTATCCCCGGATCCTATGAAAACACACAGCTCTTCAGCAACCGACACCAATTTCATCGAGGCAGAAGAATTTCAGGCTTAATGCCTCAAGTACATGGATGAGGTTGAGACAAGTGGTCGTGGTCTCGTCATCGCCAAGAATGGCCATCCTGTTCTTCGTCTTGTGTCGTATCAACTGAAGCCAGATACTCTCTACGGCATTGATCAGGGACGATTCGAAATCCTAGACGACATCATTGCTCCGATAGACATAACGTGGGAAGCTGAGTCGAATCCAGACCGTGTAATCGATCCCTGAATCTGCTTTATTCACACGCCAAGCATGTACGGCACGATGCCAGTTGGCAGGACCTAATCAGGTGTGATGTGATGGCCACTAGCCATTATTTTTACGTCTGATCTGGCAGAAACGGACTTAATCTCCGCAATTTGAAAATTTAAGCTATGGTCCTCGTAGTCAATTGGGGTTGCAAGATTCTGTCTTTCCCATCAGGGCAATAGTCACCCTGAACCCAATAGGCTCTGGGATACAATTCTCTTCTTTGTTTTTAATCCTCCTGAATATCTGGGTGCAGGCCTCCTGAGCTTTCTTCATAAAGGATCTTTCAGTGCCATTTCAGAGCATCAGAACCAGACTGCCATCAACAAACTGTCGTCTAGGCGGTCGAATTCCCTGCTTACCTGCAAGTCCAGTTCAGGCTTTTAGATCTTCCTGGCGGAGAATGTTCAAGTACGAGTTGATACTCATGGGACTGCTGTTGTTCGTACTGGCCGCGTGTATGCCCGTGTCTCCTCCGGACCCTCCCCAGTTGCTCCCGGTCTCTCCGACACCAGATTCCTCTACGCTAGGTTTCGCTGATCCCCTGCATGCTTCGTTTGCGGCGGGAGATGCCCTCGATAATGACACCATTGACTTGTATGGCATGACGGCACCCCCCTTTCCAGAGAACCTGGACTGGTTTAACAGTAAGCCTCTGACCATGGAGCAACTGCGGGGAAAGATCGTGCTCCTGGATTTCTGGACCTTCGGATGTGTTAACTGTCAGCATAATTTCCCGTACCTTGAACAGTTGCAGGCAGCCTATCCTGAGGAACTGGTTGTGATTGGTGTGCATGCGGGCAAGTTTGCCCATGAACGCAATACCGAGAACATCCGCAATGTGATCATGGAGTACGGGCTGACCCACCCGGTGGTCAATGATCACCGCTGGGAACTCTATGACCTGTGGGATATACAGGGTTGGCCTACCCTCATCCTGATCGATCCCAATGGATTTGCCGCTGACCGTTACCTGGGAGAGGGATTCTACGGACCTTTTAATTCCCTGATCCGGCAACTGATTTCCTCCTTTGATGCCCGGGGCAAGCTGGATCGCACACCCCTGGAAGATCTGAGGAATAATCGCCCGCAGCCCCTGCCTACATTCTTTTCCTATCCTTCGGCCATTTTGCTGGACCCTGATCGGGATCGCCTGTTTGTCGCAGACACAGGACATCACCGCATTATCGTACAGCGTCTCAGTGATGCGGTTGTCACCCGGATTTACGGCACCGGTCAGGCGACCTTCCAGGACGGGATCGCTGCTGACGCGGGATTCAACCGGCCAACAGGCATGGCTCTCGATGAAGCGGGACGAAATCTATATATTGCCGATAGCGGCAATCATGCCGTACGACGGATCGATCTGGATACACAGAGGGTCAGCACGGTGGCAGGCACGGGAGAACAGGCCCGTTACGGTCATCCCTATGGCGGGCAGGCGCCAGAGGTGGATCTCAGTACTCCTCTGGATTTGGCCCTGGTCAATACATCGCTCTTCATTGCCATGTCCGGGACGCACCAGATTTGGCATATGAACCTGGATACGGGAGCCATCTTTCCCTTAATCGGATCCCAGATCGAGGGCATTGAGGATGGTGCCTGGTCGCAGGCCCAACTGGCTCAGCCCAGCGGACTGGCCTTGTCTGAAGAGGCTCTGCTCTACTTCGTTGACAGCGAATCCAGTACGGTCCGCATGACAGATGTCAGTAATCTGTCGGCCGAAGGCAAGGTCATCACCCTCGCCGGCGGCACAGGCTCCTTGCGAGACTATGGCAATGCGGATGGCGCAGGTCTTGAAGCCCGTTTCCAGCACCCATTAGGGTTGGTCTTGGCAGGCGCCGATCTTTATATCGCTGACACGTACAACCATCGCATCCGTTCCCTGGACCTGGAAACCTGGCAGACTTCCACGCTGGCAGGGACGGAAGCCGGCTGGCAGGACGGGACAAGCCCTCTGCTGTACTCACCGCGGGATGTGGATATCTGGGAAGATCAACTTTATATCGCTGACAGTAACAACCACGTCATCCGGGTCCAGGAACTGGAAACTGGCATGATGCGCACGCTGGTGCCCCAGGGTTTGCTTGCCCTGTCTTCAGGCTGGGACTTGGCCGGAACAGCCGATACGGTTACTATCCTGCCGGAACAGTATGTGCAGGCAGGTCCAGGAACGATAGAACTCCACATTTCGTTCCCCTCAGGCTACAAGGTCAATCCAGAAGCTCCTTTCAGCCTAACCTGGAAGCAGGAGGGCGAGGTGGTTACGTTGCCCAGCGATGCCAATCGGGTAGCGGTGAACCCGCAATTTCCCTTGCAACTGGACGTGATATTCAGATCAGGACGGGGCACCTTGCAGGCGGAGCTGGCTATCTTCTATTGCGAGTCGGTCAAGGAAAGTATTTGCCTGATTGAGGAAACGCAACTGGTTGTTCCTCTTGTGGTCGGCGATGACGGTGACCAAGTGGTACACCTGCAGCAGACGGTTATCCTCCCACAGTAAATCCCGATCCGCTACGCCATATCCAGATCAGGATGGCGACAGCCACAAAAACCCAGACAGGGAGTGGGACAATACCCAGGATCTGGGCCACGATGCCGACCACGCCAAACAGCAGTTTCAGTGCCACCATCCCCAGTATAAATACTGCCAGCAGACCCAGACATCCCTTCAGCATGATGTCATGTTCCGTTGCTGTCGCCTGAAACCAGACGTGGCGTTCCGGGTATGCACCACCGGCATAACACCGGTAATGCCTGGCCTGCCCTCATTCCCTGGATTCCTTTTGCTGGGCATAAACCTGAATAAACCTTGTACTATACTTACGGCGTAGCGACTTGACTGGTTGCACCCACGTGACGTTCCAGTCGCACTGTCTGGGCCGGCAGTTTTCTTGGCCTATCCTCAACAGATCTGAAAGCGTATGAATGCCTATCAAGCCATCATTGAAATTCTGAAAAGGGAACAAGTAGATTTCCTGAGTTGCTTCCCCGCCAATGCCCTCATCGATCATGCCGCGGCCGCCGGCATTCGTCCGATCCTGGCCCGTACTGAACGAACGGTGATTAATATTGCGGACGGTTATTCCCGCATCTCCAACGGCAAGCGCATTGGCGTATGTGCCATGCAGGCCGGTCCTGGCATCGAGAATGCCTTTGCCGGCGTAGCCCAGGCTTTTGCCGACTCGGTCCCGGTGCTTTGTCTGCCGGGGCAGGCAGGCAGCGACCGGCTGGATGTATCTCCGGAATTCGATGCCGTACGCAATTACCAGCATGTCACCAAGTGGGTAGGACGGGTCAATACCCCGGAACGAGTCCCGGAAATGATGCGAAGGGCGTTCACCCTCCTCCGCTCCGGCAAACCGGGTCCTGTAATGCTGGAGATTCCTGCAGATGTCGGACAGGCCGAGTTGGGAACTGACCTGGACTATACTCCCCCAACCCGCATTCGCTTTGGTCCCGATCCCGCAGACGTTCGCAAGGCTGCCCAGCACCTGCTGGCCGCGGATCTACCCTTTATTTGTGCCGGCCAAGGGGTTCTGTACGCGGAAGCCTCCGCAGAACTGGTGGAACTGGCGGAATTGCTTCAAGCTCCGGTCATGACTACCTTGCCCGGCAAGAGTTCCTTCCCGGAAACACATCCCCTGTCCGTAGGCACAGGCACTTATACCGGCTCGGCCACCCTCAAGGAACTCTTGCACGAAGCAGACTGCCTCTTTGGGGTAGGTACTAGCTTTACCCGCACTTTTCTTTCCACTCCCATTCCGGGCGGCAAGGTTTTCATCCATGCGGCCATGGACGAAGTGGACATTAACAAGGATTATGCTGCGGATCTGGGCCTCTTGGGGGACGCCAAGCTGGTGTTGCAGGCCTTGATTGCCGAAATCCGGGCTCAGGCCACCCCAGAAGCCGCTAGCAAGGGACGCCGAGTCACCACCCGTATCAAGGACTCCCGGTCGGCCTGGCTTAAAGCCTGGGAACCCAAACTGACTTCCAATGAGCGACCTATCAATCCCTACCGTGTCATTCATGACATCCAGCAGGCCCTGGATGTACGCAACACCATCATCACGGCTGACTCAGGCAATCCCCGGGATCAGATATCGCCTTTCTACGTGACGCAAGTGCCCAACAGCTACATCGGTTGGGGCAAGTCAACCCAACTGGGTTATTCCCTGGGCCTGGCCATGGGGGCCAAGCTGGCGGCTCCTGACAAGACCGTCGTGAACTTTATGGGGGATGCCGCAGTCGGCATGTGCGGCATGGATATCGAGACTTCGGTACGCTCCAACATACCTATCCTCAGTGTGGTAGTCAACAATTCCGCCATGGGAGGCTATGAGAAACATCTACCAGTGGCCACCGAGAAATTCGGTCTCAAGTTTCTGAGTGGTGATTACGCCAGTCTCGCCCAATCAATGGGCGCTTACACAGAAAAAGTGACGGATCCGGATGAAATCATCCCCGCCGTCAAACGGGCGGCGGCGGAAGTCGCTAACGGTGCTACGGCGCTGGTCGAATGCATCACCTGTGAGGAGCGGGATTTCTCTCTGGTCCGCTGACGTACCCATCCGCCATTATGCTTTCTGAACCGGTCCCTACCAAGGCTACCGTGCAGCCCCATGGGCAAGCCTCCGGGAGTGTACTGAGCCGGCGTACCTTTTTGCGGCTGGCCGGTGTTTCCGGTATGGCTTGGGCGCTGGCGGCTTGTATCTCCCCATCGGTGCCGCCGCCCCCGCCCCAGAATTCTATTGCCCCCGAGGAGGGAGTGGCAGTACGTTTTCAGATTCGCGGTGGTGTTTACGGCGCCATAGCAGAAGCGCAGGGCAAGGAGTTCAAACAGGCATTTCCGAATCTGGAATTGCATGTGGAACAGGTGTCTGGCTCGGAATACGTGCCCAAACTGGAAGCGGCCCTGGCAGATGCTACGGCCGCGGACTGCTTTTGGGCCCCGTTTCTGTCAGGCTTCTTTCATCAGCAGGCCAATACCGGGAATCTGGCACCGCTGGCGTCTTGGCTGGAACAGGGTCCGGCTGCGGTGCCTTGGATTCAGAACGCCCTGGATGCAGCGACCTATCAGGGCCAGTTGTTTGGACTGCCCTGGGCCTGCCATCCGGGCCGTACCGGATGTTATGTCAATTTAACCCTCTGCGCAGAAGCTGGCATTGAGCCCCCGCCAGCCGATGGAGACTGGACTTGGGCAGATTTAAAGCAAATGGCCCAAGGCCTGACCCGTCGCCAGGGGGAAGAAACCGCAGTGTACGGCGCGGTTATCGGCTCTTCCTGGCCACACATCCTCATGCTGATACGCAGTGCCGGAGGCGAATTCTACAACGATTATGGCAATCGCGTGTTGTTGCAATCCGAACCGGTCCTGGATTCCCTTACCTACCTGCATGAGATGTTACATACAGACCAAAGTATGCCTAATCCGGATCTGAGGGGTACCTTCTTGTTCGAGCAAGGCAATGTGGCCCTGTCCCAGAACGGATACTGGGGATCCTGGATCGCCCAAAGTCAGGTGGGTGATGCTTTTGACATGGCCGTTGTGCCCATGCCCCACAGCGCTACGGGCCAGCGAGGTTCCATGCTGGAGATTGAACCCTTTTGCCTGTACCGTCAGACGGCCCGACCTGAGGCCGCGTGGTCCTGGCTCTCTTTCCTGTGTCAACAAACTACAGGGGTTACCCTGGCCCTGCAGGGCGCCGTGCCCGGTGCCCGGATCGACGTGTGGCAGGCACCCAGCCTGCAGTCCCATCAGGGGCACACGGTCTTTGCGGAATCCATGCGACAGGTGGCTCCTTACCGAGGACCGGCCAATCTGAGAGCCCACGAAGCCAGTGCCATGTTTGATCAGGGCATGGCTGCCAGTTGGTACGGTGGCGAGGACCCGGCTGTGGTCGTCCCTGCCCTGGAAAAAAGCATGAACACTCTCTTGGCACTTCCTCCAGCCTGACATCAAGCCCACGTGTGGCCTGGGCAAGATCCGGGCTTGCGACTGAACCGGAGAAATTGCAATGAAGTTCCAACTATCCATGCCCTGCTATTTGGCTTCCTGTTCGCAACGGGGCTGGTGCGTGGGTATAACCCTGGTGCTGGGATTGATCTGGGGTCTGGTTATGGTGCCCCTGCCTGTACTGGCCCAGGATCAGGCACCGGGCTGTCTCGTGGTGACTCCCTCTGCCATCCAACTCAGCACGCGGGGGTACACTTTCGGCTGTGTGCCGGACAACTGGAACCTCTACCGCATGGAGGATGAAGCCTGGTATCGGGGTACCCAGACCTTGACCGACATCCAGTTTGAACAACAGGACGTTTTTGTGGCCCAGTTCAAGGCGGGAAACTATGACGATTATGTATCGGGTGATCCACCTGCCTGGCAGAACGGAGCCGCCGTGCAATGGCAGCGGGATTTTGCCGGTGTAGGCTATCGGAGTGTTTCGAGTGGTCAGGAAAACTCCCAAGTGGTTCCACTCTTTCTCATGGTCATGTGGGCTGCCAGCACACTGGAAGTGGATAGTTTGGCCACTACTTTGTCAGCCCAAGCGGATAACTATGACACGGTTGAATTGACTACCCTTACCGTGGGTTATCTGGATGGGGAGGAGGCAGTGCCACCCCAGATTGCCTACGTGCTGGATGGGGCGGAAATGCAAGAACTGTTTCATTTGGACAGCGGATTCCTTAACAGCAAGTATGTCGTTATCCACCCTACGGAGGCCTCCCGAACCCTTACGGGTATACCGGTCCTGGTTTTCTTCTCCAGTTCTCCCCTCACCCTATCCGATCTGCAGCCCCTGCTCCAAAGCCTGCAGTTTCGTCACCGCTTGCCTCCAGCCGAACCGGATCCAGAAACAGTAGCCAATCTGCACACTCCGCTGGGGATATTGGAACTGGTACCAGAAATCCAGGCCGCCGCCACCACCCTGGTGTCGGGAAAGAGAGCGGAGATATTGGCATCGGCTATCAGCTTCGCTCGAGAGATGCCCTATAGCCAGCTTCTGCCCTTTCAACTGCATACAAGCGACACCGACCTGTACTGGGCCCCTGCGAGTATGAAAACCGGACGGCTGATTCTATGGGAATATACGGACGGGACCCATAGCCATTCATCGGTCACAACCTGGACTTTCACCGCCCAAGGCCAAACGGTCGACTTGATGGACATTCTGGCGGTATCCGCGGAAGAGGCCCTGAACCGGATTACAAATGCCGCCGTTGAGCATCTCACGAATTCTGCAGCTGGCATGACGACCACAGAAAGTCGGGATTGGGTTACTGCGGGTTTGACCGGACTGGATGTAGTCAGAGCCTGGAATCCCACTACACGCCGCGGCCAAGAGGGGCTTTGGATCACGCTGGAACCCTATGTCATCGCCCCCTACAACATGGGCATCCAGGAATTCTTTGTCCCCATGGCACTGCAAGCTCCTGAATAGAGGCAGCCATGTCCTTGCCATCTTGTCCTGACCAATAATCTGGGCCAGCCCGTATGCGCACTGTCTGGGCAAGCCTGCCTGAAACCCTGCGCAGGCAAGCACGTACCACGACGTGGCTTTACGGTACAGGTCTTACCCTCTACGCTGCCGGACTTACCTATGGGCAATTCACTGGGATCGCCTTACGCCTAGGGTTGGCCACATGCAGTGCCATTGCCGTACTGGGCTATCTGGTCTGGCACCTGTCCCACAATCACGCCCCGGACTCACCCGGCAAGTTATATCCAGGGTTGGGATCTGGCAACACAATTACCCTGTTCCGGGCTTTTCTTCTCGTCTTGTTGGCGGGTCTGATTCCTCCAGAATCCAGGTGGACGTGGTGGCCCTGGTTCTTTGTAACCCTGTGGATCTGTGCTTCCGTCCTTGATTTGGCGGATGGATACCTAGCCCGTCGTACGGGTCAGATCACAGTCCTGGGTGCAGAGCTGGACATGGAAATAGACGCCCTTGGTGTACTGGTAGCCGCCGGCGCCGGCATAGTCTGGGGTACATTGCCGGTGTGGTTCTTGGGAGTGGTCCTGTTGCGACCCTTGTGGATCATCGCTATTGCTTGGCGTAAACGACAGGGCAAGCAGCATGTCCCGTGGCCACCTAGTCCCCGGCGGCGGGGGGCAGCCTGCTTGCAACTCTTCCTGCTGGGGGGTGCCATCTGGCCGGGTATACCGGCTCCTATGGTGAATATCGCGGCGGCCTTCCTGGCTGCAGTTATGGTTCGCGGCTTTGGACGGGACTGGCTCTGGACCACAGGGGTCTGGGGGTCCATTCCAGGCCAGCCAGGACCCTGGTACGAACGGAGTCGCACAACCTTGCTCACTTGGTTACCAGTCGGATTCCGCCCCCTGGCCGCTATGGCCCTGCTCACTATGCTGGCTGACCGACCGGATCCCCCATCGGATCCTTTCAGCCTGTTTCTGTCCCTACTGGCGGGAGTAGCCGCTCTCCTGATCGTGCCGGGCGCCCTGGTACGTCCGGCCAGTCTCATCCTGCTAATTTGCACCGGGTTACTGGCTACTCGTCTGACCTACGTTCCTTCCATGTCGTTGGCTGTGCTGGCCAGCATGTATTTGTTTCTCAGTGACAGTGGGCCCTTTGCCTTGTCTACCCGCTGGGACCGGCATCTAATGTAAGACACGGACATAACCCTGTTCCCAAGACCTGCTGGCTAGCCCTACTTCCTCTCCCGTAGAGAGTACTCTCAGGCGTTACTGGCAGCCGGTAACGAATCCTGGTTGCCAGGCATGATATCTTCTGGTCCCTCAGGATCTCTGGCCTCTTCTTGATCCGTCCTGATCCAGACATCGTGCTGAGGAAAAGGAATGGCAATGTTCTGCTTCTGCAGCTCAGCATAGATACCTTCAAGGATCTCGCTAAGGGAAGACAGGCGCTGAGCCGGATCGTCGATCCAATAAAGAATACGGAACTGCAGAGAGGAGTCAGCAAATTCCATCAGAAACGTACGGGGCTCGGGATCCGCCAATACGGCCGGATGACTGACTATTTGCTTATGCAGCAGGGAATGTACCGCAGCGATGTCTGAACCATAAGCGACTCCGACCAGGGAATCCACCCGCAGAATCCGATCCGATTTGGTCCAGTTATCCAGACGTTGGGAGACCAAAAGCGAATTGGGCAGGATGACCTCGGTATTGCCGAAGGTCTTTACTACCGTGGTCCGCAGGCCGGTTTCCACCACAGTACCCCGGATGCCGTCTACCTCGATCACATCTCCATCCCGAATGGTTCTTTCCGTCAATAGCACTAGCCCAGCCACATAATTGCTGGCCAAAGTCTGAAGTCCAAGTCCCAACCCAATACTCAGCGCTCCTAGCGGAACCAGAAAAATGGCAAGATCTATACCCAGAAAGGAGAGAGAAGTGTAGACTCCCGCCAATAGCAGTGTCAGATTCAGGGTGGATGACAGAAGGCGCCGATTGGTCGCCTTGATTGGGAGTCGATTCCCAATCCATCTTCGGAACTGTTTGGTCATAATCCGGGCCAGTAAGAAGAAAAACAAGACCAGCCCGACCGTAATAGCCATGTCAACCAGAGTCAGGGGATTTCCCTGTACCGTGGTCAATGGGGTATTCAATATACGAACGATTCCACCCACAGCAATGTCCTCCAACTTTCTAAAGTCTGTTCTTACCCTTACGTCTTAAGATCTTCCAGGCAATACTGGTCATGGTGTAGCAAGCATTAGATCTGGCCTTCTTGGGCTTCCGAGATCCGGGAATTTGCCCTGTGTTCCGGTGTTCAGACTAGGCTGCCGCGTCCTGACTGGCTGCATCCTAGTCTACTCTGCCAAGACTATGGTTCATGCCGAATATCCAAGGGCACTTTATGGCGAAGCAGGGGGTAGCCTGCGGCCGAAACCCGGAACTCCTCAATGGGTCTCTGGGAGGCTCCCGTCTGTAACCTGACAGGATACAGCCATGGCATCTTCCTGACTTGGCAGTTGCAGTCCGTGACAGCTTCAGTGCCAGATCCTTCACGGCAAAAGAAGGAATAGAGTCCTGGGTTCCTGGACATTTTTACTCTCGCGGGTCTTGCCAGTCTCATCCCACGTCTAGAAAACCGTATTCTTCTGTTTGCCATATTCCCGTTTCTTGAATAGAGCAACCTTGCAACACCCTGCCGTTTTCTTCGTCCTGTATAGAAGAAGCACAACTATGCATGTCCGGGATTTACCGGGACTCAGTGCACGTCCAACGGGGACAGTCGGACAAGAACGCAGGGAGCCATTGGCAAGTCAATAGGGAAGGCGCGTGGAGCGTAGGTATAGCCTATATCAGAAGAATTATTGCATCTGGTTCACAGCGCTGACGCTACTGATCCTGCTGATGGTATCCGTACCTGGACAAATCGTCGAAGCCCAGAATGCATCGGGAAGCCACATGGTTCAGGTTGGCGAATCCCTGGCTTCCATTGCCGCGCACTACGGCACTACGGTGGAAGTACTTCTATCCTTAAATGAACTGTCCGCTGATTCTTCGATCTATGTGGGCCAAGCACTGAATGTGCCCGGAGAGTCCACCTTCGCTTCTATACCCCCTGTTTCCGCTACCTGTGTCCGCACTCACGTGGTACGTATAGGAGAGAATTTATCGTCCATTGCCGCACAATACCGTTTGTCGGTGTCTGCTGTTGCCCAGGCTAGTGGTATCGCCAATCCCAACCTGGTATTTGCAGGTCAGTCCCTGTGTATTCCCGGCACCCATGTTCCTCTGTTGCCCCCCAGCACACCCATAGCTCCGGTGAATCAGATACCCTCGACCCGTGGAACGTACACGGTCAGAGGCGGCGACACGCTATTTAGCATCGCGTTGGCCCATGGCGTCTCGGTGCAGGAACTGGTGACAGCCAATGGCATCGCCAATCCCTCTTTCCTGCGTCCCGGACAGCAACTGGTAATTCCTGGCGGAAGCACAGCAGGGCTTCCGGCTCTTGCACCCATTCGGCCTGTAGCAGCCCCCGCTCCCGCTTCAGGCACTTTCACGGTCCTCTTCTATAACAATCCGGAACTACTGGGAGATCCTGTCCTGACCCGGTCAGATCCGGTCGGCACCCAATACAATTGGAGACTTAATGCACCGGGATCTGGTGTTGTCTCCCATAACTTCAGTGCGCGGTGGGATGGGCAATTCCATTTTGCCAAAGGCCTGCATCGCTTCCGGGTGAATGTCCATGGCGGGATGCGACTGTACATTGATGGGGCCCTGATCCAGGACAGTTGGGTTACGGACGGGAAAACCTACTACGAAATGGATGTCTGGCTGGAAGAAGGCCAACATCTGGTTCGTGTGGAATATCAGGAACAAGCGGGCGAGGCCTCTTTGTTGCTGCGCTGGGTGCCAGTTACACTGGCGCCGATTCATCCTGATCCCCCTCAGGCACCACCCCCACCGCGCCCGGGGATTCTATCTCCCGCTACGGAGATCTTTACCGTGCAATTCTTCAACAACCTGACTTTGGCCGGACCGCCTGTTTACACCCGCACAGATCCGCCTGCCACCAAATACGATTGGGGCTTGGGAACGCCTGCCCCAGGTGTCAATGCCGATAATTTCAGTGTCCGTATGGAGGGCCATTTCCGGTTTGCGGAAGGTCACTACCGCTTTTACACAACCAAAGATGACGGCTTGAAATTGTATGTCGATGGGACACTGATTGCTAACAGTTGGGTCGATTTGTTCAAGACAACCGGCTTTAATGATTTTTACTTGTCAGAAGGTATCCATCATATCCGCCTAGATTACTATGAACGTAGGGAATATGCCTTTCTATGGCTACGCTGGTACCCTCTCGCCCTAGGGATATCACGCACCGGATTGGCTGATCCCGGGCTGGTGGTACCGGGATTGAATTTATATACTCCCGAGACTCAGCGAGAACTATTTCAAGCCATCCAGGCGTCTGATATAGAAAAAGTACGGGAATTGGTAATCAGTCGGGGCTTCCCCCACTTCCCCAATCTTGAGGGAATTGGAGAAAAGGCTTTGCATGCTGCGGCTGTGTATGATTCACTGGAGATTCTGCGGTTTCTCTTGAATCACCCTGAAGCAGATCCCAATGTCCGCTTTACTACCCGCCCCGGAGTCAGCAACACGGGCTATAGAACACCTTTACACTCAGCCGCTATCCACGGCAAGGCAGTAGCCGTACAACTACTTTTGGCGTACGGAGCCGATCATTCGCTTCTGGACGAAAGAGGTGATTCAGTCCTGGATCTGGCATATCAGCGCGGCGATGAGGATACCATTGAGGCCCTCCTGACCCATGGAGCCAAGAGAAGCTCCAAGATTCGTCGCAGGCGTTGAATTAGCCTAAACGACAATGATCAGAATTCGATTCAGAAACAGCGGCCGGCGGGTTAGAGATAGTTGCCGACAACTGTCAAAGGGTACAATGCGTCCGCGGTTTCTGGGGCCTCCCCTGCCCCCGTTGGGGAGCCATAAGCAGATCCCAGAGACTACAGGTCCCGTTCCAATCCTGTCTTTGGTGCCCCCGGAGATAACAGCATTAGCACAGATCCATTTGCGGGCAGCCCAGGGATAGGCACAACAACGGTTCTGTCCAGTCGGTATCTGGACCTCTACGGGGTAACCCCATACCATCGTCATTGCTGACATTGACTTCTCCAGGGACAGAGAGTGCAGGAAGGCAAGCCCAGCATCGTGGGCACCGGCCGGATTGGCCCCACATGACGAATCCTCCTGCTACTGTCTTAGCCAGGTTCTTGAGTCAGTTCACCTGTTGCATGATCCACCACCCGAGCGCCAGTGCCAATACCCCAAGGCCCATCTGCAACCCCAAGTATCCGCAAGCCAGCCACCAGTTACGGGCCTGATAGATCTCCCCGGATTCCAGAATCAAGGCGGAAAACGTGGTAAAGGCACCCAGGAAACCAACCAGCAGGATCAGTCGCCCTTCAGCCTGAGCCCACCCGTAGTATTCAAGGGCAGCGTATACCAGACCTGCCAGCAGGCAGCCCAGAGTATTCACGGCCAATGTACCCACAGGCCAGTCGATGGTCCATAGGCGCTGCACCCACGTTGACAGCAGGAACCGGGTGACAGTACCCAAGGCACCTGCTCCCGCCAACAATAGCAATTTAAACCACATTACAGACTCCATTGCCCAAGACTATTTTCAGATCAACGGCCCACAACAGGCACGGGACAGATCTGAGAGCAGATCTAAACTGACATGTTCTTTCCCTGATAAGAGGGTCAGCACCAGATTTGTCGGCGGAGTGACGATTCTCGTTCCGCCTTAGGCGCCCTGAATCTTCCAGCCTCTGTGGGAGATACCATAACCGAACCGTTGGCAATTCTCTTGAGAAATGTATCTCTATGGCGGAATGGGTAGGGTATCTCGCAGTTTCTTGTCGGTACCGGTACCAAGTCGCGGCAGTAGGACACCGAAACCCCTCCTGGATAGAGCGTGGGGATGCCCGTTACACGTTGCCGCCAACTTCTTCTTGTACGAAAGGGATGAACCAAATCTGTCCGTAACCGGGAATTCAAGCCTTCTGTCCAGAAGGATTCGGAACGATGGGGAGACACCCTGAAGATACGTCTCAAGGACAGGTTCCTTTAGGCAAACTCACTAAAGTGCGATACATTCAAGTTTCAGTCACTTCTCCTTCACCGAAATCGTTATACCGGTACCGCAACTCCAGCAAAGGGCGTTCTCCTTGTCATCCTCTGCCTCCCATACCACGGATTCCTCCGATGCGTACTCCTTTCAGACGGGTCGCATTGCCATTATTACGGGGGGACACACATGCCACGACGCCTTTAGTGCGTTTTTCCCGCCTCTGCTCCCCAAGATCCAGGAAAAGCTGGCCCTCAGCTATAGTCAGATTGGCCAGCTCTCCTTTGCGATGCAGATCCCCTTCATTTCCACTTTGTTGCTGGGGTATCTGGCTGATCGCCTGAGCGTTCGTTATTTTGTGATCTTTGCTCCGGCCGTCACAGCCACCATGATGAGCACGATGGGCATGACCACCGGATTCTGGCCGCTGATGGCCGTAGTGTTAGTAACCGGCTTCAGTGTGGCTGCCTTTCACGCCCCCGCGCCGGCCATGATCAGCCAGATTTCGGGTCGACGCGTCGGCTTGGGCATGAGTCTCTTCATGGCTAGTGGAGAGTTGGGTCGCACCATTGGTCCCCTCCTCATAGCCGGCAGCGTGACTTTGTATGGCCTGGAGGGTACCTGGCGGGTCATGATCCTGGGTTGGATCGCGACGGCGGTGCTTTACTGGAGACTGCATTCTGTCCCGGCCAGTCACAGGGATCTGGGGGCTCCCGTGCCCCTGTTAGCATTCCTGGCCGACGGGAAAAGAATTTTCAGTCTGTTGGGTTGTATGGTTGTTCTCCGTTCGTTTCTCCATGTGGCGCTGACAACCTATCTGCCCCTTTACATGCGAGATGTCCTGGGGGCGGAGTTCGTCGAAGGGGCCTATTCCCTGACCTTGATGGAAGGAGCAGGCGTGTTGGGGGCCGTCACAGCAGGGGTACTTTCCGATCATTATTCCCGGAAGAAGATGCTGCTGGGTCTTTTTGTCGTGTCTGCCCTCCTGATGTACCTGTTTACCCAAACGCCCGTACACTTGGTGTATTGGGTGCTGCCCCTGGTGGGCTTCTTTGCGCTTTCAACCACACCCGTCATATTGACCATTGTGCAAACCCGCTTTCCCCGCAATCGTGCCTTGGCCAACGGTACCTTTATGGCTATGGGTGTCTTAAGTCGCGGCATTACTACCTGGATTCTGGGGTTTGTGGCAGATCACTATGATCTGGGCGTGGTGTTTCAGGTCTGCATATTCATATCTCTCCTGGGAATTTTTCCCCTTCTGCTGATGCCTCAGTCTGAAGTGGAAAGACGATAGCCAGACGGGACGGTCCCGGGCAAGGATACCAGCGCTTCCGGGTATTGGATACAGGAATCAGACGGAAGCGGGCTGGCAACTGCTAAGAGAAAGGCGCGCTGCATAACAGGATTTCCGGATCCGGGATGTAGGACCATTTGTAGGTACGCGCCTCCCTTCCGGTGTCTCTCCGGTAAGTCATTCTGCCAGGGTCCCGTTGCCTTGTCAGGGCAACAGGGATCGGGTTTCCCGTCGGTCCAATTCCGGCCGTTACCCATAAGGCCAGGTGGGTAGTTTCAGCGCAGAGGGACCCGATTGTGCCTGGGGGACATTGCCCTTCCTGGCTGATTGTTCTAGTATGGACAAGACACTCCTGCTCGGGAGTGATCAGCACAGGGCGTTCTGCGTCCCATTTCAGCCCTAAGAATCAGTAACTGGAAGGCAAGGCGGCATGTTTGAAGGAGTGGAAGCTTTCAGGGAACGTCTGGGTCAAGGTCAACTGCAGATCGGAGCCTCCATTACCCTGAACGATCCAGCGGTCACAGATGCGTTAGGCCCCTCGGTGGACTTTTTCTGGATCGATCTGGAGCACAGTCCCATGTCAATAGAAACATTGGCAGGACACATACGAACAGCTCGTATTCACAGGGCGGCCTCACTGGTCCGCGTACCCATTGCCGACCTGGCCTGGATCAAGCGGGTACTGGATGCCGGCGCCGAAGGCATCATCGTACCCCAGGTGCGGGGCGTAGAGGATGTGCAGATGATCGCAGATGTTTCCCGTTACCCGCCTCTGGGGCGTAGGGGTTTTGGTCCTCGTGTTCCTTCTGCCTATGGACGCCATGCCAACACCGAACTGGCGAACCAATCCAATGCTGCGATCTTTACGTCGATCCAGATTGAAACGCGCACCGCCCTGGAAGAAATTGAGGCGATAGCGGCCATCGAAACTCTGGATTCCATTGCCTTGGGGCCCTGGGATCTGGCTGCCAGCCTAGGGTATGTAAATGATGTAACTCATCCTGACGTGGTAGCTGCCATCCAGCATGTGATTGACACCGCACACCAGGCGGGCAAGTGGGTGGGTTCCGGTATGGGGGATGATCCCGAACTGGCCAGGGACTATGCCCAGCGCGGGGTCCACTGGATCCAGGTAGGCAATGACGTAGACTACCTCATCCGTCGTATGGACCAGGTCTACACCGCCATCAAGTCTTCCTAGTCGGTATTGCCAGGCAACCAGGGCATACCCGCCTGAATGGTCCAGACTTGACGCCCTGCCGATGGCAATTCCCTCTGCCACCATCCTCTTCCCTAATACCTGCTTGCAGGCCCTGGGCTACATGTCACTGTGACTCCTGTTACGGTACTTGGTAGAATGGAGGCTAGGAATCCTGCAACTGGACGTGGTGGATTTTTTGGACTGATACCGCCACAGGGCTGGTTGTCCCCAAGTGTTGGGGCCTGTGGGTCCAGTTGGGTTCTGGACAGGCCGTTTCCGCCTGAACCAGATTCAGGTTCTGATCATGGCCAATCCTTGGCCTTCTATAATCCCCATTACACAAGGCAGGTTTTCGCATGGACAAGCTCATCATTACTATCACAACAGATGGCACGTTTTCCTATCCAGAGAACCCTTACAACACCATATGTGACGATACCAAGGGAGTGGCCGAGGAATATATTCGGTCTCTTGATGCCGGCGCCGCCATTGTTCACACCCATGGCCAGTACCGGTCGGACCCGGTGATCCAGCCGGATGGCAAGAAACTCCAGATCGCCGTCTTTGAGGGTTGGCACGATATCGTGAATCGCATTCGCGACCATTCCGATCCCATTATCCAATTGGGGCTCGCGAGCATGCGGCTGGAAGAAAAACTCCGCCTGTGGAAGGAAGTCCGACCCGACATGAGCTCCATCAACTTCAATTCCCATGACGAGTACTTTCAGCCTAATCCGGATTACCCGCCCACTACTATCTATTCCGTCCATCCGATCAGTGAACTGCGGGAATATGCCCGGCTGGCTAACGAATATGGCGTCAAACTGGAAATCGAGTGCTTCAATACTGGTGCTTTCTGGGCCATTCGCAAGGTCCGCGAAGGTTCTTTCTGGACCGATGACGGTGTCCGTGAATTGGAACCCGATCTGTTGCCGGATCCGATTTGGGCTACCCTGTTCTTTGGCTGGGCCGGCCAAGGCTGGACGCCACCCACCGCCAAAGGAATTCAGTACATGGTGGATCACATACCCGAAAACGTAAACTGGAATGTCAGCTGCATGCAGCCTCCGGATTACTGGCAACTCATCACCCATGCCATAAGCCTCGGTGGCCATATTCGCATTGGCATGGAGGATTGTCCCTATGTAAATCCGGGGGAATATGCCCGCACCAATGCCGAACTCATTGACAAGGCTGTGCGCCTGGCGCGGGAACTGGGACGGGAGATCGCTTCCCCTGAGGAAGCCCGCGAGATGATCGGCCTTACGCGCTGACAGGCCCCAAAGCGACTCACTGGTACAGGCCTTTATACTTAAGAGAACATCTTTACCGCGTCATCAATTCAAGGAAACGACCGGCATGAAGGGACTCAGTTGTAACTCAGCCTTGTTCGCCCATGTAGATGTAGTGGAATGCATGCAAATTCTCGCCGACCATGGGTTTCAGGCGATAGATGTTTCTCTGGAAAAGGATCCTCCCTTCCTGCCGGTGCCTAAGCCCCATATGTATGTGAATGCCGACCAGGCAGAGCGCACTCGCGTCGCCCAGGGCGCCCAGAAGGCAGGGCTGGGATTTGGCACATGCAATGCCCATACCAACTTAATCGACGGGGATCCGGAAGCCCGGGCCCGCAATCTGGATTTCGTTCTGGGTGTAATGCAAGTGGCCGCAGATCTGGGTTGCCGTTATGTCATCACGGGCGGTGGCATGAAGAATATGTATGGCCGCGAAGGCACTTACTGGCAGCGGCTGCTGGATGCCCTGCATGTAATCCTGCCGGCCGGGGACAAGCTGGGCGTAACGTTATTGCTGGAGTGCGCTAGTCTGCCGGGTTGTCTGGTACACGATTTGCGCGGCATGCAACGACTTCTGGCTGAAGATGGCATGGACAGGCTTCAGGTCCTGTTCGATCCCGCCCACTACCATGTCCGCGGAGATGATGTTTCAGGGGCTTTCCGGACGCTAGCCTCCCGCATTCGTCACATCCACGCCAAGGACGCCAGCGGCTGGGTGGAAGACTTTGAATTTCCGCCCCTGGGCGAGGGTGACATCGACTTTCGCGACCTCCTGCAAACGGCCCACGATACAGGTTACCAGGGTTATGTGGCTCTGGAATACGAGGGTTTCGCCTGGGGACATTCCCCCGATCCCCTGAAAATATTGCGGGAAGGCCGGGATTTCCTGTTGACTCACATGCAAGCGGTCACAGCCTAGCAAGCGGACTTATTGGTCGGGAGGGCGTCGGATATCATGTTAGCCGCGGTACTAGAGAAATTTGGTCAGTCCCTGGCGTGGAAGGAAATCGCAGTCCCCCAACCCGCTGCGCACGAGGTGTTGATTGAAGTCAGGGCCTGCGGGACTGATGGTACCGATCTCAAGCTGATGGACGGCTTTGGCTACGAGCCGGACTTGCCCTTTGTTCCGGGTCATGAAATCGCAGGAGTGGTCGCTGAAGTCGGGGCGGATGTCAGTCATCCTCTGCCAGGTACACCGGTCATTGTGTACAACTTCGAAACCTGTGGTTCCTGTGTAATGTGTCAGGCCAACCGCACTCAGCTTTGCTTGGATATGGGAGGAGTCATGGGGGTTCTGGATGCCCATGGTGGCATGGCGGAATATGTCAAGGTACCCGCAGCACAGGTGGTGCCTGTATCTTCCTCTCTCTCCTTTGTCGATGCGGCCACGTGTTGCGATGCGGGCATGACAGCGTGGCATGCCGTCAATCGCGCTACTTTGCAGGCAGGAGAGTCGGTCCTGGTCATTGGGGCAGGGGGTGTGGGCTCCTTTGTCGTACAACTGGTCAAGAACAGAAATTGCCATCCCCTTGCCGTGGAACTGGGGGTCGCCAAGCAAGCTTGGGCCCGTGATATGGGCGCGGAATATGTGCTGGACGGAACCCGAACATCATGGGTCGATCCCCTGCGTGACATCGGCTTGGAGAACGGCGTGGATTGTGTGCTGGATATCGTAGGATCTCGAGAGACAATGCAGGCTGGCCTTGAAGCTCTGCGCCCGGGCGGACGCATGGTCCTAGTCGGATATACCCCTGACGATCTGCAGGCACCGGCCAAGACGATGGCACAACGGGAATTGCAGGTGTTGGGCACCCGGGCCGGCACCCGACAGGATCTGCAGGACGTAGCCAACCTGCTTGCTGAGGGCGAACTCCGCTCCATTGTGACTCGGACATTCCCCATGGCAGAGGTCAATGAAGCCCTGGAACTCTTGCGGTCTGGGAAGGCCAACGGTCGGATAGTTCTGTTGTCACCTCGTTTCGAGCCATGAATAGTTGCAAGCAGGTTTCGCTAGCTTGCATACCTCAACATTGAAGTGAAGGCTGTCTTACCTTTCTACAAAGTCCACTGGATACGCTTGAGGCTCCCTTCCCAAAGAAACCTCTTCCTGAAAGCTATTGGAGAATTTGCCGCACGTTACAAACTGCCCCCTACCACAGGGAGATCCGTTCACGATTCATGGCGTAACGCGAGAAAACCTTGGAATCTCTTGTGACTATGTACAAATTTCCATTTAATTGGTACTCAAGCCCAGCAGGACTAGGGAATGTTTTCCATTTGTACTCAGATGTTTACAATTCTTTCAATGTGAGGTGCCTTTCAGTATTGACGACAGTGGGCTTACGGCATCCATTGGCGAATCAGGTTGCAGCACAGTCTTGCCTGCAATATCTGCCACGAAGAAATCCTTGGGCTTTCGCCTGTATTATCCGCCCCGATTGAATCAGCAACGAGGTTCCCTTCATGCGTAGATGGATTCATGTGTTGGTATTGGTAACTGGATTGGTGTTGCTAAGTGGTTGTGAAGAGATGTTGATTGAGGATTCACATGGACACGTACATGAGGTAGACCACGCCCTCTGCGAAGGCCATATCGAAGACATCGATTTTGAGGCTTTGCGTCTTCACGTGGAAGATGATAATGATGAGGTTTTTGCCTTTACAGGCAGAGTTGATCAGGTAATCGCCAAAAGCGCAGGATTCAAGGACTATCTCATACACATGACCCTGGACCACCACGCGGATCAGTGGTCCGATGCTGTATATGTCGTAACCAGCAGCCACACGGAGATGGCCGAAGAGATCGTGGCAGAGGATGTCATTACCTTCTGCGGAAATCCAGCCGGCACGCAAACTTTGGATGACCAGGAAATGCCTTCTGTTTTCATGGTGCGTCTTATGGAATGTGACGAAGAGCAGGGATGTGTTAGCGACGGCCACGATCACAGTCATTAGCATTCATGCTACATAAGAGAAAAACCGGTTATCCGTTGGGGTTCCTGCCCAGCTAGGGTTAGCTACTTGGCCGGAACCAATTCTGGTTATGCCACCTTCCAGTTGCTGGCTACCGGTCAAGGATTAACCCTGGTGATCATCTTCTTGACCTACCTGTGGCAGGATACTGCTCTCTACACGCCCTATCCCATGGGGAGCCATTTCCTTCTTGGTACGTTATCTTGCTTGACCCCTCTGCGACCTGAACATCTCCCACCTGGAAGTGTCAAGACTGTGGTCAGATTATGATAGACTAAGCTTAGCTAAGCAGAAAGACACAAGGAAACCTTAAGTAATGCAAGTGAATATGCATGAAGCCAAGACGCAACTGTCAAAATTAGGCAAGCTGGCTTGGCAAGGGGAAGAAATTGTGATTGCTCATGCCGGCACTCCTTACCTGCGTTTAATCCCCTATGTAGAACAACCGAAAGAACGTCAACCAGGGCGGCTGAAGGGCCAGATCTGGATAGCCCCGGATTTCGATGAGACTTCCCAGGAAGTCATTGATGACTTTTATCCAAGTAAGTAATGACCCGTCTTCTGCTTGATACTCACACCTTGCTGTGGTGGCTTCTGGATTCTCCCACGCTGGATGGTCATGCCCGTGCAGTGATGGCAGACTCCCACAATGACATATATGTAAGTGCTATCAGTGGCCTGGAAATTGCCATCAAGCGTTCGCTAGGGAAACTGCGAGCACCTGACTACCTGGAGGAGACTATTTTGGCTGAGGGTTTCCAGCATTTGCCCATCACTTTTCAGCATGCAGAGAGGGTTGGTCACCTGCCCTATCTGCACCGGGACCCCTTTGACCGTATACTGATAGCCCAAGCTCAAATTGAAGACATGACCATTGTTACGCGGGATCTGAATATTCACCGCTATGACGTTTCCGCCATAGAAGCCTAAATCGCCTGCCATAGCACAGTTTTCCGGTTAGGTGGGAGGGTCAGACACCGCACCATTCTATTGGGCGCCTGTAGCATCACCCTTGGAGACCCATCTAATCAGTTAAAGAACTGCCTGCTTCCCGCACCGATCGTTTACAGCACAGAAATGACTTGGCGTACTCTACTTGCCAGAGGAAGTAACAGTGTCAAACCTGTTCAGTCTTCAGTAGCCAGTACTCAACATCCAACACAAAAAACCTACAATGACCGATTCTCCTAATTCACGCCTTTTCCCTGCGGGTCTCTTGCAAGCGGAGTGGCAGCAGTTCCCAGCCCAAGGTTATTCCCGTCCAGTGACGGGGGTTGTATACCGCGGTGAACCCCGATCCACCTGTGGCATGCCTCTGGGAGGTATTGACACTGGGTGCCTTGATCTCGAACCCAATGGCATGCTGGGATACAGTACCCTCTTCAATGACCTGGTTAACCCACGTCGCCTGATGAATCTGCCCTTCATGGGATACCACATAGACGGACGAACACGGCTTCTCATCACGGATCGCAAGGCCAAGGAGGACACACCGACCCCGGCGGCCTCACCACACCAGTTTCCGCCTACGGATTACACCCCACGTTATCGTTCGTTGGCCCTGGACTCAGTGGACATCTGCCGAAGTTTGGATTACTGGGGTCATTACCCCATCGCCGATCTGGAATTTGACACCGGAGATACCCTGGGCGTAGGCGTGCGGGTTTACAGTCCCTTTGTGCCAGGAGATACTGCCACATCCCTTATGCCAGGGGCCATATTTCGCGTCCACTTACGTAACCAAGGCTCCACACCCTTGTCCGGCAGTCTTCTTTTCTCATTTCCCGGTTTTGCGCTCGAGACTCCGGACGAAACGGACCACGTTCACCGTACTCCGATTGCCATCTCATCCCAGGTCCCCGGTTACAAGGTGGAGCGAATCAGCGCGGACCCGGCCCGAACCATGGCCTATGCCTTGGCGGTAACGCCTTCATCGCCTGACTGTGCTTGGGGCAGTGGAATGGATGACAGTAGCCCACGGTGGGCCCGGGCAGGCACTTCATTGCTCTCCCCTGCTGCGGGAGAAACCGGATTGTCTGTCCGCATCCCCTTTTCCCTGGAGGTGGGAGAAATCCAGGAATTCACAGTGTTCCTGGTCTGGCACGCACCGGTGTGGCGGGCGGGCGGTTCCCCCAATCAGGCAGACACGAATGCCTTCACGCACATGTACGCCCGGACCTATACGGATCTGGATTCTGTGCTAACGCCGTTAGCCACGCAACATGAAACGATACTGGCACGGATCATTGCCTGGCAGGAGGTACTCTATACTGACCCGGATGTGCCGGGCTGGCTGGCGGATTCCCTGATTAACAATCTGCATCTGTTTCCCGAGTGCAGCATCTGGTCCCAGGCCGGAGGCGTATTGGGAGACTGGGTCGATTCGGACCTGGGTCTGTTTGCTCTCAACGAATGTCCGCGGGGATGTCCCCAACTGGAATGTCTGCCCTGCAGCTTCTACGGTAATGTGCCCTTGCTCTATTTCTTCCCGGAGACGGCCTTTTTCACCCTCCATGGCTATCGGGTCTACCAGATGGACGATGGGCGACCACCCTGGATCGTTGGCGGTATCACGGCTTCGAATCCGGTCAACCGGCAACCCTATGATATGGCCGCACCGGACCGAGGATACCAGACTGTTCTAAACGGAGCCTGCTACATCATCATGGCGGACCGGTACTGGCGTACCTCCCGTGATGAGGCCTTCCTGCAGGAATTCTGGGAATCCCTAAAACGATGCAATGATTTCTCTCTTTCTTTACGGCCGGATTACGGTCCCTCCCAGGTTATTTCCATGCCCACGCCCGGTACGGATAGGCATGGGTTGGGGGATACCGAGTGGTTTGAAGCCCCGGAACCAGGCTGGAAAGGCTATGTCACCCATGCTGGGGGGATCCGTCTGGCCCAGGTATCCATCATGCGTCGCATGGCCATGGCCATGGGGGATGAGGCCTATGCCGCGCAGTGTAATGAATGGCTAGCCGCGGGGCAGACCGCCCTGGAAGATATCTTGTGGAACGGGAATTGCTACTGGAACTTCCGGGAACCTGAGACCGATAGTGCCTCGGACCTCGTATTCGGGTATCAGCTGGATGGTCAATGGATCACCCGCTGGCATGGAGTGGACAATGTGTTTCCCCCCGAACGGGTGGCGACCACGCTGGACACCATTCGCCAAATCAATTGCGCCCTCTCCCAGTCTGGAGCCGTGAACTATGCCAATCCGGATGGCAGTGTGGCACCCGTAGGTGGGTACGGGCCCTATAGTTACTTCCCGCCAGAACTGTTCATGCTGGCCATGACGTATATGAACGAAGGCCAAATTCCATTTGGCCTGGATTTGCTCCAGCGGTGCCTGGCCAACATTGTGCGCTGGGGTTACGTCTGGGATTTTCCCAATACCACGCGGGGTGACTGTGATACGGGCCAGCGCACTTTCGGCGCCGACTATTACCAGAACATGATGTTGTGGACGGTACCCGCGGCCCTCCAGCAATCTGATCTCACCGCTCCCTATACGGATCAGGGTTTGGTACAGCGCATGCGCGCTGCGGTTCAAGCAGACCAGGACAATGACGTATGAGGCACTTTGATCCCGCTTCCCTGACTGACTACATTCAGCGCATTCTCGTTGCTGCAGGCACCCCGGCGGAGATTGCAGAGGTCGTAACGGCCACCCTGGTGGATGCGGATCGCAAAGGCGTTGAATCCCACGGCATTCTGCGGATTCCTCACTATCTGACCCTGATCGAGGAAGGCTATATCAAACCTGAGGGCCAACCGGTTATCACTCGCGAAACACCTTCCCTGGTGGTGATTGACTCCCAGCAAGGGTTTGGACACTATGCCCTGAATGAACTTTGTGATCGGGTAGCGGTAAAGGCCGCCCGGATCGGCATTGCCTTCGGTGGATTAATCAATACGACCCACACGGGTCGCATCGGCTGGTTCGCGGAACGGATTGCGGGACAGGGGCAGGCCATCCAGATCTTGGGTGGTGGTTCCCACCGACTCCCGATTCATACTTCGGTCGCCCCTTTTGGCGGACGGGAACGTATTCTCGGCACCAATCCCATTACCCTGGGCTGGCCTGGGGGCAAATTCGGTCCGATTGTGGCGGATTTCTCGACCAGTGCCACCGCTGAAGGCAAGGTGCGGTTTTACCGGGAGCGGGGTCTGCCGTTACCTGAGGGATGGATCCTGGACAAGGACGGTAGCCCGTCCACCGATCCGCATGACCTGTATGCCGGAGGTGTGATCCTGACCATGGGGGAACACAAGGGATATGGCCTGTCCCTGTTTAATGAGTTCCTGGGCGGGCTCATGCTGGGTCCCACCTACGAAGCCAACTGGTCCGTCATAGTCATAGATGTGACTACCTTTGCAGACCCTGAAACGGTGCGGGAAGCGGCGGAGAGCCTGCTGGAGCGGCTCAAGGCGTCGCAGCCGGCTCAAGGCTTTAGTGAAGTGCTGTTGCCGGGAGAGCGGGAAAACGTTATAGCCCAAAAACGCCAACATGCAGGCATTCCCGTGGAGCCGGCTATATGGAATCAGATTGAAGAGGCGGCCACGGCACTGGGAGTTCATCCCGTAACATCACGCTGAAAAATTGACACCGTGCAATCAACTTCTGCTCCAAGGAAGACGGGTACCTGTCTCCGTCCTGAGGACGGGATTCAAGGGAAGCAATCCAAAGAGAACCACCTGTGAAAGCTAGAGCTTCTTCCCCCAAGATTCGGAGTCAATTAGACTGGTGTTCATTGGCCAAGTGTCTTCCAACTCTCAAATGGGCTTTTTTGAAAGTCAGAAACTGGAACTGATTGTTTGCGTAGAGTGCCCATTAGTGTCTCAGGGCCCCCGCCTAGCTTCCGGGCACTTTGGGTTTAAGCTTGAGAAGTGAGTAGCTCAGGAGAGAGCAGGATGTATGGTTGCATTCATGGCTTCGGGAAACTGAAGTACCTGGGATCGTGTCTCTTCTTAGCATGGATACTGTGGTTTCTCGGTTCTGTTACTGTCTATGGGATAAATGAAGGAGAGTTGCCAGTATCCAAGCGGGAATCAAGGCAAACTCTCCAAACCGAGGGAGTCTTCACGGATCCGGCAGCGCACTGGATGGGGCGCTACCATTTGCGACGTGTAGACGGCGTGGTTACAGCCACTTTCAGTTCTACCCGCTCTCCTGTCCAGCATCATGCACGTCAATTGCCGACAGTCCTGTTTACCATACCAGCGGGATTCCGTCCGGTAGCCCCGATCACATGGGCGGTAGAAGCTTGGCATGTACAGGCAGATGGCTCTCCTCATCCTTCATTGACAGAACCAGTACGATTCCTCTTGCGCGTCCATAAGAACGGAACCGTACGCTATGTAGACAACGACCTGGTTAATGAAATAGGTTTCCTACGGTATTCGGCCCTACTTACCTGGATCACCCACGAGACTTCTGGCACTTACAGCAATCTACAGGCAAACCACGAGGGACGATACTACCTGCAACGTATCGGCAGCGAAGTTTCAGGATCCTTTTCCAGCACGCGTTCCCCAGTCCAGTATTTTGCCCGGACCCGTCCCGAAATTCTGTTTGTCATACCCAAGGGCTTTAGGCCATCACAACCTGTCACAGTGACCGTTACCAATGCCAGGCATGTTGACGCGAAGGGACGGGATCTTGCTTCCCAATCTACTTCCCGCAAGTTTGATCTACAAGTGGAGACGAACGGCACAGTGCGGTATGTGAATAATGCGAAAGTAAACAGAGTAGGTTACTTGAGGTATTCGGTCGAAGTGAACTGGCCAACCGCTGTACCCGGTCCACAGGTCTGTCAGCGCCCCCCTTCAATGCAACGAGGGATTCAAGGAGCATTGCATTTGCTGGGATTACCTGAACAGAATTGCCTTCATACGGGCTGGGAACAACTGGCTCTGATCAAGAAACTGGAAAGTTGGGATAAGTATCATGAGGTCTTGCAGTTTCGGGATCTGTCTGGGTTGGGAGGCCTGGAAACGGGAACCATAAACATGGGAGGAACTACGTGGCCTTCAGGCTTGCTGGCTCAAACACCCCGCCTGACTTCGTTGAGATTGTATGCACTACATCCCACTGAGCTGCCTGCCAGTCTATTAGGCCATTCTCCTCACTTGACTTCCCTGGAGATAGTTGCGGGGTCCTTGCTTAAGCTGCCAGCCGGATTCCTAGTGCATTCGCCGCAAATATCCTCCGTGAGACTTGAAGCCACCCAATTGCAGGAGTTACCCGCAGGTTTATTACATCACACTCCTCAGCTAACGGATCTCTACGTAAATGCCTTCCATCAACTTAAGTCTTGGCCTGACCGTTTTCTGGATCACACTCCCAACTTGGAAAGAGTGGTTTTATATACAAGCAAAATATCTTCGCTCCCAGATAATTTCCTCGGTTTTGCCCCCAAGCTACACTACATCAGTTTGCAAATTCCCGCCACTGGAGTGCCTGAGGGATTTCTGGCTAACTCCCATCAACTGCATCGGGTCTACTTTGATATCAGTTTGGTGCGGAGATTGCCTGCCGATTTCCTGGTTCATTCCTCCGAACTTGAATTCGTTTCCTTGTATATTTCTTCCTTGCCGGAACTCCCGACGCGCTTTCTATCCCACACACCTCATTTAACCGAAGCCGAATTTTACTTTGGGGCATTGCAGTCCTTGCCCACTGACTTTCTGGCCCATGCTCCTCAGCTTGAAAGACTCGACTTGCAGGTCCCTCCAGCCGTTGAACTTCCAGAGAATTTTCTGACCCGTCTCCCTAATCTGAAGAGCATTTACCTTGGACCAGTTCATGTAGACAGAATTCCTGATCATGTGTGGGCACAATTGAAGAATCAGGATTCTGACCTATATTTCAACGTCCGTGGGGAGTCCTGTGTAGATCCGAATCTCAGTCTCCAGGCAGGGCGTCGGTCTGGGTGTGAAAGCTAAGAAATAATTCTTGTTCTGCCTGGATTTCAATCCCTCCCAAGAATATGACACTATTGTCGGTGCGTTCATGCGCGACCGGTTCCTCATCGCGTGTGACCCGGTCTAGAGTGCGATCCGCGAGGAAGGGAAGTTGCAGTATCTGCAACGGCAAGTTTCCGTAGAGCACCTGTAAGGTGCACTTCCCTGGTGTCATTCGGAATTGTCCCCAGCCTGCCTCCAGCGACCAGAAGCAACGGAATTCCTCCTCCGGGACTTGAACAGGATTGAAACCGATCAAGCCCTTCGCCATATCAAATTGGAACCCGAAAAAAGCAGGGCGCAGGGCGTAGGAGGCCATGCTGCGCGCATAATTGTTGCCACATTCAAATTCATTCCATGGGTTGCGCCGTTCCCCGTCATAACGGTGACAGATCGCTTCCACACAGCGCATGCCTTCGTCCACCAGTCCCACCATGATCATGTGGATGGCCGCCGCGTATTCGAAGCCGTTCATGGTTTCCTGGGAATAGGGAGCGGGAATAATACCATTTGGGTATAATAGGGTCTTAGTTACGAGTCAGTGACAGCCCTACGGAGTGCCCTGAGATGCCCGATATCCCTGCCCTCACCTGGGAGCCACAAGACACCGTCAGCGCCCTGAAGCAGGCGTACCTGCAGGAAGACCATCCCGTGAAACGTACCCGTTTGCATGCCTTGTGGCTGTTACGGCGGGACTGGAGTCCGCGGGACACGGCGGATGCCGTCGGGGTGCATCTGCGCTCGGTGCATCGGTGGATGAGCTGGTATCGGGCGGGGGGCTTGCCCGCGGTCCGGGAGCGCCTGAAAGGGGGTTACGGCAAGCCCTCCTTCCTGACCCCCACGCAGGAGGCGCAGGTGGTGGCCCGGGCGAATGAGGGGCACTTCTTCACGGCCCAGGAGGCGCGGGACTGGATTGCAACTGAGTTCGGGGTAACGTATACGGAGACCAGTATCTACACGTTATGGCACCGCT
Source organism: Anaerolineales bacterium (assembly GCA_034422235.1). Taxonomy (GTDB): domain Bacteria; phylum Chloroflexota; class Anaerolineae; order Caldilineales; family Caldilineaceae; genus Bin34. The sequence goes on along the minus strand of DAOUJU010000028.1, from coordinate 82,546 downwards.
TGGGGTTGCGGCTCAAGCGGCCCCGACCGGTCCACGAGAAGGCGGATCCCCAAGCCCAACAGGCCTGGCAAAAAGGGGGCTTTCAGAGGCGCTCCAAGAGGCCGGTTTGACGGCTGAGGACCAAGTGTTGTGGGCGGATGAGATGCGGGTGGGGATGCGCAGCCAGGTGCGGTCCGTCTGGGCGTCCCGGGGCACCCGCGTGTGCCAGACGGTGACGATCGGCTGGTCTTACCGGTGGCTCACGGTCGCCCTTAACCCCCGCACTGGCCAGCTGAAGTGGCAGTGGCATACTTCTCTGAAGGGGAAGGTACTGGCTTATATCTGGCGGCGCTGGGCCCAGGACCCGACGGTGGACGGGCTGGTCTGGGATGGCGCGGGAGGCCATAAGGGCCAAGATATGCAGGCGGTGGACCTACCCCAGGTGGTCCAACCACCCTATGCCCCCGAATTGAATCCAGTAGAGCGCTTCTTTGCCGAATTGCGCCGCGCGATCGAGGGCCGACACTACCGCTCGCTGCAGGAGAAACAGCAGGCCGTCACGGCGGTCCTGCGGCAGTGGCGAGACGATCCGACCCGGGTCCGTCAGTTGTGTGGCTGGGGCTGGATCCAGGAGGCCTTGACGGTCTTGCCGGCCCGGGAGACAATGGCATAATCATACCCAGTTGGTATAAGAGGCTTCTGAGTACCCTCGGGCCAGGCACCGATAATCTGCCCCCCCTTCATCGTTCAGGCAGTTTCACTATGGGCGGGGGCAGGTCTCTCTTCCCAATAGTCTACGGGCAGGACTTCCCACTGATAAGCCTGGTGGACTGCCTCTTCGCAGGCGGCGACGATTTCCGGGTCTCTCAATTGCATTGAGCGTTGCTTCCGTTTGGACAGTCTGCCCTCGTTGCGCAGAATGGCAGACACCAAGGCTTCCGCCTTTCGTGTGGAGTAGAAAGTTATCTCCCTACAGGCTTCGCAGGCCCGCAGAAATCGTGAGCGTTCTGTACACACCGCGGGGAGTGTATATTCCAGCAGATCATCCACAAACAGATGCACCTGCACCGCCTGTTCCGAAAGGTCGGGGTAACGGAACCAGGCTATGGTGTCGTTGAGGTGCTGGAATTCCTCATGGTTGCCCCATTGGTACTCTACCGCCTGCCGTATGTGGGCCTGAAACGGATACATGGATTGGGCATACTGCTCCCGGGCTGAGAGCATCCGGGTCGAAAGCGGAAACAGCTCTCCGGGCTGCGTGTAACCCCTGTGGGCCAGTATGTTGTGCAGGAGAAAGCGGTGCGTGCGGTTGTTGCCATCCCGGAAGGAGTGGATAAAAAGGAGGCCGTAAGAGATGGCCGCCGCGTGGGGCAGAGGGGGTACCGTTGAGTCACAGAGCTGCCGGTGGGTATCGATCACTCCCTGGACCAAAGAGGGGAGGGCTGTACTGGGTGCGGTGGGGCGGGTTACGTAGGGGGCTTTGAGACCTGATTGCGGAAACCCGATGTAGTTCTGTCGGGTGCGGAGACCTGCCCCCACGTAAGGGGTCTCCCTGCCGTGGATGTGTTCCTGCAATTCTGCCAGCCCTTCAAGGGTGAGAAAATCTTGCTCATGGGCCCGGCGCAATAACTCGACAAAACGCCGGCCGGCCCGTGGATCCAGGCGTTCCCCTTCCAGGGCAAAGGAATCCCGCGATTCCACTACATAGAGATGGTCGGCGAGGTCTTCCCTCAGGGCTACCGGCACCTTCTCCAGGAGTTCACGGAATTCGCCAATGTAGTCCGTGAGGCTGACGTTTTGTAACATTTCGGATTGCCGCAGTACAGGACAGAACTCCCGAGTGCCCAACAGGTTATTCACCACCCCGTGACGGCGACTGACGCTACCCCGATCATTTACTACATAGCGGTCCGGATCCTGGATGGGAACCAGATTGCGGGCGGTGGTCAAGGCCTTGAGGTCAGGTAGTGGCACCTCTGATCCTGAGAAAAACTCGTAGAGGAACCACAGGCAGCGGCGGTAGCGACTGGAAGGGCGGGACCGGACAAAATCCGCCAACTGCTCAGGTGTCACCAACTGAGGCAGTGCCTGGGCCAGAACAGCCAGATTCAGGGGCTCGTGGCGCAGGGCATACTCCGCGTGAAACAGAGGATCTGCCAGATTGCCTCCACGACGTGGCGGCAACCACAGAATTTCGCGAAATTCTCGCCAGAGCGTCATCTCCCCCTGGCCGTAGGGCACCCAGTGATCCTCGGACTCTTGTTCCAGACGGTTCTGCCGTACGGCGGTGTCCTGACCTACGCGGTAGGATAGAGGATAGGCTGGCAGACAGGCCATTTCCATCAAAGCCTGGTAACCTAACCAACTGCGGGCCACAACTCCTTCCTCTTGACTTTCGCTGCCGGGGCCTTTTCAGTAAAATCGTTACAACCCTGCCATAGTCCCCGATTTTTTCCGTAAACTTTGTAACTAAGCCGTAATTCCCTCGCATGTTTCCGGGCGTCTCTTCAGCAAAAATGTAACAGTTAGCCTTGGAGATGACAAGGGATCCCTTCCACAATGGGGCATGCTACACAACCCCTGACGGGCCGCGGGACATGGCGTTTGTGCTCTTTCTGCCTCAACCGTCATTCTCCCTATGTTCATCCTCATCCCCCTGGTACAGTTTCCGGAGTGGCTCGTGACTTCGGAGCCCTGCGGTTCAAATTCCAGTACACATAACCATATCCTGGTCCAGCTGCCCCTGTTCCAAGGAGTCTTTCACTTACTTCAGGACAAGGAAGTTGTGAGCCTCGGCCCTAAGGCTCCCTTTCCGTTCCGCAACGTGGTCCGCAAACAGTTGGTCCAAGGCAGGATACAGTTCTGGACACAGATGCTGCTCTGGGCTGTGGCAGCAGGTACCAAGATTGCGGAGTCATGTCCAGACAGCCGAGACACACTACCAGAGGTGCGGGGCAGCCAATGGACCAGTTCACATGGCAGATATCCAATTTGAGGCTGCCGTTTCGTACCCCCCACAAGAAATCCTCTGCCTTGGGGCCGAAATCCTCAACGACTATATCCTCATAATGGCCTGTCTTCTTCTCCCACTACCGGACGCCTGGGGTTCACCAGTTTCACCGTGAAGCAACCCAGGAGGCTTAGTCCCTCCCTCGACTCTATTGAGAGACTGGGGATCAGAAACTATCAAGTATCAGGCGTAAACTACCGCCAGTGTCTGCCCTTCCTGGATGTCAACTCCATCTCCAACCCGAATGCCCTGCGCTGTGCGTTCAAACGCCACAGGTTCCTCATCCAGTGTGACTCGATCCAGGGAGCGATCCTTGAGGAAAGGAAGTTGCAGCCACCGCAGGGGCAAACTCCCATAGAGCACCTCTAACGTGCAATTCACCGGTGTCATCCGGAATTGTCCCCAGCCTGCCTCCAGCGACCAGAAGCAACTGAACTCCTCCTCCGGGATCTGAACAGGATTGAAGCCGACCAAGCCCTCCACCATATCAAACTGGAATCCGGAAAAAGCATTGAGCAGAGCGTAGGAAGCCATACTGCGCGCATAATTGTTGCCGCATTCGAATTCATTCCATGGGTTGCGCCGTTCCCCGTCATAACGGTGACGGATCGCTTCCACACAGCGCATGCCCTCATCCACCAGTCCCACCATGATCATGTGGATGGCCGCCGCGTATTCGAAGCCGTTCATGGTTTCCTGGGAATAAGGAGCAGGAATAAGAGGTTTCCGGGCATCCTCGGGCCAGGCACAGATAATCAGACCTCCTTCATCGTTCAGGCAGTAGATGCGGCAGGGATTGTATACCCGGCCCATCTCGGGAATGAAGTTGTGCCGGTAAATGGCCGCACAGGCTATTTTCACTTGCTCCGGATCGAAGAGATCTCCCAGTCCGTAAAGGGAAGCATGCCACTGGGCCAGCACCTGATCGATGCTGCTGCCTTCGCCAATCTGGTACTTGATTTCCTTGTGTTCGCTATTCCAGTAGGCTTCCAGGGCGGATCCTCCCCTAAGCGTATCGTCCTGAGCCCCATAGGACGCGAGCAAAGCCTGGTCCGCCAGATCGATTACCTGGATATAGTATTCGCCGTTAAAGAGTTGGGTATCTACCCAACTCTTCCCTTTCTCGAAAATGGCCTGGTATTCAGCGGCGGCATCTTCCTCGCCGAGATGGTTGGCCATCTCGGCCGCCGCCTTGAGAGCACCCAGGTAAAAGCCCGTAAGCCAGGAATTGGGGCCAAAGAGCTCCATATCCAGCGTATGGTGCTGACGTCCGGTCAGGACTCCTGTACGTTCAGGATCCCAGCGATCTTCATTCTCGGGACTCCAGGCATACTCCAGCGACTGTTTGACCGCGGGCCAGATTGATTGCAGCCACGCATCATCTCCCGAGATTTTCCAGTCCCGGTACGCCTTCATGATGCCCCCAAACTGGCCATCACAGCAGGGGCGGAAAGGCCAGGGGTCGACCCCTATCGGCAACTGTAGCCGAAAAGGCATTGCGCCACTGGAGAGAAGATTGTGCCTGTAGTCCGCGGAACGCATGGAACGTTCCAGTTCTGGAAACAGGAAGGGAAGGGCCTGCTGATAGTTCCATACATGGGTACAGCTACCTTCACAGCACCCTTCATCGGGGTGAAGACCTTCCCAGCCATAGAAGGTGCCATCCTCCAGCCGCAGAACCGTAGGGGATTTCAGAATAGCCAAGTTGGCCGATACGGCATCCAGGGCCGCAACGGGCAAGGTCGAACGGAACAGGGCATCCTTGAAACGGGCTGTCTCGGCATACAGCCGGGACCATTGGGTCAGGGCGTAATGGGCAATCTCCTGGGCCCCTGCCCAGCGCGTGGCGTAGTAATTCTGCCAGGTACCCCTTTCCGTGTCTGGCTTCCAGTAATTCTCACAATTGGGAAAATACCAGCTGATTACAAAACGGACACGGCGGCTCTCGCCGGCGGCTACGGGCAAATGGACGGCGAGCAAGCCCGTGTCCTGTTCGGTAAAACGGGCACCCCTATCGACCGGCGCTTCCTTGTATTCCCGGTTGACGAACGCCCCCGGCGTATTCAAATCGTTCCAGTAGACCTCCAGATTGTCAAACCATGTGCCGCGATACCAGTATGGCTGCCAGCTTACTTCGATGTCGTCGGCTCCTCCTGCATCCGTAGCCAGCGCCATATCACCCCAGCCCGTATCATGGGAATCCAGGCTGTCGCAGGCGCAATGCAGGAGGGTTCTCCCGGCCGTGGTTTCCACTGTATTGAGATTGTGCACCGGCAGCGGATTGGTAAGTACCCCCACCAAGCTATAGGTCTGGGCTGACTCCGTCGTATTGGTCACTGCGATTTCGAAGAAGGCCGCCGGCAAACCTGAGTCCTCGGCATTGGTCGGAATGAAGGGATTGAAGGCTTGCAAACTGACCTGACCAGGGAAGGTTTCGTCCCGAAAAGCAAGATGGGCCAGAGGGAATTCCCCGCGGAATTCCACCTCCCTGAAATGGGGCAGGCCCGTGAGGTATTCCCGGCGTGGTCCCCAGCCGAACGTACCGAATTGGCCGGCATTGAATTCGCCCTGATAGGGTGTAGGCAGGTCTCCGTGCAGAATCCGGGCATCCAGGACTTCGGTTTCGTTCTCGACCCGGATCGCGAAGTGGGAAAAGCCATTGACACTGCCCTTGCTGGGCCGATTGAAGATTTCCCAGTCCACGAGACGGCCATTGCCGGCTAAGCCAATGCAGCCGGTTCCGATACCACCCAAGGGAAAGCTGATCTGGCTGGTCTTCTCACCACGGTAAACAAAAGAGGTCATAGAGGAATCTCTCCTTCACGTATCTATCCCGTATCGGTAGTAACAGGTTGGGGACTGTAAGGCTTGGCCACTGATGCACCCGATTTGAATCTTACACTCCCTATCTTAAATAGCCGGGCTTACACCAAAACAGGACAGCCCATTGTCATGTGGGCGGAACCCTTCCGTGCTAGACACGGTCCATGGCGGCCGGGCTGGAAAAGTGCCGTAATGGGTGTGGACCAATCCCAATGTCTGTTGCCTGGTCTGGCCATCCCAGCACCTGATGATACCGGTCAGCGGAAGTCCTGGCTAGGCTCATTACCTCACGGCTTCCATGTCAAGCACCAAGAGGCAATTGGCGGCGATGAACAGACCGTATACGGCAGGGAGAAAGAGTAGCAGGGCCAAACTGAGATAGGCGGCACAGAAACCAAAGAGCACTCCCAAGGCCAGCAAACCCACGCTATGTATGGGATAGCGGCTGGCCAGAATCAAGGCATCACGCAGACAGGCAAAAAACCCTACATCGCGCTGCACCAGATACGGAAATAGGTAAAGTGACAGGGTAGCTACCACAGCAATCCCCAGAAAATCGGCTCCCAGCCCAATCCAGACGGCAGGGGGTACCGGTGATTCGGACTGTAGCAAGGGTAGGGCAACCTGCAAGGCCAGCAGAGGAACCAGGCATAGCAGACTGAACAGAGCACACCGTAACCAATAATGGCGAAAAGCCTGCAGGAACGAAGGGATGCCCGTAGTCCTGCCCTGGAGCAGGTGCATCTCATACTGCATCAGGGCTCCCCACGCAGGACCCACCGTAATCACCATCACGGTCATCGCCGGCAACGTCAAGCCCAGGGTCCAGAGACCCAGGGCAGGTAGGCAAAGCAGATTGAAAAGCAGAGCCCCCCGGATCACCTGGGGCAAATTGTCCCACAGGGTGACCACCACCTGACGGACATAGGTATCACGGGTAATGCCGTGATAGGTCATCCCTTCATGCCCGTAATGGCCGCTCCCTGTACGATCCACCGCTGCGCCAAGAGAAAGAACACCAGAATGGGAAAGATGGAGATCATGATAGCGGCCAGCACCTCCGACTGGTTGCCGGATCCCATGTACCCCCGAATCGTGGCAATGGCGATGGGAAAAGTGAATTTGTCCCAGTCCCGCAGAAAAAGCAGGGGTCCCACAAAGTTGTTCCACGAAAAGAGGAAGGTGAAGATTCCGAGTGCCGAAAGCGCCGGTCCGGTCAGGGGCAACAGGATTTGCCAGTAAATCCGCGGGTAGCCAGCGCCATCGATTTTCGCGGCATTGACGAGTTCCTCGGGCAGGGACTTGAAATGCTGACGCAGGAGGAAGACGCCAAAAGCACTGGTAATACTGGGCAAAATGAGCGCCCAGTGGGTATTCATCATATTGAGTTCCCGGATCACGATGAAGGAAGGAATCAGCGTAACCGTACTGGGAACCATCAGGGAAGCCAGAAAGAGACCAAAGAGGAAATCTCTGCCCTGAAAACGCAGACGACCAAAGGCATAGCCCGCCATGGAGCAGGTAACCAATTGGGCAGCGGTGACGATCAGGGCAATCTTCAGGCTGTTCCAGAAAAACAGCAGGAATTCAATGTCAGGGGATTGGATGACGGTTACATAGTTCTGCCAGTGAAAGGCGGTGGGCCAGAAATCCGGTGGCAGGTTGAAAGAATCCTTGGGATCCCGCAGCGAAGTGGCAAACATCCAGCTGATGGGCGCGAATTCCAGCAATGCGATGACCACCAGCAACAGCCAGAGAACAGCTTGTCCCAGGTGTTGCCAGAGACTCCGTCCTGAATCCTGTGGCGTTGATGTTCCTTGCGTCAGACTGTCCAGGGCCGATGACATGGGCACAAATCTCTAGGAACGGGCCGGGGGTTGCGCATCGACAAGGGAAAAGGTGACGACACTATTCATAATGTACCCATTTGCGGGCGCCCCAGAACTGCAGCAAGGTGAGGGTAATCAGAATGACGAACAGGGTGAAGGAAACGGCAGAAGCATAGCCCATCTCGAAGCCACGGAAGGCCTTTTCATAAATGTACAGGGCAATCACCCGCGAGGCGTCGCCGGGACCACCTTCCGTCAGAACCCAGACATTGTCAAAAATCTGAAAGGCGCCAATCAGGGATATGACTATGGCGAAAAAGGCGGTGGGTGAGATGAGAGGCAGAGTTACATGACGGAACTGCTGTAATTGACCGGCCCCGTCAATCCGGGCCGCCTCATAATAAACAAAGGGAATGCCCTGGAGACCGGCCAGGTAGATCACCATCAGAAAACCACAGCTCTTCCAGACATCGTAGATCATCGTGGAAAACAGGGCCCAGGCGGAACTGCTGAGCCAGTTCACGGGGCCCAGGCCAATCTGGCCAATCAGATAGTTGACCACGCCGCGATCCTGCGTCAGGAGAAAACGCCAAACCACCGCCAGCGAGGCAGTCGTAGTCAGGACTGGGAAAAAGATGGATGTGCGCAGTATATAGCGAATGCCTCTGGGCATGGCCCGGTTAAGGCCTATCGCCAGTAGCAGACCGAGCACATTATTCAGGAAAGTGGCCCCCAGGACCAGGCGCAAGGTATTGCCATAAATCGTAAACAACCGGGCATCGTCGGGCAACCGGGTGACATTGGCGATCCCATTCCACTGGGGGGGAGTCAACAGATCATATTCCAGGAAGATCAACACGAAGGAGGCCACGATGGGCAAGGCCGTGAAGACCAGGAGCCCAATCAGGGCAGGGGTGGCAAAGAGATATCCGGCCCAGGCTTCCCGCCGTGCCACGGCCGAAAAGGCACGCCTCCGGTTAGGCGCAAGGGCGGGATTCTCAGGCAGAGTATCTGTCGTCATCGCACATCGCAATGTTCCGCCCAATCTCCAGTCAGGCAGTGGGCCAGCCGGTTGTACCGGCCTGACCCACTACCCTTTCCTGACTGACAGCCTTAGGCAGACTGCAGTTTGTCCATTTCCGGCTGCATTTCGGCATGGGCCGCGGCCAGCGCTTCCTCTACACTCTTCTCACCATTCCAAATGGTGGCATAGTGACGGTTCAGAATCGGTTCAATGACATTGAAATTGGTGGGCGAAGGCACCGTAGCGGCGAAGTCCAGGGATTCATAGAACAGCGCCGTATTCGGCGGTCCGTATTCCGCGAAAATGGGCATTTCGGACACGGAACGCAGCGCCGGGATATTGCCTCCCAACTGCACCATGTCCAGCGAAGCCTCCGTGCCGGATAACAGCTTGACGATTTCCCAGGACTCATCAGGATTCTCGCTGGAAGTGGATATGCCCCATCCGTCCGTGCCCGCCACCGTCTTCAGAGGTCCAGCCTTATGTGGATGGTACTGCATGTCGTAGGTGGTGAATTCGGCCTCCAGGGAACCTCGGATGCACCACCGACCACAGGTGCGCATGACCAGATTGCCCGCATGGAACTGGGCCCATTCATCCCAGCCCTCAGGATTAGGGGCCACTTTGTGTACCAGAATCAGATCCGCCAGGAACTGCAGGGTTTCCGCCACTTCAGGTGCCAGCAGATTGGAATTGAGCCAGTCGTCCGTCAGCGGAGAAGTGTTGTTGTTGAAGAACCAGGCGGCCATACCGAACATGCCACCCCCCCAGAAGGAGTAGGCAAACCGATCATCGGCCCCGCCCGTCACATTGGCCACCTTGATACAGACTTCCAGGAAGTCGTCCCAGGTCCAGTCGGTGGCCGGGGGTTCCAGCCCTTCCTCTTCAAAGATGGCTGTGTTGTAGTACGTGACCATATTGTTCCAGGAGAAGGGATATTCCATCTGCAGTCCGTCCACCTGCAGCATTTCCCGCAAGGTGACATGGACATCATTCTGCAAGATTTCCTTGGCCGGCGCATCGGCTTCGAAGAAGTCATCCAGAGGTACGAGGATATTCTTGTCGGCCAGCAGCCCTAGACCTTCAATGGCAATCATGATCACATCAATCTGTTCGCCGCCGGCAAGGCGGGTCAGAAGCGTGTCAGAGTAACCGTCCCAGCCGCCTCCGCCCCAACCGTTGGCGTTGACTTCCAGGGCAATATGGGGCATGAGTTCCTTGGACCGTTCTATCGAATTGTCAAAGGTGTTGACCGGCATTTGCGTTGTCGCGATGACGTCAACCATAGCTTGGGCCGGAGCGCCATCGGCTGCGGGAGTCCCAACGGGAGCCGCACAAGCGGCCAGGGTCACACCCGCGATGCCCATACCCGTCAGCCGCAGCATTTCACGACGGTTCAGTGTGTATCGAGAATTTACTTGATGTTGGGACATGGTTTCTACCTCACTGTAAGGAATTCAAACGGACGAAAACCCAGTGTCATCACCCAGGTCATTGCCTGCCCTCCTGTGCTGGATCCGTGCTGTCTGCACCAAATCCGGCCCACCTCGCCCCGTGATTGGGGTAAGGGCCCAGCACTCCCATGGTGTAGGCAACCACTTGCATACGCTGATGCACAGTGAATATCCCTTGGTGACTTGAAGACTCTCCGCTTTCGATCGAGACTGTGGACTATTGCCCAAACCTGCCGCCCAACGATTGGCGGTCGAAGTTACGATGGGGCTAGCAAAATCCAGTCTGGCCAATCTAACGGGAGACGACTTCCCTCAATAATAACAAAGAGCACAGTGACGGGAAAAGTCAGGCAGTGTGGGAAGAACGCAATTACATAAGGCAGCTACTTAAGAGCAGAGTTTCTGATGATACTGACGGTAGGCCCAGAGGAAGGAAGTAGCTATCTCTTTGGCAACGGGCTGACTTGATCTTTACCGGTGATTTCGCCTGGCGACTTCGTTCTGGTTCAATGGAGAGAAAAGCGCCTCATCTTTCAGCCATAGGACACAACTGGCAAGCATGACACCTACCGTTTTCTTTGACTTGGACTCCACCTTGCTTGATCACAGTCATGGCCGAGAGGCTTTGGTGGCTACCTGCCGACAGATTGCCGCCGAAGTACCCGGGTTGGATGCGGATGACTTGCTCAAAGCAAATGGGACAGTGTGGCCGCGTTACAGGGCCGAAATCGATGCCGATTGGACACTGGGCCGGATAGACAGTCTGACCGCTTCCCGTGAAGCGTGGCGCCGCTCCCTGCAACTCTGCGGATGCAATTCCCGTGCCATTGTCGAGGCAACGGTCCAGTTTTTTGAGCAAACGGTACAGCAAGGATACAGGCTCTTCACGGATGTCCCGGCTTGCATCGACATGCTGCAGCGATCGGGCGTTCCACTGGCCCTGATTACCAATGGCCCTTCTGAATTGCAGCGCAGCAAGCTGGATGCACTGGACATAGCGCATTGGTTTGAGGTTGTGGTCATCTCGGGCGAAGTGGGCACGGCAAAGCCTGATGCCGCCGTGTTCGACACAGCGATGCAGCGGATGGGGATTGTGCCAGACAATGTCTGGCACATCGGAGATAGCCTGGAGGCTGACATCGCGGGAGCGAGGGCTGCCGGACTGTCGTCGGTTTGGCTTAATCGAACCGGAAAGTCACGAAACAGGGATGAGCCAGAACCCCATTTCGAAATTGAAACTCTTGGGCAATTGCCTGCGATTCTGCAACTCAAGTAGGTCAAAGGCAGTCAAGGACCCAGAAACCGTAGTGCGGGTTTCAGCTTTTCCCAACACCTCTTTCCTGGTCGATTCAGGCGAGATACAAGCAAACAGGCGGTTCCTTCAGAGTTAGCCATATTCCACCCCAGGGTGGTCTAGCTAACTCTCAGGTACATGCGAAGACAATTCATTGGGTGTCCGCCAAGTGTGAACCCATCCGTGGGCACCAAGAATCTGTTCCAATATACTCTCAAGGGCAAGGCTTCCTGACCGATCTTCGACCAACACCTCAAAGTACATTCGGCATCCCTTGATCAAAGTAGCCGCTGTACCAGAGACCACCCAGGGGTAACCCCTCCTCTACCATGGCAGAGATATAGTCGATTTCACTGCATCTATGTATGACGGCAAAGCCATCGGCTCCCTTTTCCAGTATCCACGTTTCCTCGGGCTTGAGAGCATCCACAAAGTAGGGCTGATATGTGGTCACGAAAATCTGGGGAGCATTACCGTGACCGGTAGCCCGCTCCCGGAACTCCCCCGCCAACACCTCCAGTAATTTATGATAGAGACCGTTTTCCGGCTCTTCAATGCATAGAAACGGCGGTGGTAGCGGATCCTCCAGCATGAGGAGATAGGCAAAGACCTTCAAGGTACCATCAGACATTTGCTGAGCATAGAAAGGATCCTCGAATCCCTGGTCATTGAAACGAAGAAGCAATCGACCATCTGGGCTTCGCTCCGTCTCGATTCTTTCAATGCCCGGAACTTTCCCTGCAATACGGTCAAGGATCTGGGCCAAAGTCTTAGGGTGCGCCCGTTCCATAAACTGAACAACGTTTCCCAGATTGTCTCCGTGGATGTTCAGATGTCTTTGGGGGCCTGCCAAGGGTAAGCAGCGAGCCGCATCAGGGGTAAAGGAACTTAGATACCATCCTTCAATGAACTGACGCAATGATGCAATGCGGGGATACTGTTTCAAGGCTCCCAACGTAGCTATACCAAGCCTGCGATTATCCCGGAGTTCGATGACTTCCGTTCCCGGAACTTCGCGATTGCCTTGCTCAATCTGGGCAATTAGCTCAAACAATCCGACTTGGTCTTCGTCCTCCCCGGTCATCTGTTGTCCAAAAGCTTCACCACGCCAAGCTACACCCTTGCTGTCGTTCATTACCAGGAAGGAGAAAGGCCATCCATGCCTTTGGCCTTTGCGGCGCTGGCGCAAACGCTCGCGGGAAACAAAGGGACGGCCCGAATGATCTTTGTCAATGGCCAATTCGTAGGTTATGGGCCGAGACTTCGCATGCTCTCGGTAATAGATGACGAATTCAATGGGAGCCTCAATGCCTCGAGAGCGAATGCGGTCGAAGCCCCCACGTCCTCGCGCAGCGCAAGCCTCTTCAACTCCCAACTTCAGGCAGTCAGACAGAAATCCAAAGGCATCAAACAACGAACTCTTGCCCACGCCATTCTTGCCCACGACCACGGTCATTGGGGTCAGGGGGTTAGCTTGCGGCGTGTTCCACAGTGTGCCCAGCGTAATGTCTTTCAGTACCCGGTAATTCCGGACCTTTATGCCCTCAATTTGGGCCATGGAACAATTCCTTATCTTGTCTTGAAGCTTCTACCTTGACTCTGACTTCACTCCCGTATCACTCGAGCGGCTCACTATACAGGGTACTTTCTCAGCTACAGTTCCTCGAAACTGGCCCTTTTCAGGATGGAACTAATTCACGTGATCCACGTAGACGGACCGATGCGCTTCCTCTGCACATTATCTTTTCCGGCTTCCCCACAGAAGCCAAATCAGAAGTGCCCGGAACCATTCACAGGCAAGCGTCAGTAACGTCTTGTCGCCGTCCTCATCCACTGTGGAGAACAGGAAACTTTGAGAGACACCTCGTGGTCAATCGCCACGGCCCGTGCCAGGAATTGGGGCTGTCTTTCCTTATAGATGACCAAGCCTGAGCTGCGAATGGCTTGGACAGCCTTGGTCACCCAACGGGGTCACTAATGCAACTCCCGTCGGATCGATTATCATGTTGTCGAACATCTGCTGTGATTCAAGAAATCCAACACCGAGATTAGCTGTAGAACAACTGATTGCGGCAAGGCGTATTCGTACCAACGTTTACGTACAGAATACAGTGGGATTGCCGTTGAATCCGTTGGCATACTTTATGGATGCGACCCAGTTTGGGCAAGATCAGACCTGAAAACACAGGAATGCAACTATGACACACTACGTTTGGAGTATTGATGATGCTGGTATGGGCGGCAGCAAAATGGTGGAATCCCTGGTTCGAGCCACCAGGTTTTTCTCATCCCGGGGACTCGGATCTACCTGGTTTACTGTGCCTAAGCCGGCCGACAGACCTCTTACAGACAAATGGCGTGAGGCACTCACGACAGCGCGGGATGAAGGCCACGATCTGCAGCTGCACGGCCTGACCCATGCAGATTGCTATGAGTTTGGGCCTCCCATCTGGCCTGCTACCTCCATCTTGTCTACTCTGCAGACGGAATTCGACCAGCGCCGCCCAGAAGTGATGTCTCGCTACACCGTGTCCAATCTGAAGGCACGGATTGAGGAAGGTCTGGATATATTCGCCCACGAACTGGGGGTCAAGCCAACGGTGTTTCGCGCCCCGTGTGGAGCTATTTCCAAACCCATGTTTGCGGCTTTGCAGGAAATCGGCATCGACTTTCATACTTGCATGTACATCAGTGGTACCGGTTATGCCCATCTTCCCCACAACAGTGGCGAAATAAAACAAGACTGGGTAACCAATATTCCCCATCAGCCCTATCGCTGGTATCACGGTATTGTGGAAGTACCTATTCTGAATGAATATACATGGAGTGGTTCTGGACAACGCAGTTCCGAATTCATGGAGCTGGCCAAACAGGATCTGGACCGCATCCATGGAGAGAGCGAGGTGGTGGTCATTCTCATGCACACCCACGGCATTGCTGACGATTATGATCATACTTTTCGTGTCATCGATGCCGTGACGGAGTATGTAGGCCAAAAGCCAGGTTCTGAATTCGCCACGTTAGGAGAATTGGCGGAATCGGGAGCACTAACCAAGGCTGCGACCATTGAAGGCCCCAATATCTTGCCGGTGTAACCCCCTTCACAGTCCCTGCGGGACAGGGTGGCTTTGCCTGGTAATGGGGACAACCGGCTTACACATTGCAGACGAACTGTTGCGTCGCATTGGGACACAGATTTCGGTCCGCCTCCAAGGCTTCAGACATCTCGAGACACAAGGGTATGGATCTAATGCCGCCTGTTTGACAGTTCTCGTCTCCAAACCTACAATTAGCCAACCCAATTGAACAAAGGAGTACCCAATGTCACCCAAGACTAGCCGTTACCAATTGACTAGGCGCGCCTTCTTGCAACGTTCCGCGATAGTGGGTGCGGTCGCAGGATTGACTGCTCTGGCCGGATGTGCCGCTCCCACCGCTCCGCAAGCTGACGGCGCCGGTGAACCAGGGGCTGCAACCTGGGAAGTGTTGTACTGGAAGCCACCACACAGTGCCAAGGCGGCTGAAGTCTGGGAACCGCTGCTACAACGGTTCATGGACGCCAATGAAGGCATCACCGTCGAACACCAAGTCATTCCGTGGGGCAGTGTGGATGAACAATTCACAGCGGCCTTTGCTGGAGGTTCTCCCCCCGATGTGTTCTATTTGCCCGACGAGTGGTATCCCAAATATGTAAACCAGGGCCAGATCCTGGACTTGACCGACAGAATCATCGATTGGCAAGACAATTATGTGGATTCGGCTTGGGAATTGGCCACCTATAAAGGCAGCACCTGGGGAGCTCCCTTCCTCGGTGTGGTACAGGGCTGGCTGTGCAACTTGAATCTGTTCAACGAACATGGTGTCAGCGTACCCACTAACTGGGAAGAATTCCGTAGCGCTGCCCAGGCCATGACCGACACGGATGCAGGTACGTATGGGATCAATGTATCGTCCAGTTGGGTCTCTATGGTTCCGTTGCTGGCCGCTGGCGGCGCCAAACTGTTGAGTCAGGATCTGACGACGGTTACCGCCAATACCGAAGGCGGACAGGCCGCATTCCGTGCCCTGCTGGAAGAAATCACTTTCGCGGATCAGTCCAGTGTTCCGGTCGGCTTCACCAACGATCAGCGCCGGGACCTGGCCCTCGGCGGCAAAGTGGGCATGGTATGGCAGGAAAATTCCGCCATTAAGGCCCAATGGCGCACAGAGGCGCCGGATCTGGATCTCGATGTCATTCCCATGTTGCAGTTAACCGATGACGGCCAGAATGCCGCTTGGGCCAACATTGGTTTCATGTTCATGGCTTCCAGTTCAGCCCAAAACGACGGGGCATTCACCTTGCTGGAATATCTGGCCACCGATGAGATTCAAGTCGACTATGTCCAAAAAAGCGTAGACCTGTTACCGCTCAAGAAGAATATTGAGCCCCTGGCCGATGTAGATCCTGTTGTAGCGGAAATGGTTTCATGGCTGGGCAAGGGCTACGGGGTCGGTACTCAGATCAGTATCCGCTGGCGCGACGCCACTAATTCACTGGTCCAAGAGGCTCAAGCTGTCATGAGTGGTCTTAAGACGCCGGAGGAGGCTCTCGCCGATGTTGAGGCTACCGTAAATCCGATTTTGGACGGAGAATAGACACCAGTCCCGGTTCATCCTCCCAGGTGGGAGTTACCCTCAGGTTCCTCTCACCTGGTCTTGCGGCGGAACCAGTTCCTAATAATTATCGGAACTGGTTCCGCCTAGTAATGGCTGTATGCTGTTCCGCGGTCGTCGTTGCTCTTTGACAGCAATCTTTGGCCAGGGTGGAAGACAGGCGAGTTTGGGTGCCAGTGAATCCAGGCAACACAGGCTGCTTTCACGGTGTTCCTGAGACAGTTTGTTGTTCATGGGCTTGAGCCGCGCAGGTTTGTGTTTGTTTGGTAGCCGCCCTTTTTCCTGCATCAAGTTGCTCGGGTTTGTGAATGGGTATTTCTTCGGTAGTAGAGCCAGCCTCAGAAACAACCGCCGCGACATTCGCCCGTCGCCGCACCTGGCGCAAGGTGCGCCAGTCACTATTTTGGTACCTTCTGCTTTCACCCAGTCTGCTGGTCATTTTCGGCTTTTCGACGATCCCGCTGTTCTGGAGCCTTTATTATTCCTTGACCAAGGGCAGCATGCTGGGTCCCAAGACTTTCGTGGGTCTGGACAACTACATTCGGGCAGCCACCCATCCCATATTCTTGCGTACGCTCAAGAACACGGCCTATTACGCCGTGTTGACGGTACCCACCGTCATTGTGCTGGCGGTAATCGTAGCCATTATCATTTTTCAGATTCCCAAGGGTCAGGGTTTCTTCCGGGGTACTTTCTACTTTCCCTTGATCACCCCCGTGGTGATCGCGGCCAATATTTGGGCCTATATCGTGAATCGGGACTTCGGTCCGTTAAACCACATCCTGGGCTGGTTTGGTATCCCTGGAATCGATTGGCTTGGCAACCCGCGCTATGCCATTCCCGCGATCGTCATGATGGAGATCTGGCGTGGGTTCGGTTTCTATGTCATTGTGCTGTTTGCCGCTCTGCAATCCATTCCCCGGGAGATGTATGAAGCGGCCCGGATCGACGGTGCCCAGTTCTGGCGTATTATTGGCAGCATCACGTTACCCTTGTTGCGCCCGGCTTTGGGGTTCTGCTTCATCATGGCCACCATCTTCAATTTTCAGTTGTTTGACGCCGTATACGTCTTGACGCGGGGCGGGCCGGCGTGGTCCACGTCCACGGTGAGTTGGTACGTATACCAGCAGGCTTTTGAATCCGACAACATTGGTTTTGCCAGCACTATGGGGGTAGTGCTGCTGGTGGTTATCCTGACACTTTCGCTCATTCAGCTTCGCTTTTTCCGCAGTGACGTTGAGTATTAGAGGGCAAGTATCCAGCTGGTGCCGTTACGGGATTAGTCCCCTTATTTTGCCTGGCCAACAACACAGGAAACAGGATTCTTAGAGGACAGAGGAGAGGAGTACCAGAGACAGTCATGGCCGCAAGTTTCGGAAGCATGCGTACTCGAAGGGCTACCAGACTTTGGCAGGGGTTCTTCTATTTCATCATGATTGCCATGTCGGTGGTCACGGTCGTGCCCTTTCTATTCATGGCTTCGACTTCCTTTACGAAGTCATTCACCATGATGACGTATCCTCCTACCTTGATCCCTGAGAATCCTTCTCTGGATAACTATTACGAGATTATCTTTGTCTTCCAAAAAGGGCTATTCCCCCGCTGGTTCTTCAACACCGTCTTTACGACGGCCCTCATAGTGGCCGGCAGCCTGCTCTTGAACACGTTATCCGGGTATATCTTTGCCAAGAAGGAGTTCTACGGCAGAGATCTGATTTTTGCTCTGTTGCTGGCCACCATGATGGTGCCCGTGGCCGTCGTCCTCATTCCTTCCTTTCAGATAGTCCGCTTGATGGGCCTCTTCAATACGTATTGGGCCCTCATCGTTCCGGCTCTGGCTACACCCTTTGGGATCTTCCTGATGCGCCAATTCATCAGCAGTCTGCCTACCGCCCTAATCGAGGTGGCCAAGATTGACGGCGCGGGTGAATTACGGATCTTCTGGACGATTATCATGCCGCTCTCGACACCAGGCATGGCCGCTCTGGGCATATTTACCGTTATGAATGCCTGGAACGCTTTCCTGTGGCCCCTAATCATCCTGCGGGCCAACGAAATGCGTACGCTGGTGGTGGGGCTGGCGACAGTGCAAAGTGAATTCAACATCAATTACGGTCTCGTTATGGCTGGCTCCGTCCTTACCGTGCTTCCCTTGCTCATCCTCTACCTGATCTTCCAGCCTTATTTCGTCGAGGGCCTACGCATGGGTTATGGCAAGTAGACGCAGCCCTTCCCGCTTGAAGAAGCTACGGTTCGATGTTCGCCCAGCGATCGGCCTGCTCAGAAATGTGTCGAATGGGTTGGATTGCTGTAGTCGCTCACACACGAGGCCCGGGTGCACACAGTGAGCCTTTTTCCCTAAAAGGGGGGAGGTACAATGACGCGATTTATCGCTGCCTACGATACGGAACATCCCGCAGATTGCCTTAACGCATGTGGCAAGATTCGGGACGTACACGAGAAATTCAACTTTCCTGCCACTTTTTTTGTGGTGGGTCAACGTCTGGAAGAAGAAGGAGCTGGTTATCGCTCTCTGTTGGGAGACATCGCTATCTTCGAAATGGCTTCCCACACGTATTCACACCAGATGCTGCGGGATCATCCGTTCTGCGGTCCCGCGCCAAGTCCAGAGGAACGCCTGCAGGAACTGCGACTAGGCAAGGAGTGGGTAGAGCAGACCTTCTCGCGTCCTTGTCCCGGTTTGCGTCCCGGTTGCGGTTTTGCTGATGGATTGCGGGGCGATCCGTGGCTCCTGGAAGCTGTGATGGATACGGGATTCCAGTATGTCAGTTCCGTCCTGTGGGGACCGGAAACCACCTTGCCCGCTTTGCTGGAAAGACCATCTACCTATGCCAGCGACGGGTTTCCCACCCTATGGGAACTACCTGGGCATGGCTGGCACGAGAATCTGCTCAAGGCCTTCAACTTTGCTGAGCGGGTGCAACGCATCTTGGCCTGGCCTCCCGCCTATCCGGAAGCCATTCCTCCTCGTCCTATCTCAACACCGGAGGAGGAATTCGCCATCCATCGGTTCTTCATCGACCGGGCCGTGGAACTCGAACTGCCCTATGTATCCCTGATCTGGCATCCGTGGTCGCTGGACCGTTTCGATCCTGAAATGAAGATGCTGGAATTGCTGTTCACATATGTTCAGGATCAGGAGCTGGAAGCCACAACCTATGAGGCTGAATGGCAACGAGCCATACAGAGTGCTCCCGAGACACAGAATCATACTTCCCCATGATAACTAACCCACAGGAAGGAGTGGAGAGAATTATGTCGAATCAGGCAAGTAATCAGCAACTGGCTCTCCATGGCGGCCCAAAGGCTGTGGAACAATTCGAGGGTAAGGCAGAACCCAAGATTGGGGTGGATGAATTCATGTCCATCGTGGAACGGTTCGGTTTTCCCGGTACCGTGCAGGAGGAGATTCGCGCTGTCATCTCCAATGAGGATCTGGGACCTGGACCCAATCTGGGGCGGTATATCACGTCCTATCCCCCGGCGACGAAGGGAGAAGCGTTTGAGAAGCTGGCACGGGAAACTTTCGGCCGCAGATATGCGTTGGGTGTCAGTTCTGGCACCGCAGCCCTGCATAGTGCCTTCGTGGCGGCCGGCGTCGGTCCGGGTACCGAGGTCATTTGCCCAGCCATTGGGTTCTACGCCACCGCTGCTGCCGTAGTTCACTCCAAGGGAGTACCCGTCTTCTGTGATGTCGATACATCACTGGGCATTGACCCAACCAAGATTGAAGACCTGATCTCTCCCCGCACCGTGGCCATCGCCCCCACCCATGTAATGGGCAGT
Source organism: Anaerolineales bacterium (assembly GCA_034422235.1). Classification (GTDB taxonomy): domain Bacteria; phylum Chloroflexota; class Anaerolineae; order Caldilineales; family Caldilineaceae; genus Bin34. The sequence goes on along the minus strand of DAOUJU010000028.1, from coordinate 62,673 downwards.
GTGTGCGATATGGATCCCATCATGGAGATTGCCCGGAACCATGATCTGCGGGTAGTGGAGGACTGTGCCCAGTCTCCCGGGGGCAAATACAAGGGCCAATACGTGGGTACTTTCGGGGATCTGGGTTGCTACAGCATCTCGTGCTACAAGATCATTGGCGGCGGTGAGGGCGGACTGGTTATTACCGACAAGGAACGACTCTGGGAACGAGCCAATCAGCTGGCGGAATGTGGTGGCCTCTGGCGTCCCGACCGTTTCGCTCCCCCCCGCTATGATGGCGAGCTTTTCTCCGGTACCAACTACCGAATGTCAGAGCTTGAGGCAGCGGTGGATGTAGTTCAACTACGCAAATTGAATGATGTGGTTGGGCGTTTTCACAACGTCAAGATGAGCATCCTGGCATCACTGAAAACCTACAGAGAGATTGTGCCGCAGAAACTCAACGACCCCGATGGCGAAATCGGATATCTGCTGCGCTTCTTCCCGGAGACCATAGCGCTGGGGCAACAGATTGCCGAGGCCCTCACGGCCGAAGGGATACCGGCCGGTATCCGCGGCGAGGATGCACCTCCCGACTGGCATATTTACTCCGACATGTTCCCGATCACGCTGAAGACCGGTACCACCGCCAGTGATCAGCCTTTTGATACCGAAGCCTATCGAGAGCGGGAGGGTTCTGTCGAGTACAGCAAGGGAATCTGTCCGGTGGCGGATGATCTTTTCAACCGCAGTGTCTCCCTATCGCTTGATCAATGGTGTTCGCCCGCAGACTGCCAAAACATAGCGACAGGTATCAACAAGGTCCTTTCGGCCTACTGCACGGAAGACCCTGATGCAACTCCCTGGCTTGGATGAAGCTGATTTGCCTATTCGCATGGGATTGGATCGATTTCCGATTTATCAATACATGCCTGGCCATTGAACTGCTCATGTTGCATACGAAGGAGCAACAGTAATTGAGACACGATGGCCGGACAAGAGATAACCATCGTACTACTCGATTCGCCATTGTTGATCTGATATTCAGTTTCGCTTAGCCATTGCCCACGCTTCCAAGCTCTCATCTGGCCGGCCAGATGAGAGCTTGGAACCCGGATTAGGAAGAATGGGCAATTTACCTACACCAACCCTCCACTCTGTGAGAGGATTGGAGACGCCCCGGCAGACAACAATGAACCACACCTATTGGGCAGCGCAATCAAGACCAGTCGCTACCAGGAGGAATAACATGCGAAACCGTACTGTACTCTTATGGTCACTGATCTGGTGGCTGGCCGGCATGGCTGGGCTTGGCTGTGCGGTTACCCTCCCCCTGGAGACAGGCGCCTGGACATCCACGCAGGAGGAGCCGCAGGCGGTCGCTGAGGCGAGCGCGCCTTCCGCTGCGGCCGATAAAGCCGCCCCAAGCGCAATGAGTGCGCCAGGACCCTCTGCTGGTGGCAGGGCTAACCCGAACAGCAAGTATTTGCCTCTCATGTACTTTGAGGATTACGGAGTCAATCCGTTTGTGGATGCGGACGAGGATGCACTGTCCACCTTTGCCCTGGACGGTGATACTGCGTCATATGCCATCACCCGGCGCTATCTCCGGGATGGCGTGCTACCGCCACCTGAAGCCGTCCGTATTGAGGAATTCGTCAATGCCTTCGGTGGAGGCTACAGTCCTTCACCCGAGGGCTTGTCCTTGCACCTGGATGCTGCTCCAGCCCCCTTCGCACCGGAAGGCTATGTTCTGCTCCGGGTGGGAGTGGCGGCCCCCACATTCCCCGAGGAAAGGGAGCCGGTGACCCTGATCTTCATTGTGGACATCAGTGGCTCAATGGAATACGACAACCGTCTGGGTGCAGCCAAGCGCATTATGCTGGGGCTGCTGGATCAGGCGGTACCGGCCGACCGGGCGTCCCTGGTGGTTTATGGTAGCGATGCTCGAATCATTGCCCCCTTGCAACCAACCGAAGACGCGCCTGCGCTGCGCCGTGCGATCCAGAACCTGACTACGTCAGGAGCCACCAACGCTGAGGCAGGATTGCGCCTGGCCTATGATGTGGCCGCCGAAGACATGATGCTGGGGCTTGACGTGCGTCTGGTGTTGCTCTCGGACGGTGTAGGTAATGTCGGGGAGACAGGACCCGACGAAATCCTGGCCCTGGTAGATGAAGCGGCCCAGCGCCTGGCAACTCTAACGACTGTCGGTGTGGGAATCTCAGGCAACTACAATGACGTCATGATGGAACGGCTGGCCAACCGGGGCAATGGCACCTATCACTACATTGAGGATCAGGACGCCGAGGACGCCTTCCTGGCCGGTCCCGCTCAAGCTGTATTTCACGAGACAGCGCGGGATGCCCGCATCCAGGTCGAATTCAATCCGGAGACGGTGCGCAAGTACCGGTTACTCGGCTACGAGAACCGGGCCAAGCCGGATGACTCCTTTGAGGACGATACGGAGGACTTTGGGGAGATTGGGTTCCGGTCCGATGTGACCGCACTCTACGAAGTGCGTCCCTTTGAGGCCAATCCGCAGGGCACGCTGGCCACCGCCCGTCTGCGGTATCGCGATCTGCAGTTGGGAGAAGTGGTGGAACGGGAAGCCACGATTGCCTGGGAACAGGTACAACCCGCTGATCGGCACTTCCAGCGCCAGGCAACTGTGGCCGAATGGGCAGAATTACTGGGTAAATCGTACTACGCTCAATGCAGCAGTATTGAGGATGTACTGGCGAACCTGCCACCATCCTGGGACCAAAGCGGTCGAGCATTGGAGTTTTTGGTGCGTCGTTCCCAACCACTCTTCATCCCATTCTGCGAATCGTAGCTGTACGCTACTATGGAGTCCGGTCCTAGGCCAGATTGCCTGGTCCTTTGTCAGCCTGAAGGTAAGGAATAGTAAGTTTCGATTCTGGTCTCCTTGTAGACATTAGGAATTTATCCTAACACCGCGCTACCGCACTCTTTCAGCAAAACCCCCACAATACTGGATAATGGCGCGGTACGTGATGCAAAAAAGCCAATTCCTGCTTTCGGGTAGAACTCGGGGCTTGGAAAAATCCATGAAAGCACAGTCTATGAGCTCCAGCCACAGAAGTCTAGTGTGTAAGTGATGATGCTTATTAAGACTAAGCCGGATTTTGTACAAAGTCGAACTAGGAAAGTAGCAACCAGAAGACCGCAAGAATAGTCACACATCCTGCATAGAGCCAGATAGTTCCTTGGCCGATCCGGTAGCCTGCGTCCTTTAGGTGCTGAGCTATCTCTCGATCAGGGTTGGATAGTGATGCAAATTCAACTAGAAAGAACACGGTCCGGGCTATGCGAAAAGTTTCCCATTGGTGATGGCGGTAGTAAAGTAACCCAGTCGTGGCTATTATCCCCATACCCATCAATGCCAACCCATGTTGCCACCATGAGTCCAGACCGAGAGATAGCATACCCATAGTCAAAAACATGCCAACTACCAGCATGAGAATCCTGGCAGGCCACTCCGTAGAGCGGTTTGCCCAAGTCAAATAACCCTTGATCTGCGGCTGGGGATATCCTACTGCCAGAGTCAGGGCTAGAGTTAAGAGTTCGGGATGTTGAGACGACATTGGTCGCCACTGTAGATACTGACTTAGTCCCTGAAGTCCGAGCCTAAGGCCTTTTCCGATCGCCAGACAGCCACCAATGCCAACAATTACCCCAACAGTAGGGGCAACACTTGCCAATAATTCATACAGCTATCCTCCTGTTACTGGAGATTCGCGCCTATAGCACTCTGCAGCAATAGATTAAGTCTTCGAATTGTTGACTCGTAACCAGACGAATCCGGTCTAGACCAACCCAAAAACAATCACCGGATACGTCGGGAGTAAACGAGAAGTCAGGTCTTGGACTGCACAATCTGGATCTTCTGGATGACACTGAAGGGCTCCCCCAGAACTCTAAATCCAATTATGTGCTTGACACCATCTACAATGACGTTTCTATACAGCCCAGCCAGCAGAATAGCCGACGTCAATGTGAGTATTGGTGACGAGCTGGTGGCACGCTTATTGCCATGCCTGGGCAATCGCCGTACATGAGGCCGTAGACCCTGCGCTCGCTTCCCAAACGCTCCTGACCTGATACCTGCACCTCTGATCCATGGAAGCAACCTTCCAAGCTGTGCCCATCTTCTGGGGTGTAGAAACCCAGTGCCAATGATCGGACCGGATCATTCTCCGAGCTACACCGGTTTTGCTCAGCCTTTCCGGCTGGCTGGTACTGGTTCCCCATTTCCTGCACCAGGGACAGCCTGTTACCCCACGACACTACGCTTGGTACACCCAGGACCCGACCGTCTCCGATGGTGTTCATGCGCCAAAACCCTCTGGCAACGGACGACTCTTTTTGGGCTGTCACCATTCCCGGCCGACAGCCCAAAACCTATGCTACATCCACTTGCTATATGATGTGATTGTACAAGGTCGCGCTAAGGAGATATGAAGTCCCTTCTGTCTTTCTATGCAAGGCGGTAACAATATGACTGTGGCAAGCCAAGACTACGGCTATTCGCTGTATTGCGTCAAGCGTGGTTCTATAAAAGGTATAACGGGATTGACATCAAAATCCACCCAGTGTATCTTGCTTTCGATGTGAAAATGGGAGATACCACTATGTTGTCCCAAACCCGGTTACGGTTCAATAGGGTACAAAATAGACCAAAGATTGGATTTCAACCCCAGAAGAAACGACGGGTGAAAGCAAATTCTGTGCCTGTCAAGAACAAGATCCCCAACGCTGAAACACTAGCGGCTATGGCTGAATTAGAAGCAGGCAAAGGGTTTCGCGTACATAGCGTAAAAGAGTTATTCACTCAACTTGAAATGGATAATTAGTGTTAACAATTATTTATGCATCTCAATACAAACGTGATTACAGAAAAGCTAAAAACAAAAGAAAGATTTGGGAAAACTGGAAGATGTATTGAACCTGTTACAGAACCAATACCCGAGCGGTATAAAGATCACGCTCTCACACACAACTGGAAAGACTACCGAGAACTGCATATTGAATCTGACTGGTTATTGATCTACCAGATTAACAGTTCCGAATTGTTGCTTGTGCGAATGGGAACTCATTCTGATTTGTTTAAGTGAAATCTACTTCCTGTTCATTTTCCGATTCAGGTGGAGCCTGTGAACTGGGCGGAAGTAGTGATCTGTCTGATTCTTCCTTGTCTGGACCATTGTGAACAAAGATTGAGCCAGTGTCTCCGGGACAGCTTCTTCGAAGTCTTTATTCTCTGTAGCTATGTTGTCTCCTGACCGATCAGTTCTTGGTACATGAGACGTTTGCCTACCGTGCCCGTCACCATGGAACTCATCTGTTGAATGGGATCCATTTCCCGAATGCATTTCAGAAAACTGTTCAATTTGGGCAGATATTGGAGCAGTGAGAAGTATGGGTCGCCATCGCACTGGGAATCACGGGACTCAATGAATGTCCCTGTAACCAAATTTACGAGATTCGAATCGGATGGGATACCGGCTGATTAAACAGGTAGCCCTTCTCGTTGAAGGCAACAGTCTCCGGTTGCGTATTGCCCAGCACATCTGTGGCACGGGTCATCAAAATGCGCATTCCGGGCTGTATATCCACCTCGAACCGGAAACGGGCCCAGGAATATTGGAACTGCGATTCCACTACCGCATCGTCACTCCAGGTTTCCCCTTCGTCAACACTCCATTCCACCCTTGAGATGGGACTCACCGGCGAATGAGCGTAACCATAGATGTACTGCCGGCCGGGGTTCAGTGGCGCAGGCCAAGGTAATGCCAGCGCACTTTTGATGGTCTGGGTGGTTACGGCTGGTCCCCGCCCTTCACCTTCCGGAGGATAATCCGGGCCAATCAGCACATAGGATGTGGAGTTGTTGCGCGTCCATACAGGTTCGGCTGAGACCACGACCCGGCCCAGCCACTTGATGCTGGAGCTGCCCACCCACCCGGGCACGAGGGCCCGGAGCGGAAAACCGTGGTCTCTGGGCAGGATTTCCCCATTCAGAGCGTAAGCCAACAATGTGTCAGGATGCATCGCCTTGGCAACCGGTAGCGCACGCCGAAAACCTTCCTCCGGGGCTTCCGTGTCCAATCCGACCAGCAGGACACTGACAGCCTCTGCGGTAATCCCTGCCTGGATCAGTACATCGCGCAGAGCGACGCCGCTCCATTCCCCGTTGCTGATGCCGCCTATCATCCATTGGGTGCCTTTGGCTGCCTGTCCCTGTACCAGGTCAAACATGGCCCGATGATTGCCTGCACATTCCAGATAGGAAACCAGCGTACGCCCAGGCAGTTCCCGTATGTCCTGATAGGAAAGTTCCAGGGGTTGGGCAACCGCATCTCCTTCCACGACAAGACGCCAATCCTGCACATCCAGATCCAGACTGGACGAGTTATTGCGCACGAAGAAGAAGCGGGTAGGTGTGATAACCCCCTGCAGGTTTTCCAGGCGTGTCTCCAGAGAGTTGCCGTCGTGGACAATGAATGGTGTGGTGTCCTTGAAGAAGGTAGGATCAGGGGCCGAAGTGATTCCTGAACTGGGCTGACTGGCCAGCGATTCCAGCTCAGTACACGCTGTCAAAGCGGTCACGGTACCCCCCGCTGACAGCAGACGCAGAAATCTTCGCCGACTCATCTTGTCCCACAAACCGTTCAAGTCTTCTGTGTTCATTATTCTGCTCTTGGGCGAAACCCTACTATGAACATGATTATTGGGAATGGACCGCCATACCACCAATTATGAAGCTAGCGATCAACCCTTGATCTCGTATCAGTGCTCCAGATTGCCAGACCTGCTCTCCCACCTCCGTCTATTGCCTTGACCACATTCATCTTCACTGTGTGGCTATGACTGTCTTTTCTTCCTGGGCACTGCAGGCTTGATTTGAAATTGCATTGTTCTCGCCACAGATCAGGATTGCTTTTTACCAACGGTATTCTGCCATTTGTGGCGAATCGATATAATTCAAGAATACGCCCTGCACCCAAAGCATCGCGATTTTCCCATTCTGACTGAGGCATGATCCTTGGCTACTGCAAATATTAACGAAAACGTCCGTTTTGAACCAGATGAAAACCCACCAGGTCCCGTGGCTTGGGGCGTGGGCTTTCAAGCTGCCATCGTTATTCTGGCCCCTATCGCCCTGACGGTAGTGATAGTAGCGCGGATCGCGCAGCAGTCTGAGGACTACATTTCCTGGGGAGTCTTCGCCGCCTTGCTAATCAGCGGTCTAACCACCGTATTGCAGGCCGTACGTGTAGGTCGATTCGGTTCTGGACATGTGCTGATGATGGGAACATCAGGTGTTTTCATTGCTGTCTGTGTCACGGCCCTGGTACTCGGCGGACCTTCTACCATGGCTAGTCTCGTCGTCATATCGGCGCTCTTTCAGTTCGCCTTGGCGGCCCGGCTCTCGTGGTTGCGCCGGATATTTACCCCGGTGGTTTCCGGTACCGTCATCATGTTGATTGCCGCTACGGTGATGCCGATTGTCTTTGACTCTCTGACCGATGTACCTGAAGGTTCCGCACCAACGGCGGCTCCCATTACAGCGGCGGTAACTTTGGTGGTGGTCGTGGTGCTGGTGTTGCGCGCTCCTCCGCAGTTGCGGCTGTGGGCCCCGATCATTGGCGTCGTTGTGGGATCGATCGTAGCCATGCCGTTGGGATTGTATGACTTTCAGGATGTAACTGCCGCAAGCTGGATCGGGATGCCTCAGGGCTCCTGGCCCGGACTCGATCTGACTCCAGATGCCACATTCTGGGCCTTGCTTCCCGCCTTTGTGGTGGCCACTATAGTCGGTGCGATTGAAACCATAGGCGATGGTGTGGCCATTCAACTGGTTTCCCGGCGCAAGCCGAAGGCCACTGATTTCCGGGTGGTTCAGGGCGCGCTGAACGCGGACGGCATGGGCAATCTGCTCTCTGGACTGGCGGGAACCCTACCCAACACGACCTATTCCTCCAGTATTGCTCTGGCGGAGGTCACGGGGATTGCCTCACGCCGGGTCGGAGTCATTATCGGAATTATCTTGGCGGCAGCGGCGTTTTTGCCCAAGATAGCCGCTTTGCTGATTGCCATTCCGGCGCCTGTGGTTGCTTCCTATGTCCTTGTGCTATTGGGATTACTGTTCGTTCAAGGCATGAGGATCGTCATTCACGATGGGCTCGATCACCGCAAGGCTGTCGTGGCCGGAGTTTCTTTCTGGGTTGGCGTAGGATTTCAGAACCAGGAGATTTATGCCGACTTGCTGGGTGACGGGTTCCTCAGCATCCTGCTGGGCAACGGCATGACGGCAGGCGCCATAGTCGCGATTCTGATGATGATCTTCATGGAACTGACGAGTCAAAGACGCAAGCGGCTGGTCGTGGATCTGGATGTCGCCTCACTGCCCAAGATCGACGAGTTTCTGCGTGGCTACGTATCGAAGGCTGGCTGGGACACAGCGGCAAAGGATCGCTTGTCCGCGGCGGGTGAGGAAACATTGGCCGTCCTCTTACAAGGAAATGAAGAAGATGAAACCGAAGGTGAACGGCGCCTAGCCGTGGCCGCACGGATGGAGGGAAGTTCGGCGGAAGTAGAGTTTGTGACAGCGCTGGAAGGCGAGAACATGGAGGATCGTCTGGCCTACCTGGGTGAGCTGTCCCCGGTACCAGATGAGCAGGAGGTTTCCTTCCGCCTGTTACAACACTATGCCTCGTCGGTACGTCATCAGAAATACCATGGTGTAGACATCGTTACAGTGAACGTCGATGGTCGGGGACCTTCAAGTTAAACAGGATTCCGTGTTTCGCTAGCCTATAGGATAATGGCAGGTACAAATACGGTAAGGGCTGCGTTCTGCAACGAGTACTGTATATCCAAGACGGCCACTACCTGGATCTCGGATTGGCCCACACCGACCATAGGCTTGCGTTGCTCGTGAACTGGCCTCCTACTATTCCTTTCTTCCCTTTGCGTCGTTCCATGGTCTCGTTAATCCCGAACAGGAGGGACCCAGTGGCCGGGGCCAAGGGCTGGCGTAACAGGCCCAGCCACACCTGACGCACCGCACGCGAGGACCAACGGGCCCGATTGAGTACCGGATGATACACGGCAAAGTGGCTCTCGTCCTGTCGGCCCAGCACAGGCAACGCCGCCGATACCGTGCGTCGGTCCGGCGTCAGGATGGTCCCCCCTAACAGGATCTGGACCCTGCACCAAGTCCGCGGATCAAAGAGCGGAACCAAGGGTTCCCGCAACGCTATAATGGAGGCAGGCAGGTGGGGCAGGTTCGACCTCTTGCGCACTTGGGCCCATCACACCAGCCTGCCTTTCGTTATAGATTCACGTCCCTATTGGGTACAAAGTCGAACTGAGGAAATGACTATGCCAGCCAACCGGACCGTTGAGGAGACGGGACAACTCGGCAACGAGATATACGAGCGGGATATTCGGCCAAAGGTCGAAGCGACCCATCACGGGAAGATAGTGGCTATTGATGTGGACAGCGGTGACTACGCCATCGCCGACACGGCTCTCGCCGCCGCAGATGCCCTGCGAGAACGGCGTTCCACCCTTGATGTTTGGGTAGAGAGGGTGGGGCATCCAACGCTGCGCACCTTCGGGGGCAGTTCCCTGCGGAGGACCGGATGATAGACGGCTTCGTGATTGGTGTTCACGAAGCCGTCGTGCCTCTTTCACTCCGTGGACCAGAGGGACAGATGCGGGAAGTGAACGCTGTGATAGACACCGGCTACAGTGGCTATTTGACCCTACCGCCAGCGCTGGTTGCAGAGTTGGAGTTGTCCTACGTGTTCAGCAGCAAGGCTACCCTGGCTGACGATACGGAAGTTAGCTTCCGTGTACACCGCGCTACGGTTCTATGGGACAGCAGGCTGCGATACATTGAGGCAGATGCGGTAGGAAGCACGCCGCTGGTGGGTATGGCGCTCCTTGACGCCCATAGCCTGTACGTGGAAGTCGCCGATGGAGGGCGCGTCGTCATACAGCCGATGGAATAATTCCAGCCAGCAACCGCCCGGGACTTGCCCATTACCCATAAATGATATCCTGCAGGCCCTGTTACCCCGTTGCTTGCGGGATCTGGCCTGGATTGAGTCCTTCAAGAATCTGCGGGGACATCTGCAACGGGGCGGCACGTCAGTCTCATACCTGGCACCGGGCGCGCGATGGACCTTAATCCTCGTTACAGTACTAGCCGGTGTTTCTGCTTTTCCTTGCCGATCCGTAGGTAGTCCGTCCCCTGCGCCTAGCTCTGTGGGGTGCTCGCCTTGTGGCCTCCTATGGCCTTTACCGTCACCAAAGCGTCTTCCCGCTTCCTCAGCTACCACCATGGGGGCATGGCGGTTATTGCGTGGGACCGGCCCTCCATAGCCTGTTGGGCCAGGACCAAGGGGGTGTGCCGGCACCCAGGCCCTGACCCAATGCAAGGGCGCTGGTTCAGGCCGGGCCTCCACGGGCTTGACACACACTCGTACCGTCAAGGATCACCCGTGGCCCCGAGGTCAACCTACAGGCAGGCTGCAAATCGTCCAGACAACAGGCCTCATGTGGGACTGCCTTCTGATTCATCTGTGGCAGAACTTCCTTGTCGCCACCACGGAAAGTTCTGACCAGGTAACGAGAACATGCAGTTCAAACCATTCTGCCGCGGTATGTCGGCAGAATCGAAATGAAGGTAAGGGCCAGTGGTCTCAATGTGAACACACAGACGAAGTCTTTGAAACACTTCAGTCAGATTTCGGTTTGCCAATAGTGGCACTGCAGAGTCCGATAAACTCCGGGTAAGCGAGATCAGTGCGTCCGTCAAGCAGCCGGTCATGTACTTTATGTGGAACTATGTTTTCAATATTGTCGTACCCGATGTTCTGTAGCAAGTCTGGCAGCTGGGCAGGTTCAAATCCTGAAATCCAGGGTTCACCTCGTAAGGCAACATACACGGCCGTTAGGGAACGCAAGAAACGCCATCCCCGGGCAACCGACTGCCTGTCAGCCAGGTAGTCGAACACCACACAGGAACCGGGAACCATCCAGGTAGCCATGGAACGCAATGTATCCATGACCACTTGCGGGGTCAGATAGTAGGTCACACCCATCCAGGAGACCATAGCCGGCTGGGCCTCATCGAATCCAGTGGCAGTCAGCACTTCATATAAAGAATCTGCTTCCAGATCGGCCGTAACATAATAGGTATTGTGAGGTCGTTGAATACCAGTTCTAGCCATGCGGCGGAGCTTCTCCTCCTGTGTGGCTTTCTGATCCACTTCATACACCACAAGCTGATCCAGCAGATCCCCCCGCCGTAGGGCAAACGTATCGTAACCAGCTCCCAGAATTACATATTGCCGGGTACCGTTGGCCATAGCCTGAAGTAGCTGCCTCTCGCCAAACCAAGCCCGTGTCACAGCTGGGATAGCGCGCGACGACTTGGCCGGAATGAGTGATGTGATGATCTGGCGCAACCAGGGATGGGAGAGCACGATCTTCCAAAAGGCACCCACGAAGCAGACAGCCAATTCATCGACAAAAATCGGGTTAGGGTGATAGCGGGCGTGTTCGGCCCGCATAACCGCTGTCAGCTGGGCTGTCGGGCTAGGTGGGGCTGTACGTTCTGATTGCAACTTGGCTTGGGTCATCCGGTACGTTTCTGGTCTGCCGTTGCTTCCCTGTCATGGATGTTTCCGGAAAAGCTTTGGGATCGAGCTATGGTTAGGGAAACTCGACAGGATCATAGCGTGTTTGAGTCAGGCTCACCCCATCAGTGGCGAAGTCTGCTCCAGAACATAAAAGATTGCGGACAGTCTTCCGGGAATGACTGGACGCGAGATGCAGTCTGATTTCTGGCCATGAGGTTGCTCCCATTTACTCGGCTTGCTTTTTCTCAGTCACATCTGGCTTGTTTGGCGCTTCTGCGGTTCCCCTGTCCACACCTCTTTTCGTCACGGAATCCGAACGCATTGCGCTGTAGACAGAAGGAAAAGGGAACCCGGATTCAGGAGGCTCGGTTTTGCGCTTCCGCAGGCTTTTGGGTATTCTTACGCTACTACACAGATACACCGAAAACTTGGTTCAGGGGGCTGAGCCCATAGGATCCAACAGCGTTTCCGCTGTTGCCGCGTTAAGAAGCGGCATAGGATCCAGCCAAAGTGCAATCCAAGGTTGAGCACTTGGTCATCCTGCAACCCGGTGGCCCCGACTCTCACAGTTGCACGATAGCGTTTGGTGCCACAACCCATGAATGATGCCCACGCTCACGTATTTCCCCGGGTGCAAGGCAGGACCCGTCAGGGTGCTACACGCAGCCTATCGTACGGGCGTATTCAGCATGGCACCCAGGTAGAACAACTGCTTAGTCCGCAGAATGTCGACACCTGTTATCCAGTCGAGATGCTGATTGCGAACATGGATCTGAACGGCATTGAAAGGGCCATGTTGCTGCAGGGACCGTTTTACGGGACAAGCAATGAGTATCAGGCGGAAGCACTGCGGAAGTATCCAGATCGCCTGTGGGGAGCACTGAATTTCGATCCCTGGCAAGACCCACCTGAAACTCTGCACGAACTGGTGGATATGGAACTTTACCGGGCTCTGAAACTCGAATGTACTGTACCCACAGGGCTCGCAGGACTCCATCCTGGTATTGATCTGGGTTCACCGGGTCTGGACTGGATCTGGAGTCTGCTGGAACAGAAGGGCTTGACCCTAACGCTGGATCTGGGAACGCCGGGTAGTGTGAGTTATCAGACGGGAGCGGTGGCGCGCATTGCCAGGAAACATCCAGATCTCAGGGTGTTGATTTGCCACTTGGGACAGCCGAATTCTGCCTGCATAGCGCCAGGTGAGGAACAGGATCTGTGGTGGGGGCAACTTGAGTTGGGTTTGCTGCCCAACGTCTGGTTTGACTGTGCGTCTTTGCCTGCGTATTTTCCTGAAGAGGAATATCCGTACCCTTCAGCGGTGAAATTTATGCGCCAGGCGTTTGCCCACTTGGGGCCAGAGAAGATTCTGTGGGGAACTGATCAGCCGGGTCTGTTGCAACACCTGTCTTTGAGTCAATTGGTACGACAGGCTCGACACTATGCAATGGACTTGAATGAAATCGGGTGGCAGGATTTCACAAGTCGAAATGCCAAGGTCTTATACCAGCTATCGTAGAGTTTTTCAGAAGAGCGAACTCACCTTTTATTTCTTTACTTGCAGTTTTTGTTGAGGACTTCCATCCCTTTACAAACTGTGCTTCTACGAGCTTCTTATTGCGCAACCTCCCATATGCCTTCAGGTTCCTGGGTTCTGAAGGGATCAGACATATGGTCTCCCATGTAATAAATCCTCTCCCGATCCGGGTTGTCGTTTTTACTTGGCCCTGTTCGTCTGCGAGCGGATCATCATGACAATCGGTGAGATTTTTCTGCCTGCCTGGGATGTGGACGGATTTCTTCCCTCCGTTGATGAAGACCATCCAACCAGTTCTCGCAACCGGTCCCCCTACCGCCTGTCTCTGCCGGAGATGGTAGAGTACTTTGGGTTCAGTCTGGAGCGGCGCCGCTTGCTGGAGAGCCTGCTGGACTTTCGCACTGCACTGCACCGAGCCGGCCTGATTCGAGGGATGCAGTGGATAAACGGCAGTTTTGTAGAAAATGTGGAGGACTGGGAAAACCGATCTCCGAATGACATAGATGTCGTTACCTTCTACCGTATGCCGAATGGACATACACAACAATCTTTGCTAGCTGATTTCCCTACACTTTTTGATGATCATTGGGTAGAATCCCATTCGCTGGACACCTACTTTGTTTTCATGAATCCTTCGGCGCCCGAGAGCGTTGTAAGACGCGCGGGATACTGGTATAGTCTGTGGTCCCGTACCCGTGGAGGTTCTTGGAAGGGATTTCTGGAGGTAACTTTGGACCATACCAACGATGCGCAGGCACAAGGCCGACTGGAGAGCATAAATGCCCAGGAGGGCAGTTAAGCATGAGCGGGCATGAATACCGTTTCCTGCTAGCGGATCGCGAGGCTCTGAAGGATTTGCTGGCGGAAACACCCGACGAAGATGTAATTGACCGGCTTAGTCTGGAAAGGCGCCTTAAGCAGGTAGAGGTGGAACTGGAGGATTTAAAGGATAGTTTCCCTCAGATAGTCAACGCTCGACTGACATTTGGTGGCCGTCCTGTAAGGGATCGCAGCATAAAGGCCGATTTCGGCAGTCGGGCTGTGCAGGCTTTCACCAAGGCAGTTACCCACATTGGGGCTAGCCAGCTTGGACCGCTAGCGGCCAAAGGCCCTGTGCCCAAGCGCGAAAACTATGAACTGTTGATAACAAGGATTGTCCAGGGCTCCTTCGGCTTTGAGATGGAAGCTGTTGATGCCCACCCACCATTTTTCGAGGATGTGCACCCAGTAAAACAGGCTTTCAGGCAGATCCAGGCCATTTTGGAAGCATCGGCTTCGGCCGATGCTGATGAGCAATTGGCAGAAGCCATCAGCGAAACAGACAACAGAGCCCGTGAGGCGGTGTGTTCCTTTCTCCAATTGGTGGCAGACCACGAGGCGGTGTGTGCTTTCGAAGTGGATGGACGGAAGTTTCAGTTTCGGGTGCCAGAACAGGTCAGGTATAGTCAGCAGCGCCTGAGTCGGGACAACATTCAGGAGGAGGAAGTAATACTGCATGGCAGGTTCAAGGGATTTCTGCCCAATCGGCTGGTAGCAGAGCTTCACATTGATCCGGACCTTCATGAGGCAGACCTTGAAACCATCGTCCATCCTCGGGTGTATCCGGTTGTAACTGATGCGTTGGATATCAATGCCATTCTGCAGCGGCCTGTCCAAGTCAAGGCCCGCCGTTGGCGTGTTGGAAAGGGTAAGCCCCGCTATACGATTACGGAATGCCAAGTGCTGGAAGACACCCCCTTCACCGAATACTGAACCCTTTCCGAATCCCTGTGGCACCTAAATCAAGGAGTTAATCCTTCGGTTTATCTGTCTGTGCACCAGACTCTTGGCGTACCTCCTCTTCCTCGCAAGTCTATTGAAGGATGCGTGGTACAAACCAAGGGGAATCAGCCTCATGCACATGTGCAGGGATCCCAGGAAGCTCCATAGAGTTGGTTAAACAGTGTACTATCGAGCGGCTATCACAAGCTCCCTGAAAGTCGCAGAGAGCCGAATCATCGCTGGCTTGATGTTGCAACGCATTGACGCCCACGCATGGCGAAATCTGGAAAGTGGATGCCGCGGGTAACCAGCTGCCCTACATTGACGATGTGGACATCGCCATCGTGGCGGATGTAGAAGCCGCGACTCTCAAGATCATCGCCGGTGAGGTGGATCTGGCCCGGCGTCCCGTCAATGCCCAAAGCATTCCCCTCTACAAGGAGAATGAAGGCAATGGGTACCAGACCCGGTTGCAGGCACAGCATGCATCGCTGGGTGAAGTATTCATCAATCTGACCAGTGAAGCCGATCCGGTGTGGGCAGAAACGGTACAGGACCTGCGCGTACGCCAGGCTCTGAGTCTGGCCGTGGACAGGGTCCGCATCATTGATGCCGTTTACCTTGGCTTGGCCTCCCTGCCCAAGGTCATCCCGTTGAACGTGTACGACCCGGATCAGGCCAATGCCCTGTTGGACGAAGCCGGTCTGGATCAGAGAGATGCCGATGGCGTCCGCCTCATGTCCAACGGCGAACAGTTCTGCATTCCCTTCGTCATGGCTTCCTTCACGGGTGAGGAAATTCCGATAGGGGAACAGGTATCCCGCATGTGGCAGGACGTGGGCGTATGCTCCTCCGTCAAGATTGTGGAAACCAACCTGTTCCTGGAAATCGCGGGCGCCAATGAACATCAGGCCATGACCTGGTGGGCGCACTATCCGCGCTGGCCCTATCACGAATACAACGACTATGTAGGCCGCGCCTGGCAGTACACCTTCCCGCCCCTCTGGTACCAGTGGTACAACAGTGGCGGCGAACAGGGGGTAGAACCGCCGGCTGGCTATGTGGAACTGCGCCAGATGCAGGATGAGATGCTGGCTACTTCCGACAATGCCCGAGGCAAGGAACTGTGGGAAGCCATGAAGCAGAACATCGTGGATAACGTCTGGTGGATTCCCATTGCCGATGATGTGCTCGGTCCGTTGATCGTCAGTGACCGTCTCCGGAATGGACCGGAAGCCGGTATCGCGATTGAGAATGCCACCGCCGCGGAGATGTTCTACTTTGTAGAGTAAGACTTTCTGCCGGTTTCTGTACCGAGAATGAATTTGCCCTGGCCCTGGATCCTGGGACCCAGGGCCAGGGCTATAGGGTTATCGGGGTCCTGACCAGTCTGGGTGAATTCCGTTGCTTGTCTACATCTTGCCCTGATCCAGTTGCCGCCGGGAGACTACCTTACCCTCTATATCATGCAACTGGAGGCAGCCGGTACTTCGGTGGCCGAAGAGGAAATCGAAACCCTGAAGCGTCTCTTCGGGCTG
This sequence comes from Anaerolineales bacterium, assembly GCA_034422235.1. Classification (GTDB taxonomy): domain Bacteria; phylum Chloroflexota; class Anaerolineae; order Caldilineales; family Caldilineaceae; genus Bin34. The sequence continues at coordinate 46,177 of DAOUJU010000028.1, read as the reverse complement.
GACAAACCCATGTATGTCCAATACCTGATCTGGCTGCGCCGTATTGTCATATTCCGGGACTTCGGGGTGTCCTTCCAGTACCAAACACCCGTCTCCGAATTGTTGGCGGAACGCGTACCCCTGACTGTGGCTGTTTCGCCGGCAACAACTGTATTCGTTTGGGTGGTAGCCGTACCCATTGGCATTCTTTCCGCCACCTACCAATATTCGTTGCTGGATTACTTCTGGACCTTTGTTGGTTTCCTGGGGCTGTCCGTGCCTTCGTTCCTGCTGGCGCTGATTGCCCTCTATGTTGCCTTCAAGCAATTCAACATGAGTGCCATCGGTCTGTTTTCCGTAGAATACCAGGATGCCGCCTGGTCCGTGCGGAAGCTACTGGATCTATTCAATCATTTGTGGATTCCGGTCATCATTATTGGCATGGCCGGTACGGCTGGCTTCATCCGTACCATGCGGGGTACATTGCTGGACGAGTTGAAACGTCAGTATGTGATCACTGCCCGTTCCAAGGGATTGACTGAGATTCGTCTGTTGCTGAAATACCCGGTACGAACAGCCATCAATCCCATCATCAGCACGATTGGCTGGTTGCTGCCTGGCATCATTTCCGGGGAAGTACTTGGTTCCGTGGTCATGAACATTCCCACCACGGGCCCCCTATTACTCACCGCCCTGTTGAACCAGGACATGTATCTGGCGGGCAGTGTGGTCCTGATTCTGGGTTGCCTGACCGTGATCTGTACCCTGATTTCGGACATCCTGCTCACGTGGCTGGATCCCCGCATCCGGTTTGAGAGTATTGCGCCATGACCGAGACCGAAGTCCTTACCCAGGAAACGACCGACTCGCGCGCAGAGGAGCGTTACTACTTTGCGTCGCAGACCAAGCTTATATGGTGGCGCTTCCGCCAACATCGCCTGGCCATGGTCTCTGGACCTATCCTGTTGCTACTATACCTTATCGCCGCGGTCTGCGAAATCGTGGCTCCCTATGGTCCCCAGGAAGAGTTTCCCGAATTTCTGTTTGCCCCTCCTTCCCGCATTCGTGTGCGGGACACTGAGGGTAATCTCGTCAGACCTTTTGTCTATGCCCGGGAAGGAGGCTTGAACCCGGAAACCTTCAGAAGGGAATATTCTGAAATTGAGGATGTCCGCTATCCCATTCTGCTGTTTCCACAAGGGTCTGAGTATGATTTCTGGGGCCTCTTTCCCATGTCGCGCCGCCTCTTCGGTACCGGTGTGGACAATCCTCCCGTCTTCCTGTTTGGTACTGACTGATTTGGTCAGGATCTCTTCTCGCGAGTGGTCTACGGTTCCCGCATTTCCCTGACCATTGGGTTACTGGGGGTATTCCTAAGCTTTGTACTGGGACTGGCTATAGGCGGCGTTTCCGGATATGTGGGCGGTTTCCTGGACGAAATAATTCAACGCGCCATCGATCTCCTGATCTCCATTCCCCATATCCCGTTGTGGATGGCCTTGGCTGCTGCCTTGCCCAGGGACTGGACCACCGTTAAGACCTATTTCGCTATAACGTTAGTTCTGTCCATCGTGGGGTGGGCCGGACTGGCCCGGGTAGTACGCAGCAAACTGCTGGCTCTGCGGGAGGAGGACTTCACGGTGGCCGCGATCGTGGCGGGGGCCAGTCAGTGGCGAATCGTATCACGCCATCTGTTGCCCCTGTTCCTGTCCTATATCGTGGTGTCCATCACCTTGGCCATTCCCAACATGATTCTGGGCGAAACCGCCTTGAGTTTCATTGGACTGGGTCTGCAGCCTCCGGCTGTCAGTTGGGGTGTGCTGCTCCAGGATGCCCAGCAGATCGTTGCAGTGGCTCATCATCCCTGGCTGCTGTTTACCTGTCTGTTCGTGATCGTGACCGTACTGATGTTCAATTTCCTGGGGGATGGTCTGCGCGATGCCGCTGACCCGTATGCGCAGTAAGTAAGACAGGACATGGACTCTTCTCCCAATACCCTGTTGAGCATCCGTAACCTGAAGGTCCGGTTTTACCTGCAGGAAGGGATTGTGCACGCCGTGGAAGACGTAAACCTGGAAGTGCATGCCGGACGCACGCTGGGGGTTATCGGGGAATCCGGGTGTGGCAAGTCGGTTACCGCCCAAACTATCCTGCGCATTCTGCCGTCCCCACCCGGACGTATTGAAGAGGGAGAAATCCTGCTCTGGCAGCGCAAGGGGCAGGAGAACGGGGACATTCCTCTGGATCTGGTCCACCTCAACCCCACGGGAACCACCATCCGTGAGGTCCGCGGACACGAGATTGCGATGATCTTCCAGGAACCCATGACCTCCTTTGGTCCCATGCATACGATAGGGAACCAGATCGAGGAAACGATCCTGCTCCATCTACCTGAAACCACCGCTGCCGAGGCTCGGGAGCGAACCGTGACCCTGTTGGAACAGATGGGTATAGCGCGTCCGGACACCATTGCCAACTCCTACCCACACCAGATGTCAGGAGGCATGCGCCAACGGGCCATGATTGCATTGGCCCTCTCCTGTACCCCCCTGTTGCTGATAGCGGATGAGCCTACAACTGCCCTGGATGTCACCGTGCAGGCCCAGATCCTGGATCTGCTGTCCCACCTTCAAGAGGCATATGGCATGGCCATCCTCTTCATTACCCATGATCTGGGAGTCATCGCGGAGATTGCGGATGAGGTCGCCGTGATGTATCTGGGACGGGTGGTGGAACAGGCTTCCGTGCAGGACCTCTTCGACAATCCGGCCCATCCGTATACCCGGGCCCTCCTGCACTCCATCCCGCGCATCGATACCGTCACCTCTGAACGTCTGGAGGCCATCGAGGGCTCTGTCCCGGATCCCTTCCACATTCCTGCAGGGTGTGCCTATGCGGATCGATGTGCCGATTTCATGCCGGGACGTTGCGACCAGCGTGTTCCCCAGATGATTGATTTTGCCCCCGACCACCAGGTCCGCTGTTTTCTGTACGAGTCACCGGCGGAGGTTCCGGATGGCACCTGAGAATGGTTCCACCTCCCCCAACCTGCTGGAGGTCAGCGACATCCGCAAGTACTTCCCGGTCCAGGAAGGTCTGCTGCGCCGCACTGTGCGGTATGTCAAGGCAGTGGATGGCGTGGACCTGACAATCCAGGAGGGAGAGACCCTGGGACTGGTAGGAGAATCCGGGTGTGGCAAGACCACTCTGGGGCGCATGATCGTGCGCGTGTTCTCGCCTACCTCAGGCTCCATCCTGTTTCATGATGGAACCCAACAACATGATCTCACGAGCCTGCAGGGCAGTGAACTGAAGGCTTTCCGCCGTCATCTGCAGATGATTTTCCAGGATCCCTTCTCTTCTCTAAATCCCCGCATGACAGCCCTGGAAACCATCGGGGAGCCGCTTCTCATCCATGGCTTGGCCAAGGGCCGGGACCTGGAAGACCGGGTAGCAGACATGATGGAAGCGGTGGGACTCAAGGTGGAACACTTGCGCCGCTATCCCCACAGTTTCTCGGGTGGACAGCGCCAGCGTCTGGGCATTGCCCGAGCGCTCATCCTGCATCCCAGCCTCGTGGTCTGTGATGAACCGGTATCCGCCCTGGACGTATCCGTACAGGCCCAGGTCATTAACCTGCTGCAGGATCTGCAGCGTGACATGAGTCTTACCTATCTGTTTGTCGCCCATGACCTAAGCGTAGTGCGCCACATCAGTGACCGGGTAGCGGTCATGTATGTGGGCAAGGTGGTGGAGATTGCTTCCACGAATGAGATCATGCAGAAGCCGCTGCACCCGTATACGGAGGCCTTGCTCTCTGCCGTACCACGACCGGATCCGCACAATACCTCCCAGCGCATCCTCATGGAGGGGGAAATTCCGGATCCTTCCCAGCCACCTGCTGGCTGTATCTTTCACACCCGTTGCCGTTACCGCGAACAACGTTGTGAAGAGGAGGAACCTGAACTGATAGAATATGCCCCCGGTCATCACGCACGATGCCATTTTGCCCAGTCTCTATCGTTACAAGGCGTACATGCCGCCGCTCTTGAGGAGAATTTGACTTAATGAACCCGGATGTAAAACATCACCTCCAGGACTGTATGGTGCAGCTGGAAGAAGGATCCCTGACTACCGCCCATCTGCAGGAGGTTCTGGATCTCTTGCCGGAGTCTGAAACCTGTGCCCAAGACCTGCTGTATCTTCAGTGTTCCACCACGTCAATCACGTCCCAGGTGGTGGGAGTACAACTGATTACCGGTGGCGAAGTCCAGCCTGAACCTGACTCTCTTGCAGACTTCCCCTATCAGTCTGTGCTGGAAGCTATCCGGGACGGATGGCGTGTGTTGCAATTCCCCAACCTGGCCCTGCTGCTGGACGAAAAACGTACGTACGGGCTGGGATGCGAATTTATCCTGGAGCGATGAGGACAATCTCGAACACGCAGAGGAGGCAAAGAGATGCTGACCCATGACTGTCCGGCCACTTTGACCGATACAGAAGTGCTGGAGTTTTGCAAGAATGGCTACATGATGTTTCCAGGTGTGGTGAGTGAAGAGATTAATCAACGCACCCTGGAGTACACAGAAGCCAATACCAGCCATGAACCGACAGAGCTCATTGAAGAAGACTGGTTTCGGGACAATGTGTTGCTGAATCCGGTAGTGGCCGGTGCCGTGCGCTCCTTGCTGGGAGCGCATTTTGCGCTGCCCAATCTGATGAGCAGTCACCGCATGGAGACCCCCGCCCCAGCACAGGGTTGGCACCGGGACGGCGGCTCCCATTACACACATGAACTGCATTACATGCAGGTGTTCTATCTGCCCCAGAACTGTACGGATGCCATGGGCCCCACCGAAGTGTTACCGGGCTCTCATTTCCTCTTTTCCACTTCGCCCACCATGGGACACTACGGGGCTATTCAGGGAGCAGTCAAGACGTCAGCTCCTGCCGGATCCGTCTTTCTGACGGTATATTCGATCTGGCATCGCCGTGGTGTATCCCATGTGCCCTCTGTACGTCAGTTACTCAAGTACAATTACTGGCGCACCACACCGCCGACGCGGGACTGGGCCATTGAACCAGACTTCGATCTGGCCAATGCTCCCTACCACCTGCATGGAGCTCCCACTTTCCGGCCCCAGTTCCGGGACAGTCGGGACGCGGCCCAGATGTTTTTCTGGCTCTGTGGCATGGAAGAAAAATTCGAGACCATGGGCGGACAAGGCTGGCCCATGCCAGGCAAATTCGCCGAACGACCCTTCGGCTATCCCCTGGCCCCTGAACGCATATGAGCCAGAATCCCGTCCAAGACCTCCTGACTCGGGGGTATTGCGTACTCGAATCGATTGTGCCTGTGGCGCAGGCTGAGGCCATGACACAGCGCTGTTACGAGTTGCATCAGGATCCGGCTAATCTTGATCTGATGCAGGATCCTAACGATGACCTGTACCAGACCCTGTTCGGGCTGGCCAACCTGGATGAAGCCACTTGGGAGTTTGCAGCTCATCCCGCAGTACTGGAGGTGGTTCGCGGCGTGCTGGAGACAGATGCACGGATTGGCGCTATCTGTTCCAAGTGGGTCAAGCCCGGATCCCGGGCCGGAGGTGTACATGTGGATTCAACAGGCGATCTGCCCAAGAGGCTGCCCGAGAATCCCTGGCTCGTCAACAGTATGTGGATGCTTTCCGACTTCACTGAGCACAATGGAGCAACTCTGATAGCCCCGGGGAGCCACACAAAAAGAGAGCGTCCACCTCGGGGGTTTCCCCCTGACGATCCCATGATGAAGAAGATTACGGGGCCGCAGGGATCTGTCGTGCTGTGGCATGCTGGCGTATGGCACGCCAATGGCGCCAATACCAGCCAGAACGAACAGCGTATGGGCCTGAATATCTCCTACTATCCGGTGTGGTGGAACATGTACCGGGAGGGAGGGCATCAGCTGGTCTTTCCAGAAGTCTTTGCGCGGATGCCGGAAGAGATGAAGGTCCTGAATCAGCATCGGGTAGGGCGAACCAGAGAAGGCCTGTACGAACGGCCCTGAACTTACTTTCCTACAACATCACAATAGCGTTTGGTGCCACGACCCATGAATGATGCCCACGCTCACGTATTTCCCCGGGTGCAAGGCCGGACCCGCCAAGGCGCTACCCGTAGCCTGTCGTACGGGCGTATTCAGCACGGCACCCAGGTGGAACAACTGCTCAGTCCGCAGAATGTTGACTCCAGCTATCCGGTTGAGATGCTGCTCGCGAACATGGACCTGAACGGCATTGAAAGGGCAATGCTGCTGCAGGGACCGTTCTATGGAACTACGAACGAGTATCAGGCGGAAGCGCTGAGGAAGTATCCTGATCGGCTGTGGGGAGCTCTGTATTTCGATCCCTGGCAAGATCCACCTGAAGCCCTGCACGAACTGGTGGATATGGAAATTTACCGGGCCCTAAAACTGGAGTTGACCGTACCCACAGGTCTCGGCGGATTGCATCCTGGCATTGACCTGAGTTCACCGGGTCTGGACTGGATCTGGAGTCTGCTGGAACAGAAGGGTTTGACGTTGACGCTGGATTTGGGGGCTCCGGGTAGTGTGAGTTATCAGACGGGAGCAGTGGAGCGCATTGCCAGGAAGCATCCAGATCTCAGGGTGCTGATCTGCCACTTGGGACAACCGAATCCCAACTGCATAGAGCCGGGTAAGGAACAGGATCTGTGGTGGGAACAGCTTGAGTTAGGTTTGCTGCCCAACGTCTGGTTTGACTGTGCGTCTTTGCCCGCGTATTTTCCTGAAGAGGAATATCCGTACCCTTCAGCGGTGAAATTCATGCGCCAGGCGTTTGCCCACTTGGGACCAGAGAAGATTCTTTGGGGGACTGATCAGCCAGGCCTTTTGCAATATCTGTCTCTCCGCCAACTGGTACAACAGGCACACCATTATGAAGTGGACTTGAATGTGAGTGGGTGGACACGTTTCACAGAAAGCAATTTTCTGGCTGTTTACCAACCTCTATAAGAGATACACTCCATACACAGGACAGATTCCTGTACATTGGGTTCTTCCCGGCCGTCTGGTCGACTATCTTGCCAACAGGTTCAGGGACAAGAAGATTGGATCTGGATGAGTAGCCGTTTGCCTGTGACAACATGGCTTGAAGACCCAAAGCAGGACACGGATTCTGGCACGCTGGTTTTGACGCGTATTGTTCTGGATCCACTAACCTGGTGGTTTTCCCATACTGATGTTGGAAAAAGACCACGCATGGGACCTATTCGGGTATTCTGAAAAGCACCTATCTGCCCCTACATTTCCTTGCAGCCAGACAGGAACACGGGAACGCAGTCTGTTCATGAGAAAAATGTATGACGACACAGGGAACATCACAACCCCCAAGTACATGGCAGGATGTTTTGCAGACTTTGGGTTCGTTGGCCATGCAAAAGCCCTATGTGTTTCGGGGTGAGAGCAAATGTTTCCCTCAGATTGCAACCAAACTCCATCGCCGGCTCACGGCATGGAGAGTGCAGGACATTCCAACGTTCCTCCCTGTGTGCCAAACCCGTATCCTGCAGCAGATTTCTCGTTTCCTTCCCGAGTTTCCCAAAGGCATCAACTTCCCGGAAGTCCTCTCCCTAGGCATGGAGACAGCAGCCGCTACAGCTCCCCGGCTGGTAGATCTGCTGTGCCGCCTGCAACACTTCGGAGGGACGACAAATCTGCTTGACTTCACCAAGGACTATCTGGTGGCATTGTTCTTTGCCTGTGTTCATCATGAGTCCGAGAATGGCCGAGTGATTTTCCTATCCAGTGAGACTTACAGTGTGTGGGAACCTGTACCTACTGATTCTCGGATACAGGCCCAGAAAAGCTGTGTGTATTGGGTTTGGCAAGGGGAGATTCCCATGGATAGTCCCGGTGTCTCTACTATGACTGTCCCCCACCAGCAGAAAGCGATGCTCCTGCAGTATCTGGACCAGTGTCACAACATCTCAATTGAGACCATATATCCCGATCTGCAGGGAGCTATCAGTTGGTCAGAATTGGGAACTGGTTTGGAGACAGAGGATACACCCTCTGCTTTCTGGCAAAGCGTGCTGGACGACACTGAGTGGTCACGGGACACATAACCACATCCTGGCAGCAAATTCTGGCACAGAATATACCGTCCGTCACGCGAGTACACACGTGATATACTTTTGGTCTGTGAAGGTCTGGCGGTTCAGGTAGAATTCTGCATTGCGCAATATCAGTCCTATTTCAATGCGCTTAGGCCCATGAACCACGTCTTATCTACCCAAAATATTTTCGCGGATCTACTGCCACCGGTTTGCGGCGATCCGGAATCAGTGGCATTGCACCGTAGCGGTACCGTATGGGTGCGTCACAAAGGACATCCAGTTTTTCAGCTGTACAAAACACTGAATGACCGGGATGATGTACAACTCGCGTTTGACAGTGTCCGTGAACTGCTGGGAGAGACTGCGAATCCACTGACTGAAACATCGCCCAGATATCGCAAGGACATTTCCCTGATTGACAACAAGGGGCAAGCTGTGGATGTGCGGATTACGGCGCATCACCCCTCCATTGCTCCTGGATCGAATTTTCCTACGGTCGTTCTGCAGATTGGCGACATCATATACCGCCCGAATCCAACAATGAAAATATACAGCCCCAATCCAACTGCAAGCAACTCCCTAGCCTAACGTTGGCGTTTGGCTTTGAATTGATAGTGAGCACAAACAAGACAATGCCCCAATAGATCACCGGCGGCTCTGTCTTTTCTGGTAACTCATGAACCTTCGCCGAAAGTATGGAAAACCTTTGGGTTGTCCGCAAGATGGGGTAGAAAAGTTTCAGGCTACAGTTGGAGTCATTCTTGTCTGGAACTCAAGCTAACAAACACTACAGTGTAATTCAGGGTGAAAACAGACTATTTCATATCAGCCGCAGGACGGACAGTTTTGAGAGTACAGGGGAAAATAACAAGGAGGTTGCCCGTTCTTGGTGTGATCTCAATCTTCAACACTAGACGTTCCCTATACCATAGCTATCCAGCGTACTCTCATCCCTATTCTTATCAATCTCCCTTGACGTTGTCATCCTGTTCCTGAACAGTATCACTAATCTTGACCAGGACGCTCCAAGCCTTTGCCTCAGAAGGCTGACTGTAGCGTTCATGCGGAACTTGGGACAATCCACCCGTTTCTGATCTCGGCAAACTCATCGTCTGACTGGCAGATGGATTCCCACTTCGCTATCACCTGGGGAACTGGGGCCTTTTCCTTTGCGTAATGCCTTGACAACGAATACGCTAATTTTGCCGCACTGCGCCTTACAACCAGCTTTGTAAATACTTCCCGATTTTCGCCTTCTGTGTTCTGACTCGGGTTACCTGGTGCACGCATGGCTGTTTCGTCGATCATGTGACACAACCCTTCAATCACCGATTTCTCAATGTCCCTGGTGAATACCCAAGGATGTTTTGACGTTATGTCCGCCATAATATTAATGGCCGAAGGCAACCCGGGCTCCTTACGCCAGCGCAGGATCTGGCTTGTCACACCAAGAAGGCGAATGAGAGCTTGACTATCCTGATCCGCATGCTCCGACTCAATTCTGTCCGACACAAACCTCACCACAGTTAGAGCATCAATGACTGTTTCTCTGATGGATGAAGTCAACGCGGCCTCGATTCGCTGCAGAATATCATCTCGACTCTCGGGGAACATATGAAGGCAGGCAACCTCTAGGGAGAACGCCGATAGCCCATACGCAGACATCTCGTCGACAATACGCCGCAAGCTCATCCCTGTCGTGTTGCTGTCAACCGGATTGAAACGGTGCGTGATCACCGTGGCGAGCGTCTGCACTAACTTGGCGCACCGTTTCTTGCAATCTTCGAGATATCCAAACGAATCAACCACTTCCATTCTGTTCATAGGTTCCTGGTTGACATCCCACCACTCAATGAGTCGATTTACAATGAATTGCGCATCGTTGTCTGACCATTCAAGATGTCTGTCAGCCAGTTGGATTTCGTCCCAGACTGTCCAATCTGGGTATGAGAATGTTGTTTGATCAGGAAACGGGGCGTCTCGCACGTATTGCTTGAATAATTCGATTGGGTCGAATTCAGTGGGATGAGGCAACGTGAGAAAACCAGCTCTGTAATAGATTGTGCCAGATGGCAGTCCCACATCGTCCCGTTGACTCCACAGAACTCTAACAAGTTTGTCATGATACTCCGTGTCAAGAAACCCCAAGTTATGTAGCGTGCCAAGTGAAATCAGTGCCCATTGCCTGACGTCTTGGTCATCGGACGCTGCCCTTTCAATCAGCAGATCAAGATTGATGTGAGACACATTCGGTCGATTGGAAATCCAATCTCTCTTGAGATCGAGAAAGAAACATGGATTTATGTACTCTGTTTGTTCGATGGGCTGCAGGTCTGAAAGAATTGGGAAGCTCAGCAATTGTGGGATCAACTGGATACGCTGACGCACCGAACATGCCTCCAAGAGTCTCTGGGTCAGGTTCCGAATTCCTGAATAGTTGCTTCTGGCGTCTGACTGATAGACTCGAAGAAGAAATTCAACCAAACGTCTCTTGAGCTCTGTTGAACATTTGCAACACAATCTTGACAGAATTTCCGGAATGATTTGCGCCAACTGAATGCCAAAGTTGGAATCCCAAAAACGATTCCCGGCTCCAATGTCTGTAATAGCAAGTTCAAGAGATTTCAGATAACGTTCAACGAGATTATCAATGTGGGCCATGGTCATCCGAGCCAGTGACAAGCGATCGAATATGCGGTCCACAACCTTCGAGTCACCTGTGCGTACAAGGGTCGCCATCGCCCAGTAGGGAGAATACAGCGCAATACGAGACAACGTTCCCACTGCACTCTTTGTAGCAAGGGAGGTCTGAGGAATCCTGAATGGAATGCCAGCATCTTCACAAAACCGCAGGAAATTATAGGCAGTCAATGCCTCAGTATCTTGGCCGAAATGCCGTGTCCGTGTTCTTTGCCCGATGTCGAATGTGAGTGTCTCAGTCACATTCGATCTGTTTACAGGCAGCCGATCCAAGAGGAATTCAAACACTTTCAGTTCCTTCCAAGGATCGCATTCGTATTGTTGAAGTGTGTGCCAGCGTTCAGTGGATTTTCTTTGCACTTCCCGGCGCTGGGAGAAATTACCCCAAGTCAATGAAAATTGCACAGTTTGCAGCAGAAGCATGACAAAAGATTCCTGAGAAACCAAGGTGTAATCCGTTGTAATGGGTTTGAGATTTGACTTGCTACGGATCACCTTCAAGGAGTTCTCAAGAATTCTCTCGGCATCGCCCAATTGCCCAATTTCGGCGAGCAGACCTGCCTTCTTGGCTGACCAGAATGGCAGAGAATCATCTATAGACCATTCCTCTAGCCTCTTCTTGACGTCCTGCAGATTCAATTCAAAAAGTGCACAAAGTACGCGTTCATAATAAAAACGTGCTTGGTGTTCTGGAGACATCACTGCTAGACAGCTGTGAATCTTTTCACATACGCTGTTCCATGGATCAAGCTGACCCTCTTCACGGTAAAATCGCATCAACGCAAGAAGCAGGAAGTGACACATGTTCCTGATGTCGTTGTGAGTCAGTTGTCGTGCAGCCAAGTCTTTCTGGTCCTCAGAATGCAACTCAGGCGGTGCCGTTGCATTTGCAAACACCAAGTATCTGTCCAAGGTGGCTTCAAAAAAACCAATTTGGTTGTCAAAGATTGGGAACAGGCATTTCTCCTGACGCCAGAGCAACTCAAAGGCATATTCAAGATCAAGAAAACGTGGCTGACTGTCTGGGTCTGGAAGATTCGACACCCACTTGGAAGTGATCATCCAGAGATAGCGACGCCGTTCTTCAGGAACGATCACCCATCCGGGAAAGGAATAACGCTGTTCTTTCCAGGCTGTAACGAGATTAGAAACCTGATTCGTCTCTTCCATACGATCGTCTGTGGGTTCAGTGTAGTTATCCGTTGGCCAATTACATCTGTTGTACCCCTGCGTTTGGACGTCAAGGTATGTATCAGTCACAACTCTGTCTGCCGATTTCTGGCTGTTGTACTCCTGCGTTTGGGCGTTGAGATACCTGAAAAAGAATTCTAATGCTGCGTAATGATCCCCACTTTCGACATCATTGCATTTAGACATGTCTAGGGGAACGATGTTGAGTTGCTCAAGACGTCGCCTGTGAGAAACAGACAGCTGATACGCTCCCACAAGATACATCTTGGGCGAGTGTTGACAGCCCAAGTTATTGGATATGCTATCTATCCATGTTAGGAAATTGGGGTCGTCGCCTGAAAAGCCGATTAGGCACATCGTATTTTCCACGAGTGCCTGGCGGACGGTATTCTCAAAGAGGGCGTAATCAACAGAGTATCGCCTATAGTCTTTGTCGGTGATGACTAAGGAGCTAGCGGATCGAAAGCTGCCATGGAGTTTGACAATTCGTGGCTTGCTGGAGTAAACGAGGTCCTTCTGATCGACAACAACGTCGTACTGGCGCTGGGTGATAGTACTGTTGGTCCGTTCTAGCAATGTGTCGTAGTTCGTTGTGAAAACATCCGACCAAGGTAATTCAAGTAACTTCACATGCAAATCCGATGGCTCGATGTCTCGGTCTGGAATGAATTCTCGTAATATCCGTTCCAATACGCCTCGATCAAAGGTGGCCTCAACCTCGTGTGCCAAGACTGGCACATTTTGGTATCTGTTCCCATCATCAGGTCGCCTGCCGTGAAGTTTCTCGTACAAGCGATCTCCCAGTTGAGACCAATCAGGAATGTCAGAATGTGACTGTCCTTGGGGTTTTGCATTTCGGCTAAAGCCAGATCCGATTATGACTGCGGCATGTCCGGAGCATAGTCGTTCTGCGATCTCGTTCAGATGCGGATAGAGATCTGCAGGAACAGAAGGTACAGTAAATTCACCCATTCTGTACGCCTGATATGGAATTCATAGTTTGACCATAACTGGGACAGCTTTTCCAGAATGAAAGTAGCTTACTCCTAACATTCTGTAGTTTCCCCATGGCGCGCAGTATAGCATTTGAGGATCTGGCGACGGTGGTGTTTGTATGGGTGGATGACTGGTACCAAACCTGCGGTGTGCGTTGGTTCCAAGGCAAGGGAATCTCAAGCCTATATTCAGTAACAGTGAAGTGATGACACTCCTCCTATTGATGGATTTTCTACCCTTTCCCGGGGAGACCCAGTTCCTGGTGTTCCTGCGCGCCAAATATCTGTCCCTCTTCCCCACTTGCTCCGTGCCAAAGTCCGCCGCATTCTGCTAGGAAAAACTCGTCTTACTTCGCGCCAACCAGTGGTTGTAGTGCCCGGTCAACCTCCATTAGTGGCTCAATGGCCTGCGCGAACGAAACAAAGCTAGCCACAAAGTGCAAAACACTAGACGCCATCTGGGTGCCTCTGCATTGCAAGACTGTCAGGAACCTGGACACTCTGTCACTGTCAAGATGATTCGCCACGCACACCTTCTTGCTCTGCCGTGATGCCAACTTTAACATCTCAAACTTGCACCGTAGCCACGTAATTTCACGTCAAGCGTAATAAGTGGCAAGGAGATGATACACAATAGTTTGGACAGTTTTGAGGCTATAACCCAGACACACGGGACTGGCTATCCTTAGGGTAGGAATTAATACACACTGAGGAGAGACGGGTCCCGTGCATCTGTGGCCCATCGTACGCGCATCGCTGTCGTTGCGCAAACCTCAGCGCAAGTTTCTGACCCATTGGCTTCCTTTGTTGTGGGCCCAACCCGGACGCGCCCATTGCAGTGACCTGAGCCGTTTGGGCGGGTTGTGCTCCCGGACCTACACGCGCGGGTATGACCGCGGTTTGGATTTTCCCATCCTGCATCTGGCGGGCCGGCCGACGGTCCGGCCGGCCGACCATCTCCAGGCCTGGGGCCTGGAGGGTAGTTTCCTGCCCAAGAGTGGGAAGCACACCCACGGCCTGGGCCACTTCGGGCACGGGTGTGCCGGCCGGAGGGAGAAGGGCCTGGCAATTTCCTTGTTGTCCTGCTTGGATGTCGACGACCACTGTGCCTCTGGGGTGAGTGTGCGCCCGACGGACCCGACGGCGGTCACCCCAGAGACCACGCGCCCGGTGGTGGTACAGGGACTGGCCCAGTTGGCCGAAGCGCTGGCGGTCGCGTCGCGTCCGGCGATCACCTATGTCGTCGCGGACGGGGCCTACCGTACCCGCCGGTTGCTGGACGGGGTGGCAGCGCTGGGTCTGCATCACGTCGGCCAATGGCCCCGCCATGCCCCTCGGCGCTATCGGGATACGGGGCCTCAGGCCCGACGGGGTCGCCCCCGCGTTGATGGGGGCCGCTTCCCACACGAGGATCTGTCTCTCCTCACGGCCACTGACCTCCCCGAAGAAGGCCTCACCCTGTATCACGGCGTGCGGCACCACCGCACTTTTCAGCGCTGGGTGCAGGTCGTCTCCGTCCTACCCTTGGGGGCCTCCCCGGCCGAGGCCGAAGGGACTCTGCGGTTCCGTACGGATGAAGACTGGGCCCCGGAAACGCGGTAGCGCCTCTCCCGGGCCCGCTTTCCGATCGAGTGCCTCTGCCGGGAGGCCCAGCCACACCTGGGCCTGCACCACGGCCAGGCCCGTTCCGCCCCCCGCCTACATTTTCATTGCCACGTCATCCGCGCGGCCCTCACCTGGGCCCAGCGGGAGCAACGCTACCCGCCAGGTCACCCGCGGGGACGTTTTTCCCTGGCCCACGTGACCCGTCAGGCCTCGGGGATCCCCAGGGTGCGCCACCGGCGGGAGCGATTTATCACCCCTTTGGTCCCGGGGTGAAACTCCCTGAAATCCCGGCCGGAGTTCCAGACCTGCTGTCCATATGGACAGATCGTCCCCGCGAACCCCTAAAAACTGTCCAAACCATTGGATACATAAGACAACACATAATGCCATGCTGAAAACATGTATGCCAGGTCTCTAGGTGGATGCCATTGCTTCCTGTACTCCAGATAGGTTTCAGTGTCTAACCTATGTAAGAAAATCAATCCATGAGAGCATATGCAAATTTCCTGTACTATGTGTACTGGTGGCAACATCCATCATTGGTGGGTTCTTTGTAATCTTTCTGCTGGGTGGACCAGCAGTCAGTCCCATGCTTCCATGGCCCTGAAGTGAACAGAAATATGGACCTCTATGTAATAAATCCTCTCCCGATCTGGATTGCCGTCTTTGCTTAGTCCTGGTCGGTTGCGAGCGGGTCGTCATGACGTTCGGTGAGATTTTCCTGCCCGCTTGGGAAGTGAACGGATTTCTTCCCTCCGTGAGTGAAGACCATCCAACCAGCTCGCGCAACCGGTCTCCCTACCACTTGTCTCTGCTGGAGATGGTAGAGTACTTCGGGTTCAGTCCAGAGCGGTGCCGTTTGCTGGAGGGCCTTCTGGACTTTCGCGCTGAACTACATCAAGCTGGTCTGATTCGAGGGGTACAATGGATAAACGGCAGTTTTGTGGAAAATGTGGAGGCTTGGGAGAACCTATCCCCGAACGATATTGATATAGTTACCTTCTACCGCATGCCAAATGGGCATACACAGCAATCTTTGCTAGCTGATTTCCCTACACTTTTTGATGGTCATTGGGTAGAATCCCATGCACTAGACACCTACTTCGTTTTCATGAATCCTTCGTCACCCGAGAGCGTTGTCAGACATGCGGCATACTGGTATAGTCTGTGGTTCCGTACCCGTGGAGGCTCCTGGAAAGGTTTTCTGGAGGGGACTTTGGGCCCTACCCACGATGCGCAGGCACGGGTCAACTGGAGAGCAGAAATATCCAGGAGGACAGTTAAGCATGACCGGGCATGAATACCGTTTTCTGCTAGCGGATCGCGAGGCCCTGAAGGATTTGCTAGCGGAAACACCCAATGAGGATGTAATTGACCGGCTCAGTCTGGAAAGACGCCTTAAGCAGGTAGAAGCAGAACTGGAGGACTTAAAGGATAGCTTCTCCCAAACAGTCAACGCCCGACTGACATTTGGTGGCCGTCCTGTAAGGGGCCGCAGCATAAAGGCCGATTTCGGCAATCAGGCTGTGCAGGCTTTCACCAAGGCAGTTACCCACATTGGGGCCAGCCAGCTTGGACCACTAGCCGCCAAAGGCCCTGTACCCAATCGCGAAAACTATGCACTGGTGATAACACGGACTGTCCGGGGATCCTTCGGCTTCGAGCTGGAAGCTATTGATGCCCACCCACCACTTCCCGAGGAAGTACACCCAGTAAAACAGGCCTTTAGGCAGATCCAGGCCATCCTGGAAGCATCGGCCGAATCAGATGCTGACGAGCAATTGGCAGAAGCCATCAGCAAAACTGACAGCAGGGCCCGTGAGTCGGTATGTTTCTTTCTCCAATTAGTGGCTGACCATGAGGCGGTGTGTGCTTTCGAAGTGGACGGACGGAAGTTTCAGTTTCGGGCTCCAGAACAGATCAGGTATAGTCGGCAGCGCCTGAGTAGGGACAATATTCAGGAGGAGGAAGTAACACTGCATGGCAGGTTCAAGGGATTTCTGCCCAATCGGCTGGTAGCAGAGCTTCACATTGATCCGGACCTTCATGAGGAGGCCCCTGAAACCATTGTCCATGCCCGAGTGTATCCGGCTATATCTGATGAGGTGTACATCAACACCATTCTTAAGCGGCCTGTCCAAGTCAAGGCCCGCCGTTGGCGTGTGGGACAGGGCAAGTCCCGCTATACGATTACGGAATGCTGGGCGCTGGAAGACGTCCCCTTCACCAAACACTGAACCATTGCCGAATCCCTGTGGCACCTACCTATAAAGGAGGCCAGGAGCTATCCCTCGGTCCATCTGTCTGTGCACCAGACTCTTGGCGCACCTCCTCTTCCTTTGTAAGTCTTTCTTTTGAAGGTTGTGTGATACAGACAAAGGTAATCGGTTTCATGCGCATGTGCAGGGATCCCAGGAAGTTCCATACAGTTGGTCAAATACAGTGTACTATCGAGCGACTGTCACAAGTTCCCTGAAAGTCGCAGAGAGCCGAATCATTGCTGGCTTGATGCTGCAGCAAATTGACACCCACGCATGGCGAAATAAGTTGGTGGTGAAGAACACTCTGCAGATGCAGAGCCCGGATGGCTTACCTTCTTCGCACTTGTCGTGGACTGATGAAACCCGCGTTGTGGGAAATAGTTCGTGAGGGGTCGGCCATGCTGGCAACACACGCTTGCCTGGCCGCTGCTGTGAAGCACAGTCTCGTCCTTGGTGACTTTCTGGGTGTAGCCCTGCACGAGTAGTACCGATTGTCCCATCTGGCTATTTCAATTCCAATGTGGGAGTATTTCATTGAGAATTGTCACAGTCGTGATCCCAGGATGTTCAATTGGAGCGAATCCACCATAACTCGCGTACGCTATGCTAGAGAACGGAGTAAGCGAGGACTGAGAGATCACTCACATGGCGAAAGAAAAAATCACTCTAGCCCAACTGGAATCTTTCCTGTTCAAGGCTGCTGACATCTTGCGGGGCAAGATGGATGCCTCCGAATTCAAGGAATTCATCTTCGGGATGCTTTTTCTGAAACGTCTATCCGACGAGTTCGACCGCAAACGTAAACAGCTCCGGGAACAGGACTTCGCACATCTTGAAGACCAGCCTGAATTACTGCCCGAACTACTTGAAAGCAAAATTTCTTACGGCGAGACTTTCTTCGTGCCAGTTCGTGCTCGCTGGCATGAGACGTGGAAGGACGAAAATGGGGAAATGGTTCCGGCGCTTAAGGATTTGAAGCACGACATCGGTAGCATGTTAAACAAGGCTATTGCCGCGGTCGAGGACGAAAACGACTCATTGACAGGAGTGCTAAAGAACAACATTGACTTCAACGCGGTTAAAGGCAAGACGAAGATACCAGATCAGAAGTGGAAAGACTTGCTAGACCATTTCAACCAGCCCCGTTTCGTCCTGGTGAACGAAAATTTCGAGTTTCCCGATCTTCTCGGAGCAGCTTACGAGTACCTTATTAAATACTTCGCGGACAGCGCCGGCAAGAAGGGCGGCGAGTTCTATACACCTGCGGAGGTTGTGCGCTTGCTAGTGCAACTCACCAAGCCAACAGCAGGGAATGAGATCTACGACCCGACCGTCGGTTCCGGCGGTTTCCTCATCCAAGCACACCAATATGTCGAGGAACAGGGCGAGGATGCCAACAATCTGGCTCTATTTGGCCAGGACTCAAACGGCACTACTTGGTCGATCTGTAACATGAACATGATCCTCCACAACATCACGCGCTTCACTATCGAGAATGGCGATACCTTGGAAGACCCGCAAATTCTGGTGAACGGTAAGATCCGCAAGTTCGACCGCGTACTGGCCAATCCTCCATTTTCCCAAAACTACAGCCGTGCCAACATGAGATTCACCGGCCGCTTTCGCGAATGGTGTCCGGAAACTGGCAAGAAAGCGGACCTGATGTTTGTCCAGCACATGCTGGCGAGTCTCAAAGATGATGGCCACATGGCCACGATAATGCCTCACGGAGTGCTCTTTCGTGGGGGCAAAGAGAAGTTGATTCGGGAACTATTGATAAACGACGACGTTATTGAAGCAATCATTAGTCTGCCGCATGGTCTGTTCTACGGAACCGGTATTCCCGCCTGCGTGCTGGTCTGCAATAAGAATAAGCCCAACCATCTCCGCGAAAGGATACTGTTCATCAACGCGGACCGAGAATACGCCGAGGGGAAAAACCAAAACACGCTACGACCGGAGGATATGGAGAAAATTGACTTCGTATTCTCCAACAAACTTGAGATTCCCAAATATAGCCGACTAGTGGGCAAGTCAGAGGTCGTCGAAAAGTACGACTACAATCTGAACATTCGGCACTATGTAAACAACATCCCAGAACCGGAACCGGAGGACGTACAGGCTCATCTTATAGGTGGCATCCCTGAAGCGGAGGTTGTAGCGCGGTATGAGGACTTCGCCAAGTTTAGCCTTCAATCCAAGACGTTTTTCCAAGAGGATCGACCAGGATACGTCACCTTAAGGGATTCGGTTATGAACAGGGCCTGCATTAGGGAGATCATTGAAGTTAGCGATCCAGTTTTGCAAACGCTGGACGCGCACCGCAATGCATTGGAATGGTGGTGGAGCATAGCTCGCAATGATTTCACCGAATTGGACCGTGGCAATCATGGTGGTTCCAAGATGCCAGAGGTACGCCACAAGCTTCTAACAGACCTCAAAGGCAAGCTCATTCCTCTAGAAGTGTTCGACGAGTTCAAGTGTGCAGGTGTGTTCGTCAATTGGTGGCAGCAGATTCGGTACGACTTGAAGACTGTCGTCTCTATAGGGTGGCACCACACCCTCATACCTGACGAGTACCTAGTCACCGCATTTTTTCAGAGCGACGCAGACGCCGTTGAGGAGACAGAAGTGCACCTCAGCAAACTGCAGACGGAGCTTGCTGAGGCAGTAGAAACGGCTCAAGTGGTTGCCTCCTATGAACCCGACGAAGATGAGAAGGTTACTGCCACAGTCATCAAGAAAACCTTAAAGACCCTAATAAGTGATTTGAAGGATAGTGAGGGTGTATCCGCCAAGCGAGAGCTCGATAGGCTCGAGACACAGGATGCCACCATCAAAAAACTGGAGAGGAAGATCAGAGAAATCAGATATGTGTTGAAGACCAAGAATGCTGACTTGGAAGTCAAGGTTCAACTCAAACGGCTTGGCGGGGAAGGGTTCAAAGCAGAGAACCAAGAACTCATTCGTCATGTTGAGGGTCAACTCGCCCAATTGGCCCCAAGTAAACAGAACGACAAGAAAAAGATAAATGTCCTAACCAAGGACATGGACGCGCTTCAGAAACGCATCGCCAAAACAGACGCTGTACTGGAGGCAATCAACGGGCCGCTAGCTGATGGCGAAGCCAAGGAACTCATCCTCAAGAAAATATACGACATCGCCGCCAGTGAACTTGAACGCTACCTCAATGCAGAGTTGCGGCAAGTAGCCGTAATTGTCGAGAACTTGTGGAGTAAGTACGCCCTAAGTAGTCGCAAAATGGAGTCTGCGAGAGAGGAAACACTAAGGACACTCAACAAGCTCATCAGCGGATTAGGATATTACCCATGAATGATGTGTGGCCTACTCGTACACTGAGCGACATTGCTGACATTCGAGTTAGCAATGTTGACAAAAAGATCTTTCCAACCGAGTTGCCAGTGAAGCTTTGCAACTATATGGACGTGTACGCAAATGACTACATAACCAGAGAGATCAACTTCTCACAGGCTTCTGCAAGCATAGCTGAGATACGGAAGTTCGCCCTACAACGCGGAGACGTAATTATCACAAAAGACTCAGAAACTCCCGACGACATTGGAATCCCCGCTGTAGTCTTGGATGACATTATGGGTCTCGTGTGCGGTTACCACCTGTGCCTGATTCGGCCCAACAACGACGGCATTGACTCAATCTATTTGGCTAAGCAGCTTGCGACCTCGAAAGTTGCTAGATACTTCGCTGTCCATGCGACCGGATCAACTCGCTTTGGCCTCTCCTTTGACACGATTGAGAAAGTGGAACTCCCAGTTCCACCGAAGCCTGAACAAACCAAGATCGCTGAAATCCTCTCGACGGTCGATCAGGCGATTGAGCAGACCGAAGCGTTGATCGTCAAACAGCAGCGTATTAAGACTGGTCTGATGAAGGACTTACTCACGCGCGGTATTTTACCAGTTGGTAAGCTTCGACCACCTCGTGAGGAGGCACCACAACTTTATAAGGATTCTCCCCTAGGATGGATTCCTAAGGAATGGGGAATTCAACCGCTTTCTGAGGTGGCCCAAGTCGATAGGGGGAAATTCACACATCGACCTCGAAATGACCCTCGATTTTATGGCGGAGAGTTCCCTTTCATACAAACAGGCGATATAACTTCTCGGACTGGGCGCGTTGTCAAGTCCTATACACAGAGTTTAAACAAGCGAGGAACAACAGTCAGCAAGGAATTTCCAGCCGGAACAATCGCCATTTCAATTGCGGCCAACATTGCTGATACTGCAATTCTAGGGATTCCAATGTACTTTCCTGACAGCGTTGTAGGTGCCGTTGTTTCTTCTCCCAACAATGTCCGCTTCATTGAGCTAATGATTCGCAATTGGAAGCCTGTTCTAGAACATTCAGCGCCACAGAGTGCGCAAAAGAACATAAATCTCGAAACCCTAAGGCCGTTGCCGATTCCAACACCAGTACCTGATGAGCAACGAAGAATTGGCCTTTTGTATGACGTTGTTGATGCAAGTCAAGAACAACTGGAGCAATACAGGGATAAACTCTTCACCCTCAAAACCGGCCTAATGCAAGACCTCCTTACCGGCACAATCTCCGTCACTCCACTACTTAAAGATGTGGAGGTTGGTCAATGAGTACGAAAAGAACCCCCAAGTACATCAAACTCGACGAACGTAATCATGTTGAGAAGCCTCTGCTTGAACAATTGCGTGGCTTGGGTTGGGACATCATCGACTTGACCGACAAGAAGCAAACTCCGGGAGACACTTTCCGAGAGAATTTTGCTGAGGTCTTCATAGCTTCGGTATTACGAGAGCAGGTGAAGGTTATCAATCCGTGGCTAGAGGACGACCAAGTTGAGGAAGTCGTGAAGCAGCTTACCGCTAGCTTTCCAGCCACCGGACTAATCGAGAACAACAGGCACGTACTTCGTCTCCTTCTGGAGAACACAAGCGTCAGCGAGAATCGGCAGACAGGTGCAAGGAGTCCTACCGTACGCTTCATTGACTTCAAAAATCGCGAGAACAACCGATTCATCGCCGTTTGCCAATTCAAGGTACGCATTCTTGGGACCGAACACCACATCATCCCAGACGTGGTGTTATTCCTCAACGGCCTACCAATTGTCCTCATTGAGTGCAAATCGCCCAAAGTGAAAGACGCCATCCCCGAAGCCATCAACCAAATGCTCCGCTACAGCGAGCAGCGTGGTGCAAGGGGCGAAGGAAATGCCCCTCTCTTCTATTTCAATCAGTTCGTAGTAGCCACTTGCCGTCAAGAGGCTAAGTTCGGGACGATAACCACGCATAACGAGAGGCATTTTTTTCGCTGGGCCGACCCCTATCCGAGAATACTCGACGATCTTGAACATGGCTCGGGCAGTCCGAATGACCAACAACGGTTAGTTGCCGGAATGATGGACAAGGACAACCTGCTCGATCTTATCAGAACGTTCACTCTGTTTTCGGTCGATGATAAAGGGCAGACCATCAAGATTGTCGGCCGCTATCAGCAGTTCCGCGCGGTCAAACTCGCGGTTAAGCGTTTGATAGAAGGCACTAGCCCGCGCAGCCGTAGCGGCATCATTTGGCACACCCAAGGCTCTGGCAAATCGCTAACCATGATGTTCATGGTGCGTGAAATGTACCTACACGCTCACTTGGCAAACTGGAAAGTGGTATTTGTCACGGATCGGACCCAACTTGAAGGCCAGTTGAGAGAGACCTGTCAGAGCATCGGATTCACAGTCAAGACAGCGAATACCATCCACGAGATGAAAGAACTGCTCCGTGCTGATACCTCGGACCTGGTTATGGCCATGATCCACAAGTTCCGGGAAGCAGACCTGACGGAGACGTTCCCTCAACTTAATGACAGCCCGAATATCCTGGTCATGACCGACGAAGCTCATCGCTCCCAATACAGACTGCTTGGTGCGAATCTTGATAGGGGAATCCCGAATGCTACGAAGATCGGCTATACGGGCACTCCGACCGACAAGACCGAACAGGTTTTTGGCGACTACATTGACAAGTACACAATGAGGCAGTCCATTGATGATGGCG
Source organism: Anaerolineales bacterium (assembly GCA_034422235.1). Lineage (GTDB taxonomy): Bacteria > Chloroflexota > Anaerolineae > Caldilineales > Caldilineaceae > Bin34. Next base: position 23,272 of record DAOUJU010000028.1, on the reverse strand, counting down.
TCACCCTGGAGATCGTATACGAAGGACGTACACATAACGCCGAAGTGCCCAATCAAGAAGGCATGGATACGGCATTCGTGGATTTGTTCAGTGATTACAACCTCCAGCAGAGGCTTGAAATTCTTGGCTACGGTTCTCGAGACGCTTACCTGGAAGCAGAGCCAACGATTGGGGCCAAGTCCAAGGATATGGTCCAGCACTACTTGACACATGTGTTCCCGAACGGCTACAAGGCTCAGGTAGTAGCCACATCTCGGGAGGCGGCAGTGCGTTACAAGAAGCACATCGACGATGCTCTCGCAGCAAACTTAACAGACTTGGAAAGGGCAAACCCCGACAGTCCTGATTTGCAAAGGTTGAGGAAGTTGAAAACGGACGTTGTAATCTCTGGTGGCCACAACGACCTACCACACCTAAAGGCGTATACCAATGAGGCCAAGCACGAGCGCAGCATCAAGAGCTTCAAGATGGCGTTCGCTCATGAAGATGAAGGTATCAAAGGGGATATGGGCATCCTCATCGTTAACAACATGCTCATCACCGGTTTTAACGCTCCTGTCGAGCAAGTGATGTACTTGGATAAGATCATTACCGGCCACAACTTACTACAGGCTATTGCACGGGTTAATCGGGTTGCAGACGACACGAAGGACAAGGGCTACATAATTGATTACGTCGGTGTTGGTCATAACCTCAAGAAAGCGATCGACACTTATGACGAACGGGAACAAAAGGAAGTCATTGATGCCCTGAGCGATCCTGAAGAGGAGATACACAATCTCAAGAACAGCCATACGGAAATTATGACGTTACTTAAGCAGCATAGCTTGATGGACCTGACAGACCATGACGCATTCTTCGATGCGTTCTACGATGAAGACCTTCGCTTTGACTATATGCAAGCATTCAAGCGGTTTACGAAGTGCCTGAATATTGTCTTCCCTTCGCAGCAGGCATTGCAATTCAGGGACGACTATAACGCACTCGCTGCCATTAACATCCTGGCAGCAAAGCACTTCCGGGACGAACGATTGAGCATGAAAGGCATCCCGTCGAAGTTGCGTTCGATCACTGACAAGTACCTGGAGTCGGCGGGTATTGACCAGCAGGTCGAACCAATTTCAATCCTGGACGAAGATTTCCAGGATGAAGTTGCAAGGCGTGGCCGCACAAAGACGAAAGCCGCGGAGGTGGAACACGCTATCCGACATCACCTCGAAGTTGAGTTAGATGAAGATCCCGACCTGCAAGCGTCCTTCGCCGCGGCTCTCGCGCGAATCCTGCAGGATTTCAGAGACAATTGGACGAAGATCTACGAAGAGCTGGAGAAACTGCGGGAACGCATCATCAATGCCAGTAAGGAACCAACTTACGGACTACATCGTAAGAAGCAAATGCCATTTTACCGAAGCCTAAAGCATGAGCTGTTTGGCGAGAGAGCGCTGAGTGATGACGAGATTTCCGATCTCGTCGCGTTGACCCAAGAGCTATTCCTGACAGTAGAGCGGGAACTCAGGCTCACGGGGTTTTGGGAAAGCATTCCTGCGCGGAACAAGCTACGGGCTGAGATTCAGATGACGCTCCTTCAGCCATCGTTTCTAAAGATACATAACCTTACAATTGAGCGTACCAAGATAATCAGTCGCGTGATAGAAATCGCCCAAAGAAACAACGACATTATTCTCTATGCGGAATGACCATGGACATTGACTACACAATCAGGCGCTCACCGAGACGGAAAAAACTTACCATAACTGTCGAGCGGGATCGTAGTGTCGTCGTTCACGCCCCTGATTCCACTCCTGAAGAGACGATTCGGAAAGTAATGGAATCAAAACGCCGGTGGATTTACGAGAAGACGAAGCACGCTCAGAAGTACCAAGAGCAACCCCACCCACCCGGCAAAGAGTTTGTAAATGGTGAATCCATGCTTTACCTGGGTCAGTACTATCAAATCGAAGTCATCTCCAGCGATTCGACAGAGATACGATTTGGGCGGCGCCTTCTGGTCCCGGCTTGTTCGGCGGGGGAACGAAATCAGATCCTACGAAAGTGGTACATTGACCAAGCGAAGGCAAGGATTCTCCCCAAAGTTGAATACATCTCGGCAATTCTTGGGGTGGACTTTGCTAGTGCGAAGATCGTGGACAATCGCTACCGGTGGGGTTCATGCACGGTCAAGAACAATGTGAACCTGAACTGGAAACTGATCAAGGCGCCGATGTTCGTAATCGATTATGTCATCGTGCATGAACTCGCTCACCTGATCGAGGCAAATCACACTCCTCGATTCTGGAACATCGTTAGAACCCATGCGGCTAGGATGGAAGAGGCGCGAGACTGGCTTAGAATTAACGGTCAAATCCTCGAACAAGACATCGGATGATGGGATTCAAATTCGTTCTTGTGCGAGAAAAAAGCTATAGCTTCCAGATAGGTACGAACAGAGATTTCACTGGCGGTACCTGATCAAATCACAACACTGGTGGCGAAATGCGAATCCGCATCGCTAGAGTTCAAACGCACGGCCAGAACACGTCGTGAGGTGGTCGGGCATCATTCCAGGGCGATTGCATTTTAATTGTTCTGAGATAGATTTCCGCAGCTTTGTCCCGATAACGCGGATCCCAAGCCGACTTGAGGCGCTTGTAGGCGATGTTCGTCTGGGCCATTTTCTCCTGCTTCAGGACATAGAGGGCGATGCGTCGCCGGAGGGCCCTGTTATGCAGGGCTGATCCCGTCGGATTTGATCGTCATCTTCCCCAAATGCTATAGCTAAAGAGTTTTCATACTCCAGTGGCTTTAGACCGCGTCCAGCAAAGCACGGGCATCGGGGGGCAGGCGGGAAGTGGAGTGACGGATTGAGGTGGTGACTTGGGTACTCCACAGCCGCTCTGCCTCCACCATGACCAGGCTCTGCCGATCGGTCCACGCTGGTTCGGGGTCCACATACGCGACATAGTTGGAGGCACTTATCACCCGGCTGCGGTGGGTTACGATACAGCTATGGCCTTGGCCCACGGTTGCGGTGTAGTCGCAAGGACAGGCGGCGAAGTCTTGTAACCGTACGTACGTAAAAAGAAGGTCAGATGTGATCCATGGCCCAGCTAGAAGCGCGATCCTCAGCCGCTTCCGTTATCGGACCGACACAGTGTTTGGTCTATTCGTAAACCGCTACCTCATCCAGCGGGTGTGGATCCAGGACCTGGGCTTCTGATGAGCTATCGCCTCCTCCACAAAGTGCTCAGCCACATCGTCGCCTTCCAGCTGAACCAGGCTCAGGGCCATCCTCCGCTACAGATCTCCAAGTTGGTCACCTGAATACCGGGTTAGCTACGTTGTGCCATACAGCCTGAAAACACCTGCCTAAACTGCAAGCGGTCCACACTTTGCACAGAGTTGAGCTTAACTCCTATTCTGTTTTCGCATATTTTCGACTGCCGCTCGATAATCCGGTGCTTCAGCTTTCATTGCCCATTCGTCCCAAAAGTCTATAGTTGAACTCAACGGCTCTTCTTCAGGTGGGTGGAGGCGAATCCTGCTTGGGAGCAGAACTGCGTCACCAACCACAAGTGCCTCACCGATATCTAGAATGGGAAGAGTGTCCATCAAGCCCTCAAGACTTTCGGGCATTAATCTCTTGACCGTTGCTTGATCTTCGCCATTTGTAAGCCGAAGAGAAACAATATTATTGCACTGGCTGAGAATCGTTGAACTGACATCAGATGGACGTTGGCTGACAACCAAGAGCGCTACCCCGTATTTTCGGCCTTCCTTGGCGATCTTTTCAAGATTCTCAATAGCTCGAAGCTCAACTGGGTTTTTCCCTTCTTTCTTAGGCATATACATGTGAGCTTCGTCACACACGAGCGCAAGCGGTCTTCGTCTCTCTTGTTCTGTCCAGAACTGAACTTGATAGATTACGCGTGCGACAAGACCAATGATGACTGGCAAGATATCAGCCGGTACCTCAGAAAAATCGATAACCTTTATCTTAGACGTCGATTCAGAATAGTCCATCAGCCGTGTCACCATCGCGGCCATCGCATCGTATTCGTGTTCTACCTCAGGTGCTTGGAAAAGAAAGCCGTATCGCTTGTCAGAAACTTTGCTTCTTAAGCGGATGAGCAACCGGCTGAAGTCACCATGAAAAGGCCCTTGTTTCAGTCGGTTGTTTGATCCTTGCACCATTTCTTCATTCAACCGCTGCAGTTCGGCAATTACTGAATCCAAAGAAAATGGAACAGGACTGTCTAGAGTGAAAGCAGCCAAGACATCCTTCTTGCCCCATTTCCCTAGTTTCTGTTGTTTGTTGGCAACTACCAGATCTTGGAACTTAGTGACTTGATTGTGGGCGCTGAACTCGCTCCTATCAATGAACATAGCCTGCAATTCCTCGGCATTCAACAGCCAATAAGGCAGATACAAGAGGGCATCACAGGATGCACCTAATTCATCTGGTCCCGGAATTCTTAGGTGCCTAGCATATGTGAGTTTGCTATATTCCCCATGTAGATCAAACACTATTAGGTTGGATGACAAGAGTTGGGAAGCTTGCTCTAGGATTGAAGCTACACACCACGATTTGCCCGATCCTGTACTTCCTAAGAGAGCGGCATGACGCTGAAAAAATCTGTTCCCGTCGAGATATGCCTCTGCATTCTCATCGATGGTATAGCGGCCGATTGCCAATGAATGCTCAACTTCCTCCTCCCTTGATAGCAACACCATCAAGTCCCGGAGATGTGCATCCCGCAGGACATGGCACAGTGCATCAATTTCCGGCACCTGCACCAGAGAGCGAGAGAAACGTGGACGATTGTCGGTTGTCAACTCCACTGATCCTAGCAAGGAGCTTGTAACAGTGTTGAGAACTATCTCGTGTTGCTGATTGGCATTCTCCGTATCTTCATCTTCCAAGGTGCTTGAAGGCGAAGCATCTCCCAGTACGGGAGTCTTGACAACCCGTACAATCAGCCCGATCAACCACTCTCTCACGGCACCTGGCAAGGTGATGGCAATTAGCTGCCCCACTCTTGCTCTTCTCAGGTCCTCATCGCTGTTAACGTGAATATCAACGCGACGGGTATCTACTGCCCGGACTCTCCCTATTATGTACGAAGCGTCAAAATCAAAGATCGCCACTCTTATCCTCCTAGGATTTCTGCGGTGAAAGTTTCAATATCCCAGAGCTTATATTCCGGAAGTATCAGCCAATCAGCATACTGTCTGTTGAATATGCGTGTTCCACCTTCTCCCTCCTGTGGCATTTTGCACACCAGCCACAGATTATCAGCCTGTTCAACGAGGCTTTCAATTCGAGAATTTGAGTCCCTTGTAATAATCAACCCTTTGCAGGCCGATACAGTAAGTTTCCGTTTGATGTATTCTTCCAAATGACTGTCATTGAAACCATAACCAAGAAAAAGAAAGCGATTGGCGTTTTCAATCGCACTATCTGCGTACTGCAGCAATTCCTGTCTGTAGTGTTGTAGTGCCTGATGCTTCGAAATTCCAGGTGTGATCATCACTCGGTCGGCAAATCCTGGTGCATGCCACATCCACGTGTTGTTCTCAATCACCTCGTTTCGATAGAAGAAAAGATTCAGTGAACCGTGAACTTTGTAGAGCCGTATGTGCTTAGTTGATTTGGGGACGGTTCTTACTCGTCTTCCGTATTGGTTTTGCTGAGGTGATTTTAAGAGACGATCGGTAGCTATCCAATCCAATCGGCGCTTTAACCCACCAACATAACCATTAGTGTAACTGAGTTTAATTGCATCACAGATATGTTCGAACAAAGTATCGTAATTTGTTGTCAATACATGGAGAATAGGGTCTCCTTCAGGGAGCGTTTCAACTAGACGCTTGAACAGCGTAGTGGCAGGCCACTCCACATACTCATCTCTCTTAGCAATCTTCAATGCATACCTACGGTCAAGCCTTGCAACAAAGTAACCTGTAACGAGGATGACTTTTTGAAGCAAGTCTGGATCAGTAACACTGTTGAGAGCAGTTTCTAAACCACAGCCATCTTGTAGCGATTGTAAGACCTTTTTCCACTGTTTGGTCTGTTCATCATTGCAGGGATCAGGGCAAATTCTTTGAATGAGTTCGCATGCGAGGGCGGGCATCCCGAATTTCGGATCAATGGCACACGACATACCAGACCCGAAGACCACAAACGGTTTGTCTCCACGAAAAAAGTCTTGAATGGCATTGATTGCCACTTCTTTCGTCAGTAACAGTGATGTAGGTGACTGGAATTGGGCCATCATCTGCCTTATTTTTCATCCTTCGTTTCTGGGTGTGTTAATTTATTTAGCTACTTTCCATTGACAATACTAAGCCGTACTGTCTCGTGGCTGGGAAACTTACATGAAAAGATCAAGGTAAGGTGGATCAAGTTTGAATCTGACCAGTTTCCGTTTGGTAGTAATTGCATCCAGTCTAGCGAGACCTTTACTAGGCAACTCTCGCCAATTTAGACTAAAACGATACATTTACCACTTCTCTCACTTTAAGCGGCGGATGATTTTTTCTGTCTTGAAAGTCTGGAAGAAAAATGGCTGCTAATCCAGTTAGTAGCTGCTGATGTCAGTGTCCAGCAGAGCAGACTTAGTGCGTATGTATATGGACCAGAGGAGCTTGTCTGAGATTGACTATCTGTACTTCGACAACGTTCGTTGGGACGATTGCTTCACCATAAGTAAGGAAGATCCCCAATTGCGCCACTTCTGAAATAACTTCCTCTTTGAAATATGTCATACAAACCCTGAAAATAATGGTATGTTTTCAGAGATCAGCAGTTTCAAATAGCCCAAGAGAGCTGATTATGACAATAGAGAAGGTCTTGGGTCATTGCTGTGGCTACTTCAAGAATATCATGGGGCTTTTTACGATTTAATTCTTATCTTGCTGAAAGAGTTGCCATGGATTTCACCGGACCCAGAAAGCGCCTTGTGGACTGGCTCCGACAGCAGTTGATCGGTCCCGCACAACCAGACGACAAAAACCTGGTTGGTACTTCTCCCTTGAACAGATATCCGATGGGAGTCCTGTACCCTGTCATGCCGGGTGGTGAAGGAACAGATCCAGTGAGGTCAGAGTTGTGGGAAGACCCAACGGACGAAACCACCGACGAAGATCAAACAGGGCAGACTCTCGCCCAGCCAGCCAGAAAGCGTCGTTATGTCCCACCTTCCGCAGTGGGTTTTTCCTTCTTTATACGAGGTAGACCTCGCTTGCAAATTACAGTGGAAGGAACCCATTACAAGCTTGTCAGTGCCCGCAGGGATCCACGTGGTCGCTTCCGCAGCAGGGAATATCAGCGGACTCCTCTGGTTGAGACAACACTGGTCTGGGTTGACGGGGTTCTGTCACCTTCACCGGATACATGTCTCTTTGGTGTAGATGTACAGCAAAGGCCCTATCAGGACGGGAGCATCCTGACAGTCACTTTGTTCAACCCGCAACAGGCACAAGGGCAGTGGCACCAGCAGAGAAAAGAGTTGATGGAAAAGTCCCTGTATGAAGCGTGTCTGACATGTTATGTCGAATCAGGCAAACTGGCGGAATACCCACGTGTGGACAAGAGTTTGCTTACCTGTGAAGAGCAGGAACTGGAGTTCCAGTACAGGGATAAACACATTTATGCCGTGGGTCATGGTGCAGCCGTGAACTGGACTCTGGAGGCTGATCAGCCACCTTGTATCCAGACGGAATTCATGCCTGCTGTCGAAGTACCTCTGGTTACTACTGATCTGCCAGGTCCTGAATTGGAGGTACTTGGCATGCATTTTCTTGCGACCAAACCTACGAATCGCATTGTGACAGAACTGCAGCATTTTGTCGCTGGCTACGAACAGTGGGTCGATTCGCAACAAATCACAGGCTGGGGAGAAAAAGAGGACAAGACAGCCCAGCGGATCCATGACAAAATGAAGACAGCAGTCACTCGTATGCAACGTGGAGTCGCACTGCTTGAAACAGAAAGTCTGGTCTTCGAATCCTTCCAACTGGCCAACCAAGCCATGCTGAACCAGATGCGGCAGCAAGATCTGTTGCAGGGGAAAGGACGGGAACTTCAGAAGTACCGATGGCGTCCCTTTCAACTTGCATTCTTGCTGGTTGTTCTGGAGTCCACGGTGCGGGAAGATGACGACTTCCGGGACGTATTGGATCTGATCTGGTTTCCCACAGGTGGTGGCAAGACCGAGGCCTATTTGGGCTTGATCGTGTTCCTGATCGCTTGGCGCCGTTTGCAAGATCCGGAAACAGGAGGTGGCACGGTAGCCTTGATGCGCTACACATTGCGCCTTCTGACTACCCAGCAATTTCTGCGGGCCACTCGTATCATTTTTGCCTTGGAATTGCTACGTCGGGCGAACCCTGACCGCTTGGGATACCAGCCTATCACTGTCGGGATTTGGGTCGGAGGAGCCAGCAGTCCTAACACTTTCCATCAAGCTGCAGAACAGGCAAAGGAAATTCGTGATGGTACCCCTCCTCCCAACGGTCTGGTGTTGGCGGATTGTCCCTGGTGTGGCTTTAATTTCACATCAGACAGCTATCGGGCCAACATAATGGGGTTCAGTTTTCTATGTACCAATCCAGCCTGTCCTTTCGGAGGGGATGATCCGGAGTCTCTGCCGTGCAATGTGGTAGACGAGGCTCTCTACCAGCAACCCCCCTCTCTTCTCATTGGTACCATTGACAAGTTTGCGCGTCTGGCGTGGGAAAGTCGAGCAGGGAAATTCTTTAGCAATGGTACGGGAAACCAGCCCCCCACACTCGTCATACAGGATGAGTTGCACCTGATTACCGGTCCACTGGGCTCTGTAGCCGGTCTTTATGAAGCGGCTCTGGATACCCTGTTGCAGCTGCGCGGCATCCGGCCCAAGTACATTGCTTCGACCGCTACCATCCGCATGGCAACAGATCAGGTCAGGAACCTCTATGGCCGTGAACTGGCAGTCTTCCCTCCTCCGGGTCTGTCATGCGATGACTCCTATTTCGCCCGGACTGATAATGAACGACCAGGGCGTCTGTATGTGGGATATCTGGCACCTGGGTTGGGGCAGCAGCAATGTCTGGCTCCCCTAGCGGCTGCTCTTCTAGTGGCACCACAGGAGTTGTTTGCAGATCAGGCAGAACGAGAGGCTCTGCTGGAGGCTTGGTGGACTCAGGTGATTTATCATGGCAGCTTGAAGTCTGTCGGCGAAAGCCACACCGCTTATCTGACAGAAGTCCGGGACTGGACGCGTCGGTTTTCTGCTGAATTAGGGGAAAGTACCGATGCTTCCGAGTTAGACGTAGTCTCAACTGACAACAATCCTGATCAGGAACTGTTCAACAGCCGAGCGACTAATCCTCAGATTGCTCAACTCACCAGCAAATCCACCGCCAGAGAAAACGCGGCAACCTTTGCTCAGCTGGAAAGGAAATTGGATGAAGAAGAGTATCTGGACGTGGTACTGGCCACCAACATGGTTTCGGTGGGACTGGATGTCTCCCGTTTAGCTCTGATGGTGGTTAATAGTCAACCATTGACTACAGCTGAATATATTCAGGCCAGTAGCCGTGTAGGAAGGGCTGAAGTGCCGGGTCTGGTGTGCGTGAACTATTACCGTCACCAGGCACGCAGCTTGTCGCATTATGAAAACTTCCGTCCCTATCACGAATCCTTCTACCGTTTCGTGGAACCCACCAGTGTTACTCCCTACACCTACCAGGTCCGCCTGCGTGCCCTCCATGCGGCACTGGTCATTGCTCTGCGTCATTCCAGTGATCAACTGAGTTCCAATGCAAAGGCCGGTGATTTCGATCCGAATGATCCTTGGATCCAGACGGTAATTGATACGTTAACAGAAAGGTGCGCCCGGGCGGAGCCCCAGGATCGGGCAGGTCAAACTGCGCAGCATATCACCCAATTGGTGTCCCAGTGGCATGACGAAGCATTACGTTGTCAGGAGGGTCGTCAAGCACTTCACTACTCGCCTAAGGACAGGGGTGCTGAAGGATTGTTGTGCGATCACGAAGACCCGGATGCAGGGTTGTGGCCAACCCTACATTCGATGCGCAATGTGGAAAGTACCGGGGTCTTGAAAACAACATGAGTGAGGTGACGATTCCCGTTCGGCTCTCCCACCTGTTGCACCATAGTTCGGTCGGATCTATTGTGCGGGGAGATAAGCTCCTGGTGTCGGTAAAGGACACGCGTTTCTGGTATGGCAAGGAACATGATCCGTCGCCGATTCAATATGTAGAACAGGTGCGTAACATGCTGGGCATCTCGGAAAAGCTTTGTCCTCCGCCAACTGCAAAAGTCAATGACGACGGCAGAATTGACGGAACCTGGATTCCGGCTGTGCTCTTTCCCCAGTGGATGTACTGTCCATCGCCATCGTGCCGCCTGCTCTATAACAGACCGTGGCAACACCGCAGATCAGACACCAAGTGGTTCTGCCACAGACGCTCGGACAGCGAATGCAGACAGCCGCTTGAGCAAGTACCTTGGGTCATGGTTCATGAAGAGGGATACCTAGCTGATGTGCCTTGGCACTTCATTGCACATGCAAACCAAAACCGGAATGCAGAACCTTGCCGTCCAGATTGGGAAACTCCCTATCTCCGCCTGGTCGATGAGGAGATCCAACGCGAGGTTGTGTGCAGACGCTGTAATGCCCGGAATGAGTTGCCGGACCGTTTTCCGTTCCCTTCCAATACTTGGCAACAGCCTTGGATGCAGGAACCGCCGCCTAGTCCGCCCGAGGAACCAGCCTGGATTCTGGGCATCAACGATGTACGGGTACATACATCTGGAAACAGCACTGCTCTGGTGATTCCACCTGAGTCCCGCATTCGTAAAGGAACAGTGGTGGATCGCATCTACTGCAACACCCGCTGGCAACGGGATTTGAAAGAAGCGAAGAAGGGCCTGCAGCGAAAATCTGTCATGGGTCGCATCGCCCAGACGTGTCGTTGTTCCATCAACGAGATAGAAAAAGCCCTGCAGGAATTGGAGGAGGGTTACCCTTCGTCTTTGTATGGTCAGACTATAGCAGGCGGAGATCTGCTGCAGGAAGAATACCAGGCCCTGACGCGTCCTCTGCCGGATCTGAGTGAGGACGAAGACTTCGTGACTGAACACCATACGAAGGACTGGAAATTCTTGGGCCAGAACCTGGAAGGCAAACCACGCCAGGTCGTTGAAGCCGTCGACCGATTGATTGAGGTTCGACGTCTCAAGGAAATCATGGTGTTGCGTGGATTCCATCGGCTAATTGACGGTCAGAACGTGCGACCAGACATTACCGGTGAAACGGATTGGCTACCCGCACTAGAACTTCATGGTGAGGGCATATTCTTCACCTTGGACGAGGCGGTGATCACTATTTGGGAACAGCAGCAGACATTGCAGAATCGGGCAGAGGCGTTGGACCAGCGCGCAGCATCGATTCGCTTACCTACTCTCAATTCAGATGTGTCGCCCCGTTTCCTGTTATTGCATACCTTGGCTCATCTGCTTATCCGTCAGTTTGAGACCGAAGCAGGTTATCCGGCCGCTTCCTTGAAGGAACGTATCTATTGTGAGGCAGGCTCAAAACCTATGGCGGGTATTCTGATCTATGTTGCCGTTCCCGACGAGGTTGGTTCTCTGGGAGGATTAGGAGAATTGGCCATTCCTGACCGCTTCCTACGCTTTCTGGTATCAGCTTTTGAAGCAGCCACTTGGTGTTCGCTGGATCCGGTGTGTGCTACACATGCAAGCCGAGGCCCACATCTCCTTAACCATGCAGCTTGCCACGCCTGTGTCTTAATTCCTGAACCGAGTTGCCTTTATGGCAATGTCCTGTTGGACAGGACATTCGTCAAGAGTGATGAGAAGCGGGATATCCACTCGCTATTGGACTTCACCGGAAGGCAGGCATAGTGGCAACGCGTAAGTTTGAGCTTCCGGGCATCCAGGATCTGACCAAGGAACAGGAACTGGTACGAGCTCTGCCTAAACAAGGGCAGCATCTGATCGTAGGTGGTCCTGGTACGGGCAAATCAGTCATGGCACTGATTCGGTCACGCCGGCTTGAACAGGATAGAGATCACTATATCTTCCTTGTATACAACCATTTGCTACATCGGGCCAGTCAACATCTATTTGGCAAGCGTCTCTCTGGCAAGACTTGGGAAAGATGGTTTCGGGCCCTATTCCGCAAGACTTTCGGCCACAGCATTCCCAAGTTGACACCTCAACCGAAAACCAGGTATCGGCCCATTGATTGGGACACCGTCTTGAAAACTGTTAAGGATCAGCCAGAACCTGAAGACCTGACCAAGCCCTTCCTAGTCATTGATGAAGGACAGGACATGCCTCCCGAGTTCTACGAAGTTCTAATTGAGCTGGGTTTTGAGGATTTCTTCGTAGCTTGCGATCAAAATCAACAGATAATGGAAAACAATAGTAGCCGCAAAGACATCGAGATTTTCTTGGGCCTCGATCCTTCGGAAGTGATCGAATTGTCGTACAACCATCGTAACTCTTATCCTGTGGCTAAATTGGCACGGGAGTTCTACACAGATGACCCAGCCAGTCCACCTCCAGACCTTCCTGCCTCCAGTCGGGCCAATACTCCCACACTGTATATTTATGAGTCATCTCCTGATGGGCCAGCAAACGTGGCCAAGAGAATTCTGCAATGGGTGGATCGCCAACCAAGCAGGTTGGTTGGTGTGCTCGCACCCCACAACAGAGTCAGGGAACTCTACCTCAACGCTTTTTCGTCGGCAGCCACAAATATGTCATTGGAAAATGAACTGCCACCGATAGAAACCTTTCATAGCCAATACAGACCTGAAGTGTCTTTTGACCAAGGCGGAATCCTTGTCATTAATGCCCAGGCCTGCAAGGGATTGGAATTTGACGATGTCATGCTTGTTGACATCGATGAGCACTATGTTCCATCCAATGATCTGGACATGGCCCGGAAGCTTTTCTATGTCATGGTCTCGCGTGCCCGCGAGAATGTGTTTATGTTCCAGCGAAAGGGCAGACCCAGTGCCATCGAGAAAGTCTTGCCCACTGACACATCCATTCTGAAACGCAGGAATTTATGATGGCAGACCACAGCCAATCGCTTTTTGACGACCATGTTTCTCCCGGTACTGTACCTGTCCCGGATTTTGGCTACCTTGTCACCAATCATCTGAACCTGATGTATATGCTATCGGCGGGCCTAATCATGCCACCCAGTGGCTTTGGAGGAAAGTATTATCAGGACTCGCTCGGATGTTTTCCTGGCTGGATTCCTCTCTTCATAGATAAGATATTCAACGCAGCAGTCGAAGCATCTGTATGTGAAGCAACCCATCTCAGGCCTTGTCTAGCTCAAGTCAGGCTAGACCATCTTGCGGGACCCGTATGGGCCTTGCGTGAAGAAGATATCGATGTTATCGAATTTCCAGCCGAATTGAATGGTACCGAACGGGTAATCTTTGTCCCTGCGCCTCTACCCACGTTATGGATAGAGCGCATTGTTTTTCAGTCCCAAGCCGAAGTGACAGCTTGTAACAAGGAGGCACAGGATTACAATAATGTCCCTTGGACGGATTTCCAGCGCAAGACTGTCAAGCGGCCATTCAACCAAGCTCTGGAAGATTCATGGCCTCCAACTTCAAGTCTGTCAGAGCGGACTATTTCACTGGCAACCCCTTTTGCGGCAGGCGGCAGTGTTGCGATGCTGTTGTATACGGCTAATCGGGGCAACCTCGGCGTCCAAATCTGTCGACTTGCGTTTGAGCCCAACACGTCGGATGAGGCTCAGGACAATACTTCCATCTTGGCTGGCTTTGGACTGTGGTTACGTAATGGAACCGCCCAACTGGACGCGGATATGTCAGAGATCCAGTTTGACACTGCTGGCACTATGGAGTTGCAACGGCGGCTTTACTGGGGAATTGTGGATCGGGTGGCTCATTGGAAGTCCACTTCCAATACTGCAAGTCCCGAGGATATCGTACTTGACTATCTGGAAGAAAAGGCTGGACAGTTACATGATCGGCTTAAGCAAAAGGTCATGGATTTAAGGGATGCTCTGGAAGACCTCACAGGCTTGGGAGCAATGGGGACAACAGAAATGTTTGAACGTTTTCCCACCCCTTTTTCCCGTGCCTTGACCTTGTTCTTTCTGCGCCAGGACTGCGGACAACTGCTGGAATTCCAACATTCACTGCTGACCGAAGAAGACTGGCTGGCAGCGGCTCTACTCTTTGGAGCTCGATCTGGCTGGCAGGAATTGCCTCTGGACCTGCGTAACATAAAGGACATGGCACCGGCCATTTCTCATCTCATGGCATCCATAGCCCAGCAGACTGCACATACGAACCTTGAACTTGGCACGCCTCCCACGCGTCCCCGACCCTTGCGAGAGGCATTCATGGGAGATTGGACAAGACGACACCAGGAAGCAGCCAGAACACTGGCCCAGAGACAGGGATGGGATTGTTTACAGACCACCATCGATCTCAGCAATGGACACTATGAATTACGGGGTAAGCGGAGTGGTATTCAGATAGTGATGGATGGAGAACCAGCGATTACCTATACGGTAGATCAGGACAGTTTCTTCCAACACTTGGCTAACGAGAGGATTGTCGACAAGGCAGAACAGGAAGTCTACAAGATTCTCAGGATCTGATCTCCATAGGAATGACTACCGGCTTTGGGCTTTTGTGCGAAATCCGGGCAACCAATGACCGGTACAGATATGAGTGAAGGGTGTTTTCAGTCCTTGATAGTCACATTTGAAGAACTGGAACATCGTCACAAACAGGAACTGTGTTGGAAACTTGCCAAGCCAACCTGCGAGCTAATTCAGATTCGCTGTAATTAACAAGCCTAGCTCTTGATTCCAGCTATACAGTAAGTACCCAACCTGGACGACAGGCAATCTTCATCTCAGGTGAACCTGTGGAACGGCAGCCACTTGCCTTTCCCCAAACGCAATGGCTCCAGAGTCAATCAAGCATTGGGCCTGATTTCCTTCTGGCCCTGAACGTGTCGACCAAGGCGGAGAGGTGTTGACCCAATGTTGCCTTGGCCTGTCCCCGATTGAGATAAGCGATGGCCAAGTTCGGATCCAGGGCCAGAGCTCGGTCATAGTCCTTCATGGCTTCCTGAGGCTGACCCAGCTGTTCTTTTATGACTCCGCGGTTCGAATAGGCAAGAGCGTATTGGGGATTGAGACGCAACGCCTCTTCAAAATCCGCCAAGGCTTCCTGCAACTGACCCAGATTTGCCCTGGCCTGTCCCCGGTTTTGGTAGGTCAAGGCGTTGTGATCGTCATATTGCAGTGCCATGTCATAGTCGGCAATCGCTTCGGGATACTGTTCCAGCTCGGCATGCACGATGCCCCGGTTGCTATAGATGTCAGCATCCTCTGGGGTGATGTCCAACGCGTGGCCGAAGTCCTTTAGGGCTTCTTCGCGCCGTCCCAATTGACGGTTGGCGATTCCCCGATCCACATGGGCACTGACCAAGTTAGGGGCCAGCTTTAGTACTCGATCATAATCTTCCACAGCCTTCTCATGCTGGTCCAGGTCCGCATGGAGATGCCCGCGTTCATAGTACCAGTCAGCCTCATCGGGTTCCAGGCGCAGGGCTTGATCATAGTCCGCCAGTGCTTCCTCGAACCACTCCATCTCTATCTTCACTTGGGCACGGTCTCGGTAGATCTCAGACCAGTCAGGGGCCAATTGCAGAGCCTTGTCAAAATCGGCCAATGCCTCTTCATACTGCTCCAGTTCCATCTGCGCACAGCCACGAATATAGAAGAACTCAGCCTTGTCAGGCGCTTGTTCAATAGCTCGGTCGAAGTGCGGAAGAGCATCTCCGTAGCGTCCCAAATCCATCTTGACCTCGCCGAGGAGCCCACCCGCTGTGGTGTTGGCAGGGTCCAGGTGCAAAGCCTGTTCCAAGTCCGCGAGAGCCGCTTTATACAGGCCCATGTCCGCTTTGGCACGCCCACGCTCAATGTAGACTTCGACTGCATCGGGCACTTGGACAAGCGCCTGGTCGAAGTCGACAATTGCTTCGGCTGGCTGGTCCATTTGGAATCTTGCATAGCCCCGGGCCACCAAAGCCTGAAAATAGTCAGGCTTCAGGGACAGGGTCCGGTTAAAGTCGGCAATCGCCTCCGGCAAGCGGTCCATGGCTGCCAGGGCGATACCCCGATTGTGATACGCCAAGGCATCGGCCGAATTGTGACGAAGCGCACGTTCATAGTCCGAAATCGCCTCCTCATATCGGCCTTCAAACAGCTTGGTATTTCCCAGGTAAACCCAATCCAGCTCATCTTCGATTGGGAAAAACTCTGCATCAACTGATGGGCGGCGCTTGGATTTCTTCCGCTTTTTCATGCGTTTTCTCATCGTGCATCCTCGCTGCTTGGCTGTGACACGCTGTTTCTCCGCAGGATTATTCTTTCTGGATGGCAAAAGATGTCAGGATACTTATGGGACGGTTCCATCTGCACTGGCTACCCCACAAAAGTATACCGATATGCCCGAGATGCGTCCTGGGCACAGGGGCTGCAACATGGGTTCCTTGCGCTGATGGACTGGCACGGCCGCTCATACCTTCCTGTGCGCAACGAAATCAGCACTGTCCCATAGGGCCGAAGTGATGATCGGGGACACACTCTTACCCGGGGCTAGTCCACCTATGTCCAATGGACCGTGATCGCGGCAGAACTTTCGTTGCGCCAAAGTCAGGGCCAAGGGTAGATAAGGGTACCTGAGCTTCTATTGCTATCTGTTCGCAGATATCCCTCTCTGCATAGGGAAATCGGATGACAAGGTGTTTCATAGCCTCCAGACACAATTGCGACAGGCAGTGGGCACCGTCGTTTTCATACGGATCGTTACGAGACAAAGCCAGGATGTCCAACGGCCAACAGTGTCCACATTTCCCGTAACAGGAATTCTGCGTACAGCAGTGTTGTCTTGGCTACACTCCTGTTACCATCTCATGTTGTTGCACCGCGATTCTTCGCCCTATCCTACCAAATGGTGGTTTCCTGCAATAGAGCCAGGTACAAGCCAAACGCCATTGTCTATAAACCCCCCACTTTAGGCATGTAGTCAGGATTCCATCAGGTTCGTCTGTGTTTTCCCACAAAGCCTGCAGCCGATTGAGATCCCAGCGGCGCAGGCCGGTCAGATGGCAACAGTCCTGATCACCGCGCACCCGGTTCCCATTTTTGCCGAAAGTCACTTGCAATGACTCGTGGACTGAGTTACAGGATAGGCAGATTCCTTCAAACCAAATACTTTGCCCAGCAATACAAGATGTAATCAAGTCGTGAACCAAAACGCAGGCGTCAATGACCTGAAATGGGGGTGTGAGGCCCAAACACTTTACCGTCGTACCTCCACACAATCAGAGACCGTAATCGTGTTGCCTCTCGTTGTGGCTGGATGGACCCCGATAGGGCTAGGTCGACACTTCAGAGCCTGAGCAATGGTAGAGGTAAAACGTCGAACCCGAAAAGGATTCTGTCTACATCCACTACCAAATGCTATTGAACGCCTGCTGTGGCATTAAGTCCTCCAATGACCATGAAAGTCTGGACATCCAAGTCCAAGAAACGGCGCAAGTAGAGTTTGAGCATAGGGCGGTTCATCAGGGCAAGGAGGTGCGTGGTCAACCCCCATGGCCGTTTGGTAGAGCAACTTCGCCCGATGACGCCCAGGGTTCTGGCCTTCGTGGCAGACGCCCTCGATGCGTTCGTGCATGCCATGAAGCCAGCGGTCCCGGGCGGGGGTTCTGTATGGATTGGTGGACCCGATTGGGGGTCCCGCGGCGCTTGTTGCCCATCGACGCCCAGGAACCCCTTGTCCCCGACAATGTCGGCGTGCCACCGACGGCGCAACACCGTGGCTGCCGACAGCCGTACCTCGGTGTTGGCTGGTACCCAGTCATAGGGGACTGAGGTTCCCTCCTTGATAGCAACTGTAGCGAGAGTCAAGGGTTCCCTCCCAAGTCCCCTATAGGACCAGGGTGTCGCTCAAGTACTGCATTATCCGGCGATTTGCACGGGCTGGGGGTAGCCATGGTGGTCAGAGTGCCCGGTAGTTCGCCTGGATGCATCCCCGCAACTGACCTGCACCGGGATCAGGCAGGTTCAGCCCACAGGTACAGACATGTCAGCCCTGCACAGTCGCTGAATGCCGGCTGGACCCCTCTGTTGCCGTGTAACCGAGGCACACCCTAGGCTTGGTACCTGTCATCTCCCTGGACATACACCATCGTCACCTGATCCACAACAGGGATACTGGTCATGGGGCAAACCTCCGCAGGGGAGGCCATGCCAGGGTCTTCGTCAACCTGTACCATGGATTGATTTTTCTCCTGAGGGAGTCCTCCCTGTACCCATTAGGTGAACAGGAAAGGAGGACGATCTGCGATCAGCACCAGTTCAGTCCAGCAGGATTCATCCAGGTTCGGTTTTGCCTGCGGTATAACGGCCATTCCGCTTTTGACCGGGGCCGTGTGGAGGCAGGAATTGATTATGAGGGCCTTGCTTCCACCCAGGGATAACAGTGACCCCGCAACCGCACCCTTTCTGCAGCTTCAAACTTTGTTGCCCGAGGGATTGCTGGTGGATGGCCCTTGGCTAGCCCAGAAAGGCTACGACCACAGGCGGGTCGCTGCCTATTGCCGGGAGGGTTGGCTATGGCAAGTCGCTCCAGGCGTGTACCGCAGGCCCGGGTTGCCCCTAGTGTAGCCCCAGGTGGTTATCTCCCTTCAGGTACCGATGGACTTTCCTGTTCATGTGGGGGTTTTGCCCGCCTTGTATATGCACGGACATGTTCACTATGTGCCACTGGGGGGCCGCAAGAGGTATTTCTGTACAGTTCCCGGCTCTTGCCGGACGGGGTATCCTCTGTGGAAACCGACACCGTTTTGAAGGAGCGCAGCTCTCTGGCGCTGTGGCCTCAGCATCCCCCTACAGGCTAGGGCCTTGGGGGCTACGTACAGTAGGTTTCAGGGGCAGATTGTGAGACATCCCCCAGGGGTTTCTGCGGGAGCCCTGGGGGCCCTTGGCCCTTGCTACGGTCCACCTGCAGCCGGAGTCTCCTGGAACTGGTGGCGGAATGGCATGAAGTTCTTACTTTCAATATCCCTCCGAAAGTAATTGGCTACCTGCGTTGTCTGCCCAGCCAGGAGTTGCAGATCCTGCTGGAAACCTGCACCGATGACTTGGTACGGCGTGCCTGTCTATGGCTGTTGGACAGCTTTCTACCTTCCGCATATGCGGCCAAACAGATTGACCGCAGCCGTATAGACATAGGGCCAAGCGGGGATTTGAGTCTGGTGCCAACCCAAGTTGAAGGCAAGTATCTGTCACCCTATCGTCTATGGGTACCCGCCCAGCCGGAGAACCTGCCATGACCCTCATTGGGCAAAATTCTTGGCAACAGGCCGAACTCCTCTTGGAACTCATGCCTTTGGTGGCGGAGGAGCCTGGATTTCCAGAAGGTTGGGGTTCAAAGGTATTTCCATCCAGATAACAGAAGGCTTCGGCGCATACCGAAGCCTTCTGCCGACCGGGAACGAACCCCAATCCATTTGAGGTGATTATATGCTATTTTTCAACGACAGTTGGCACTCTCTTGAAAAATGTGGAATTGGGAAAAGAGCGAAACGACGCCTCTGACAAGGCTGACTTGGAATGAAGCAAGTAGATTTAAAAGGCCCAACTCACAGCGTAGCAATACCTGGACTAGCGGGTATTCTGTCTGAATCCCGGGAATCCATTCCTTCTATGTATCACTACGAGCTATATCAAGAAGGGAAGCTAAGGACAACCTGAAGCAACTGTGGAAAAACTTCCCAAGAACCCAAGCTCCACGATTCATCATCCAATCAGCAATGGGCGGCCGTCATAAGAGCAATCATCGAACAGACAGCGGTTCAATCTATCCGGTCTTTTAGTTCTGGACGAATACAGTGTCTACTTCCTCAATGAATTCGTCTTGCGTAAAACGCCAGATTCCGACATAACCTTGACGGAGATCACCATTGTTGTCCCAGTCCAATGTACTGGCCGCTCCCTCGTAGTCGACTACGCGACCAGCCGCCAGCCAGTGCAGGCCATTGGCAACACCAGCAGGAGTACCCAGGACGATCTGTCCAGACGGACCGCCAATCCCCCGCAGTTGGTCACGAATAGCCAGGTCCTGAACACTGCCGGTAGCCTGGGTAGCGAGGGCCACGGTCACATCGTAGGTTTCTTTGACATAGGCAAGGACGGGTAGGTCGCCATAGGTTTCAGGAAGGCTGGCTCCCATTCAGCTAGCGAGAAACCGGCCCTTCCCGTTTGGCCGTGCTGTTGCAACAGTTTATGGAGAACACGGGCGATGTGGACCTCCACACTACAATAGTGCAGTTTGCCACCGCACCTTGGCCCGCGAGGCCAAGGTGCGAGATGAGCAGGACTGCCCGCTGGTGAGGGAACAAGCCCTGGCAGCCGTAAGCAACGTGGGAGATTATCACATGTACGCGCAGCTTCTTCAGGACCGACTGGATCAGATGGGGGCCGAGGGTAGAGCCGAAGGAGAAGCCCAGGAGCGTCGGCAGGCCCTGATAGTAGTGGCCGGCATTGATCTGGATCCGGAAACCCAGGACTCCTGTCAGGCCCGGCTGTTCCACTGCCCGTTGGACCAGATGCCCACGGTCCATGAATGGGTGCAGACAGCCAATGCGGCTTCCGATCCTGCACAAGCCATTGTCGAACTGCTCCGTCGGACTAGAGATTCAGCCGAGGGAACCCCCTAACCCCTTGGGAGCGGCAGGCCAAGACGTTCATTCGTACCGGGGGACCATCACCCTTGCTTCCATTCGGTCACAATACCTTCCTGCTTACGTAGGTAGCAGGAAGGTCAACCTGATTGAGGTCTGCTGCAATGCCAGGGACCAGATCGGGATAACTAAGGGGTACTAGGCCCACCCAGGTTGGCCATGCGGTTATTTGTGAGACACATCATCCTGGAGTGGCCATGGCTGTTGCAACAAGGTTTCCACAGCCCGCGCCGGATCAGACGCCGTATGGACTACCTCCAGCAGGTCTTTCACCCGTGGCATCTGGTCCACCATCCGAGTTTCCAGATTAGCACGACAAGCGTTGAGTGTCGCCGGGTCCAGATAGTCTGCCGCCACGGCCAACAAGGCATGGAGACGTTCGCGGGCTTCCCCTCGGGCTTCTCCCCGGGCTTCCCCTCGGGCTTCTCCCCGAGCCTCCCCTCGGGCTTCTCCCTGGGCTATCATCTTATCCACACGTTCCTGTAGCATCTGAGCTTGCATTTTTAACTCTCCCACATTGGTGATTTGCGCCATGGCCTCCTCTGTTACCAGGGGATTCCCATCCATATCTCTCACTCCCACCCACCGGGACAGGGTGGCCGCGGCAAAGAGGACCATAATACGGTTGAGAGCTGGGTCTGTAGACCTCGCTACAAACTGCTCCAATTGCGCCACGGCGGGTTCTGGGTCAGGTTGTCTTTCGATGTGAAAGATGGTTCGCAGCAGATCCCGGTCTGGTATGTTCGCCTCAGCCATGTGCAGCATGTCAAAATGAAAGGAAGGCAAGTCAATAGTAACCAGGTGTCTTTGCTTAAGACCTATCAATTCACTGACCGTCTTCGGTACATGGGGCGCTGTACCTGTGTACAGGGAAATGGTGATCGGGGCCGGCAGCCCGTCCCTGACTCGGAATCGGCTGGCTTCGTAGCCTGACAATAACTGCCCCAAGGCATAATGGGCTTGCCGCAGACTCAAGACGGCATCGCGGGTAGACTGGTATTCTGAAAGCAAAAGCAGCCGTTCCTCGTGCCCGGTGCGAAACACCCAGGCCATATCGGCTACTCGACTCTGGATAGTGTCTGATGTATACGCCACAGTGTGAACATCCAGCGATTCTGGATCTACTTCACCCAATCCCAGCGATGTGCTGACATAGCGGGCCCACTCCAACATGACTGCATGTTGCTGGTGCAGTTTCTTGTACCGACTGTCGTGGAGTTGTCCCATTGTCTCTGCTGTCCTCTACCTCCATTATACCGTTAGGTAGTGATGTAGTTGGCAGCTTATTGACAATAACTTCGGCGCTCTCAAATCCAGATTAGGGAAAAATCATTGCCTTGTGACGGGAATTACAGAAAGATCTAGCTTATATGACGAAGGTGTTTGTATCTTCCCCCCAGAATTAACTTTGTCGATGTTTGTCCAATAAATTTCAAACTGAGTCACTACCTGCCGTTAGGAGAATCGGGACAGAACACCTCAACATCATACAAACCTGTCCGACCTTGGACTGTTGGGTCAAGGCTGATCCTCTAATTTCGTGCAGGAAAATAGTACCCAAACGAACTGGCCGCTGATTTCCAGGGAGGGACAGAAATGTCTGTAGCACAACCTGTTACGTGGCTCGGGACTATGCAGATTTTGGCTTTCTGTCCCGTTAATGGGGTATTCGGCAGGACGATTGCATCTAAATTGAGAAGACAGATGCAGGGGGTATCATAGGAGGGTCTGGGAACTGTCCCAGGAAATCCCCTCAGGGATGTCATCGCTACCTACCCTTTGGTTGAAGCTCTGGCACAACGGGAAGATCCGCGTGGGGATCGGACCCAACGGCCCAAATTATCCGACAGTCTGGTGATCTTTGTGCTGGCCGTCATCTGCAGGGCGGACAATTTTGTGGCCCTCGCCCTCTTTGTCCCACGGCACGAGGCTTGGCTGCGCACATTGCTGGAGTTATCCCACGGGATCTCCTCGCACGACACGTTAGGACGGGTGTTCGCCCGGCGGGAGACGGCGCAGTTGGAAGAGGGCATTCTGACCTGGGTGCAGAATGCCTTTACCCTGACGGTCGGGCAGGGGGTGTCGATCGATGGCCAGAGTGTACGCGGATCCCACAACCGCGGCCCAGGGCGGGGACCGTTGCCTCTCGTCAGGGCCTGGGGACCAGGGGAACCACCGGGTACGGGCCCCAACGGCGGGGGAGGGCCAGTCTCACACCGTCACTGCTATGCCTCCGCTCTGGCGTATCTGGTGTCTCCCGGGAGGCCTTGTCACGGTAGACCGGTACCCCCTTGGGGGGGGCTGTTAGGGGTAGGTAAAGTCTATTACCCGATCAAGGGTAGACCGTTGGATCAAGTCCTGGTGGGTCCACCCACTGCAGACCTGGTGGCGGGTCGGGTCCAGGCGTCGGCT
>DAOUJU010000027.1:0-69549 GCA_034422235.1 Anaerolineales bacterium | reverse complement strand
CGGTCTGGCTTGGGAGGCTTGGCGCCGGCACCACCAATGGGTAGCCCGGTGCGGCCATTACCGCCGCCGCGGCGGCGTCGTCCACTCTTCATACTTACCGCTGTAGTACTAGGGCTAGACCCGGGATCTGGCTGGGCAGGACGTGGGCCTGACTGCTTGTGGTAGAGTAGACCCATGGAATACGAGTGGGATGAAGCCAAGCGCCGCTCAAACTGGGACAAGCATCGCGTGGACTTCTCCGCTATGGAAGGCTTTGAGTGGGACAGCGCCGTGATCAACTAGGATGACCGATACGACGAACCGCGATGGATAGCTGTAGGCTTCATAGGCGCAACGATGTATACGGTCGTCTATCCTGAACGGGGTAGCAGGATCCGAGTCATCAGTCTGCGTAGATCAGAACCCGCAGAGATTGGAAGATATGCCCAATCTTAAGGGCGATACGAAATGGCCCGTGCCCGCCAAGGCCAAGCTCACAAAGCGGCAGATCGAGTGCCTGGCCGCCAGCGCTAGGGACTTTGATGAGATTGCCGCCACCTATGGCGAAGAAACCGCTATCAAGGTGGGCAGTGCGCGAGACCCTGACAATCCAGCATTGGATGCAGACTGGTTTAAACACGCCCGCCCCGCTCGAGAGGTCGCACCTCATTTGGTAGACCGCTGGCGGTAGTGACCGTCCAGATACAGCGGCCGGCGGCCAGGGTCGCCGGTTGCCTCCAGCGGATACACAGTGAGATCCGCCTCCCTGCCTCCGCGGCCCACTACCCCCTTCTGCGCATCGTCGGTGCGTTGGATGTCGACAGAGGGAACTTCCGGGCCAGAAGCCGACACGGTCGGGGTCGGCGAGAGCATAGGAGTGGACGTGGGGGTCGGTACCGCCACCGTCGCCGTAAACGTGGGGACCACTGCCACGGTGGTCGGGGTCGGCACGTTGGGAGTGACCGCTGTGGCCACCCGTTCTGGGCTGGCGCTCTGCGGGCGGCAGCCACCCAGCAGTAGCCCGGCCAGTAGTCCCAAGATGCACAGCGCGTCTAGTCGGCATGTATGGAGGACCAAGAGCCACATGAAGCCGGTCTCCTGTATGGCACACTCACGGCCCCATGATACCCGGCCGGACACCCAGGCTAAGGACTGACGGGCTGACGGGGCCGTTGGCTAGGATCCTGAAGTCACCCATTTCGGGTGCCAGAAGTGGCTGGCGTTGAATGAGACCGAGGTCTGCCCGTCGTTCAACAGGACTTCAGCCTGCGACCAAGGATCGGAGAAAATACAGTTAAGGTAGCAAGTGTTGCAGAAGCATACGGTCACATGCCACATTCAGCCCGATGGTTGGCCAGACTATGGCTAATACCGGTTGTCTTGCTGTTATTGACCACGCAAGGATGCAGAACCCAACGGCATTCTTCCACAGGTGATGCGGCATTCCAACAGGATTTGGTAATAGCACCAACTCTCACGGCACATCAACGCGTCCCCACATATACGCCTACCCCGAAAGCATCACCTACCACTGCCGTTACAGCATCTCCGACTCCTTCTCCCCTGCCCGTTAGTCCGACAGCGACTCCCAAGCCACAGCCCCAAGTTCGTACCAATGCCAATCTGCGCGGCGGACCCGGAACAGCCTACCCGATCATAGACGGGTTAACCGAGGGTGATCTGGTAGATGTAGAGGCGCAGACGGCTGATGGAACGTGGTTGCTTCTACGTAACGGAACCTGGCTTTATGCTCCCCTGGTCGATCACCTGCCGGACAATCTGCCTCTGACTCAAGACCTACCCCCTACACCTATTCCTCCGGCAACGCCAACTCCCTCTGCCGCTCCAGACAAGATCAGGGAGATTACCGATGCTGTCGCGAAAGTCGACCTGGACACAGTCAAGAGGCTATTGCCTCAGGTGGAGTTTCTGGCGATCAAGCCGGTAGGTGGTGGAGGAAGCTTGGTACATGCGGCGATTCCGCATCACAATGTTGCATTGGTAGAGCTATTGCTCACTCACCCGGATGCCGATGTTAACGCCCAGGACGATTTCGGTGAAACCCCACTGCACCGCTGCGCCCGGCACGGTACAGAAGCCATGGCTGAGTTTCTTCTGGCCCACGGCGCTGATCCAAACATCCGGGATTCCGCAGGTTGGACTCCGCTTCATGAAACCACAATCAATTCCCTTAATTCTGTAGCGGCCGTATTACTAGCCCACGGCGCTGACCCCAACGTCCCTCTCCCCCGAAGTGGGGAGACGCCACTCCATTGGGCCGTCGAAAGTGCTAGCCGTCCCCGTCAAATGCAGGCGATTCTGACCCATCCTGATACTGATCTTGAGGCTAAGGATCAAAACAGTCATACACCGCTGCATTATGCAGCCGCGATGGGCAAGACATCCGTGGTCAAAGCTCTATTGGAACAAGGCGCGAGCATAAAGGCAAGAAACGAGAACGGCAGGACTCCCTTACATAGGGCTGCCTGGTTTGGCCAACACGATGTAATGCGAGTGCTTCTCAAGCACTCGCATGCGAATCCAGATGTTCGGGACCGCGAAGGTTTCACCCCTTTGCATTTGGCCGCATACAGAGGTCACTTGGAAGCAGCGTTAGTGCTACTGGCTAATGATGCCGATCCCACTATCTTAAGCGGCCAAGGAGATGAACCGGGCCGGACCGCAATCGATATGGCCAGAAATGCAGGCCACCACAATATTGTGGAGTTGCTGCGTCCTATTAGTCCCGTGGGTTAATACGATGCCTTGGAACCTATCAGCGCAGGTTATTGAGTTCCAGCAGGCGGTGCCTAGGGCAGACCGGCCTTGACTTATCCTGAAAAGCCGTCATAGCGCCAGGTATATTCCCTTGCATCCAGTCGCAGCGATTTACTGTGAGCTGGTATTCCTAGTCTAAACTAGACTGTGTCCTACCCTGATTCCAGAATCTCCATGAATTTGGGTTCACGGAACAGGTAGGGTTTCACTTGTAGTCCTCACCTGAAGACAGGACACTTCACTTCATCCCTCGGAAACTATATGGCACACTACCGACTTGGATTTGATATCGGCGGCACTTTCACAGACTTTGTGCTGATTGAGGCAGAAACCGGCCTCATTTACAGCCATAAACTGTCCACGACGGTACCGAATCCTGAGGTAGCGGTCCGAGCAGGCTGGGAAGCCTTGCTGGCCCAAGCCGACATCGCGGGGTCTGAGGTCATCAATGCCATCCATGGGACTACCCTCATCACCAACTGCCTGGTAGAACGCAAGGGAGCCGTGACCCTCCTGCTATCCACGCAGGGCTTTAGTGATGTCCTGGATACCCAACGTGAAATGCGCTATGACATCTATGATCTGCAGGCGCCCCAGGTAGAACACCTTGTCCCCCGCCCCCTGCGCTTTGAAGCCCGGGAAAGGCTTGACGCCTTTGGCGACGTAGTGGAAGAGCTGGAGCTGGACAGCCTGGAGGACATGGTTCAACGGTTGGAACGGGCCGGCGTCACCAAGGGGGTGGAAGCCGTGGCTGTCTGCTTTCTGCATGCCTTCACCAATGCAGTCCATGAACAGCAAGCCGGCAAGTGGCTGGCTCAACGTTTGCCCCACGTGCAGATTTCCCTGTCACACGAGGTCGCACCGGAGATCCGGGAATATGAGCGGATGTCCACCACTGTTTGCAATGCCTATGTGCAACCGCTGGCCGAATCCTATTTGCGGCAGTTGGAAGATGTCCTGAAAGCGGTTGGGTTCGACCAGGAACTCTTTCTGATGCTGTCTTCCGGGGGCGTATCCACGTTGGACACGGCGGTCCGCTTCCCCATCCGTCTGGTGGAGTCAGGGCCTGCCGCCGGGGCTTTGGCCGCTGTTTTTTATGGTGAACTGCTGGATCAACCGAACCTGGTTTCCTTTGACATGGGCGGCACCACAGCCAAGATGTGCCTGATCAAGGATGGCCAGCCAGCCATGTCCGATGACTTCGAGATTGCTCGGGTCCATCGCTTCAAGCGCGGTTCCGGCCTCCCCGTGCGGGTACCGACGATCGAGCTGATAGAGATCGGGGCCGGGGGTGGTTCCATCGCGCACGTAGACGAACTGGGTTTACTCAAGGTAGGTCCGGAGTCAGCGGGGGCGGATCCCGGGCCTGCCTGTTACGGACAGGGCGGGGATCAGCCCACGGTTACGGATGCCGATCTTCTGCTGGGCTACCTCAATCCTGATTTCTTCCTGGGCGGCCGCATGGCCCTTGACCCTGAGGCTGCGGAAACGGCCATCTGCCAACTGGCACACACCCTGAACCTTTCGCCGGTGGACACGGCCCACGGCATCTTCCAGGTAGTGAATGAAAACATGATTTCTGCGACCCGGGTGCACGTTGCGGAGCGCGGCGCGGACCCACGCCGTTTGCTGCTCATGGCCTTTGGGGGAGCAGGACCGGTGCATGCCTACGAGATCGCCCGGGCCCTTAAGATGCGGGGCTTCATCTGTCCGGCCGCAGCCGGCGTAACGTCGGCCCTGGGTTTCCTGACGGCTCCCTCCGCCTTTGAGTTTGCCCGCACCCATATTGCCCGCCTGGATACTGATCACTTGCCTGAACTGGATCGGATCTATGCGGATTTGGCGTCAGAAGGTCGTCAGGTGCTACGTTCGGCCGGGGTTGATGATGGGGATATGGCTTTCACGCGCAAGGCGGACTTGCGCCACGTCGGCCAGGGACATGAAATCGAGGTGTCCCTGCCCTGGGAGCAACTGTCCGGTATCTCGCTGGAAGAGGATTTACGTCCTCACTTCTTTGCCCGGTACAGGGAGATCTATGGCCATGCCCATACCCACCTGGACCTGGAAATCACTACCTGTCGTCTGAATGCCGCGGGACCCAGACCCCATGTTACGTTGCCGGAAGCCTCTCCTGGTACGGACGTAACGGTCGCCTGCAAGGGACAACGTTCCGTTTACTTCACCGAAACCCGAGAGTTCGTCGACACCCCCATCTATGATCGCTATGCCCTCGGCCGTGACAGCCGGATTCAGGGGCCTGCCATTGTAGAGGAACGAGAATCCACCGCTGTTATTGGCCCCGGCGGCGAGGCGACCATCGATCACCATGCCAATCTCGTAGTTACTTTCATGGAATGAAGAGAGATTGGGATTGCGGTCCTCTGACCCACCCAGAGGCACCAACCCGATCCTGAAATTCTCAAGATCCTTATCCGTCCAACACCCACGTACAGCTTATGAAACTCTCTCATGATCGCTATCCGCTCTATGACGAATTCACGGCCGCCCTGCAGGAATTGGTCGCGGCTTTCCCTGCACTGGCCACGCTGGAGTCCGCCGGGAAGAGTTTTCACGGACGGGATATTTGGGCCGTCACCCTGACGAATCAGGCCACAGGTTCACACGACACCAAACCCGGGTTCTACATTGACGGTAATAACCATGGTGAGGAGGTCATCACCTCCGCCGTTACCCTGTACACCATAGATTTCCTACTCAGTGAGTACGGTCAGGACCCCGAGGTCACACGTCTGCTGGATACGCGGGCTGTCTACATATTGCCCCGCGTGAACCCGGATGGCGCTGAGCTCTGCCTGACATCGCCCTATCGCACCGTGGGTACCGGACGCTATCATCCAGAAGATGAATTCCCCACGGGTCTGCATCTGGAAGATGTGGATGACGATGGGGAAATCCGTCAAATGGCTATCCCGGATGTACGGGGAGAATGGAAACGCTCGTCCCGCGAACCGCGCCTCTTAATCCAGCGGGAGCCGTGGGAGCTCGACGGACCGTTCTACCGCATGGTACCGGAAGGGATCCTGCGGGACTGGGATGGCGTAACTCTGCCTATCCTGCCCCCTCGCCACGGGAACCTGAATCGGCAGTTTCCCGTCAACTGGGAACCGGAGGGCGGCGAGTATGGTTCCGGAGACTTTCCGCTCAATGAACCGGAAGCCATGGCCATGGCCCGCTTCGTTCTGGATCATCCCAATATCACCGGTTCCCAAGCCTATCACAGTCACGGGGGCCTCATCTTGCGTCCCTCGGGATTTCGACGGGACTCTGAATTGTCAGCCACTGATCTGGCCATTTTTGCTTCGCTGGGGGCAATGGGTACGGAAATCACCGGCTATCCCCTGATTTCCACCTACGAGGACTTCACCCCCAATCTGCGGAGTCCCCGCCATGGCGTATTTTCGGATTGGCTTTATGACCGTTTTGGCATTCCCGCCCTGTCCAATGAGGTGTGGGATATCGAGACTGAGGTGGGCATGGCCAAACCCCAGTTCTTTTCCACCCGTCCGCACAACGAGGACGAACAGATTCGTTTCTTGCGCTGGGCCGATGAGCACAGTCCCCTGGCCCACCAGAACTGGCGGGAATTCGACCATCCCCAGTTGGGAACCGTACTGCTCGGAGGTTGGGATCCTTTCTATATTCAGCGGAATCCACCCCCCCAGCTGATTGCCCAGGTGGCGCAACCCAACACGCGTTTCACGATTCGCCACGCCCTGGCTTCGCCCCTGCTTCATCTGCGCAATCTCTCGGCGCAACAGATTGCGCCCGATCTCTTCATTGTGCGGACACAGGTAGAGAATCAGGGCTACTTGGCCACACACCTCACCGCGCAGGTCCAGCAATTGGGCAAGAATGGTGATGTAACCATCGCCCTGGAACTGGACGATACATGTGAGTTGCTTATGGGTAAACCGACGGTTACGCTTGGCGATCTGGCCGGGCGTGAGGAACGACGTATGCCTTATGATCCCTGGCGCCGGGCCTGGGGTGAATCCAGTGCCCAGACCGAATGGCTGGTCCGTGCCTCGCCAGAGGCAGAGATTGGCATCCATCTGCGCTCTCAAAGAGCTGGTTCCTGTTCCACCAGGGCCACCCTGAGCGACTTGTCCGTTTCCTGAGCCTGAAGACAATGTCCCGACCTACTTCCCCCACCCCTGCTACCGATATCGATCCTGTCAGTCTGGAGATCCAGTGGCAACGGCTGATTGCCATCATGGACGAAATCGATTTCGCTACCGTGAAGACCTCCTTCTCCACCATCGTGGGTGAAAGCCGTGATTTTGCCTGTATCCTGGTGGACCAGAATGGGGATTCCCTGTGCCAGTCCCGCTTTTCACCGCCCAATTTCTGTGTGGTATTGCCGAGAACGGCCCGCCAGCTGCTGGAGGCCCACCCCCTGGAAACCCTGAAGGAAGGCGATGTACTCTGCACCAACGATCCCTGGATTGGAACGGGTCACCTGCCGGACTACATTCTGCTGACTCCTGTGTTCCATCAGGGTAAGCCGGTGGCCTTCATGGGCACCGTGGCCCATCTTTCCGATGTGGGGGGTCACCGGGGCGATATTGAAGCCCATGACGTCTTCACCGAAGGGATTCGGATACCCCCTGCCAAACTCTATGAAGAGGGCCAACCGAATGAATTCCTCTTTGAGGTTATCGGCAACAATTGTCGCGTGCCCAATCTGGTGCTGGGGGACCTCCGGGCCATCGTGGGTACCCACCGCATTGGTATTCGGCGGATGCGGGAATTCCTGGACGACTACGATATGCCGGATTTGGTGAATTTGTCCGACGTGATTCACAGCCGCTCGGAAGCCCTGATGCGCCAGCGCATTCGGGCCTTGCCTGACGGCGAATACGAGTTTGGTCTGGACATTGATGGTTACATTGAAATCGTCCATCTCCATGCCACGGTTCGCATCCAGGGCGACGACATTTTTGTGGACTATGCCGGGACATCACCCCAAACCCGGTTGGGCTCCATCAACTGTGTCTACAACACGACGTTCGCTTCAACCATGTATCCCTTCAAGTGCTCTCTGGTGCCCCAGATACCCAACAATCAGGGGTTGTTCCGGCCCATCCACGTCACAGCGCCCAAGGGCTGTATCCTGAATTGTGAATTCCCTTCCCCGGTACAGGCCCGGGCCAAGGTCACGAACAATATCAACCAGGTGCTCTTCGGGGCCGTATGGTCGATCCTGGGAGAACACGCCCAGGCAGGCAGTGGCTCTATCTGGCCGTTCTCTGTTCACGGCACCATGGAAGAATATGGCACGTTTTCCGTGAGTTGTCTGCCCCATGGGGGTCGGGGAGCCATGCAGGGGATCGATGGCATGCCTCCCATTGCCTTCCCCCACAATAGTTCTGTGACCCCTATCGAAATTATGGAGACCCAGGCTCCCATCCTGCTGCTGCATAAGGAGTTTCGCCGGGATTCAGCCGGTGCAGGCCGTCAGCGCGGCGGCATTGGCCAACGCATGACCTTCCGCAACATCGCTGATATTCCCATTCATGGACGCATACGTCCGGACAAGATGTTCTGTGAGCCACCCGGTCTGGATGGTGGTCAGCCGGGCGTAGTGGGTGTAGTCAAGTGGAATGGGGAACCCATCACCCGTTTCCCACCCCTTGAATTACAACCAGGAGACGAAATTGAACTGCTGATGCCGGGCGGCGGCGGCTTTGGTCCCGTGGCGGAGCGGGATCCTGAGTTGATAGAACAGGATCTGGAAGCCGGATTTATATCGACCGAGGGAGCTCACCGAGACTATGGCTGGACAGACTGATAGCCTAGGGTAATCGCAAAGTCCCAAAACACCATAACACGGCGTATAATCTACGCGTCTGGCATAGGGATTCCGATCGGGTTTGCCCCTGTCTATCTTCTCCAGAGCATATTATTGTCCAGTGGAAACAGTCTGCTGCCCGGTGGATTGCTTGCATCTGAACTGAAATTCGGACTTTGCGATCACCCTGATTGATAGCCAATCTCAGAATTTTCCTAAACAGCCCATGTGGTATCATTTGCCTCTGTTCCGACACAATTGAAGGTTTCTGATGCTTGCCTCTACTATCCAACGACAAGTGCCAATCGGAAGTCGGGTTACTTTCTGGTGCAAAGATGGACGAGAGAGTACCGGCGTCCTTACAGAACTTGGACGTGATCACATCACACTGGAACAAGATTCTGGTATTACAACCATAATCTTAGAATCGGTTAGTCGATGGGAAATCCAAGAGAGTAGGCAACCTACAAGAACACCTCAGAGGACCGAGATACCTGATACTCGGAACGATTTACCTACCACCACGAAAGATGACTTTATAGCATCATCGAATCAAACAGACCCAGATGCCCTGCGGAAGCTTCTTGAAATTGAAGCACACTTCCAAGCCCATTTGCAAACAGCAGCACTCAGAATCATTCCTCCGAAATTCTCAGTTTTTGAGGAGGAACTTCATGGCCATCACAGAAAACAAGCAATTACTGTATGGGAGCGCGCCAAGAATCAATATGAATACATGTCAAAAATAAATGAAACGAGTAAAAAATTCGGAAGAATACAACACATCATTAAAGACTTAGAGACTTTAATTCAGTGGCATCCAGAATCGCCAAACTTGAATCGTCAACTTGCTTATCTTTACTTATTGTCACAAGGTAGTCACAAATCTATACAAGGGCTTTTCCAACAAGCCGCAACTTCATCCCAAGACAAAAGTGACTGGTATAATGTTGCTACCGTCGCCTTAAAGCACAATTCAGAGGAGTGGGCCTGCTATGGTCTAGAACAATACTTCCTAAGCACCAGAGTAACTGACAATTTAGATGCTTGGCATGTTTATATTCGTCTGATATGCAAATTTGACAACTATGTTTCCCTGAATAAATGTCTGCAAGTATCTGGACGCCTGTTTTCACCATCAGAAGAACGCACCCTATTGGAAACAGGTATCTTTCTGTTAAAGGTTCTTGGCCAAGAGCTAATCGCAACAGACTTAGTACAGAGATGGCTTTCAGGTAAGTCACTGAAAAATCTAGTACGGGAAACCTTTACACGGTTTCCAGACCAGCCTGGTGAGCGCTATCAACAGATCATATCGGAAATGCGACTTCCCCAAGATACACCCACAGAGGCGCAACCACAAACAGAAGAACCCAGGAGTGATGTTGCGGGGCACAACAGCACTCTAGTATTATCTTCAGAAGACATCCCACAGTCACAACCACTGACTGTACCACCTCAATCAGAGGGTTATATATTCCACTATCGGCCAGACCGAGGCTTTGGATTTATTCGAGGTCAGGATGGTACACAGTATTTCTTTCATCAGAATGCGGTTGTAGATGATGAATTGAAGGACAAGATAGTCGACCAACACCTCGGAAGACAAACCCCTGTTGTTTTTGAAACGACACAAGGGAAAAAGGGGCCTATTGCTGTGGGGGTATCCTTATACCGTACAACCGGTGAGATGTTTGACCTTGCACTCAAGTACGCTAGTGATGGGGAATTCTCCAAAGCGATTTCACAGATCCGGAAGGTTCTAGCAACTGATCCAGAGTATCCACAGGCACAGGCAAATCATGAAAAATGGCGAGAGTATGCCCGGGTAACTGGTGTGCCGCGCGGCAAGAACCCCTTTGCTCAGGCAAAACGGGCACAGTTGCTTGAAAAGGATTTGGAACGGGCGATACCATTGTTCCAAAAGGCCATCACACAAGGTGATAATGTGGAAAGTGCCATCAAAGATCTGGCGGCACTTTTGCAACAGCTTGGCCGTACACAGGAAGCTATTAACTTCCTACAAGCAAATCGTAACAGAATCGGTAATCAACAATCCGTTGATAATATTCTAATTGGTTTCTACCAAAAGGCGGGGAAATATGACCATGCACTTAATCTTCTGGACAGTCGGCTAAAACAGGAAACCAAAGGGGTCAAGAAGGTTCCAATACTCACACAAATTGCATACTGTTATCTTCGAAAGGAAAGCTTTGTCCAAGCAGAAAGCGTCTACAGATCTGTTCTTGAACTACAGCCAGAAAACACAACTGTTCGACGCAATATTGCTGTGTGTCTGTTTAGACAAGAGAAACTGGACGAAGCAGTGGCTGCACTTAACAGTGTTCTTGATGAGTTCCCTGATGTTAAGTCAGTCGAACTGCTTGATATCATCAAACAAGCTAAATTGACAGGACAAACCGACCAGAGACAGACGGGCCTCATTCTGGAGATCTCACTCCCGAGATTTTCTACTGACATAACGGACTTTGCACAGTTCTTCCTACAACACTGCGAATTTCGAGGCGTTCCCTCTGATCGGGTACAAAATCAGCAATTTGATCGCTCCGATATTCAGAATTTGGAAAATCTTGCTTCTCAACTCGGAACCCGGCGACCAAGGGAGCGATCTGGCTATTACCTTTCTGCTGCCCGCCTTGTCATTGACTTAGAAGAGGAGGACCTAAATCCGTTCTACCGCTACCTCAGCCGCAGTTTAGCTTCAATGGGAGATGCAGCTGTGGTTGAAAATCAACCACTAGACACTGCTCAGGAATTATATGCAGAAGCCTTGGCAGTATATGACGGGGACCGCAATCGTTCCAGTGATCCTAAGCATGCTGTTAACGCTTTAGTTAGATTTCTTTACGCCACTATGGGACATTCCAACATCCCAATTGGACAAGATATTCCAACAATAGCTAAGTCTGTTAAGGAAGTTATTCTTCAACACCCACAACGAAACAAAGTGTTTGAAGCTATTTCCTATCTCATTTCCAGGAGCAAGTATGCGGCTCAGCGTATCGTGGACTGTTTGTACTCCGAGAAAACCTTGCAAGCTGTCTCACTTGAGTTCTTGAAAGGAAAAGATGTTTCGATTCAGAGACCAATTCAGAAACTTGATGATTTCGTTGCCTTATGGAATGAAATACGTCGCAAGAATTTCGATACATTCCGTACCATATCTGAGGAATTTCGGCTTCTGCGCCGCTTCGATTTCACTACCTCTACGCTTGAAGAAAGCATTCAACGAGTCAATTCTCAACAACACCACTTATTATACGATCTAGATCAACGACGAATAAGGCTGTTGCAAAATATTTTGGACATGGCCTTAGATCAATGCAAGCAAGTTACATTTGAAGAACGAGAGCGGTTATGTATTCAAATTGATGGCCGTTGTGATGACCTTCTTAAGGATATAAAGGACAACCCTACAAGGCTTACAGTTGAGGAGATCTATCCTATCATTGAAAAGATCAAAGAAAAGGTAGACGAACGTCTAGAAGATCTGTACCGTGATTCGGTACCTCAAGTCAGATTACGCCTAGCTATAGAGTCATACACGTCTGAAGGTAATCGACCACTTGACATACAAATCGTTATTGCAAATGAGGAAGGTCGCAGTCCAGCCGAGGCACTGAAATTGATATTTCCAGAAGAGGATCGTTTCACACTAATTACACCGGAAAACAAGCTGGACAGTTCCTTGCTTGGTGGTGACCAGCAGATTCTGCGAGTACGCGTGCTGCCTTCTGAACAGGCAATACAGTCACAGGCTTTCTCTCTGCCTGTATTTGCCCAATACCGTACACGATCCGG
This sequence comes from Anaerolineales bacterium, assembly GCA_034422235.1. Classification (GTDB taxonomy): domain Bacteria; phylum Chloroflexota; class Anaerolineae; order Caldilineales; family Caldilineaceae; genus Bin34. The sequence continues at coordinate 57,158 of DAOUJU010000027.1, read as the reverse complement.
TGACACTTCGCAAACACCTGTACAAAATTTTTCTATACGTCTCAATTCCGACAACGACTTTCAGCTGATTGACAATCCCTATGCTACCTATGCAGAGGGTGGTATCGTTGACATACCTGAAATGTTCTATGGGCGTCAGGAACTTATCGAGAAAATTTCCAGCGTGTTTCAGGAATCACATGTCCGAAGCAAGAGTGTCGTTATCTTCGGGCAGAAGCGTTCAGGGAAGTCTTCTACACTACACCACTTAAAACAGAAACTAGAAGACTGCAAGGAATTGCTGGTTGTGGATCTGGGTAACATTGGGTCCATCCTTGATGATCATTCGTCGGTTCCATTGATCCACCAGATTTTTTGGAGCATTTTGAACAAACTCGAGTACGTGATTGAAGATAAAGAGGTAGAAGAGGGATTTCCCTTACTGAATCAGAGATTTCCTTGTACCTCGGACTTTTATGAGCATCCAACCCCAATCGTGTACTTCAAGGAATTGTTCAATCGCTATAAGCGTCATGCTGCCCGATCAGACGAGTGGCGTAATGTACGAATTGTGCTACTGATAGATGAGTTTTCCTATATTCATGAGCAGATTGTGCACGAGCGTATTCCCAGAACATTCATGAAAAATTGGAAAGCATTGCTACAGGAAGATTATTTCAATGTCGTACTGGTAGGCCAAGACGATATGCCGAAGTTCAAAAGCAAGTTTCCCAATGAATTTGGAACTACGCAAGATGAACGTGTTACATACCTTAGGAAAGAAGATGCCAAGAATCTAATCGATGAACCGATTCGTATCGGTGGAAGACAGGGAGAGAGTCGTTACCTTGAACAGGCCATTGAGCGTATCCTAGATCTCACAGCTGGAAGTCCCTTCTACATCCAGATTATCTGCAATCGGCTTGTGGACTATATGAATCGCAAGCGTGTCCCCCGGGTTACATCATCAGATGTTGAGCAAGTTAAGGATGAGCTCATTAGAGATGTCAACGCACTAGGACCAGACAAGTTTGACAATCTGATCAGTTCCGGTGACACATCACTGGACGCCATTTGTGATGAAGACACTCTCCAAGTCTTGAAGGCCATTGCAGTAAACAGCCAGACTGGTCCTTGCAACAGCCAAATCCTCGATTGTGATACAAAGTCATCTATTGAGACCATCTTGGAAGATCTGGTGCACCGCGAAGTCATTGAGTGCGAGAGGGAACACTATTATCAAATTCGCGTTGGCTTGTTCAAAGAGTGGCTCATCGCTCATCCTTGATGAGATGATAATGGATCGGTACTTTGACAACCCTTTTTCTGACTACGGCAGTATTGTGTACGGCGATCGCTTCATCGGTCGCCAAGCAAGTCTTCAGGTGATAGAGAATCGTCTTATTCTTCCTGCCAATCCCGGGAACCTGGCAATCATTGGTGACCACAAGATTGGCAAAAGCAGTCTGGTACATCACGCGATCATACAGCGGAAAGAGGAGTTGACTAGCAGGAGGTCCTTGCCAATTTGGATAAATCTGGGTACCTATAACCAACCTGCTAGTTTCTTCCGAGCCCTCGTAACAAACTGTTGTGATGAGTTGGAAGACATGGGATGGATGACTGAACCTATACAACGGGCTGCTCATAGGGCATTGAATGATGAATTAGGGTGGACCGAAGGCTACAGCCGTATCCAACGATTTTTCCAGCGCATACGTCAAGGCAAGATACGGGTTATGTTCATCTTAGATGAGTTTGATCATGCACGCCACCTGTTCAGGGGCAATACCTTTGGATTCCAGGGTTTGCGTGAACTGTCCTATCGACCCGAATGGCGTGTAACTTTCGTAACCACATCTCGACGTACAATTCGTGACATCGAACTGCAAACACAAGCCATCTCGACCTTCGATGGGATTTTTCATAAACATTACCTAGCAATGTTTGATGATTCCGACATTCAGGAATATTTTGGACGAATGCCACTGTCCGACATGTTGGATATCAATGGCAAAAAACGGATCAATTATTACTGCGGCGGGCATCCCTACTTGCTGGAAACGATGGGATACGAACTCGTTGAGTCATTTCGAGAGCACAGGAGTATTGATGTAGATCAGGTCGCGCAACGTATCCAAGGTTCTTTTCTCGATCAATATGACCGTATGACCGATTTGCTAGATGAAGATGGTACTCTCCGTAAGCTCTTGCAGATCTTCTTCGGGCCAGTTGTTGATGTGCAACAAACTGACATAGATGAATTTATGCGCTACGGTGTGATCAAGAAGACCCGACAGGGAAACTACATAGCGTTTTCGGAACACTTTCAGACATACTTGAAAGTCATCAGTCGTCATACAGAACTGTGGCCCATTTGGAGTGAAGCAGAACTGGCCCTGCGACAGTTGATTACTACCGAAATGCTGGAACAGTACGGAGAACAATGGATCACGAAGTTGGAGAGAGCTCGTCCTAATCTGAAACGTATCTTCGATAGTTGTCGCCAGGCACGCGACAGGGAGACAAAAGCTTTTTCCGGCCGAGCTTCCCAGAATCTGGTTGATTTCACCAATCCTGCCGATTTATTCGACATCATATTTGCTGAGTGGAAAACGTTCCAGAAGGTGTTAGGAAGGAATAAGAGGGACAAGAACTATTGGGGGCAATGCCAGAAAATACTTGCCAAGATCAGGAATCCTCTTGCTCACAACCGTGATGCAATGCTCCATGCATATGAAAAGGAAATCGCTGCTGGTTACTGCAAAGAAATTGTGACGGCTTTGCGGAATTCGAATAATAATCGATAACGCGCAATATTGCAGTCCTCTCCTTGCCTCAATTAACAGAAACAAGATACGCCTGATGTGGAATTAAATTGTCGCAACGGCCATGAAAGTGTGGACATCCAGGCCAAAGAAACGTCGCCAGAACAGTTTGAGCGTATGACTGGCCATCTGGGCGATCACATGGGTCGCCCATCCCGTGACCGTTTGGCGGCGCAGGCGCTCCCGATTACGTCCGGTGTTCGGCACTTCGTGGAAAACCCCTTCCATGCGTTCGCGCTGACGACTAAGCCAGCGGTCCCACGCGGGGTCGTGCTGGCGGTGTGGATGGGTGCGTTTAGGCGTCCCGATCTGATGGCCCTGCAGGGCCTACAGCCACTGTTGCCCATCGTCTCCCAGGAAGCCCTTATTCCCGCAGATGTCACAGTGCCACCACACCGACAGCACGGTTGCGGCCGCTACACGCTCCCCGGTATGCGCCGGCACCCGTTCCTAGACGACCGGGCAACCCTCCAGGGGGGACAACAGGACCCGCGGGGAGCCGAAGTCCTTCATGTACCGACGGGGACATACCCCGTCGGTGGCCGAGCCGACCAAAGCGCGGTGTGGCGGGCTACGCTGGTCGCCGACTACCGGCACCGGCTGGGTGTCCAGGAGGCATGGGGTGGTGAGGGTCACCCCCCGACGCACGATCCCGTGCCGCCGTAACTCTGCCACGCGCAGGCGCCAGCCGCGGGCCCGGCGATGGCCCTGACTCTGAGCCCACAGGGGCGGCAAGAGCGCCAGGGAGTGGGCACGGATAAACCCCAGGCACGGGCGTTCCCCAGGGTAGGGCCGGGAATCTCTCCGCCGCAGGAGGGAGATGACTTCACGGTCACTCAACACGGGCTGGGCTCCCACTTGGCCACGCAACCAGGACACGCCCTGCTCTGGATACCCGTCGTCTACCCGCACATACACCATCGTCGCCAGATCCATCAAAGGTATACGGGGCATGGAGCAAACCGCCGAAGGGTGAATTAACTACCTGCATGCTGGAAGGTTTTCCCCTTTATGGTCAACTATTTAATTCCACAGCAGCCGTAAGATATTCAATTTAGACAGGACGGCTGCTGTATATAGCTGGCAGACTGGGGCTATGGCGTCAATCTCTGAGTTGCTGATCAGGATGGTTCTGCCGCTTCACCAATCTCAGGACGGTACAGTTCCACAGACCCGTGTTGAATGCTGGGCCCTTCAGAGCTCTTGCCCGGCACAAAATTCATCCCCAGCCCTACAACCCGGCGGGTACCGTCATGATACTGCCGTCCGTAGGCGTAATGCCGGATTTGATGTATCGCAGCCGGGGTGGATTCTTGATATTTCAGTTCTATCACACAAACGTGATCCGGGAATTGCACCACCAAATCGGAGCGCCCGCCCCACTCGTGGACTTCGGACTGGAAGTCTACCTGCATCAACTGGCACAGAGCGTGCAGAACCAAGTGAAAGTCTGTTTCCTTTTGCAACTTTTCTCCCGGCACGCCCGCCATAAAGGTGGTGAGACGGTGACAGAATGTGTCGTATCTTTCTGCCTGTAAAGCCGTACACAGACTGCGCAGGATAGGATAGTCCGGTACTCCTCTATACAGTTTCAGCAGGCTTTGGGCATAGGTAAGACTCACTTCCTTGTTGGGATACGCCAGATACAGGGAGCGACCATTTTGACGTAACGTGTAATACCCTGTTTGCCACATAAGAGTGCGGTAATCCAGGTCTTCCAGACCGAAGGCAAGGTGAAACAGGCCATCAAGCGAAGGCAGTTCCCGGGACAGGGTGAACTTTCCCTCCTGCACTAAACGGACCAGAAATCCGGGTGTGCCGGATTCCGCCCAGAAATTGGGCCAGCCCAGTTCCTGCCATTGTTCGGCAATCTCCTGAAATTGCAAACCGTTGAGACAGGCAGTCAGGGAGAACGGATTGTAGACATTGTCCGCTTGGCCCGCCAGCCTGAAACGATAACCATTGTAATAGTCTCGCAATTCGGCCAACAGTTCATCCGATTGGCAGCCGAGATGTTGTGCTCCCACTTCCAGGTAGGGTTGCAAGCAGTTCTGCACCTCTGATTCCGTGAAACCGCACGGGTCAGTATACAGCGGATTCAAGGTAATATCCTGTAGGTTGTTGAGAGCAGAAAAAGATTGACTTGGACAAAGCGGCTGATACCCGTAATAAACACGAAACGCAGGGAGTCCTCACTAGCTTTGAGAACGCCATAGAAATCGCGCAAGGTTCCCAAAATAGGCGCAGCCGGGATGTCCGTACCGTCCGTACCAATCAGACGGGTAATGGGGGCGTCATATTCGCCGATTAGGACGACGGGCGGTTGTCCGTAATGCTGTCCCAGATAATCAATCAGGTCCGTGAGATGCAGAGCTGGATCTGAGACATCTTCAAACCGGATCCGATTCAAAGTTGGATCGCGGGGTTCCATCCCCACGTTGATGCCGCGGCGATACCATTGGGGGTGCAGGGGAGCCATTTCCTGGACCGACGTGTTGGCAAACAGCTGTTTCGGGGCCACTGGAGTGGGTTGGGCAGGCTTGTTCTGATCAGCAATCCATCTGATCTGAGGCAGATCCCCCTGAAAATAGGCTTCCAACGTGGCAATCAGCAAGGTTTTCCCGAAACGCCGCGGAGAGCCAGAAACACATATTTGTTGTCCTCTGCCAATAAAGTGGCGAAATGGTGGGTCTTGTCTACATACAGGCCCTAGTATGATAGAAGGTGGTGGTAATCACCGGAAAGGAGCGGCGTTAGCCGCGGCCTACTGGAGACTACCACCCTGGGCGTGACAGACCGCCGCCATGCGCAAACTGCTGACCCTCCTCAACGCCCTGATGCACAACCAGACTGTCTGGCAGGAGACTGCTCCCACTGGATCCCAAGCTTGACTGGCAACACAGTTGCTGCTTGCGGCGAATGGAAATGTACTCGGATTCAGTGATATGCAGGGAAGGCAAGCGAACTGGCATTCAGGCTCCCTTTTGACGGCCATAAAACCTGACCTTCATTATAACGGGGTAGTACTCAGTTTGAGTTTGTCCTGCCCACGACGCCGAGTGGCAGTGGCTTTAGACCATTGGCGGAACGGCCTTCCCGCCTGATAGAGCAGGAGCTGGAAGCCGGATTTATCTCCCCGGAGGGGCGTGCAAAAACTACGAATGGACGGGTCCGTTGCCCGCCAGTGAAAGTTGACCACCCTCTGATTGATGGGTTCACAGATTACTCCGGATGCTGTGACTGAACGCCTGATCCTAGCGGTCGGCCAGGGCATCAACGTGCTCCCCGATTTCGGCCAATTGCGCGGCCGTTAATTTCCAGCCGGTAGCGCGCAGATTCGTCTCCAATTGCGTGACACTGGTCACAGCGTTGATAACCGACGTCACACCAGGCTGAGCCAGTAGCCAGGCCAGGGCCAGATCCCCCACTCGATAGCCATGATCCTGGGACCAGTGGTCCAGGGCCGTGATAGCGGCCAGACGTTCCGGCACCATGTAAGCTTTGAAGCGGGGACTGGTGTTGCCATAACCCCGTGTCCCCTTGGGGGCAGGTTCCCCTGCCTTGTACTTGCCCGTCAGCACGCCCTGGGCCAGAGGTGAATACGGCAAGACACTCAGCTGGTACTGCAGGCAAGCAGGAATCACTTCTCTTTCCAACTGGCGGTCAAACAGGTTGTAAAGGGACTGACTAGCCATCAGGGGGGTGTAGCCACAATTGGCGGAAATCTCGCTCATGGCGGCAATTTGCCAGCCCGCAAAATTGGAACAGGCCACATACCGAACCTTGCCCATACGGACCAGATCATCAAAGGCCCGCAAGGTTTCCTCCAAGGGCGTGGCAGGATCCGGTTTGTGGGCATAGTACAGATCTACATAGTCCGTACGGAGCCGCCGCAGCGTGCCGTCGATGCTGTCCATAATGTGGCCCCGCGACAGGCCGAACTCATTGGGTCCCATTGGGTAACCCGCCGCGATCTTGTGATTGGGTTCCCAACCTACCTTGCTGGCAATAATGAATTTGTGTCGCTGGCCCGCCACAATCTGGCCCAGAAACGCCTCTGAATCGCCGCCGGTATAGCTGTTGGAGGTATCAATAAAGTTGGCACCCAGATCCAATGCTCTGTATACAATCCGGGCGGTCTCGTTCTGATCCGTGAAATGGGATCTGTCTCCTTGGCGACCAAAGATATTGCCCCCCAAACCCAGCAGGGGAATCCTGAAACCACTGCTGCCCAGTCTTCGATATTCCATGTGCTTTCCTTTGCATCGCTTGAATTAACCCCGGATTCCCGAATAAATTTCCATGCCTGTGGTTTCTGCATTGTAGGGAACCCTTTGCTTTCCAGTATGCCATACCTTGTTCCTACCTTATCGCGTCTCACAGGCTACAGTCAGGAAGTCAGCAAAACCACGAAGAGGTTTTCACGGAACAGGTGACCCACCTATCCGGGCTGACCGTAACTGTCTTGAACGTCAAGCTTGGGATCCCGTTATCCCCTGTGGCATTATCGGTTCGGCTGATTGATGCCCACTGGTGACACCGGGAACAGGATGTCAGTCAGTGGTGTTGGTTCATGAGATAACGACTCCGCAGAGGCATCCCGGATCAGGAAAGAGCAGGGTCGTATAACCGGCGGCCGATCAAGAAGGTTCAGGTGTCAACATGGAGGCAGTGTTGGCATGGTCGGAATGATAGATCACAGTCGGGACATGTCCTTGGTCGTACAGCCAAACACAACCTGTCCGGTCCATCGGATACCCGGGCATGGACGCCGGCTATCGTTGGCCCCATACTTGGCCAAGAGGATTCATGGGTCAGTTTTATCACTTGATTCCGACCAGGATTGCGATGCTGGCGGTGTGGTACAATTTCCCGCGGTTGAAACATCGGCGACGGATGTCCACAGACACAGTGCCGGAATATCCGCGGTGACCAGCGGCGGTTTTGGATGACCTATGCCGGTAATCTATGACTTCAATCCACCACCCACGGATCCGCGCCAGCGGTTGGCCCGTGAACTGCATAGCAGGGCTTGCAGGGCAGCAAACTGGAAGGGCTATGCCAAGGCGTTGCGCCAGTTTACTGAGGCTCTGGCCGCAGGACCTGATTTTCATCTGACCCTGCGTATCCTGGATCAACGCGCGCATTCCTACTGCGGAGTCGGCCAATGGGCCCAGGCCCAGGCCGATTGGGAGAGTCTGTTGCGTCTGGACCCTGATCATAGCTGGGCCTGGCATGGCTTCGGACGAATGCGTGCTTGCGTGGGGGCTTGGGACGAGGCCGAAGAGGCTTATACCCGTGCCATGTCCGGTCCCTATGGCATGGCCTATATTGACCGTGCTGTGGCGCGCCGTGCCTTGGGCAACCAGGTGGGGGCTGAGACTGATTGCCGCCAAGCTCTGGACTCCGGGGCCTTTGGCACAGAAGATCAGGCCTGGGCCCATTTTCAGCTCGGATTGCTGGCCTTGGACAAGGGGGATCGGGCGACGGCTCTGGCGGCATGTGAAGTGGCTCTGGCCCTCTCGCCTGAATATGATTATCGGCGTCCCCAGTATCTGGTTCGTTGCGGTTGGCTGTACCTGGGGCAAGTCCGCTGGCCGGCAGCACGGGACGCCTATGCAGAAGCCTGCCAGCTTGACGGCCATTGTGCCGATGCCCGGCGCAGCCTGGACTGGCTCATGCAACAGGAACGCATCCTGGCGGAATGGGATACGGAACTGACTGTCCTACTCACCGATAAACCCCATGATGTGGTAGTGCGCATCATGCACATGCGTGTAGCTTTGTTGCGGGGCTGCCATTCAGAACTGCTCACCGATCTGGATAACCTGGAAGCGGATCTCCATCATGACAACGCTCTGTCCGCACCGGCTGCAGCCGGTATGTCCCGGTTGCAGGCCATTGACCAAGGCTGGCGCAACATGATGAATCCCAACAGTTGGCCAGAACCCAATCCTCCCTTGTATGACCGCGTTGGTCTGGAACGGCCACGGGATCTGGAGGATACGATCCCATCAGGACCGTCCGGGTCTGGGGATAAGGAATAGGGAAGTCCGGCGTGATGTGGAAAGTGACAGGTCACACGCGTCACAGGTATCCCGAGATAACATCAGGATTATGGTCAAGACACGGCAACGTGGGGGTCTCTTTCCAAGACGGTGGAATCGGGATGCAGAGAAGCAACAAGTCTTGAGGTGAAATCTGGGCGGTACCGACCACACGGGTGGCCGGCACTGCCTCAGCCGAGGTCTTAGGGCCGGCCTGCAACGTTGCCAGTTCATAGACAGTGAGGAGCAGGTGCACCGTCTGACAGATCAATCACGGTGGGAGGTCAAGGTGCGGCACAAGCAACGGGAGCTATCCCACACACAGAAGAGATCAGTACGCAGTCGGCGGATCCAGGGGCAGCTACAGAAGCTCCAGCGTAAACAGAAATCGATTCGGGCCAAATGACATCCACTGGATCAGTCGGGCATTGGTGGACAAAGACCCAGACTGTGGTAGGGGAGGACCTTCATGTTGAGGGCATGATCCAGTCGGCCCGGGGAACCCGGGAGCAGTCTGGCACGCCAGTTTGGTCCCAAACCAGTCTCACAACGGTGGATCGAGAAGCGTTGCCTCTGGGCACTGCAATGACCTATGAACCCGGTAGTCCGATGGGCCTCAGTCCCTGACTGCTAACTCCCATCCTTCCGGTAGTTCTGCCAGCGGATTGTACAAAAGGATAGGCCTCAGTCTTGCCCAGCCGGCTTGGTACAAAGTCGATCCAAGAGTCTCGGGAGGGAGGTCAGAACTCGGAGCCGATGGCCACGCCGGCGAATGGCAAAACCAAGACGGCAGGTTAATGTGGCGTCTCAATAGTGTGTCTGAAAGCTTGTGATGCACTGATGCAGATATGTTATGATAGTGCATCATGAGAACGACAATCTCGCTTGATGACCAGCTTGCAAAACAGGTGCGTCGGGCAGCTGCAGCCCACGGCATCAGCATGAGCGCCTTTATCGCCAGAACATTGAACGATGCGCTCAAGCGTCGTGATCCACCAGAGCAACCCCCTTTCCAATTGGTGACCGTGTCCGGTGTGCGGCCCCGCCCCGGAGTCGACCTCGACCGACCCAGGGCACTCGAAGCACAGGATGACGAGACCCGTTTCAGGAATGGGTGTCTGTGATTCGAAATGCTACTTCCCGATGTGAATGTCCTGATTTATGCGCACATCGAGGACTCGATCCCCGATCATGCCGAGTATGCGGCCTGGATCACCCGTTTGGCGACAGGACCTGAACCGTTCGCCCTCTCCGTTCTCGTTTTATCCGGCTTCATCCGTATCGTGACTAACTCCCGGGTCTTTGATCCACCATCCACTCTCGACCAGTCGTTCGCATTCATATCATCGCTTTTGGAACGCCCGACGGCGCGCCTCGTGGGTCCGGGTCCCGACCATCTGGACATATTTGAGAAACTGTGCCGCGAGTCTAGGGCTACTGGGAAGCTGGTCGCCGACGCCCAGCACGCGGCGGTGGCAATGGAGCATGGCTGCACCATGGTATCGACCGACTCCGACTTCAGCCGATTCCCAGGACTTCGATGGCAGCATCCACTGCGTCCTGGGGGCATACCTGTTTCATCTGCCATTCCGCATAAGAAGGTTCCTCTCGTATGAGCCGTACTGACCCGATTCTGGTCGAAGTTATACATAACGGCTGATGTGGAATTAAATGGTTGACCCTAAAGGGGAAAACCGCGCAACATGAAGGTGGTTACTTACCCTTCGGCGGTTTGCCCCCTGATCCGTATACCCTTGGCGGATTGGGCGACGATGGTCTATGTGCGGGTGGACGACGGGTACCCAGAGCATGGCGTGTCTCTGTGGCACGGCCCAGTGGGGGGACCGCGGGCTGAACGGGCTACGCGCACGCCGCGAAGGGGTCTGCCACGCAGTACCGAACACCGAGCGTAACCGGGAACGCTGGCGCCGCTCAACGGTCAGGGGGTGGGTCACACAGGTCATTGCGCCAAGGGCCAGCCCTACACTCAAACTCTACTGGCATCGTTTCTTCGGCCTGGATGTTCAGACTCTCACCAGCAGGGCGCCAATTTAATTCCACATCAGGCGTATATAATGATGTCAATGCAGTTTATGAAGGGAGAAGCCGCCATAATGGGACAGAGTGCGACATTTGAGAGGTCATTCTCCACGGATGGTATCAATTCAGAAAATGCAGAATTCTTGTCCAGATTACATGAAAGTTGGAGTGGGAAGGCCCGGACTCTGATATTCGCCATAGCGTATGAATATGGATCAACGCTTCGTGCGAGCGACATGAGTCAGCGTGAAATCGGGAACAAAATGTATACTGCCCACTTGCGCTTCCCGCTGATCGAGGAACCAGGACCTTTGCGGCCATTGTCTGATGATCCCGCCGTTGCCGTCTATCCTGTCAATCAACTGTGCCCAGCCCTTGTGTGTGAGAACGGCATCCTTTCGGAATTTTTGTTTCTCTCCGAGCCAGGGGCCAACAGTCCAAATGTCAATGATGAGCAAAATATCGAAGGTCGTTCCCGGACTACCTCCATTGAAGATGTCATTGCCGAATTGGCCCAGCAAGTGCCGGAGGCAGCCTGGGACAGCCTTCCACATGATTTGTCTTCTTCCCGTACTCTGGACAACTACCTCTATGGAATAGAAAGCGAATGAAGCGTGTGTTTGCTGATACCTGCTATTGGATAGCGATCACACGGCCAAACGACCCTTTGAAAACTGCTGCAAATGAGGCCCGTAAACGGTTGGGGATCTGCAAGCTAATCACTACTGAAGAGGTTCTGACTGAGTATCTCACTGCATTGTCAAAACGACGTTTCCGCAAAACGGCAACAGAGATAGTTCGCCAGATCTTGGAAAGTGACGACGTCGAAGTTGTTAGACAATCACATGTATCCTTCCTGCGTGGCTTGGAACGATATACCCAACGAGAAGACAAAGAGTACAGCTTGCCTGACTGCATTTCCATGAATGTTATGGACGAACAAGGCATAACCGATGTTCTGACGGAAGATCATCATTTTGAGCAGGAAGGGAAATATACGGTCCTTATGAAAAAGCCAAGCAGTTGATGACCGGACAACTGCATGTGTCGGCCTCAATTGCCGTATCGTTTGTCATGAGGGGCTTTTATCTTGGTTGTTGCACAGTTCAGAGGCCCCTAGGTTTGACACCAGCCAACCAAAGGCTTGTTATGAGGTCGTATCCACTTTGATACAGTAACCGAACAGGACAAGGTGCAGGCTAAACCACCAAAGATATCTGAATTCAGGTTGTTCAAAATCAATGGTATAGAGCAAGCCGTGGGCGAGGCGGTTGCGCAAGTTCCCGTATGATCTTTCTAACAATACGGCCTGCAGGTTCAATATTAGATCTTCTGCAAAAACCTTATGAGATGCCAGAAGATCGAGGAGCTCAGACAGTTGGGCTTCTTGCTGGATTTCATGGGTATTGACTTTGGTTGTTGCGTGACCTTGCTGGTTCAAGACATATCTCAAGGAATTTTCAAAGAGTGGAATCAGGAGATGGGCTGCAACCATGAAATCGCCCTTTAATCCTGCTTGCAATCCCTTGGCATACAGCAATTCCTGGCCGGGTTCTATGAAAGGATTGTCACGGCAATATTCCAAAACATGTTGCTCTTCTACCGTATGCTGTTTTGTCAAATGGCACCTAAAAGACTCAATGGCCTGTACATCAATAGCGTGCTGCATACGAACCAGTTGCAGAGTCATTTGCCGTTCGGCTACGGTTTTGGTTTCGGGATCTGCCATAAAGGAACTGGGTTGTTGGGCGAAAATCCTGCCTTGGGAATCCACAAGGTCACTTGTGACCATTGCCGCAAAAGGATGATCCTCAATCAATTGGCAGGCCTCCTGCCGCAAGCGGGTGAAATCCGGAATCTGTGCCATCTGAAAGGCCAGAACAAACAGGTATTCTTGCAGCGTCTTGCCTTGCACCTCAGAAAGGATTTGTGAGTACCAATCGTGGTATTCTTTGGGCACCTCAACAGATCCAGATACTTTCTTTAGCTCTGACATCGATCGTTTCTGATATTCGCGAAGCAGGGAATTCAGTTGCTTACGAAGATCCTTGTCTTGAAGCCAAGTATCGTTTGTAACTATGGCCTTTTTTATCCAATTAACAGCAGCAATAAAGGACCCGTCACTGTCCGCTAGCCCTTTTGCCTGTGCTACATACACATCAACTATGTTCTTGAGGGATGTCTGAGCCGCAATTCGATTTTTCAAACTCCTTGCCCACTGATAGTGCACTTTCCAAAATTGCTCTGCTTTGTGCCAGTCGCCACTTTGTTGCGCTTGCCGGGCATGTTGGCCTGAAAGTTTGAGATATTTGTCGTTATCTTTTGACCCATAACCCACTAACAGGTACAAGAGGTAGCAGGATAGCGCATTCGCATCCAATTGACTACCCCGGTCCAGGATGTCGTCCATGTAGACTACAACCTGTTCGGAAAGTTCTGGGTTGCCTTGGCCAATTTGCTTTGCCAATTGGAGGGCTCGGCCAAGGCTTTCACCACAATCCTGCCAATCCTCAAAAGATTCTCTTTGCTTGGCATAATCCAGATAGTGTTCGATAGCCATCGAGGCAAATTTATAACCGCGGCGACGAATCCAGAGAACGTCCGCAATACGAGCAATAACCTGTGGCAATGTTGAGGTCGTAACGAGCTCTTCCAAAAGCTCAAGTTCCCTGTCTGCCAGATGCTCCGGTGATTCAGGCAATATAATCAATGCATCTTCTTCCAACCCATGGGTCGAAACCTGGGCTGGATCGGGAGGAGACACGAGGGACATACCAAAGACTTTGGCAAGAACCAACAGATTATCAGACAATTCGGAGTCAGTTCCCCGCAACTCTTTTGCCTTTCGGTAAAGGAGCCGATTCAGAGAAACAATGTTTTCCTTAGTGCCTGGAATCAGTATTTTGTCAAGGATCGGGGCAATTCGGTCGTACATCGTGGATTACCCAGTAACGTACTGGGGTGCCAGAATCAGTCACCAATCTGCTGCCGTATCAATAAACAACAATTCATGGGAACAATTCGGGTTCAATAAGAGAAAGCATAACAATCTGTCCCTAAAACAGACAGTAGTATACGTTACGTGCAAGCGGAAGAAACAGTCTGATGTCGATGGTTAAATGGCCCTTGCCTGCTATGATGAGATGATTGCACCTAACTTGGGACACACGATCCAAGTTTAACCTGAAGCACAACTGCTGTATCTGTCATTCCTCAATACAGGGTTCCTTTCGCATGAGTCGCACTGACCCGATTCTGGTTGAAGTCATACACAACTACCTGCTGTCAGCGGCACGGGAAATGAGCCGAAACCTGATCCGGACCTCGTACAGCACCATCATCTACGAGATCCACGATTTCGGCCTGGGTATCTACGATGCCCAGTGCCGGCTGTTGGCCGAAGCCCCTGGTCTGGCGGTCTTCACCCGAGGCAATGACTATGGCCTGCGCAAGATGGTGGAATTTGTCGGGCGGGAAAATTTCCACCCGGGGGACCTTATCCTGCTGAATTATCCCTATTGGAGTTCGGCCCACATCCTGGACGTACTGGCCGTATCCCCCATATTTCATGAAGACGTACTGGTGGGCTTTACCGCGGTCAAGCAACACTGGCTGGACCTATCCCAGAAAGATGCGGGATATTGTCTGGATACCATCGAGGTATTTCAGGAAGGCCTGATTCTGCCCTGCAGCAAGATTTACGAAAGGGGTGTGCTCAACGAACAGGTGCTGAACCTGATCCGGTTCAACACCCGGATGCCGGACCGTGTGATTGGCGACATGCACGCCCAGATCTCCTCCTGCCGAACCGGGGAACGCCGAGTACAGGAATTAGTGGCCCGCTTTGGCTTGGATACGTACCGCGAGGTAGTGGAGGCCATTCTCAATCACGGGGAAACCCTGGCCCGTAACCGCCTGGCCCGTATGCCCCATGGCACCTGGACGGCCCACGACTTCCTGGATGATGATGGCATTGATACAGACCGGCTCGTTAAGATGCAAGCTACCGTCACGGTAACAGCCGATGAGATGATCGTGGACTGGACCGGGTCCGACGGTGCCGTCAAGGGTCCTCTCAATCTGCCGATTGGCTCCACCCTGGGGATCAGTGCCCTGGTTTTCAAGGCGGTGACGACCCCGGATACGCCAGCGAATGAAGGCAATTTCCGCCCCCTGCGCGTCATCGCTCCAGAAGGCTGTGTTATGCATGCCCAAGCTCCGTCACCCACCTTTACCCTCTGGACCTCGTTGTTAGCTCCTGAAGTCATCACCAAAGCCCTCGCTCAGGGCATGCCCGATCTGATCCCTGCCTGCTCCGGAGGCGACGTGTTTGATGTGATGGGGGTGGGTATTCACCCGGATACCGGGCAATATTGGCTTGAAGCCACAAACGAGGGCGTAGGTTTTGGGGCCCATGCCGGGGGCGACGGTGAAACCGGCATCATGCATCTTTCGGAACCGGGATGCCGGAACAATCCGGTGGAAGTTCTGGAGACCAAGGCTCCCTGGCTGATCGAGAATTACGCCATTCGCCAGGATACGGGCGGGCCCGGCCAATTTCGGGGAGGTCTGGGTATCACGCGGACTTATCATTTTCTGGCCGAAGCCGCCTGTTTGACTCTGGTCAAGAAAACCCGCACCCAGCCCTGGGGCATGGCCGGCGGACATGACGGCGCCAACGGGCAGGTGATTGTACGCCCACATACGTCCGAGGAGCAGGTAACCGGAGCCATCCATGAGCAGATGAAACCGGGCGATGTCTTGGTCAATCACTCGGGTGGTGGCGGCGGCTGGGGAGATCCGACCCGGCGGGACCCACAAGCAGTTCTTGCGGATGTACTGGATGACTATGTTTCGCTGCACGCCGCCCGCGATATCTATCAGGTGGTAATTGATCCAGAGGAGATGCAGGTGGATCAGGAAGCCACAACCAACTTGCGCGCAGCAACCGCAGCAACGACTTAGTCTCCTCCCCAACAACGGATTTTTTTACTAGACGGAGAACGCCTGTGCATGTAGCAGTGGATGTCGGTGGTACGTTCACAGATGTGACCATCCTCGACGAGCAAAGTGGTAATTATCGGTTCGAGAAAGTCGAAACTGTGCCCGCGGATCCCGCAGTGGGAGTATTGGCGGGCTTTCAAAAGGCCGCTGTACCCCCCGAGGACGTGACGTATTTCATTCATGGCACCACGCTGGGCATCAATGCCCTGTTAACTCGTTCTGGGGCCGAGGTAGCCATCGTGACGACCCGGGGATTCCGGGACGTCTACGAACTGGCACGTACCGACCGGGATCCGATTTACGATTTCAAGTACCGCAAACCGGCTTCCCTGGTACCACGAAACCGTGTGTTTGAGGTAACGGAGCGCCTGAATTTCCGGGGTGAGGTTCTCGCGGAATTCGACCAGGACAACGCCTGGCAGGTAGCGGCCCGGATCCAGGAATCCGGAGTGGATGCGGTGGCTGTCTGTTTTCTGCACAGCTATGCCAACCCGAATCATGAGCGTTGTATGCGGGATATCCTTCAGGAAGTCTGTCCCCAGGTTGCTGTGACGTTATCCAGCGATCTCAGCCGTGAGTACCGCGAGTACGAACGTACCAGTACGGCTGTCATCAATGCCTATGTCCAACCTATAACCCGCAGTTACCTGGGCCATCTCCAGCAGTCTCTGGTGAAAGCCGGGTTCAAGGGGCAATTTCTGCTCACCCGATCCGGGGGCGGTGTCATGACGGTGGAATCCGCCCGGCAGGAACCTATACAACTAATCCTGTCAGGACCGGCAGCGGGGGTCATCGGTACGGCAGCCTTTGGGAAGGAAATCGGTGTACCCAACCTGATTACACTGGACATGGGTGGCACCAGCCTGGACACCTCCCTGATCACCGATAACCAGCCGCGGTTCATGAATACCCAGGTATTCCAGTCCCTGCCCATTTCAAAACCTTCCATTGATATCCATACCATTGGGGCGGGAGGTGGCAGTATTGCCTGGGTGGATGACGGCGGTCATCTGCAGGTGGGTCCCCAGAGCGCCGGTTCCGTACCCGGTCCTGTTTGCTATGGCAAGGGCGGTCAGGACATTACGGTTACAGATGCAGCACTGGCAGCCGGCTATCTGGATCCTCGCAATTTCCTGGGCGGTGAAATGGCCCTGCATCAGGATCGCATGCAGACGCTCCTGGCTGAACTGGCTGAACGGGTGAACCTGGAACCGATGACGGTAGCCCGCGGTATTCTCCGTCTGAGCACAGTCAAGATTGCCGGTGCCGTACGGGAGATCTCGGTCGAACAGGGGCATCACCCGCATGACTTTGCCCTGTTTGCCTTTGGGGGTGGGGGACCGTTACTGGCTACCAATGTGGCGCGCGAACTGGACATACCCAGTGTCATCGTACCTCCCGGCGCTGCCCATTTCTCGGCCTTTGGTATGCTCATGGTCGATGTGGCCCACGACTTCGCCCAGACTTATGTAGCGGGTACTGCCTCTTTGGAACTGGACAGAATCAACCAGATCCGACAAGTCCTGCGCCAGGAAGCGGAAAGTGCTTTGGCAGCGGATGGAATTGCTCCCGAAAGGCAGTTATTCGAACCCATGGCGGAAATGCGCTACGTTGGTCAGGAACACGCCGTGACGCTTTCTCTACCGCCTCGTACCATCACGCAAGCGGATATGCCGGAACTCATCGAACGTTTCAATGCCCTGCATCATCGTCACTATGGACATAGCATGGATGACCCAGTGGAAATAGTGACATTGCGGTTACGGGCAACGGGTCTGTTGCCGCGGCCCCGGATCCCGGTTGGAGAGTCAGATCCTACGGCAGAGTTGCCGCCCCCTAAAGGTGAACGTCCCGTTGCCCTGGCGGATTCTCCTGTCATGCAGACCTACCCTGTATATGACCGCCGTGTTCTGGGCATTGGGATGACTCTGCCAGGTCCTGCCATTGTCGAGGAACCTACCTGTACTACGGTACTGCACCAGGGTGATGACCTGACCGTAGGACGACACGGGGAACTGCGTATCGACATCTCCTGAGGGAATACGCTGGACTTCGGGCATCGCTGCTGAAAGAGGCAAGAAGTGGTGCATCCAAGGTTTCCTTTCTGGCCAAACTCACAGACCTTGGGCACCCAGCGCTGGTAGACATCGTGCGTGGGCAGCAGGGCGTACAAGGCAATCAGATTCCGGGCACTCCGGCCGGGAAACACCTGTCTCCAGGGGAGCAAATCCGTGTTGGTGTCTTGCTCCTGGTTTTCATGCTGGTCGCCGGCTATTTCAGCGTCCGTGTCCCCGCCTTCGAAACCCCGGATGAATTCCAGCATTATGCTTTCGTACAGCATGTAGTCACCTGGTACGACCTGCCACAATCTGAACCGAATACACCTGGACTGTGGCGACAGCAGGGCGTACAGGCTCCCCTGTATTACCTGCTGGGAACTGGATTGACCTTCTGGATAGATCAGTCTGATTTCCCCGTTACCGCCCACCGTGTCAACCGCTTCGCTGCCCTGGGATCTGCGCATACTCCCATCAATCGGAATTTCTTTCTGGCCCATGCGGACGATGGCTGGCCCTGGCAGAAGGAATTCCTGGCCCTGCACATCCTGCGGTTCTCATCGGTCCTGATGAGCTGTCTGACCCTCTATGCCGTCTATCGATTTTCGCGACTGGTCCTGAGCCATGAATTGGCGCTGCTGGGCACGGCCACCTGCGGTTTCATACCCCAGTTTGTCTTCATTGCGGGCGCTGCCAGCAACGATAACCTGGTCACGATGATGGCGTGCCTGTTTCTATGGAGGCTGGCAGCTTGGGTGAAGGAATGTTGTGGCCCAGACCATGACCGCCATCAATGCTTCCACAGGACCCCTTGGCAACTGGGCATTTTGCTCGCGGCTGCCTTGTTAGCCAAGTTGACCGCCTTGGGCCTCATCGGTTTGACCGCGCTGACTGTGACGTGGGTCGCCTGGCAGAGAAAAAACATCCTTGTGCTCTGGACGGTGGGATGGCGCATGGCCGTGACTGTCCTTTTGTTGGCCGGATGGTGGTTTGGTCGCAATGTCTGGATGTATGGGGATCTTCTGGCCTGGAATGTCTGGGAGGCCAATATCGTCCTCAGGCCCAGCCCTTTGCAGATTTCTGATCTCCGCGCCGAACTCCCCGTGATGTTCCAGAATTTCTGGGGTCTGTTTGGATGGAATACTGTGCCTTATCCGTCCTATGTGTATACAGTACTGACCTATCTTTCCCTCCTGTTAGGGATGGGTACGGTCCTCGGCTTGTTTCGTACTCTGCGGTCCCGGGATCGAAGCCTGGCCTGGTGGCAGAATCCCTCTTGGGTCCCTGCTCTATTGGCGGTTCTGTGGCTCGGTATCCTCCTTGTTTCGTGGTTTCGGTTCATGCTGATCGCACCAGCTGGCCAAGGTCGCTATCTGTTCCCGGCATTCTCGGCTCTGGCTCTGGCCATAGGCCTGGCTCTGTCTTGGCTACCCACCCAATTCCGGAATCTGGCCTGGCTCCTGCCGGGAGCGTTGTTGGCTTTGTGCGTGATCACCCCGTCCTGGATCATCCACAGAGCCTATGTGCCTCCTCCCGTAACCCAATACGACTGGATGGACCTTACCCCTGTCAACGCCATCAGTGGTCCTGATCTCGCTCAGCCGGAATTCCACCTCATCGGTATCGGTATTGATCAGGAACTCCAACCGGGCACATGGCACAGAGCCCATATCCGCCTGCAGGCCCTGAACCCTATTTCCCAGGATTATGCCCTGTTTCTGCACTTGCGGGATCCCGCAGGAAACATTGTGGCCCAATATGACGGCATCCCCGGCGGCGGTCTGTGGGCCACAAGCCAATGGCCCATTGCCCAAATCCGCACCGAAGCCTTCTCATTCTTTCTGCCCGACCACGTTGCTCCGGGTACCACAGGTACCATAGTAATGGGCCTATACAATCCGTGGACTTGGATACGCCCTTTGTGGCAGGACCATGAGAGAACTTCAGTTCAGGGAGACGAATCACTCAATGAATACGTAGTGGGGCCGTTTCAAGTGGAAGGTGTTGATCAATGAGCTGTCTGGGATAGTTACTGGTATGAAGATACCTAAGCTCGACTTGGTACCAAGTCGAGCTTAGACATAGTGATGGGACGAAAATACAGACATACGGCTGATGTACGGTCATATTGCCAGGAGACTGACTCCCTCTGGTTCAGTAAAAGGGCGTGTTTTCGACGCTACGGACGTAACTGTGACAACCAACGAGACCGACACAGCTTTGAACAAACCCGATCTATTTGTCTTGTCCGTCGTGAGGGTGAATGACGGCAATCCCAGGCGTCCACAGTGTGTAAGAAATCCTTTTTCAAGCGATTGGGGTCGACACCATTGTCATGGGGCTATACAACCTGTGGTAATGGTTGCGCCCGTCTGTGACAGGGCAATGAAAATGTGCCGGCCAGCCACACGACAGGCATCCCCAAACGAATGCGTAGTGGGGGCATTCCAGGTTGTCGATGCCGAGCCATGAACTGTGGGTCGTGAGGAATGGGCAGTTGTAGACATGGCAGGACTCGGGAACCGGATTCCGGAAATATGAACGCCCCAGGCCGCGCCAACGGCACCAACCGAATGGATGGGACTCAACGAATCCTGCCACTGGATACCCTCCAGGGATGGCAGACCCAAGGCAAGCAAACCGAGGTGGGGGCTTCCAGCTTTACGGCTTGGGTCAGTTATGTTTGGCCTGAACCATAACCGGTACGGGATAACCTTGTGCGGAGAAACTCCATACCCTCCTGGCCGGTACTTGGCTCCAACAGATTCCCACAAGCGAGGCCATGTTGCCCACTTCTGGATTTGATTGTGTGATCCATCATATTTTCTCTACAATGGGCCATTCCATATACGGGTAGTGTTCCTACTCCACTTCTTGTCCGTCCAGAGGTTGTCCAGTCCTGGCGAAACCGAAGCTGGGAGGTTTTCCGCTTATGCATACCGAACACAACAACACGATACCCAACCTGGGAATCTGTACGCTTTGCGGAGGTACATACGGCAAGTCTGTCATGTCCAATCATCTCCGACAGTGCATCGTCAAGTCCACATCGGCACAAAGCATCAAACCGGGCAGCTATACCCGATACAACGCAGACAATCAGCACATTATTCATGTGGGCATAAGGGACGCCGGTCCCTACAGTGGGCAATATGGCGAGTACTGGCTACATCTGGCGATCCAAACCAACACCCAGCTGTATGTACTGGACAGGTTTCTGAGAGACCTGTGGCTTGAATGCTGCGGCCATCTCAGTCACTTCGCTATTGGTAGGTTGTTCTTTATCAGCTCCGGTCCTTGGGAGCTTGAACGCCGACTCGGCCTTGAAGACTTGACGGAAGAAAACGATATAACTGATCTTGAAGCCTTGCTGTTTGACAACAGGCGTCCAGACCCATGGGATTACAGGCGTTTGGATATTCCCTGGCCTGCTTTCGACGAACTGAGCATGGATTTCCCGATAGGCATCGTGACGCGACCGAAATTGAAATTGACGTATGAATACGATTTCGGATCTACCACCCGATTGGAGGTGAGGTGCATGTCCATGTATCGTCACGCTACCGAGGAGGAAATCACGCTACTGGCCCGTAACAACCCGCCAGGCCTCCGGTGCACAACGTGTGGGACCGTTCCACAGTGGATTTACCCGGCATCCCTCGAACCTGAGGCTGCCTATTGTGACGTATGTGCCAAGGGCAGAAAGGATCTTGCCCCCGTAATTAATTCACCCCGCAATGGGGTATGTGGATATGGCTATGTAGAATATGAGGATGACTGGTATTAAGGTCAAGGGGCTGTACAGGCTCGGATTCGGTTCCTGACCCTATCGGCAACGGTCGAGATGAGTCAACCCGTCTGCGCGCACGCATCGAAGGGGTCTTCCCTGCAGGGCCGAACACGGGACATCATCGGGAGTGGTGGCTCCGCCAAACCGTAATCGGTTTCGCGATCCCTGTCGTGGCTCAGCGGGCCAGCCCTCCGCGCAAACAGGTCTTGCGTCGTTTCCAGGGTATCGATGTCCAAACCTTCACCGCTGTTGCCACGAGGCAATTCCACAGCAGCCGTAAGATAGCTCCAGGTCAACGAGTACGAATAGCTTTGTGATGTGGATCTCAACTGTCCGATACATTTTCAGGCCCTGCCATACACTACTTCACAGACCTCCAAGACCTTTAAACCAGTCCGACCGGAAATAGGCGAATCCCCATCCTCACGAATGGCATTCACAAAGGCCCGCGCCTGACGCCGGAAATTGTAGTTCTCTCCTTTTTCAGCGGCTGCTTTCCTTACATCCACCTGCTGCGTCAGCCGAGATCCTGAGACTGCCACGGATTGGCGGGCCTGAATACGAACAACCCCCTCGGTACCATAGATTTCACTGCGCCATCCTGTCGGACCGCACGGATAGGTCGGTCCATTGACCGCCAAAGTAGCGACAGCCTGGTTCTTGAATTCCAGCAGGGCGGCGATGGCCTCTTCAACACGAGAAGTAGCCGAGAATTGACGAATCGCGGCCTGGACCCTTTGCACTGGTGAGTCCACGAGCCAGAGCAATCGGTCCAGGGCATGGACCCCTGTGTACAGCAATGCCCCCTCGCCTGCACGGTCTGGAGCATTCACCCAGGCACCCAGATGAGAGCCACGCGGGGAAGTTATGTTTGCAGTGCAGTTGACAGGCAGGACTGGGTTCCCACCTTGCGTCACAGCACCATGGCAATCTGCCTATTTTCAGGGCTTGACGTGAAATCGAAATACAGGTTTGGACAAGACTCGGACTCCCAGCTGCTATGCGACCCACTTCTCACGCCGCAGCAACACAGAACTCTTATCAGAAGTCATGCCGCAGAACGTATAGGACAGAATTGGCGTGAACGAAGGACGGCCAGGACAAACCCCTTCTGTTTAGCTTGCCCACGGGCTTTTCGGGCCAGGATCTACCGCGTCGACAGACCAGATGCTGTCCAGGGAGGCAAGTCCAGATAGGCCCGAATCACATTCAGACAGTCCAGCGCATCGTCACGTTGACGCATCCATTCCCGTACCTGGTCCAAATCGGGCCAGGAAGTAGGTGGGCATTGCTGCAGCGCTTCCTGAACCCGGTCATCCCAGGGTTTTCCATAACGCATTTCTGCCATGAAAACGATGCCGGATTGCTGTTGTCTCTGAAACTGCTGGATCGTGTCCTGCTGTCGTTCACTCAGAATTTCCAGTTCCTGATGGGTCGCGGCCAGCTGGCCCGTAGTCGGATCCCGAAACCGCATACCGTGATAGGTGTGGGCCCAGCTCCATTCGGGTTGGGTATCCGGCATCAGTACTTCCTGCTCCAGCAACGGGCTGAACGATACCCAGAACTGTGCGGCCTTGTCCCAGGCAACAGACTGTGCGGTATATCTTGATGCACCCGCGGTTCGACACCAGCCCTGCAGGGGCGGTTGCAAGAGACCTCCCACTGGATCGCAAAGCCAGTATTCCTTTACACCAATATGGACATACCAGGCTTTCTTGTCCTGCAAGTCGCGCGTGAACGTGGACGGAGAAGCAATTTCCAGAATCCAAAGGGGTGGGGGTGGCTGCTGCGTTGATGGGACATCGTAGCGCAATGCGCCTGAAGCATCAGCCAGGTGACGTGGGTAGACTGCCAGATCAGGAATGACACGTTGAAGGTGACCTGTGGCGTCTATAAAATATATTCCCCGTTCTGGCACAATATGCCAAGCTGGAGAAACCAGATGCTTGAGACTATCGGTGACATGGCCTAGGACTTGGGAGTGTCCCTCGTTCACGTCTTCGTACTCCTCCCATTCAGCCGGGTGTGTCGCGGTATCCCAGACCGGAATTGGATAGCCGGTATCCTTCTGGACACCCGATACCGACACGGACTCCGCCCGGCCTTGCTGCAGGCCAGGTTGAGTGCGGGTAGGGATAGCTTCCATCTTGTACTGCCTTGCCGCCAACTGATTGCCTGATGACTCCATTATAGCTAACGGCAGAGGATCAGTTGGCATGCGCTTGGCCCACGATGCCAGGTTGCGGCAAAAGAGGCAGAGTTGGCAGGTCCTTTAGGGCCATCCTGCCTGTCCTATTCTCCTTCAGCCTTGGTTGTACACCGCTGCACAGACTTCCAGAACGGCTAGCCCCTCCTGACCGGGAACAGGTGAAGCCGTGCCCTGCCGAATGGCATTCACAAAGGCCTGCGCCTGACGACGGAAATTGTAGTTCTCTCCTTTTTCAGCGACTATCTTCGTTACATCCACCTGCTGTGTCAGTCGAGATCCTGAGACTTCTACGGATTGGCGGGCCTGAATGCGAACGACCCCCTCGGTGCCATAGATTTCACTGCGCCATCCAGTGGGACCGCACGGATAGGTCGGTCCATTAACTGCCAAAGTAGCTACAGCCTGGTTCTTGAATTCCAGCAGGGCGGCAATGGCCTCTTCTACACGAGAAGTTGCCGAGAATTGACGAATCGCTGCCTGGACCCTTTGCACAGGTGAGTCCACGAGCCAGAGTAATCGGTCCAGGGCATGGACACCTGTGTACAGCAACGCCCCCCCGCCTGCACGGTCTGGAGCATTTACCCAGGCACCCAGATGAGAGCCGCGCGGGGAAGTTATGTTCGCAGTGCAGTTGACAGGTAGGCCAATATGTCCTGCCTGTACCCATTCATGAGCCTGCATCGCTTCGTCACGGAAACGGTGAACATAGCCAATCATGAGTATGACATCAGCCTGCTCACAGGCCTCCACGATCCGGTAGCCATCCTGCAGGTTTGTGGCCATGGGTTTCTCCAACAGGATATGAAGTCCCTGAGCAGCCGCCAGGCAACTTGCTTCTGCATGCAGGTGATGGGGCAGAGCCACCACCACGGCATCCAGTTCTGACGCCGCTTCGATGACCCTCCGCCAATCCTGGTATGGCGTGGCTCCACAACGGGCAGCCTCCTGGCCGGCCCGTACCGGATCCGTATCGCCTACAGCGGCAATCTCCACATCTTCCAGGCTCATGAAACCTGTGATATGGTGGGCTCCTGCCTGGCCGGCACCCAGAATGCCTATACGCATGGTCACAGTCCCTATTTCATGAGTCGCCAGCGGTGGCTCCAGTCACCGCTGAACGTCTCGGCGCCCGTGGGCGTAATACGGATGTCCTCGTTGATACCCGTGCTCCAGCGGGGACCGTTGACCAGATTGCGCCGGGGATGGTAGGAGAAAACCATACCCGCCTCGAGTGGCCAATCCTGACTGGAACCCCAACCCTCGGCGGCGGAAAACCAAGGATACTCGATCGTATCCATGCCCTGGCCGTGGAAATCAAAATGCTGGGTGATCTCCCCTAGCACCCAGCCCTGTTCTTCCAGGGTCTGTTCAAAGATCCCGGCCAGCTGACTCAGCTGTGCCCCGGGGCGGGCCGCCGCCCGTATACGTTCAAAGGCCAGCAGTTCGCTGTCCATCAGTTTCAGCTCCTGGGCGGTCGGCTCACGGAAGGCACAATTCACGGTGAGTTCGCACCAGTGGCCACCGGGGCCCAGGATCTCCATGTGATAGCGAACGATATCGTCACACTTGACCGGAATGTGCTGAGGGGGGTCATGTTCTCCTGGCCGTTCCCCAATGAAGACCAGAATATCCCGAGCCCCTCCGACCCAGGCCACACGACAGGCTTCGGAAGCCAGTTCCCGTTGGGAGGCGCCAGGCTCCAGGATCTCAACGAATCGCTCCATGGCTGACTTAGCCAAGTCCCACAACTCGAATTCCTGTTGCATTTCCAGGTCGCTCTTCACCGCACGTACGCGATTCAGGAGATCGTCCGCCACCACAAACTCCGCGTCGGGCATCTCGGCGGCCAGCAAATCCATGGTACCGGCTCCCAATATAAACTGATGACCGGCCACACCAATCCGGGAGTGGCCGAATCCACGCGCCTTGCACTCTGCCGCCATACGGGGCGCAATATAGACATCGCCGCGGGTATCGGTAATCCAGCCCCGGGCCGCAATCCGCTCGGCTACCGCATAGGAACTGAAAGTGAGAAAGGGTTCTGCTTCCAGGGGAATGAAGATCAGACCATCGTGGCCCCAGATGAAAAAGTCAGTGAAATAGCGAAAGTACCCACGGCCCGTCCACCAGTGACCCTTGCCGGCTACCAGCAAGCCGTCCAGATTGGCTGCGGCCATGGCTTGCCGTACGCGAGCCAAGCGACGGTCTCGTTCCGCCAGATCCGGAATTGTAGTCATATTGTCCTCCTGTTGTGTCCATTAACTCCTGGTTTGTCGCGCGATCCGATACCCGAAGCAAGTAGGTATTCCAGGAGGCGTGCCACGTTGTCAATCGTCACTTTACCTCCCTCCTACCCTCCACTGCGATTGGTATCAGATAGGGAACAGCAACTTGGATTTCTGCGTCGGCCCAGACTCTTGAGATGGCATGAGTCTTGTCCGAATGCTTCCCGTTTACTCGCCGCTTGAAGGCCAGGCTCGCGCCAACTACGACATGCACGATGGACTCCTGGAATCGCGTGCCTCCTGCATAAACTCGACGGAGGCGCCGGGAAGGATTGTGTCTCCGAATATCTCCTGCCGGAAAATATCCAACCGATCCAGTGCTTCGTGGCCAAAAGGCAGTAGGGTCACCTGCCCTCCTTCGTCTTGCGCCCATTTTCTTTCGATGGCGGTCAGACAGTATTGGCGCATACTCATGCCCTTGGTCGCGGCCATTACTTTGAGACGCCGTTGCACCAGAGGATCCAGATCGAGGATCAGCCGTTTCCTGTTGGCGTCCATGGGTACCTGCCTAACGAGATGGTCATGATCAAAGCGATATTAGGGCCAACACAAAAATAGGTCAAACTTATTCCGTTGCTTGACCGTTTTGCCACAGATCTGTGGCGTCATAGGTACGGAAAAGCTCAGCGATCTCTATCCAGACTCCTCGCTCCGCAGACTGGATACAGGCTTCTACTACAGCCAGGGTATGCAGGTGATCCTGGGCGGAGGTTTGTAGCACTTCGCCCTGTGTCAGGCACGCCACAAATTCATCAAGGAGGCCACGGGCATCGTCTACAAAGGGTTGTTGAGTCTTCAACGCTACTGGATGCAGAGGCTCTGCCTCATCTGGACTCTTGAACCGGGAACCGGTAAGGCCCAGTTCCGGTTCAAAGCGGGCTTCCACCACATCACCGAACTGTGCGCGTTGCCAAATCACGCCTTGCGGGAAATCACTGCGCCAGGAAAACGCCAGGCCATTCCAGCCTGCGGACCAAGTACCCAGATAATTGACACGCGTCCCTTGGGCCAATTCCAGCAGTACAGACACACAGCTGTCATGCTGGTAAACGCTGCCTGGCGGATTCCAGGTATCGGCACAAAGCCGTACAACCTCCTGATGGTAACAGTAGCGCAGGAGATCCAGGTGGTGCACGGACTGTTCCAGTAGCATGGGATGCTCCATCGCAAGCGGATAGGAATTCAGATCGTCGCGTCGCCCATCCCGTTGGCGCAGATACTGGAAACAGCCATAGCCTAACGGACCGAAGCGAGCTTCCTTCACGGCCCGGCGCAGGTATTGACTGGCAGCCAGATAACGAAAATTCATACCGACCATCAACAGACAATCTGTTTGCTCCGCCATTCGCACCAGCTGAATCGCCTGGGCAAATTCCTCTACCAGCGGCTTTTCACAGATGACATGCAACCCCTGCTCCAGACATAGCTGGACCTGCTCGAAATGCCTCTCTGGGGGAGTAGCCAGCACCACAAAGTCCCATTGTCCCGGTTCCGGATTCAAGGTGTCCAGACAGAACCTGGTTCCGCCGATACGTTCAGCCAGATGCTGTGCCCGGGACAGGTCTGAGTCCACGAGAGCCGCCAGTTCCACCTCTCTGTGTTCGGCCAGAATCCGGGCCCATACGGAACCACGGACCCCACATCCGGCCAGGGCACAGGTGAGTGTCACGTCTGACTGTCCTGCCCCGGAAAGTTGGGACGTAGCCATGTACCGCAACCACGTTCCCCGATCATGGTGCCTTCCTGATAGATGATGCGCCCATCCACAACGGTGGCATGCACTGTACCCTTTACGGGCAGACCCTGGTACAGACGACTGGATTTGGCTCCCCCGGTCCACCAGGCAGCACCCTCCAGGGTGGTATCCGGTCGGGGATCATACACACAGATGTCGGCGTCCGCCCCGGGACGCAGGACTCCCTTGCGCGGATATAACCCATAGCTGTGGGCGGCATTGGCGGAACTGAGCTCAACCGCCCGTTCCAGGGAGAAGGTACCGCGCAGCCCCCAGGTCATGAGCAGGGGCACAAGGGCTTCCACCCCCGGGTGACCTGGAGGAGCATCCAGAATACGGCCCCAGGTCGCTTCCTTCTCTTCAGCCGTAAACGGCGCATGATCGGTGGCCACGAAATCCAGGACCCCATCGTGCAAGCCCTGCCACAAGGCATTCTGATCGGTCTGGGTGCGGATCGGCGGGTTGATCTTGCCGTAGGGTCCCACCCTCTCCAGAACGTCTTCGGTAAACAGCAGGTATTGGGGGCAGGTTTCGGCCGTAACCGGAGTGCCCTGTTTCCGTGCGGCCTCCACCAGCGCCACACTGGCCTGAGCACTGACGTGAACGATGTGCACGGGGGCCTGCAAAGCCAGGGCCAGCTGCAGCACACCGGCGATGGCGGTTGCTTCTGCTACTGCGGGTCGAGACATCAGGTGACGCTGCCAGTCAGCTACCGGGCTGTGTTGGGCTTGCTGCGAATACCAGTCAATGAGGCTTTGATCCTCACAATGAATAGCGCAGCGCAGTCCTGTTTCCCGGGTTAGTGTGAGAGCAGCCCCGATAGTAGCCAGATCCGGAGCAATGAGGCCCTCGAATTCGTCCTCACGGCCAGGCGGTGCTTCGGTCATGAAGAGCTTGAAAGCGATTGCTCCCGCCTGAGCCATCCCCTGTACTTCGTGCTCATCCAGCAGGCCGGGGGCGCCATACAGGGCTATGTTCACATAGGCATCCCTTTCCACCAGCGTCCCTCGCGTTTCCAGAGCTGCTTGCGTAGCCACACCCGGATTGGAGATGGGCATTTCGAAAATCGTGGTGACTCCGCCCGCAGCCGCCGCCCGGGACTCCGTCGCGAAATCTCCCCGCTGGGGAAAGGAGGGCGCACGACAATGGAAGTGGGGATCTATACCACCGGGTAGTACTAACATACCGGAGGCATCGATTACCTGCTGGGCCGCCGGTTTTTCTGACGCCGCCAGCACGGCTGCGATACGACCTTCCTCCACTACCAGCGTGCCGGGCCGCGATGCATATTCTTCTTCATGGGTGGGGTTGAGGATGACTCCCCCCGTGATCACCAGATCGGCTGTCATGTGCCGGTGGTACGTGAATTGGCCTGCAACTGGGCTACCGCCTCCCTCAGCGCTGCATCCGCCAATTCGGTCTCTGACTGCTCAATCGCAACACCATAGACAGATTCAGCGTGGTCCGGTGAGACCAGCCCCAAGGCAACATCCTCCATGATGGCGTCTTGCGTGCGTTCCTGCGGGGAACCATAACCACCCCCGCCCGGTACTCGCAATATCACCTCATCCCCCTTCCTGAATTGATGCGGGACAAAACGATGCATGCGTTCACCGTTCATGATGACATCGCCGGCCCCGCCCCGTTCGCCACCCCGGAGGCCTTCGGCCGGGAACTTCATCAGGTCGGGACGGATGGTCAGGGTCGTACCTTCCTCGGAAGTCGCCCGCAACCCGATTTCCTGCCCAGGTCCTCCCCGATACTGTCCGGGCCCACCGGAATCCGGAATCAGGCTCTTGTGGGTCATCAGCACCGGACACTGGATTTCGATCAGTTCCGTGGGCGTCACCGTACTGTTGTGGGGATAGGCGGTGGGCAACAGACCATCGGCATTATGCGTAGCCCCCAGGCCACCATGAGGCAACATGTGGACGGCGTGCCGTCCGAAGCGCTCGTCTTGACCCACGACGTGAAAGGGGAAAATACCGCCCGCGGCGGCAATCACACGATCAGGAATCAGTTCCGCCAGAGCCCCGAAGATGAGAGGCGGAATATGCTTGATGACTTTGGCGCGGGCCGCCACGGGGGCGGGAAAAGTGCAATTCACGATGGAACCTTCCGGCGCGGTCATGCGAATGGGACGCACAAGCCCGTCATTGTTGAAAATGTGGGATGCCAGCATAGCCTTGATGGGATAAACCGCTGTCGCATAGCTGATATTGAAAGCCGCATTGATGGCGGAATGCCACTGCTGGGGCGAGGTCCCCTCAAAATCCAGGTGAATCTCATCGTCCACAATGGATAGTTGGACATTCAGGGTAAAGGGTTCCAGATAGCCATCAGCGGTTACGCTGTACTCAGACTGGCCGTCGGGCAAGGCGCGAATCGCATGGCGCAGGGCTTTTTCACTCCGGGCCAATATCTCGTTGGACAGGTCCTCCATATCGTCCATCCGGTAGTCATCCAGGAACTCGCGTATCCGCTGGATACCAATCCGGTGCGTGCCTACAATGGCATGCAGATCCCCCAAGACCATGTTCGGGACACGACAGTTGGCGGCAATGAATTCCTCTACCATGGGCACCACTTCACCCTCAGCATAGAATTTGTTGGGCATCACGCGGGTGCCTTCCATAAACATATCCTGAGCTTCGAGATCTCCCAGATGCCCCCCCACATCCGAAACATGCGCCACAGTACCGAGAAAGGCCACCAGCTTGCCATGGTGAAAAACAGGTGACACCAGATTGTAGTCAGGCAGGTGCGTACTGCCAATCCAGGGATCATTGGTCGCCAAGACATCTCCTTCCTTGAGAGTCGCCGGCGGGAACCGCTTGAGCATGGCCTTGGTGGTGCGGGGCAACATCGTGCAGAACTGGGGTGGACTCCATTGCGCCTGGGCCAGACCGGAGCCCGTAGCATCCATGAGGGCACAGCCGAAATCATGGCTTTCTCCGACAATGGTCGAAAACGATGTACGAATGACGGCATTATCGATCTCGTCAACAATGTTGACCAGTCTTTGCCACTGGATTTCCAGCGTGATGGGATCAAGGGCCATGGTGAAAGTTACTCCTGCAAACTCCTGTTGTGGTGCATAGGTCTGGCTGTTCGGATCCTAAGGTCCAATCTCCAATGTTCGTGACGCAAGTTCATATAGCGCAGCATAGGCATGGTACTCCATATTCTGCCACGTATTGACTTTGTGAAGAGTCTGCAGACAAGGCAGGGTAGGGCACGAAATTCCCCTTCTCCTGTTCCATCATCACGCCTGATGTGGAATTAGGGGTTCACAGGGCAGGTCTGGACTTCGATACCCGCTCCACAGTGCAAAAGCAACTGGTGTATATGACGAGGCATCTGGGCGATGAACAGAGTCACTAAGCCACTGCAGGTTTTGCACAGCAGAGGTTCCCGATGACACCCGGTGTTCTGCACTTCGTGGCAGGTGTCCTCCATGCGGGCGCGCAGGACGTTGCGTCACGTCTGGAAGCCGGGTGGCCGGGTCGGTCACGGGTGGGACCGGGAGGGGCTGGGTAGCCAATAGGTAGAGCACGGAGCTCGTGGCCCCCTCAACTACCCCTGCCTACACCATCATCGCCCGATCCCGAAAGTCGATATTCCGTGACGAGGAAAAACCCTCCGCATGGAATTTGATTCGCTTGCATACGGACGGGTTGCCCTGTTGGAGGCAGACGGTTAATTCCACATCAGGTGTATCATCACTCCTTCTCTCTACTCTGTCCTGCCGGCAATCCCACGGATTCCCGCATTCTTGGCCACCGTCCCGGGATGGCACATCCGTGCATAGGGCCTCTGCTATGATGGTGATCTATAACCGTAGAAACACGGCAGACTGTTGGCCCCAACAGAAACCAAGGTGAATATGACAACGACTTGGGCGTACCCCCCCATACCCAAGGTGAATCGCAAGCAGATGCGGTTACCACCAGGCCCCACAGAATTACCCCTGTTGGGGCAGGCTCTGCGGTATCTGTCTGACATTGTAGGGTTGATGCAGGAAGCGGCGACATACGGAGACTTGGCCACCATGTCGGTAAAGCCGGCCCTGGTATACCTCCTGGCCCATCCCGATTTGATCCATGAGGTGTTCGTACGTAACCAGCAGAAAGTAGGTAGGGGACGAAGCGTTGAGACCCTGAAGTATCTGCTGGGAGATGGCTTGGTGACGGCGGACGGTCCGCTACATTCACGGCAGCGGCGCTTAATGCAGCCGCAGTTTTACCACAAGCGGATAGTGGCTTACAGCGAGATCATGCGGGATTACGCCATACGGCACAGTGCCCAATGGACCGATGGCACCAAGGTAGACATGGCGGAGGAAATGAGCAATCTGACGTTGCATATCGTGGTGAAGACACTGTTCGGACTGAAATTGCCGGATGAGGTAAGACGGATAGGAAATGCATTCGAGATCAGTAACGACTATGTGACGGTACGGGCAAACCAACCCTCTTGGGTAAGCACGATTTTGCACCGGATGCCCCTGCCGTTCACGCGGAAGTTTCGGAACCAGCTAGCTTATCTGGACGCAACCGTCTATGGGTTGATTGAACAGAGGCGGCAAACTGGGACGGCCAACAATGACCTGCTGTCGCTACTGCTACAGGTGCGGGACCACGACGTCCAGGACCCAGATGGCGGTGTGATGACAGACAGGCAGGTAAGGGATGAGACGATCACCCTGTTTGCCGCAGGTCATGAGACCACAGCCGTGGCACTCGCCTGGACATGGTATCTGCTGGCAACCCACGAAGAGATCCAGGAACGATTTCACGATGAGTTGACCACGGTGTTAGCCGGCAAGCCGCCCGGACCAGAGGATCTGCCACAACTGCAGTACACGGAGCAAATACTGACAGAGTCAATGCGGCTGTATCCACCCATATGGTCGATTGCCCGGATGACATACCAGCCCTTGACCCTGGAGGGATATAAGATCCCTGCGGGGGCCATCCTGACAGCGCCCCCGTTGCTGGTGCATCGGGACCCACGGTGGTATGAGCATCCGCTGGAATTCCAACCCGCGCGGTGGACGACAGAGTTCCGGGAGCAATTGCCCAAGTTCGCCTTTTTCCCCTTCGGGGGTGGTCCACGCGTGTGTATTGGGGCCGGATTCTCGTGGCTGGAGGCTAAGCTGCTGCTGGCTACACTGGGCCAGAAATGGAGAATGCGACCGGACCCAGCACACCGGATTGAACTGCAACCCCTGGTATCACTGCGTTGCAAGGGTGGCATGCCGATGTTTTTGGAACGGCGAAACTGAGCCCAGAGCATCTGAAAGATAGGCCGGCCAGGCGTTCCCGGGCGCAGCGAGCCTGTCAGGTGTTTGGTACAGCCATAGCACCCCGTATGCGCAGATCCGTGACGGCAGAAGATGGGCGGCCCTGTATGGCCTCCCCCTCATCCAGCGACAGGCCCGCATGAGGTTAGAAAAGCCATAGCCGTTGCATCTGTCTGATCCGGTGCTGCATACCTCCCAACATAATCACCCGCGAGAATCTGTGCCAGATACCAGGCATCAGGCCAAGCACAGACCCGAATGCAGTCCCAACCGCCAAGGAAGGCATTAGCCAAGGCTGAGTCTTGGCGTCTTCGCTGTCATAGGACAGCCGGCCGAGCTGGCACCCGACAAATCCAGCAATGATATTGGCGGTCGGTGGGCTAGTGGCAGTTCAGGAATCGTGTTGCCAGCAGACAGTTCAGCTTGCAGCGGACACAAAAATCAGAACAAAATGTCTCTTTATTGTCTTTCTGTTAAGGTGGTACAATCCAAGGCTAGGGAATGACAGCCTGTCGTACCCGTGTTTTGGACTCACATCATGGGTTCACCAGGAGGTTGCCCAACAAAGATATACCTGAGGTAGTTGTCGTGTGTACAGGGATTTGAGACAAATGGATGAGATTCTTTGGCCAGGAGGAAGTCATGGCAAAACAAAAGATGAATCGTAGACATTTTCTGAGTGCATCAATGGTTGCGGCCGGCGCCACCATGTCCGCCGCCTGTGTAATGCCTGTCACACCGGCCACCGCACCGGCAGAAGGTGCGGTGATGTCGGAGTCACCCGACTATAAGTTCTACTTCAACACGCATGGCTCGGTAGAAATTTCCTTCTGGTCTGCCGCCAATAACGGCTTCCAGGACTTCTGCAGTCACTACAATATCGACGGCCAATACCTGGGTACCGTGCGCGATGGTGACTTCGCCGAAGAGCGTGAGAACATGGAACGGATCGTCGCGGCCGGAGACGCGGATGCGGTAGTCGCCGTTCTCTCCGATGTGGACGCCCTGGATGAACCCATTCGCCAACTCGGTGAACAGGGTGTACCGGTGGTTTTGGTGAATTCCAAGGACCCACGTCCCAAGGAAGAGCAGGTACCCCATTTGCGTTACGCAGGGGAGGACACCTATTTGACGGGTGTCCGCAATGCGGAACTGGCCTTGGCCTCTTTCACGGAAATCGCGGGACGAGCTCCGAAGCGCTCGACCTATATCGAGCATGTTCCCGGAGCCTGGGTACTCGTCACCCGTGGCCAGGGTATGTCCGATGTTCTAACGCCGCAGGGGACCAATTTCGAGAGCATTGCGGGCGAAGTGGATCCGGTGCAGATGCAGGAAATCGTGCGTGCCCATCTGATCGCCAATCCGGATGTAGAAACCATCCACACCGGTTGGAGTCGGCCCGCCGCCTGGTCTATCGAAGTCCTGCGCGAAATGGGCAAACTGGGCAATGTGAATGAACCGTTTGAGGAAGGCAAGGTGTACGTCACCAGCATCGATCTGGATCCGGAACTGCTGGGCATGATCGACGCTGGGGACTGCGTAGGGACCATCGACCAGCAGGTATACCTGCAAGGTTGGTATGGTGCCGCCCTCGCCTGGCAATGGGTAACCAATCAGTTCCTGATTGCCAACGATATTTCGACAGGGCCCTATGTCGTAACCCAGGAGAATGCGGCGGCCTTGATTGGTCAGGCCGAAGCCGGTATTCGCGCCTGACAGGTCTTATTGTCCTAACACCACCGACGGACGCGCCAGACGGTTAACTTACTCCTGGCGCGTCCGTCCTCCTATTCAGCAATGCAACCCGCCCAATTTTGCGCCGGCAGAATCTGGGTGCGGTGCAGATCATACCGGGCAATTCCATGACTGAAGAATCCCTTGAACTCGCCCCGGATCACGCTCTCGGCCGGCGGGGCCACGATGATTTCCGTCGGAAAGTCAATCGTATGGTGCGCCGCATCCCGGAAATCGGGATCTTCTCCACCCTTGTGTTGCTGGTGGCGGTGTTCTCCATTGGGGCCGAACACTTCCGGACTGTAGATTCCTACACCAGCATTCTTACCGTCGCGGCCAATGTCGGTATTGTGGCCCTGGGCTGCGGCTTCCTGATGATTTCGGGCGAATTCGACATCTCCGTGGGTTCGGTCTATCTGATCGCCACCCTTTTCTTCGCCCAACTGGCCAATGCCGGCCTTATCCCCTGGCTGTCTTTTATGGTCACTTTGCTGCTGTGTGCCGTGATTGGCCTGATCAACGGTCTTATCACCGTCAATTTGCGCATTCCCTCCTTCATCGTGACCTTGGCGGCCATGATGTTTTACCGGGGCCTGCACATCATCCTAACCCGGGGCTTTTCCGTCAGTTACAAGGCGGACAAGGAGTTCCTGGAAGCCTTGGCAGGTATCACGTTTTCCCTGATGCGCAACACGGTCATCTGGTGGGTCCTGCTCGCCATTGTGTTGCAAGTTGTGCTCACCAAAACCCGGTACGGCAACTGGGTACTGGCCACTGGGGGAGATGCCCAGGCCGCCCGTAACTCGGGGGTTCCGGTCAGCCGGGTCAAGGTGATCAATTTCGCCTTGTGCAGTCTGCTGGCCGGCTTTGCCGGGGCAGCCAACATGGCCCGGTTCCTGACCTCTCAGTCCCAGTTAGGCATGGGGATGGAATTTGAGGCCATCACCGCGGCGGTGATAGGCGGTACCCTTCTCATGGGCGGCAAGGGCAGCATGGTCGGAGCGGTGCTGGGCGCCATTTTCGTAAGTGTTATCCGCTCGGGCCTGATTTTCTTTGGTTATTCCTCCTATATCTACATGCCCGTCACCGGTATCATCCTGATGCTGGCAGTCATTATCAACCGTGGCTTCAGCAATTTCCGCCTGTTGCAATTCCACCGTCCGGGGTCCGCATGAACGATACCCATGAACCCATCGTCCGCATGGTCGATATCCATAAAAGTTTCGGCCATATTCAGGCCCTGCGCGGAGTGAGTGTTGAATTGCACCCAGGACAGGTCCTGGGCCTGATTGGCGACAATGGCGCAGGTAAGACAACTCTGGTCAAGATTATGGCGGGGGTATTTCCGCCCTCGCGGGGCGAAGTCCACTACAAGGGCGAACAGGTGCGTTGGAAGAATCCCAGTCAGTCACGGGCCGAGGGTCTGGAAATTGTGTACCAGGATCTTGGGCTGGTGCCCATTATGAATATCGCCCGCAATTTCTTTCTGGGCAAGGAGTTACGAACCCGCTGGAATCTGCTGGATTTCGACCGCATGGCCCGGGAGTCTCTGCGCGCCATCACGGAGATGGGTATTTTTCTGGATGACGCCGAGGAACTGGTGGAGAATCTGTCGGGCGGCGAACGGAAAGCCCTGGCCATCAGCCGCAGCCTGTATTTCGGTGTGCAGGTGCTGATGCTGGATGAACCCACAGCCGCCCTCTCTGTCAAGGAAACCCATGCGGTGCTGGACCTGATGGAAACCCTGAAGGAACGCAATATTGCTACCGTATTCATTACCCACAATATTCACCACGCCTACGCTGTGTCTGACCGCTTTGTCGCCCTGAATGCCGGAGTCAAGGTACTGGACGCTGACAAGGATCAGGTTGATACGGAAATCCTGACGGAAGCTGTGATCGGGGAACCGCTGGAACAGGTGACCAGTGCTTCCCTGGCCTCAGCCATCAATGCTGAAAAGGAAGCAACTTCATGATCGTGCAAGCGGCCCTCTGTCTCCAGGAAGGAGAGCCTCTGGAAATCCGCGAGGTGGAACTGGATCCGCCGGGACCGGGCGAGGTGCTCGTGCGCTGGCGCGCCAGCGGCATCTGCGCCAGTGATTGGGCCGTGATCAATTATGTCAATTGGCCCAAGCCGTATATTCCCGGACATGAAGGAGCTGGCATTGTGGAAGCCCTGGGATCCGGCGTGGATACCTTGGCCGTAGGCGATCATGTAGTATCCGACTTGCTGGGGGCCTGTGGTCATTGCCGCCAGTGCCGGACGGGGCGTCCCCGCCTCTGCGAACCCCAGCGCGAACGGGCGGTGCCGGATACGGCCAGCCGATTCCATATGAACGGCACCCGTGTCGGTCGTTTTGGCCATCACGAGATTGCCACTTTCGTAGAAGCCTGCGTGGTGCCGGAAGCTTCTCTGACCCGTATCCCGCAAGATGTTCCCCTTGATGCAGCCTGCCTGCTGGGATGCTGTGCCATCTCGGGTGCTTCGGCGGTACTGACCCGAGCCCAGGTATCACCGGGGAGCCGGGTAGCTGTCTTCGGTTGTGGTGGGTTGGGTCTGGCGGGTATCAATGCCGCCTACCTGTGTGGTGCAGCCCAAGTCATCGCCATTGACGTAGTCCCACGCAAGCTGGAGTGGGCTCGGGAGTTTGGGGCTACTGATACGATAAATGCCTCACAGCAGGAACCCGCCAACGCGGTGAGAACGATTACGGACGGTGCTATGGCAGACTATGCCTTCGACTTTTCCGGTTCCGCGGTGGCCATGAACCAGACCCTCGGGGTGGTACGCAACGGAGGCATGGTCGTGCTGGAAGGGGCTGGTCCTCCTGGTACCCAGTTGGTGGTCGACCAGGTAGAGCTTATCGACAATGAGAAGGTGATCACGGGGGCCCATGCCGGCGGGGGAATTCCGGCGCTGGATATCCCCCTGCTTATTGATCGCTTCAAGGCTGGCACCTTCAAGCTCAATGAGCTGGTCAGTCACCGATTGTCCCTGGAGGAAGTCAACGAAGGCTTCGATCTAATGAAACAGGGCGAATCCCGGCGCAGCGTCATCGTATTCCCGGAATAACGGCCACTCACAAAAGCCTGTGAATAACGATTCGGTTGCGACAACCCGGGCATTCCCACGCGCCTATTCGCATGGTTACTTTGTAAAGGATGGCGTCCTGGTCTTCCCTGGTACTCTGCCGGGCAACTGAATAGTCTCATTTCCCATCCTGCTCACGAAGGCACTGGTAAAAGTCCCCATTGCTTTGGTCGGGCACACAGCAGATTCGAATCAGACTACTTACAAGGGAGATAATTCTCGCCACCGGGATCCTGGCCTGAGACGTTTGATGTGTCCCGTCTCAGGGCAAGTCCAATCATCTTGACTTTTCTGCCCAACGACCGTAACCGGATCGACAAAACTATGGCAATCAACCAGGATTCAGTTGCCCCATCTCTCCAGCAGAATAGCGAAACCAGAGCCGATTTGCTGGTGCTAAATGCCGAACGCCTGGTAACCATGGATGCGGAGCGCCGTGAAATCCGTGGCGGTTGGGTTGCCATAACCGATGGCTTCGTCATAGGGATAGGTGAGGCTGGTCAAGAACCACGGGCGGACCAGGTGATAGACGCTACAGGCTGTCTGGTAACCCCCGGATTGATCAATACCCATCACCACATGTACCAGAATCTCACGCGGGCGTTTGCCCCGGCCCTGGCCGGCGGTCTTTTTGACTGGTTGCGAACCCTCTATCCTGTCTGGCAACGTCTGGACGAGGAAGCGGCCTATGTATCTGCCTGGATTGGACTGTGCGAATTGGCTCTGGGTGGTTGTACGACATCGACTGATCACCTTTATATTCATCCACGCGGGGGCGGAGACCTGATCGGAGCCGAAATCCGGGCTGCCACCGAACTTGGTTTCCGTTTTCACCCTACCCGCGGATCTATGAGTCTTTCCCAGAAAGACGGTGGTCTGCCCCCTGATTCTGTGGTTCAGGAGGATGATGAGATTCTGGCTGAATCGGAGCAATTGGTGCAATGGCACCACGATCCCTCTCCTGGTGCCATGGTACGCATTGCCCTGGCACCCTGTTCCCCCTTTTCTGTCACATCAGAATTGATGACCCGTACAGCGGATCTGGCCGAGAGCCTCGATGTGCGTCTCCACACACATCTGGCCGAGGACCCGGACGAGGATAAATTCTGTGAAGCCACCTTTGGTTGTCGACCGCTTGATTACTTCGAACAGGTAGGTTGGGGTTCCAGCCGCACTTGGGTGGCCCACTGTGTGCATCCCAATCAGGCTGAAATCAGAAAGCTGGCCCATTGGGGAGTCGGCGTAGCCCACTGTCCCAGTTCAAATCAGATCCTGGGCACTGGCTTGGCTCCTATTCGGGAATTCCGTGATGCCGGAGTGGCGGTCGGTATAGGCTGTGATGGTTCCGCCTCGGCGGATTGCGCTTCTCTCTGGCTCGAAACCCGGAGCGCATTGCTCCTGGCTCGATTGCGCGGTGGGCCCAAGGCCATGCAAGCTCGGGAAGCGCTGGAAATGGCCACCCTGGGAGGAGCGGCCTGTCTGGGCCGTGATGACATTGGCATCCTGGCTCCGGGAAAGGCAGGTGACCTCGTCGTCTGGCCCCTGGAAGGAGTTAGCTTTGCGGGGGCCTTATCCGATCCGGTTGAGGCCCTGTTACGTTGTGGCCCTTTGTCTGCCCGAGACACCATCGTAGCCGGACGTTCCCTAGTCAGGAATGGCACACTCAACGTGAAGGGAGTAACAGACATGCTTGCCTGGCATCACCGAATCGCCTGCCAGTGGCTCAAAGCAGCGGCTGACAGCAACTGATACCGTTTCGTTGGTTCTGTCTGAATCCCACTCTTCATGGATTGGTCCTGGTATGGGGGCCTATTGCTGACATTCAGGTTTCAGACTTTGGCTGCTGTTGTAGTGCAATGCCGGAATTATCCCGGTCCCCTTTCCACTCTGGTCCAATACGCGCAGCAGGTTTCGGAAAATCATGGGAATTGACAAAGCCACAGCTATGGATGCCAAGGAGAAATTCTCCACATCCAGAGCAGAACTGGTGGTCCGAAATTCTGATCTGCTGGTAACCATGGATGCAGACCGCCGTGAAATCCGTGGCGGCTGGGTAGCGATAGCCGATGGGTTTGTCATTGGCGTGGGTGAGGCAGGCCAGGAACCAGGGGCGGACCGGGTGATAGATGCCTCAGGCTGTCTGGTAACACCGGGACTGATCAATACTCATCACCACATCTTCCAGAATCTCACGCGGTCCTTCGCACCAGCCCTTGCAGGAAAACTCTTCGACTGGCTACGCATTCTCTATCCTCTCTGGCAACGCTTGGACGAGGAGGCGGTCTATGTGTCAACGTGGATCGGACTGTGCGAACTGGCTCTGGGGGGTTGTACGACATCAACCGACCATCTTTATGTTCATCCTCATGGGGGCGGGGACTTGATAGGAGCCGAAATTCAAGCTGCCACCGAACTCGGTTTCCGCTTTCAGCCCACCCGCGGGTCCATAAGTCTTTCACAGAAAGATGGCGGTCCAGCCCCGGACTCCATCGTGCAGGAAGACGAGGATATTCTGGCTGAATCGGAGCGATTGGTGAAGTCGCACCATGATCCTGCTCCCGGGGCCATGGTGCAGATCGCATTGGCACCCGGTTCGCCTTTTGCGGTTACGCCAGAATTGATGACCCGTACGGCGGAATTGGCCGAGACCCTCGATGTACGCCTCCACACCCATCTGGCCGAGATTCTGGACGAGAATGAATTTTGCAAAGCCACCTTTGGTTGTCGACCGTTTGAATACTTTGAACAGGTAGGCTGGGGATCCAGCCGAACCTGGGTGGCCCACTGTGTGCATCCCAATCAGGCTGAAATCAGAAAGCTGGCCCATTGGGGAGTCGGGGTAGCCCACTGTCCCAGCTCCAACCAGATCCTGGGGTCTGGGCTGGCTCCCATTCGAGAATTCCGTGATGCCGGAGTGGCAGTTGGCATAGGCTGTGATGGTTCCGCTTCGGCTGATTGTGCTTCCCTCTGGCTTGAAACCCGGAGTGCGTTGCTCTTGGCCCGATTACGAGGTGGCCCCAAGGCCATGCAAGCCCGCGAAGCCCTGGAAATGGCCACTCTGGGCGGAGCGGCCTGTCTGGGCCGTGATGACATCGGCGTCCTGGCTCCGGGAAAAGCAGGTGACCTCGTGGTCTGGCCTCTGGAAGGGGTTCACTTTGCTGGAGCTTTATCCGACCCGGTTGAGGCCCTGTTACGTTGTGGCCCTTTGTCTGCCCGAGACACCATCGTAGCCGGACGTTCCCTGGTCAGGAATGGCATGCTCAACGTGAAAGATGTAACGGAGATGCGGGCATGGCACCAACGGATCGCTGGCAATTGGCTGGAGGCAGCTATGGTGAGTGGCTAAAGTAATCTTGCCCATTCTTGTGTTGGGCGGATAATCCGGCTGGCGAGATTTCATTCGACCACTGCGGCCAGGCGAGAGATAGGCGCCTACTTCCAAACCAAGATTGATTCAGCCAGTTCACCACTGCTATATGTCACGGTGATCTCATGGACAGAATCGGTAACATTCGCTCCAGCGGTAAATTTTCCAAGGATCAGTGTGTATAATACACACTGTGAATAGCCGAGAACTAATCAGACTCCTGGGAAAAGACGGATGGTTCAGAGTCAGGATTTCGGGTAGTCATTATCAGTTTCAGCATCCGGTGAAACCAGGAACGGTAACGGTTCCCCATCCCCGCAAGGATATTCCGAAAGGCACTTTGTCTTCGGTTTTGCGGCAGGCAGGGCTTAAGCGCAAGGATTGAAAAATGATGATGCATTATGTGGCACTGGTCAGAAAGGATGACGACAGCGATTACGGCGTTGATTTCCCTGATTTTCCCGGTTGTATCAGCGCTGGTGAAACAATTGAGGAGGCCTTGGTCATGGGACGTGAAGCTCTCCTCGGCCATATCGCAGTTATGGCCGAGAGTGGCGAAGCAACTCCTCCACCTTCTGATCTTGATTCAATCCTCGCGGACCCACATAACTGTGAAGGGCTAATTACTACGTTTATGGTCCTAGCTCCAAGCTCAACCGAAAAGGCAGTCCGAATTAATATCACTATTCCAGAGGGAGCACTCCGTCAAATTGACGACTATGTTGGTGAACGCGGAATCAGCCGTTCTGCGTTCCTCGTGGAGTCTGCCTTGAAGGAATTACATTCATGAAAGACGCTCCTTAATCTGTCCAAGGCTAATACGGCCAAGCTCACGATAACCGGATAGTCCTGGCCACCAGCCCTTTGGAATTTACTTACAACGGTATTGTCTCAATTTACGCCTGGGCCATGCACCTGCGTCCAGGTTAGGTATACCTTGGTCTTGGGCTGAGATTGCCGCACCTTCTACCAGACCCGCGATAATCCCTGTGTAATGTAGGCGCAGAAACACCCAGGGTAGTTCAGGGAAAAGCCGGACCTTAATCGGAGAAGATCATGAAGAGACACATCTATTGGATAGGTACGGCGGCTTTTCTGGTCATACTGGTGTTGGCAGCCTGTGACAATAGACAAGATACGCTCTCTGCCTCCAGCCGGTCCCTGCCAGCAAGCGGTACAGGTACTTCGCTGACAGAAAAAAATATCGGGGGCTTGGACAACGCTCTGGAAACCCTTGATCCTTTCGTAACCTATATGCGCTTTGTACTTGAGGGCGTCCTGCCTGTCATTCCCTACCAGGAACCCCAGGTTCAGCCAACACCAACACCGGCCCCAACACCTGGCCCCAATCTTGTGCTGGACATAGAAACTGTCGCTTTCACCAGTTCTGGGCCAGCTTCTCCAACCTCTCTGGCGGCTCGCTTGCCTGAAGCCAAGGCCGTGGCCGAACTTTCGCAGGTGCCAGCTTTAGCCAGGGATCCCCTTCCCAAGACACTACATCTGCCTCTGGAACGGCTGATTCCACCTCCCGCCGGTGGGGTTGAGGTTCAGACATTTCCACCTGCTGCCGGTGCCGACCTGGAAACCCCTGTCATAGCAGAATCCACGGAATTGCAGGTTGTCCGTTTTTCTCCTTCGGGACAGGTTTCCTGGGCCCCCAATATCAGCCTTACGTTTTCCCAGCCAATGGTCCCTCTGACCAGTCATGCGGAATTGGCGGATCAGGAATTGCCTGTTTTTCTTGTACCTGGGCTGGCGGGTGAATGGTACTGGATGGGAACACAGACCCTGGTGTTTCAGCCAGCAGAACTCTTGGCAGATTCAACCTTGTATCTGACAGTGGTGCCAGCCAATTTCACTGCCCTGAGCGGAGCAGCTTTGAAACAGCATTTCATTGGAGAATTCGAAACCCCCAGGATGACCATAACTCGCTTCTGGCCTCAAGACGGACCCCAAACACTCCAGCCCCATATCGCAATGGAATTCAGCCAGCCCATAGACCGCAAGGCGCTGTTGCCCTTTATTACCCTGGAGGCACAAGGGCAGGCTTTTCCGCTCGTGCTTGTCTCGCCAGAATCCCCGGACCTCTCCCCAGACTTAAAGAATTTCCTGGAGAGCACTGTTGCAGATCAGACTATTCTCCTGCAACCTGCGCAGGCAATTCCGGCAGATACTGTTTTCACAGTGACGGTTCACCCGGGGGCACAGTCGACGGAAGGCCCTCTGCCCACGCAAGAACCCCAACGGAACACCCTGTATACCTATGGCTCTTTACAGGTCTCATACGTGAGTTGCCAGAGTATCGGCTCCTATGCCTGTCACCCTGACTGGAATTCCTTTGATATTGGCTTCAATCACCGTGTGGACCCACATACTCTGATCACGGGTATGGTGTCTATCAGGCCCTTCCTGCCTCAGGGCAAAGTACGCATATACCCGTCTGGTTCCATGCGGATTGAAGGGGAAACAGAGCCGGATACCTGGTATACGCTGCGTATTGAACCAGGACTCAAAGACATCTATGGTCAAGTCTTGGATTCCACTCAGGAATTCAGAATGTATGTAGGCGAGTATCCATCGCCAGAAGCGGTACCAATGCTACACATGCCGGCTGCCATGGAGGTGATGTATCCCCACAACCAGGGGCGATACTCCTTCTTTGCTCGTGATTTGTCCAGCCTCCCAGTCCAGCTATATGAGGTAGAACCGGCTGATTTCGCCGGTTTTCAAGTCCTGCGCCATGCGCATGGACTGTCAGATCCGGCCCGTCTTCTGGAAAGAGAACCTTTACTGGACACTAACCTGACCCTGAATTCCCGGACGGACGCAATAAGCCGGACGGTGCTTGATCTCAATCCTTATCTCAAGAACGGCAAAGGGCAACTGCTGATGGTTCTCGATCCACCGTCCGAACTGTTCAGTTCATGGCCATGGAATTGGAATTTTCCTCGGGTGGGTAAGGTCGTTACTTGGATTCAGGCCACCGCTCTGGCCCTTGATGCCTATGCCGATCCGCATACTTTGATCGTACATGCGACTTCTTTGGAAACTGGCGAGTCCCAGGCGGGAGTCCACCTGGCCTTATGGCCTGAAGAAATGGAGACGATTACGGATGCGGACGGCCATGCCCATTTCGATATTGCCGCCCTGACA
The DNA here is from genome assembly GCA_034422235.1 of Anaerolineales bacterium. GTDB lineage: Bacteria > Chloroflexota > Anaerolineae > Caldilineales > Caldilineaceae > Bin34. Next base: position 12,535 of record DAOUJU010000027.1, on the reverse strand, counting down.
GACACAGAAAGCCCACGCCTGATTCTAGGTAGTCAGGGGCAGGATATCACTTTATTGCCTCAAAGCCTCTCCCCAGATCCAAATTCTCGCTGGCGTTGGCCACATACGACCCATACCGCCAGATGGCATGTCTTCACCGACCGACATCTGTATCGACCGGGAGAGGAAATGCAGATCAAAGGGTGGGTACGGCAGGTAGAGTATTCACCGGCTGGAGACGTTTCCTGGCTCCATTCCCATGGAGACCTGATTCACTATCGGATACAGGATTCACACCAGGTGGAATTGGGCACTGGCACAACGCGACTGGATGAACATGGGGCCATACATTTCCGATTCCAGGTGCCTGAAAATGCCAATTTGGGTTATGCCCGTGTTTACTTCTCATTGCAGGAGTTGCCGGAACAGTGGGCAGGCCAAAGCCACCACATGTACTTTCAGATTGAAGAGTTTCGACGGCCTGAATTTGAAACGTCTGTAACCAGTGCGGCTGGACCTCACTTCGTGGATGAAACGGTGACTGTGGATATGCAGTCCCAATATTACGGTGGTGGACCGTTACAAGGCGCCTCAGCCTCATGGCATGTGTACGGGAGAGAAGCGTATTATTCCCCGCCCGGCTGGCACCGCTATAGGTTCGGTCAGTCGTATAATAGATGGACATGGTACGGCAGTACTTATGGCCAAGACGAACTGGATACACGGGGTTACCATCGACTGGCCATAACGCCTTCCGTGAAACATGTACCTGTTCCGCACACGATCCATGTTTCCGCTACCGTACAAGATCTGTCCCAGCAATCCGTCTATGGTACGGAACACTTCCTGGTGCATCCTGCATCACTGTATGTAGGCGCTAAAAGGGATTCCTATCTGGCCGAGGTAGAGGTACCTTATCCACTGGACCTTATTGTTACAGATATAGATGGCCAGTTGATTCCAGACCAGGAAATCCAGGTCCAAACCCGGATTCCCAACTGGGTTGCCCCTACGGCATCGGATTCGGAAAAAGCACCCGAGCCCAGTTGTCGCATGCAGTCCGCTTCAGCTCCTGTGACATGTGAGTTGGTATTCCCTCATACTGGCTATTGGCTCGTGGATATTGCCATTCGGGATGAAAAAGGGAGGCCGAATGTTACCCAATTCTACGTCTGGGTTACAAGTTCCGTCTCCCGCAACCGCCTTCAGGTTGGAGGCTCTCGCGACCAGATAGACCTGACGCCTGACAGAGACGAATACCAGCCAGGGGATATGGCCAGGATTCTGATACAGCCTCCGTTCTATCCTGCCTACGGGACCGTGATCACGAATCGGGATGGCATTGTCACACATGAATCCATTGAAATCCTGAATGCCACGCACATATGGGACGTGCCCATTAAGGAGAGTCATTTGCCCAACGTGCATGTATCCGTACTGTTGTCCGGGGCTGCTCCTGATCTGGATTTGGGAATCGAAATGGCTCCCGCCATGGCACGAGGTGATGTCTCATTAAATGTGCCACCCTCCATACGCGAACTAGCCTTGGACGTGCATTTGGATAATCAGGAGTTGGCACCGGGTGGGCAAGTCTCGATCACAGTGCAAGTGACTGACGCGGAGCGTAAACCCGTATCTGGGGCGGAGGTCGTTTTGTTTGCTGTCGACGAGGCGATACTGGCTCTGACTGGATATCAGCATCGCCATCCGCTGGACAGTTTCTACCCTCTCCGCAATCTCCACCTCTCTCCCTATCAGTTAAGAAGATATATGCAGTCCGAAGCCTTCCTGGAAAGAGAACACCCCCCCGGAGGCAGAGGTGGTGGTGGCAACGGTGGAGATTTTGCTGTCCGTTCTGACTTCAATCCACTGGCCTTTTATGAACCCTCAGGTATCACCAATGAAGAGGGAGTCTTTCGGGCCACATGGGATTTGCCGGACACAATAAGTCGCTTCCGCGTTGTGGCCATGGCTACGTCGGGACCCCAGCTGTTTGGCCTGGCCGAAAGCTCCTTCGTTACGCGTCTACCCCTCCAGATACGTCCCCAATGGCCCCGTTTCCTGAATTACGGTGACACGGCGGAGGTGTCCATTCTGGTAGAGAACCTGTCGCAGGACCACCAGGATCTGACTTTGATCGCACAAAGTGATCGGCTGGAGATGTCCTACGAGTCGGAGGAACTGGATTTCGATGCCATCAAGTTCGCAGTGCCAGCCAGGAGTCGCCAACAGATTCTGGTACCCGTAGAAGCCCGGGAAGCGGGAGAAAGTCAAGTCATGGTCACTGTTTTCAATGATCAGATTAACGATACGGTCCTGGGCGCGCTACCCGTCTATGTGCCGGCTTCACAGGAAGGTTTTGCCGCCTATGGAATCGTGGAAGACTCTACCGCAGTACAAGGCTTGCGCATGCCAGATGATGTACACCGGGACTTCGGTCAGTTGACCATTGCCACTTCGTCCACGTTGCTCCAGTCTCTCTTGGACTGCTATCTGCAACTGGGGGATTACACTGGATGGAATTATCCAGAACGAATTGCTTCCCGCATTCTGGCGCATATTGCGCTGCGCGATGTGCTGTATGCGTTCCAGTTGACAGACCTACCGGAACCTGAGGTCCTTGACCAAAGTCTCCAGGTGGATATTGATGCCCTGATGCGTTTCCAGCAAGATGATGGCGGTTTCCCCCAATGGGTTAGAGGGGAAGGGTCTTGGCCCTTTGTCAGTGTTCACAGTCTACATGCCCTGGCGGTGGCCCGTGATGCCGGTTACGCTGTGCCGAAATGGTACGTACAGAGAGGTTTGAACTACCTGACCAATATTGAATCACACTACCCTTGGTACTATTCTCCGGCCACCCGTCGGTACATCACAGCCTACGCTCTGTTTGTGCGTTCGCAGTTGGGCGATGTAGTCAGCTGGTGGGCCCAGCGTCTGCTTGAGAGTGTTCCGCCCGAAGATCTGGATCTGGAAGTAGTGGCATGGAGTTTGTTGGCCCTGCAACAGTCCCCTGCGGATACGGACACAGTGGCCGAGTGGATGGAATTCGTGCACAACCGCGTAGATGAAACCACCGGCAAGGCCGTGTTCGCCCGTCATGCTCTTGAACAGGACGGACACTTGATACTCCAGTCGGCACGGCGTAGTGATGCTCTGCTGTTGCGGGTTCTTATGACCATCCAGCCCGACTCGGACCTGATTCCCAAGGTTGTAAAGGCCCTCATGGCAGCCCGCGGTAGGCATGGGCACTGGGGCAGTTCACAAGACAATGTCTTCGTGTTGCAGTCCATGGACCAGTATTTCCGCACCTACGAAGCCACCGACCCCGACTTCATGGCCCGGGTCTGGCTGGATGACACTTTGGTCATGAATACTCTCTTCCAGGGTCGTGAGACCGAGATAAAACAGGTGTCACTGCCCATGGCTTGGCTCTTTACCGAGGACCCGGAGCGGCTCCAGGTCCAGCGGGAGGGAGAGGGCCGCTTGTATTACCGTCTGGGTCTGGATTATGTACCTGACGATCTGCGCCTGGAACCCCGGGAACGGGGGTTCTCGGTTATGCGTACCTATTCCGGACTGGACGATCCGGATGATGTCTGGCAAGACGCGGAAGGTATCTGGCATGTGAAGCTGGGTAGCCGCGTGCGCATTGATGTGACGCTGGTGGCAACCGGGCAACGGCATCACGTTATGCTGGCCAGCCCCCTGCCCGCCGGTCTCGAACTGGTCAATCCGGCCCTGAAGGGCTCGGAGCCCTTTGAGGATCCCAATCGCCGCGGCTGGTACTACTGGCCCTGGTTCGATCATCAGCAATTGCTGGATGAAAGGGCCCTGACGGTCACTACCTGGCTGCCCGGTGGCGTCTATCAGTATGCGGCGATCGCGGAAGCCACCACGGCCGGGACCTTCCAGGTACCCCCTGCCCGCGCCGCCGAGATTTATGCCCCTGAGACTTTCGGCTACGGTCCCAGCGAGGTGCTGATGGTAGAACCGGAATGACCATTCAGGCCAGAGCTTTCAAACTCCTGGGCGTTGTGGGGGTCCAAGGTTGGACTTGCCTGCGTCAAGTGCAATAGGGAGTGCCATAGGCAGGCCTCCAGGGCTTGAGTTCGCTTGGCGCGGGGGCCATTCCCATTGGTCCCTTGGAGCTTTCCGGTGAACCAACCATTTTGGTTCGGGACCAGCAAAGAGGGAACAGGTGAGTGAAAGGGCGGGTTTCCCATTCTTGCGTAATGGCCTACCCGATGCACAGGCAAGACACTTCAGAAGGATCCTTAAGCTGTGGACAGCCGACAGCGACTATAGGCCGTGGCGGCGCAAGGATTTCTGGGAACCTGTATCCCTTTGTGATCAGGTAATTCCTGAGTGGTGTACGACATGCGGCCAGCCTTCCCATATGTGGTTCCCTGAAACCGCATGCGCTCGGCAGTCACTGATTGACTTCGGGGATATCTATTTTACTTTATATAAAAATTTAATATAAACTGTCTTCGCTGCTCTTCTTATGAATTGCAGTCCTCTCCAGCGGGCCCCTCTGATTCGTGATTAGGGTTATTCCGCTTCTGAACTAACCAGAGACTTTCCAGCTCCTATGCCCGACCCAAGCCCTGCAGGTGAACAAGCTGCTGCTCACCTGTCACCTGATTCAGCAGCCCGCAAAGCAGGCTTGTTTTTGGTACTAACAGCTCTGGTAACTGTCATTGCCGTGATTGGACGTGTCGCTACCGACGCAGACCAACCCACACTGATTGAATCTTTGCATGCCTTGGCCAGCAACCGGTTTCCCTACGCTGTCGGTGGGGGTGCCCGATTGATCTCTGGCGTGACTCTGGGAATAGCCGCCTGGCTTCTAATGAAAACCTGGATCATCCGGGAACGTCTGGGGCCACCTCTCGTGCCAGTGATTTTTGGACTATCAGGTCTATTCACAGGCCTGTCGGGCGCACTGGCCGTTGCCATGGCTGTGGCAGTTCCCACAGACCTTGAGGTACCTGGCGCTACCTGGGAAATGACGGCCACCTTGCGCGAGATTACCGGCCAAATCGGCTTCGCAGCTGCGGGACTGTCTGTCCTGATTGCGGCCAGATATCAGTGGCGGGTGGGCGGTCTGTTACGGTTTGTGGCCCCCATTTCGGCTATTTTAGGCCTAGTCATGCAACTCATCTGGTTGGAAGCGGCCAGCCTGGTTCACCGGTACTCAGGTTCTCTGTTTCTCATATGGCTCTTGGCCATTGGTAGTATGCTTTTGACAGGGCGCGTTGAACAACACTACGTGATCTTGCGTGCCAAACTTTCCCCTTCTTCCAACCCGCAGACATAACTGCCGTTCATATTGAGATTGGTCTTCACCCCTGGTTGACAAGACTTCACAGGTAAGAGGAAAAGGTGTGCCCAAAGATTCAGGTCATTGCCCTGAAGAGAGAGTTTTCAGACTTGTGGGGGCACTGGTTGTCATTGGGCATTGGCCCATTCAAGTTCTGTCCTGCTTTCCTGAAGTGTTCCGGAAATACATGAATTCTTGGTAAGAATCAACCCTGGTCCAGAGACTGTCATAACCGGTAATTGTCCGTTTATTCGTGCGGTTCAGAGTGTAATACACTGATGATATCGTTGTATTCCCCTGGACAGCTACACAGGAGAATGGTGCATGTTAAACGGCAAGCTTGAAAAAGCACTCAATAACCAGTTAAATAGTGAACTGTACTCAGCTCACCTCTATCTGTCGATGGCTGCCTACTTTGAAACTGAAACTCTGCCTGGTTTTGCCCATTGGATGAGAATCCAACATCAGGAAGAGATCGACCACGCTATGCGGATCTTTGACTACCTGAATGCGCGTAACGGACGTGTGATCCTACAATCCATTGACCAGCCGCCCACTGAATTCGAATCGGTGCCGGACGCCATGGAAATGGCATGGGAACATGAAAAGATTGTGACCCAAATGATTGAAGGATTGTACCGGGAAGCACGGGCCCAGGAGGACTACGCCACTCATGTTTTGCTGGAGTGGTTTATTGAAGAACAGGTAGAAGAAGAGAAGTCCGCGCTTGACATCGTCGATTATCTCAAACGCATCGGAGATGATGGCACGGGTCTTCTCATATTGGACGCCCGACTCGGGGCCCGTACAGTGGATGAAGAAGACGCATAACCTCCCCTTTCCATCGTGTTGGAGTACCTGAATCAGGGGCAAGGAATTAAACCTTAGCCATCCCGAACCATGCCTGTGGCGGAATGCCCGGCATGGTACATTCCCCGCAGATTCCAAGAAGGTTGCAGGGCGGTGCCGACAATTAACTCCAGGGAGGCTTGCGGCCCTGAAGATTTTCTGTACTCGGGAAGAGAGTCCCCGATCATGGGGCTGAGTGTGAAAGCAAAGTCAGGAATTCAGAACAGATGGCTGTCTGGAACTGAATCCGAACTATGATTCCCTGCGAACTCAGGCGTACTGTGTAAGAGATGGGCCGGAACATCCCATTGATCCATGACAAGCACCCGGCAGACACCGCCCTGGTTTCGATGGATTGCCCTCGGGCTGTTACTTCTCGTGCCACTTCTGACAACACAGGGATGCAGGGCTCGACACGATCCAGCGCGGGAGGAAAGCACAGGATTACACTCATCCCCCGAAGCCAGACCTACTCTTTCGGCTCATCTGCAAGTGCCAACTTTCACTCCCACGCCAGAAGCTACACCTACATCAATCCCGACAGCCACATCGCCCCCTGCTCTCTTGCCCCTCAGCTCAACCACAACGCCCATCCCGCGGCCTCAGGTTCAGGTCAATGCCAACTTGCGGGGAGGACCGGGTACGAATTATGCGATCAAGGGCGGTTTATCTGCAGGCGATGAAATAACTGTAGTGGCGCGTACAGCGGATGGCTCCTGGCTGTTGCTACAGAACGGCTCCTGGCTTTACGTTGATCTGGCGGTGTACTTGCCGGACAATCTTCCGCGGGCGCAGGTCATTCCCCCCACGCCGATCCCGCGGGAAGTTGCTCCGCTGGATAATCCCGGTACGGTGCCCACCTCCTATCTTTCGGGTGCGGAAGTTTTAGCCGGGCATGTGGATGTCATCGCTGTCTTATTGGCCCATGGCGCTGATATAGAAGCGCGCGACAGCCGATCCGACACCCCCTTGTTGAAGGCAGCTGCCCTGAACCGAGTCGAGGCCACCAAGGTCTTGCTGGCCCATAACGCTAATCCCAATGCCACAGGGTACGAAGGTCAATCCGCCCTGCATGTTGCCGTGTACAGTCATATTGGCACTGATGTCATGGCACTGTTACTAGACCATTCTCGTACCAACCCCAACGTCAGGGATGATGACGGCTACACGGCCCTCCACAGGTCGATGGAGGACAGTCTTCTGAAGTTCATGTACTTGCTGCTGCGACACCCGGATATCAACCCTAATGTCCAGAATAGGGAAGAGAAATTTGCTGCGCTGCATCTGGCGACGATACGCGGTATAGTGGATGCTGTAGAAGCGTTGCTGGAGCACCCGGATACCGATCCCAATGTACAGACGGCTAGTGGTTGGACCCCGCTGCACTTCGCCATCCGCGATGATCAATTACGTGTGTTAGGAACTCTCCTGGATCATCCAGACACCAATCCTACCAAGCGGGAGCGTAAGGGTTGGACACCTCTGCATCTAGCGGTGTACCATGGTAAGTTGGACATGGTGGAAGAGCTCCTGAATCACAGGAAGATCAAAATAAACCTGGTCAACGACAACAATCTGTCTCCACTCGGTTTGGCCGTAATGGAAGGGCGCAGCAAAATTGCCGATTTATTGTTCGAACACGGGGGGACCGGACCTTTTGGTTGAGTCCCGGTGGAGTTCACCTTGGGGGAAGAGAAGGCTCTTGTCTCTATGTTCGTACAAAACCGGGAAGAACCGTGCGGCTGAAGGGGTTTTGCCGCGGATCGTTCCCCCACCTGATATCTGACCAGTGTCAGTATCCTATTCTCTGTCTTGCCTAAGCCTTAGGCTGTAGACTACATCCGTAACGTGCTCTTCCTCTTTCGATTAAGTGGCCATGACCCAATTGCACTTTCCCAAGCTCTCGCGTTTCGATCGGCACCAGGAACCGGTCACTGTCAGTATGCCCTGGGCTGAGGGGCGACTGCCGAGTCCGGATCATCTTGTTATAGAGCAGGGAACCACACGGTTACCACGGCAAGTTCGACCCTTGGGTCAATGGCCAGATGGCAGCATCCGTTGGTCGCTGGTCCACTTCCAGCCGGACTTGCCCGGTAATCGATCCCAAGACTGCACCCTGGACGTCAATGACAGAGCCGCAAATCCGGAGCCGGTTACTTGTGTTTCTCTCCTGTCCACGGAGAAGGGCATACGCCTGGATACGGGGCCCCTGACCTTGGAAATCCACACAGACGCAGCCTTTGCTTTACAGAAAGTCCAGTTGCACGGGAATTCCTTTGGCACTTCACCAGAAGTGGGCATCATTGCGTTGCAAACACCGACCGGCCGGTTCCAGGCTATGGTGGATTCGGTGGAGATTGTGGAAGCGGGTCCTCTACGGGCCACAGCTACCCTCAAGGGCCGCCATCGCAATGGCTGTGGAGAAGAATCCCTGGCATTTCATGGCCTGCTTACAGCCTACGCAGGCAAACCCTACATTGAACTGGAACACCAGTTCATACACGATGGATCAGAGGAAGAGGTTTCGCTTTCTGCTCTTACTGCCTGCTTCCAGGTGCAGGATGAGGCTGATACCCATCCTCCCACTGTGGCATTGGGGGAAGGGTACTACCAGACCCGTATCCAGACGTCAGCGACTGCCGTGCAGATGGAAATCAATGCAGAGACTCTTCTCTATCAGTCCAATGAGCACTTCACAGAGTCCTTCTACGGAGATTTCTGGGTGGATTGGCGCCAGGGGTCCCGTGGTCTGGCGGTTACTCATTACCAGGCACACCAGCATTATCCCAAGGCTTTGCAGGCGGATGCGAACGGTATTGTCGCTGATCTATATCCCGCTACGGCCCAACCCGCCCGCATTCTGCAGGGCATGGGGAAGACCCATCGGCTTATGCTTCACTTCCATAACGGTCAAGCGGAACTGGATGAAATCAGTTTCCGTAGTCTCCAGTTTCAGCTGCCTGATGTGCCAGCCCTGCCCCGCACATGGTACCGGGAGAACAACCCCTGGCGGCTGGATTTCTTCCCGCCCCATGTACCCGGGCGCCTACTCTCCCGTTTCAATGAACTGCATGCGGCCCGCCCCCAGGCTCTGGGCATGATGCATTTCGGGGATGCACCCGACGCGGGGTATACGGATCAGGGTCGTGGGGGCGGCGAGAGTGTATGGGTCAACAATGAGTACGATCGTCCCCATATGAGTCTGCTGTACTATGCCTTGACCGGCCAGCGTCGCATGCTGGACTCAGCCCTCGTGTGTGCCCGTCACTGGCTGGACGTGGATTTCTGCCATCATCACCCTGATCCCCTGATCCATGGCGGCCTGAAAATTCATACAGCCTACCACGGTACCGGCCGCGTTATCCCCTCCCATGAATGGACTGAGGGATTTCTGGACTATTACTGTTTGACAGGACGGCAGGAGGCGCTGGAGGCGGCTGAGTCCATAGGTCACAATATCCTGCGCCACATGGCGTTGCCGCACATGCGCACACCGGGCGAAGCCGCCGTGCGGGAAGGGGGCTGGGCCCTGCGGGCCCTGATCGCTCTCTATCTGGGCACAGGAGCCCCATACTGGTACCAAGAAGCCACCCGCCTAGCGCAGATGTTTCTGGATTGGTACGATGAGTACGGCGCGCTGCTGGCTCCCTATACTAGCCATACCATGCCGCGGGTTCCCTTCATGATTTCAATTACCGTCAACTCCCTGGCCCGTTACCGCCTGCTGGATGACGACGAGCGAATTGGCACCCTGATCGTGGAGGTGGTGAACGATCTCCTGGCCCATACCCTGGGGCCGGACGGGATTACGTTTTACAAGGAATTGCCTAGCCTGGATCGTACCGCGCCGACACCGCACTTCCTGGAAGCTCTCACGCATGCCTACCTGGTAACAGGTCGTGAGAGCTACCTCAAAATTGCTTCCCGCCAATTCGCGGCCCTGGTGGCCAGACCGGCCGAAAGACAAGGATCGGGCAAGTTCGTGGATACCGGAGGAGCGGTAATCGATGGGAAGGGAGGGGGACGCCAGTTTGCCGACACCTATTCGTCCCTGCTCCTGTTCGCCGCGGCGGCGACGCCGCTGGGCATTCTGGACTGGTACGAATATCCCTATTACGATGTCAGTGTCTAATCAAGCAAGGAGAAGTGTCCCATGAAAGTTCTGGTAGCCGGTGCAGCGGGACAGGTAGGCTGCCGTCTCGTCCGTCAATTGCTGGATCGCAATCATGAAGTCCGGGGCACGGCCCTGCCTGAGGATCCCGTACTGGATCGGCTGGAGGGCCTGGATATTGAACTGGCCCAGGGAGACCTGACGGACGAAGCCTTTGTGCAGAAAGCCGTGACAGGCGTGGATGCTGTGATCCATACCGCCAATTTCGTGGGACCCCAGTTTGACAACAACCTGCAGATCAACCGCCTGATAGCGCGCGTGTGTGGCGAGCATGCGGACCGGCTGGATCGGCTGGTCTACGTCAGTTCCTCGGGTGTCTTCCCCAATAACGGTGAAAAATTTGCCTGTGCCTATCACCCTGTAGATGAAGAACATCCCAAGAATCCGGATGGCGAATACTCACTTGTGAAGTTGATAGGCGAGGAATTCGTCAATATGGCCGCCAATTACACGGGACTGCGCACGGTGATCGTCCGGCCCAGCCACGTTCAGTCGGGGGATGCCATTCTCAGTCAATTTACCGTGAACCGGGTCTGCGGCATATTGCAGATTGGCCAGTCCAATCCCCGCGGCGAACTTTACCTGGCCGATGGTACAGAGTTATGGCACGATGTCCTGGCGCAGGCCCAGAGTCCGGATCAACCCTGCAGCGTCCGGGATGAAGAGGGCCGTTCCTGGTACTACCAGCCCAACGATGCCCGGGACATCGCCCATATGCTGGTCTGTGCTCTGGAAGAACCGGCGGCCATTGGTGAATCCTTCAACTGCGGCGCGCCTGAACCCTTCTATTACACCCATGCCTCTCCCTTGCTGGCGGAATTGACAGGGCAGGAACCCCTGGAAGTGACGGTGCCTGTCTGGTACCGCTACGATCACGCCATCAGCAAGGGCAAGCAACTGATTAATTACCGGCCACGGGGCACCATAGAGGCAATGTTTGAGTCTGCCCTGCGCGTCCAGAATGAATCAGGATATGTGGACTATACCTGGGATTGAAGGGGCCTGTTCGCTGCCGGGCGGTGCAACAAGGAATAGAGTATATCCCTGACCAACCCTGGGACACCACAGGATTTTCCCGAAACGTCCTGAAGGCCGATCAGGGACCTCACGCTGGTATTAAGTGCCATATCCGGCAACCCTTCCACAGAAGCAAACTTGCGGCCTACCTGGAAACTGATCCGGTACACACTCAGTCACCTGATCAGTTTCCAGCCCCAATGGCTTGTTTCCTCCCGCCGTTGCCAAACCTGGTCGCCTAACTTCAGCCAGACATGGACAAGAGAGCGTCTGCTTTCACCCACCAACGAGCAGACTGAGGGTCTTGGCGTCAGAGAGTTGCTGCTGGGCCTCGACCATTTTCCGGTAGCGTCCGCTGGCCGCCATCAGTTGTCGATGGGTGCCCTGCTCCACTATGCGTCCGGCCTCTATCACCACCAGCCGCTGGGCCCGACGCAGGGTGGCCAGGCGATGGGCAATCGCGATCACGGTCCGGCCAGCGGTTAAGGTGGCCAAGGCAGCATGAATTCTTTCTTCCGTTTCCAGATCGAGTGCGGAAGTGGCTTCATCCAGGATCAGAATGCGGGGATCATGCAGAATGGCGCGCGCGATGGCAATGCGCTGACGTTCGCCTACCCAGGTTTCATAGCCGTCAGGGAAACGCATCACAAAAGCATGAGCTTCTGCCATGCGTGCGGCCTGTATGGCCTCTGCCTGGGCGGCATCGGGCTTAGCATAACGGATGTTGTCGGCGACCGTGCCAGCGAACAAGAAGGGATCCTGGAGTACCACACCCACCTGCCGGCGCATGGACCCCGGATCCTGATCACGGAGATCAAGCTGTGGCTGGAGGATGGCCGCTTTTTCTGGTTTCACGTCCCTCCGGAGGATCGCGACGAACTGGCCGAGGACATAGAATTGCTGATCTTGAATCACCGCTCCCGGTACGGCCCGCTGCCGTGCGCTGAGGCCCCGGGGAAGGAGACGTGATGGCTACTCAAGCAGGCGAAGATGCTAAAGAGTACTGGCCAAAGGCTCCAGGCCAGGTTGTTGATTACTGGCTGAATCCTCGCCTAAACACGGAAAAACAATGTGCCCAGAAGCCTAGTATTACAACGACGCAATTCTGGCAGGAAGGCTACCCATCATTTTGTATGACCCAAAACCGGGGGCAAAAGGGCTGAAAGGTCTTGAATATGTGCGCAAATCCTCAGACT
>DAOUJU010000026.1:0-3180 GCA_034422235.1 Anaerolineales bacterium | reverse complement strand
GGCCGCCATGCGCAAACTGTTGACCATCCTCAACGCCCTGATGAGAGACCAGACTTACTGGCAGGAGACCACTCCCAATAGCTCTCAAGCTTGACTTGCAAGACAGTTGCTGCTGGATCGACGGGTTGAGCGCGAACTGGTGCCCATGAGCCACACCTATGGAGTGGGCCTGTTGCCCTGGAGTCCGTTGGCCGGGGGTCTGCTCACCGGCAAGTACCGGCGGCACGAAGAGTTACCCGCCGGCAGCCGCTACACTCGCCATCCGGCCCGGCACACGCGGATGGTGGAAGATTTGTTTCGGGTCACGGAAGGCTTGGAGGCCCATCTGCAGCATCGGGACATCACCATGGCCCAGTTCGCCCTGGCCTGGGTGATGCAGCAACCCGGGATCACCAGCGCCATCATGGGTCCGTGGACCCTGGCGCAGCTGGAAGACAATCTGGACGCGCTGGCGGTGGAGATTACCCCGGAGGACGGCCAGCTAGTGGATGAAACTGGTGCCGCCCGGCACCATGGTCTCGCCCTTTTACGAGGCGGATTTCGGCCCCAGCGCCTTTCGCTGGTAAGGCTCGGCTAGTAGGTGCCTATGATGATAGTGGCGAGGACGACTGATCGCCGCTCGGACTCTGGACAGGCACCCCGTATGGGTACCTGTCCGTAAAACAGGTGATTGTACGACACTAGGAAAGCAGACAATAGGAGCTGTGCGCTAGTCGGCAGCAGAGAGTGGAGATTGCCGTTGTGTTAACTATGTGGCACTTCTAGTCTCTGTCAGTGTTTATGCTGTGATGGAGCCATGTGGGGCCTCACTGGCAGAATGTAATCTTGGTCCCTGTCCCTCCCCCTAAACTTGCTAGAATCCCAAAGCAGAGAATAGTCTGCCCGGGGACAGTGTCCACGCTCCGGCGCCCTGCTATTACCGGGGCCTGAGCCATACCGGACTAGGAACCCATGGGATACAGGGAGAGGATTCAATGCAGATTTCACGCCGAAACTTCCTGGCTGTCACTGCCGGTGCCGTACTGGTGGGAAGCCTCCCTCTCAGTTGCACCACCGACACATCAGAGCCACCGGCCCCACCGAGTCACGTCCCCGAACTGAGAGCCCAGGAAGGCACGGTCCAACTGGCTCCGTCTACATATCCCGCAACATCAGTGTGGGGGTATGGGGGAGGCGTGCCGGGTCCTGAGATTCGCGTGCCACAGGGAGCCCGGGTCTCCCGCCTTTTCCGGAACGATCTGCCCCAGCCCTCCACTGTGCATTGGCATGGTATGCGCTTGGCCAACGCCATGGACGGGGTGCCAGAACTGACGCAGACGGTGGTCGAGTCAGGGGAATCCTTCCTGTATAAATTTGAGGCGCCGGATGCGGGGACCTATTGGTACCATCCGCACAATCGCGCCTGGGAACAGATGGCCCGCGGTCTCTATGGGGCCCTCGTCGTGGAGGAGGCCAATCCCCCTTCTGTGGATCATGACGAAGTCTTGTTGCTGGACGATTGGTACCTGACCGCCGAGGCGGACCTGCACCCCAGTTTCGGGGACGCCCATGATTGGGCGCACGCGGGGCGTCTGGGAAACTGGATCACCATTAATGGGGAAGGCCCCTGGGCCCGCGCGACGCGCCAATATGAACGGTGGCGCCTGCGCCTGGTCAACACGGCCAATGCGCGGGTGTTCGCCCTCGGGGTGAAGGGACTCGCCGGTTGGCTGGTGGCCCTGGACGGACAGCCTCTCTCCTCGCTGCAGCCCCTGTCCGACTTGCAACTGGCGCCCGCCCAACGGGCCGATCTGATCGTCGATGTGGTGGCGCCGGCCGGGGACGAAGCCCAGCTCGTGCTGAACCTCCAAGCCGACAGCCTCGTGCTGGGGACTTTCGCCGTGGACGGTGCGAGCCGGCCGCGGCGGCTGCCCGCTTTGAGCCCCTTGCCCCCGAATCCGGTACCGGCCCTTAGTGCCTTGGCAGAAGCGCGCAGAGTGAACCTGCACATGGCAGGGGGCGCCATGGGGAGCCTGCAGCAGGCCCGGGTGGCCGGCCGCCTGTTGAATCGGCAACAACTGGCCCACCGCAGCAAATTCTGGTCTATGAATGGGGTGGCTGACCTACCGGACGACCCCCTCCTTCAGGCCACCGTGGGGGAAACGATCCGCATACGCATCATCAACGATACGGTCTGGCCGCATGCGATGCACTTGCATGGGCATCACTTCCGGCAAGTCACGGCCCAGGGCACATTCGGCCCGCTAAGGGATACGCTCCTGCTAGCACGGGAAGAAACTATTGAAATCGCCTTGGTGGCGGATAACCCGGGGGATTGGCTCCTGCATTGTCACATGCTGGAGCATTCCGATGGGGGCATGAAGACCTGGTTCCGCGTGGCGTGAGGGGGGGTGTACGCCAAGGGCGGACAGGTTTGGCCCGCCTGAGGTGGAAGACCGCCCCGCCTTCCGCCATCAGGTCCCGGTCGTGGCGGAAGCAGGGGGCTGTCCTCCACAAGACAAAGATGGTCCGCTTTCTAAGCGCATCCTATTCGGCCCTACCCCCGACTACCTTTCAAGGTGCCTGATACCCCGGTATTCAGTGCTTCAATCCGCCTTTATGAGGTTTTGTGTAATGGCGGGAACAGATGACATGCGCAGGCTGAGGTCTTGCGGTGAATAGGGATAGGACGACCCGGTGGAGTTACTTCACACAGGTTCTGCGTCTTCGCCGCCGGCATGAAACTGCCCGCAGCCGTTATTGGGAGATCGACGCTTTGCGGGGAGTTTCCATAGTCATGATGGTGATATATCACTACATCTATGATCTCTTCTTCTTTGGCTATTCCCGCCAGGTTTTCGATGTTCCGTTCTGGAGCGGGTTTCAAACCGCCACGGCCTCTCTGTTTGTACTACTGACGGGGGTGTCAAGTGCCCTGGCTGCCCGGTCTCGACGCCTGGCTAATTTGACTTTTTTCCAGTGCTGGTGGGTCATAGGGCAACGGGGTGGCGTCATTCTGGGCTGGGGTTTCGTCCTGTCCCTGATCACCTATCTCGTGCTGGGTCCCAGACGCTTCATCCAGTTTGGTGTACTCCATCTGATTGGCTCTTCCATCATCGTCTCGTATCCGCTGATAGGCAAGAAACGCGTGTCCCTGATTCTGGGTCTGGTGTTGATGGCAGCCGGCATGATGCTGGACAG
>DAOUJU010000025.1:0-206353 GCA_034422235.1 Anaerolineales bacterium | reverse complement strand
GGCGGCCTTCAACCTCCTGGTACAGTGGCAGGGACTCAAGCCCGATGAACAGGGCGTCGTCAGACTTTCTATCGCACAATTCGCGCTCTGACTGTCAACTAGCACCAATGGTTGCTAGGATGATCCAGTACGGTGCAGCAGTCGGTTTCCCGCTTCCCTAAGTTAGATAGGCTCTGTCACACAAATAAAGACAGTGCAGATCAGACAGTCGTCGGCGATCGCCGTTTCGGGTTCCAAATGAAGAGATAATAAAAAAGAGTAATGGCGAATCTGTGCCAGACTTTAGTCAATAAAAGTGTGGATTCGCCGTTGGCTCGCGGATATTCGTGGGTAGGGACTTCACCAACGCGATAACCACACCGGAGAGATTTGATGATCATCTCCTGCTCTATGGTGTGAATATTCTCAGTCAATCCCAAGTCCAGAGCCACCGATCGCCGAATGGCTCGGAAACCGTTTTCGCAATCTGTCAGCCGTACACCAAGTGTGTAGTTGACGATAAGGGTGACGAGTTGAGTACTGATCAAACGAGTGACTTGACTGCAAGTAGCATGCAATTCGTCACTGCCGCCCATCATGCGGGAGCCCGAAACATGATCGAAGTTCCCGCTTCGCAAGGGGACGATCAGGGCGGGTATGTCATTGGGATCATGGGAACCATCGGCGTCCATAAAAACCAGCAATTCGTTTCTTGCCTCCAGGATGCCCTGGCGCAGGGCAGCGCCCTTTCCGCGACCATTGTCTTGCACGACTCTGATATTCAATGATTGGGCTATCTCCACGGTTCCGTCAGAACTGTGTCCATCCATGACCAGGATTTCATCCACAAGACCGGTCAGTTCATGCAAAATCGGGAAGAGGGTGTCAGCTTCATTTCGAGCTGGAACAATGACCGTACAGGGCAAAGGGAAATGTGTATCACGGGGAACTGATGACTTCCTTTCGCGGGCAACTGGTAGATACCAGACAGGAATTGCAGGCATAGTGAGAGGCCTTGTAAGTGGCAATATGCGGGAGAGCTGAGTCAGCGGTGGCCACACAACAGGTGATAACTCGCATCCTGACTCTGCTGGATCTGGTCTCGCAGGACCAGGGCCTTGTGGAAAGGTACGGGACTGATGGAATTGGCAATAAGCAGACGTTCCTGTTTCGGGGCCAACTGGCGCAACAATACTACGACTACAAGGACAAAGACAATGAACCCGGGAAGGGCTTCCATAGATATGCCATGAGAAATGATAGGAACGGATCTGTAGTTTGGCACACTTTGTAGCTTGGATCCAAGACAGGGGACACGGACGGCACGGTCCATGACCTGCGGAAGACGGGTGACGAACCGCCGGACTTCAGATGAGGGTTTAAGTTACTGGGAGCAAATTATGCAGTGGACCAACGGCTGGTATATCCGCCTGGAGAACCATGCCCCTAAGACCAACCGGCACCGCCACCATATAGTGTCTTAGGAACCGACGCTGTGGTACCCGGACAGGGCACTGGTACATCGGTGGGGTCGCGTGGTGGGTTACAGTAGACCTGGCTATATCAGGACCGGAGTATCCCGTGGCTTGCCGTCACCACAAACGCGGACGGACGCCCTGGACTTGGTGGAGAGCAAGCAGCGGCGGGGTTATCAGGTGGTGGGCCGTGGTCGGCTGATCACAGGCAAACTGTGAGATGGCCCCGGAAGGAATACGGGCTTGGCTAAGTTCAGGTGTCTTTTACTCTTTGTGCCGATGCGGGGAGTCTATAGGAACCACGGCTTTGGCTGGACGGGTCAGGAGGGTGCATAGCCCATAATATCACGGTACCTACGAGCCAGAAGCCCCCGATGATGCCCCAGAGCGCGGTTGTGCCAAAGAGCAGTGCGTGTATGTCGTAGGTATTGTCTCGGATCGGCGGCCAGATAACGGTTGCCGTAACGGCAACAAACAGGACCAGAAACAACACCTGCCATCCCCAAAGCAAAATGCGGCTTATGCGGCCCCATATACTCATACGCTCCTTGACTACCTGGTATCCCGGCAGATTGCTTTTCCGAGGCATACAGATAGTTCCCGTTACTCTATGAGAGTCCAAGTCTCACAGCCTTGGGACTTGAAAGCTACATCGGACTCCTGAATTTCCACGATGGCAACACCCTCTTCTACCCCATTGGCAATGATGTCCGTGAATTCGCCGCTTAACCCGGATAGGCGCTCCCAGTAACAGAGACTGCCTCCTGGGCTACGATATATTCCCGGAGGAATGTCTGATCCCACCAAATACGTACCATCCCCGTAGCCTTCGGGCTCAGGTTCTGGGGTGAAGGTCGGTGTGCTGGGTACAGGTGTATCCGTAGGTACGGGAGTAGGCGTAGAGATAGGGGTAGGCGTAAACGTAGAGGTAGGGGTAGGCGTGGACACAAAGGCGGGAGCTTCGCTCTTGATAGTTTCCAGATCGCAGTCCGTGTTATCGGGATCTGTCAGTTGCTCCTGTAGGCAAAGTATCTGTTGTTCCAATATGGCAATGCGGGTCTCCAAACTATCCAGGCGTTGCGTGAGAGCAGGTTCCGGGTTATCTTGGGCCAGTGCACTGATGCTAAGGAGAAACAGGAATAGAAAGGCTAAGATCAGCAGTATCGCGTAAGGTTTTTTCATGGCAAGGGCCCCTTGTGGCACAAAAAGCGGTCAGTAACCATCGTTGCGCTACTTTCATATGGCTCTACCAAAAGGGAACACGCTACTTCCCACGGAGCGGTAGTCGTGGCACTGGCAAACCCATGGAAGCCATTATAGTTTCACGGACGGCAAGTTATATTCATCGGGAGAAGATAGACAGGCTACAGCTGACTCGAAGTATTCTTTCCGAACTGTCCCGGAAGGGATCCCTATTGACACAGTCACAAGAGACCCCAAAAACCGCCGCAATAGTGTCCTAAAACCTAGCCAAAGGCCCTCCCGAAAACAGTGTCCCAATATTCGCGACCTGAGGAGGGTTTGGTACGATGCCAGCATGACGTTTGACTATGCCCGTCTCCACTCATGAACAGACCACGACCAAGTATGATCAAGAGGTGGCGGTAGCCACCGGCCGGAGCGTCGTCAGCGGGGACATATCCAAAACAACCGCCATGAGGTGTGACAGACCGTCCACGCCCTCGGTCCGTGCGGCAGCGTGGTCGTCATGCCCGTTGTCTTCCCGGAGCCCGCAAAGTTGCCTGGATCGGGAAATCCGTATTGGATAGGCCGGACCCAAGAAGCAACCATAGCCCCCTGACAGGTACCGCATAACGAAGCGGGGGATGGCCGCTGTATGTGAACGGCTGGCGGTGGTGGCCACCGCGACCATATTGTAGTGGAAGCCACGGGTGGGC
Source organism: Anaerolineales bacterium (assembly GCA_034422235.1). GTDB lineage: Bacteria > Chloroflexota > Anaerolineae > Caldilineales > Caldilineaceae > Bin34. The sequence continues at coordinate 203,001 of DAOUJU010000025.1, read as the reverse complement.
TGCAGATCGCGGTGGCTGGTGCCTTGCAGGAAGCAGGTCTGACCGTGGCCGTGGTCAACCCGCTTCATGCGCGGGATTTGCGACCAGTCCCTGGGACAATCGGCCAAGACGAATGCGTTAGACGACTATACGGTCGCACGCATGGCGGAAGCGTTACGTCCTCCTGAACGCCATGATGAGGGGACCATACAGCCTGGCAGCAAGCATTGAGACTTGGCTCTTGACACAGTTGCTGTAGCCGAATATGGGAATATGGGCTTACAGTTCAGTGAGACTGAAACCTAATGGCCCGAGAACCAAGTGAGTCTGGTTCCTGCCAGCCTTCAGTAGGACTGTGGTCAAGATGCCAGAAGTCAAGTCCGCGGTACCTTCATGCTTTTCTTCTTGGCTGAAGTCCTAGCGTAAGTTGAGCCAGTAACCCTCACAGTTACGGGACCGACGCTGGGGTATCCAGAGAACGTTGCCACTCGGTCGTTACCATCTGCTCCAGTTCCCAAAGCCGTGCAGGCAGTTCCCACCGCGTTCTTAGCAACTGACAGATGGATGAACCTTTCCCTGCTATTCGGCTAACACTGTGAGACCAATTCAGGGAGGCTCCCAAATGCAGTATTTCAGAGAGCAGCTCTGTATTGCCCCGTCCTTTGAACCACTCATGCACACTTGACAGGGCGTAGATTCCCATACGCGTTAAGTCGCCACAGTCCTTGTCCGTCGCCGCGATGAACTGTAGGCGCAGGAGTTGGGCCGTGGAATGATGAATACCCACCCAAATGACCATATTCTGCTGCCGTTTTATCCCTCGCCGGTGTTTGTGCATGGTAATCCAGAAAGTTTGAATTAAATTGCCGATTTCGGTGGCGGAAATCGCCTCAGGAGCCCAAGCCTTGGGTCTGGTTGCCACCTGATTCGTTAGGGGCGAACAGTTTCGGTCTAGGCAAACCAGCTGTTGCAACTCCGGCGCGGGAATACGATGACGGCACTGGAGATCTACCACGATCCCAGAGGGAAGTATCATGTGGTGCATCCAAGCTTGGGTTCCCAGCGGAAAGCGCACCGTCGCTAGTGGTGGCACACCTGCCACCTGTGTGATATCTGCATCAGACAGAAAATCAGTGCAGGATGGATTCACGGTAACCTGCAGATCCAGATCGCTATAGATGTCACCTCTTCCCCTGCTCAGACTGCCTCCGAGATATACCGACTGTACTACGGGCAAGGCATACAAGCGTTCCACCAGGCCAGGCAGTATTTCCAACTGAGGCAAGTGATTCATGTGACTCTTCCTCCAATTCAAAGTGAAGAGCAGAATATCACAGTCCTGTTGACGTTGCGTGCCGGTAACCCAAGGGAACAGGAGATAGCCCGCAGTATCTGGACACGGTCCATCTTAGCTACTGTGTTCCCGCACACACATCTGCAGTGCAGAAACAGACCCACAGGCGGGATCGCAGATATTCCCAAGGTCCTATCAATGACTCCACCCTCACATCTACAAAATTAAGCACAGAGATATTACGTTTCTGCACTAGGGTTCTCTTCCTTTACAATTGTTTTATTCACAATTTCCAACCCAACATAAGGAGGAAGCGTCGTGGACTCCAAGATGCTTAGTCGCCGTCGTTTTATCGTATTGAGTGGCGTTTCGGCCGGAGCAATCGCCATGGCCGCCTGCGCACCGCCTGTTCCCGCTGCCTCTGACGATACGGGAACCATGGAGCAGGTTACGGTGTCCACAGCTCAAGTCTGGGAAGCTGCCTTCCAGGTTACCCAGCGGGAGTTTGACGCCAACTTCATGGAGAAAAACCCGGACATTCTGATAGAACCCGTATATAACACCTGGAGCGACCATAATCAGGTCGTGCCCACCTGGGCGGCGGCCGATACCTTGCCGGACATTATTTATGTGCACGGCAGCCGCGCCTTCCCCTGGGCTTTCGAAGGCATCAGTGTGTCATTGCAATCCCATGCGGATGCGGATCCGGAGTTCAACATCGCTGGGGTATGGGAAGAAGCCCTGCGTCTCTACCGGTTCAAGGGCGAACAGCATGGTATTCCCTACGATCATGGACCGATAATCCTGGCTTACAACAAGGATATCTTTGACGGAGCCGGAGTGGATTATCCCACGGAAGAATGGACTATTGACGATCTCGTCGAGACCGCCATTGCCCTGACTGACCTTGAAAGTGAACAGAAAGTCTGGGGCTGGCGCGGCGGTATGCCCAATTTCGGCAATGGCACGAACCCCAATATGCTCAACTCCTATGGAGCCAACCTCTACAACGAAGAGGAGACGGCCATTGAACTGGACTCTCCCGCAGCCCGTGAAGCCGTCCAGATTTGGGTTGATCTCATTCACGTGCATAAGGCGGCACCAACCCCCGCCGAATCTGAAGCCTTTGAACAGAATGTCTGGATTTCGGGCCGCGCAGGCATGGACTTGTTTGCCTCATGGAATACACCTACACAGGCCGCCTTTGCCAATTACAATTGGGACGTGGCACCCTGGCCCGCTGGTCCCGAGGGACAGTTCTGTGGCTCCTTTGGTTCTGGCTTCAGTATCACCAAAAATAGTGCGAATCCGGCTGCAGCTTGGCGTTACCTGAGTGACTATCTCAGCAAAGAAGGTATGGAATTCATGTGGGGCAGTTCCGGTCGGGGCAGTCCAGCCCGGGCAGAAGCCTACCAATCCTGGATCGATTCCGATATTGCTCCCGCCAATGCCCAATATTTCCTGGATGCATTGGAACGCTATGCAATAACGGGACGTCCGTACCAGACCCTGGCAGCACCTCAGCTACTGGATATTACAGGGCGCTACCAGACCCTGTTGCAGAGTGGCGAAATTGAAGTTGAACCGGCAATCCTCGGTATTGTGGAAGAGGCCACGGCCGTATTTGAGGAGGCGGCGGAACGAATGGCGTAATTCGACCTGACTACGGAAGGGGGATCATGTTGGTTGTGATTCCCCTCTCCGTCCTGCCTTCCTCTTGAGACTCGGACGTCTATTGTTCGGTATTCGTCATTTAGGAAAGATTTAATGGCCGTCGGTGTGTCGGCAGGCGTTGGCAAGCGCTTGCGTTCCCTGCAGAAGAGGGAAGAACGGGACTTCTGGATCGCCATTCTGCCGTGGTTCCTGGGTCTCTTCTTCTTCACGGGCGGCCCCGTCTTGGCGTCGTTGGTGTTCAGTTTTACCAACTGGACTGGACTCAGTGCCTTTGAGTTCGTGGGTTTCAAGAATTACCGGGAACTGTTTGTGGAAGATATTGTCTTCTGGGAGACAGTTTCCAATACCTTCTATTACACATTCGGATCCGTTTTGCTGGGGACTTTGGGGGCTCTGTTTGTAGCCCTTCTCCTTAACCAGAACCTTCCTGGCACCTATCTGCTGCGCCTGATTTACTACATGCCCTCTATTGCGAGTGGCGTGGCCATCTCCATTCTCTGGATCTGGCTCTTCAATCCATCGGTGGGCCTGGTTAACTTCATTTTGGTGAAATTGCTACCGATTGAAACAGGTCCGGCCTGGTTGGCCAGCCAGACCTGGTCCAAACCGGCCCTGATTCTCAAAAGCACCTGGGGCATCGGGGCCAACATGATCATCCTGCTGGCGGGACTGCAGGGGATCCCGATTTCGTTGTACGAAGCCGCGAGGATCGACGGGGCTTCCGTGTTCAAGGAATTCCGGCATGTCACCATCCCCATGCTGTCCCCGGTACTCTTTTTCGTGATTGTCATTTCCACGATCAATGCTTTCCAGATTCTGACCGATATCCTGGTCATGACGCAGGGAGGCCCCGGCACCTCCACTTACATGTTGGTCTATTACATCTATCAAAACGCTTTTATCTATCTGAAGATGGGTTACGCCTCAGCCTTGGCCTGGATTCTGTTTACCATCATCATGATCCTGACCCTCTTGCAACTCTGGGGCAGTCGGCGTTGGGTCTACTATGAAGGAGCAACGCAGGGATGACCCAGCAGGATTACGTGGCCACCGGCATGCTGGATAGGCCGCCTGCCATCCATGAACCACCGTGGTGGCAACGCAGTTCCCGGCGTCGCATTTTAAGTGCCGGACTCATTTACCTGTTGGTATTGCCAGGGGCTGTCATCTTTCTCATTCCCTTGCTGTGGATGATTTCTACCTCTCTGAAAGAGTCCCAACAGATTTTCGTTCATCCTCCTGTTTGGATTCCCAATCCTGTCGTGTGGAGTAATTTCACGGATGGTTGGGGTGCCTACTTGCCTTTTAATACCTTCTTTGTCAACTCCAGCCTGATCACCCTGAATAACATCGTCGGTAATCTCTTTTCCTGCTGTTTGGCGGCCTACGGCTTCGCTCGCCTCCGGGCCCGAGGCCGCAACATTCTTTTCGGGCTGGTCCTGGGCACCATGCTTCTACCCAACGAAGTCCTGATCATTCCCCAGTACGTACTCTTCACCCGCATCACCCAGTTTCTTAAGCCCTGGTGGGAATACTACACGCCCAACGGAATCCTGTGGATGCGGTACCTCTCCTGGTTCCCGATGATGATCCCACCCTGGTTTGGCTTTCCTTTCTTCATATTCCTGTTGCGCCAGTTCTTTCTTACCATTCCTATGGATCTGGATGAAGCGGCCCGTCTGGACGGGGCCTCGTCGTGGCGAATTCTGGGCCAGATTCTGATCCCGCTCACCAAACCCGCCTTGGCTACGGTGGTGATATTTGCGTTTATCGGCAACTGGAACAACTTCCTGATGCCGCTCATATACATTCGGGCCCAGAAAGAGCAGGTGCTGGCCGTTGGCCTCAACCAGTTCCGGGGCCAGTTTGGCCATGTGGATTTCCATTACATGATGGCCGTTTCGCTGATTGTACTGCTTCCCGTCTTGCTGGTGTTTTTCTTTGGCCAACGTCTTTTTGTCCAGGGCATCGCCCTAACAGGCATCAAAGGCTAGTCCACCTTTTCTCGTACTCCCTCCACCCCATTTTCACGCCGGGAGGATCATGACCGACAGAATCATGCAGGCTCTCTGGCCTGCCTTACGTATCAAAAGCCTCTTGGTCGTTGTGCTGACCTTTGGGATTACTGCCTGTACCCTGGTCATACCTCCCATTGAAGATCCCTTTGCGCCTCCACCGCGAGGTCCAGCCGACGAAATACCCTTGTTTCTGGATGTTACGGAGAGGGCTGGTATAGACGCCCCGCATCAAGCCACATGGAACCAGTTCGGTGAAGAAGGAGATGAAGAAAAGGTTCCCTTTACCACGGGTTACATGGCGATGGGACAGGCGTGGGGTGACTTCAACAATGATGGTTGGCCTGATCTTCTGGTTACGGGCAATCAGGCTCCCAATTCGCTCTTCCGCAACTTGGGGGATGGTACTTTTGCCCGTTCTCAACTAAGCCCACAAGTGGCAATGCCGGACACGGAGACGGGAGGGGCCATGTGGGTGGACTTCAATAACGATGGCTGGAAAGATCTGTACATCCTGGCCCATGGACCGAATGCCCTGTTTCGCAATGAGAACGGTTTAGCCCTCGTCAACATAGCCCAACAGGCGGGAGTTGATGATCCAGGCAAAGGCAAGAGTGCTGCCTGGGCTGACTTTGATCAAGACGGCTGGCTGGATCTGTACGTAGTTAACTGGTCCTGCTGGCCTGATTGCGATCCCATCGATTCTGGCCGGGCCCAGGATGTTCTTTACCGCAACAATGGCGATGGCACTTTCACCAACGTCTCCCATTGGCTGGACACTGATTTGTTGCAGGGGGCCGGTTTCGCGGCTAGCTTTCTGGATTTTGACAATGACGGCGACAGTGATCTTTATGTCGTCAATGACCGCATGCAGCATCCTGTGGGCAATGTGTTGTGGCGCAACGACGGACCCGGTTGCCAAGGCTGGTGCTGGCATGACGCCTCCCGCGAAATGGAAGCCTTCATGCTGGTACATGGCATGGGTCTGGCCGTAGGTGATTACGACAATGATGCGGATCTGGACATGTACTTTTCTGACATGGTGAATCCCATGATCCTGCTCCAGAACCAGGATGGTAGTGTGTTCCAGAACCGTTCCCGCCAGGCTGGCGTGGGGGTCGGTCCCAGTCCGGCCACGGGTTGGGGCACAGCGTTCTTTGACTACAACAATGACGGGTGGCTGGACCTCTATCTGACCACGACCGAATTCAGGCAGGAAACGGCCGCTGCCGGACCTGAAGGCATGTTCCTGCCCTATCCGGATACGCTGTTCCGGAATAATCAGGATGGCACGTTCACCGACGTAACTCCTACCTCCTGGCTCAAGGATCCTTGGCCCGCTCTGGGTTTTGCCTATGCTGACTTTGACCGAGATGGCTGGATGGATTACGTGGTCGGTGAATGGCGCAGAGGTTATACCCTGTACCGTAATCAGGCCGTGGAGCAAAGGGAGAATCAGAGGTTAACCCTGCGTCTGGAAGGAGCGCAGGGAGTCAACCGTGACGCGGTGGGAGCCCGGGTATGGGTGGAAACGAACCGGGATGTCCACATGATGCAGGAAGTTAAGATAGGTGCTAGCCTGGGTTCAGGCCACGATACGGCCCTTCATTTTGGCTTTGGACCATTCCGCCAGCCTGAGTCCATCACTATTCAGTGGCCTGACGGTACGCTACAGCACCTTGAAGAAGATATACCCCTCGGCGAGGAACTCCTGATCCGGTACCACAAAGACCCGATAGTCATCACGCCGTCTGCAGGGGCAGCAGGTCTGGACGCTTTTGCCGATGTAACAGCGCAAGCAGGTTTATTAGCCCATCACTCAGGCTTCTGGGACATGTTTAATCCGGAATTTACGTCCGGATATCTTGGGGTAGGACAGGCTTGGGGAGACTACGACAATGATGGTTGGCTGGATCTGTTTGTCTCGGGCAACCAAGCAGATAATTCCCTCTTCCACAACGAAGGGGGCAATTTCACCCAGTCCCCGTTGACTGCGGACATCGCCATGCCGGGCATTCTGACCGGCGGTGCTGTTTGGGCTGATGTTGATAATGACGGCTGGTCTGACCTGTATGTGATCGCCCACGGTCCCAACAGACTCTTCCATAACGACCAAGGCCAAGCTCTTGTTGACATTACAGATAGGGCTCAGGTAGGAGATGCGGGCAAAGGTTCGAGTGCTGCTCTGGGTGACTTCGACAACGACGGCTGGCTGGATCTGTACGTAGCAAACTGGTCCTGCTATCCAGAGTGTGTGCCGGTTGATCACTCACAGGCTGCGGATCGCTTATACCGTAATCGGGGAGATGGTACATTCGAGGATATTTCGGATTCTTTGGACCATGCGAAACGACTGGGGGCCGGCTTTGCGGTCACCTTTCTGGACTATGACAATGATGGCGACAGCGACATCTATGTTGTCAACGATGAACTGCACAATCCCATTGGCAATGTCCTGTGGCGCAATGACGGGCCAGGCTGTGAAGGATGGTGCTGGCATGACGCGTCAGCTGAAACCGGGGCAAACGTCCGCCTGGCCGGTATGGGCATAGCCGTAGGGGATCTGGACAACGATCAGGATCTCGACCTGTATTTCTCCAACATGGTCAACGCCATGGCCTTGCTGGTAAATCGGGAGGGTTCGTTTGCCTCCCGCGCCCGACAGTCAGGCGTCGCCGTAGGGCCCAGCCCGGCGGTAGGTTGGGGGACAGGATTTATCGATCTGGACAACGATGGCTGGCTGGACTTGCATCTGGCTACTACCAAGTTTACGCAGATTACCGCAGAGGCCGGACCAGAAGGTATGCATGATCCGTATACAGACTTCCTGTTCCATAACGAAGGTAACGGCACCTTTATCGACGTCACACCCACCAGTTGGCAGCGCAATGGCAAAGCCACGATGGGCAGCGCCTACGCAGACTATGATCAGGACGGTTTTATGGATCTGTTATTGACAAGTTGGAACGAAGGTCCCCTACTTTATCGCAATACGGCCCTGTGGGGCGGACAGAACCGTTCGCTGTGGGTGAGGTTACAGGGCGATGGTCAGCAGGTGAGTCGAGACGCGGCCGGCGCCCGGGTCTATCTGGAGCGAGATGATGGCATTACCCTGATGCGGGAGGTAAAACTGGGCTCCTCATTGGGAGCAGGCAGTGATCCCACCTTGCACTTTGGACTGGGGCAAGCCGGAATTGTCCGTCTGACGGTTCAGTGGCCCACGGGTGAGAGACAGGATGTATCTCTGAATGACGTGGGTACAGTAACATTGAACATAGCCTACAAGTCAGACTGAATACTTGGCAGCAGGCAGGTCAGATTACCGCCGGCCCTTGTCAGTCTCCAATCCAGATTTTTCACCAGCCATGAATCTTGGCTGCCCCGTCAGGACAGTCCATGCAGTTCAGGTAATGGCCAATATCCAAGGCCTAAACACTTTCTGTATGTCCCAGACAAGGGACTGGTATTCGGAAGCAAGCGATCCAGGCAATCCCCATAAAGGTCTGTAGCGCTGGCCTCCGGCGTACAAGGTCTTACTTTGCCCAGGATTAGAGGCAATACATTTGGCAGGACTGGGCTGAGCATCTGGCTCACAAAATATGCTGGCAGGAAGAATCCCTGAATTGCCGGCCTTTAGCGTGGCCGTCAATCGGACTCGTCCTGTTCCTCCTGATTGGGTTTCTGAAGCAATAGGGAGACAAAGAATTCCTGTATACCCATGTAATAGGGGGTAATCACGTAGGGCTCCAGCGTAATCCAAAGGCCTGTCCGGCCCCCGAAAATTATGGGATTCCAGGCCGAAATGTTGCCCAGTTCGGTAAGGCCTGTTGACACCCAGTTGTCAATGGCTTCTTCCGTAATGTTCGCCGGGGAATTCATAAGATGCTCAGTCGCCGCATTTTTGATCAGAGTCAGTGCTTCCTCTTCGGAAACAGCCAGAAGGTCCATTAAAGTGACAGGCGCGCCCTGATCCGTGAATGTCCAGGAAGTGACAGCATAATTGCCATGGGCCCCTCCGGTGAAATGCCACAGAATCAGTCGCCCCGTCTTCAAGCCTAACGGAGCCCAGTACAAATTCGCATCACTCGTCAGAAGCTGGTATGGCAGGAGATTGGTATAGGGCATCTCTTGAGCGAAGGTGACCGCCTCCTCAAGAATCTCTGCTCTCCGCTCCGTCACCAGAGTCTCAGCTACAGTCTGCAGTTCTGGCACCAGTTCCAGCAGACCCAGGGGGGTGTGCATATTCGCCACCTTTGCGGGGTCGGGTTGGACCGGAGGCAATTGATGCCGCAGCTGAAGGTTTTGGAGCAGGGATTCCAGTTCGGCAAAGGCTATCGGAGAGCTGGAAAAGAAAGCGAAGACAGGTACACCTGTGAGTGAATGAGAAGCCGCATTGGGTTGGATGATCACATAGGTACTGTTTAGAAAAGCACTGTCCAGATTGAACAGTCCCTGCATTTGTTCTCCATCCAGCACATAGGCAACTTGGGGAGGTACCGATTCTTCACCATCCAGATAGCGTAAAGTCAAGGTGGAAAGTTCGGTGGTCTCGTAATTGTCTGCCTGTTCCGTCAACGCAGAAGCCAGGCTTTCAGCATCCAGAGTGCCTCCTGCCCACATGGCAAGCAAGAACAGGGGTATGACCTGCGTTTCCCCCTGTCCATTCGCCACACTGCGATAACCTACCCCGGCGAAATCTCGCTGCCATTGTAGAGTCGTGCCTGCCTGCCAGTCAGGAGGTTCGCCCACGACGTAATCATCATAGTCTCCTGCCTGAAATTGGGATACGAAGACATTTTGTTCTTCAGGTTGGGCGCTGGACAACGATTGGGTGCCCCGGTACCAGGATTCGTCGGCCACATAGTAGAGGTTCCAGTTGTCTGGCACACAAACGAAGGTATAGCCGCGTGTGTTCAACAGGGCGGTAATTGTTTCAATTTCGAGACAGTCAGGATCCTGGCTCTGGGCATCTGCCACCGATGGTACTGCCACAAAACCCAATATAAGGCCCAAGGACAAAACCATACAGGCGCACCACTTTCTGCCCATAATGCAATACCTCCAATAAAAGCATAGGCTTGATCTTGCCAGAACCTGCAAGTTTGGATGACGGGCTCCCACCAATTCAGGGAAGAAGCGGATCGACGGCCTATGCCTGCAACGGGCAACGTTTCGTAAGCCCCTATGGGCTCAGCATCTTTTCAGCCTTTGAGACCCGTGGTGGAAATGCCCTGGATAAAGTATTTCTGGGCGACAAAGAACACGATCAGACAAGGCAGCACCATGAGGAAGGACATGGCCATAATAGCATTCCAGTCCACATCGAACTGGTCACGAAACATGGCGAGACCCAGAGCCAGAGTGAAGTTTCGGGATTTATTGAGAAAGATCAGGGGTTCCAGGAACGAGTTCCATTGGGACATGAACGTAAAGATGGCAATGGTCGCCAACACAGGCCGGGATAGAGGCAAGAGGATTCGATAGAAGATACCCCACCAGCTGCACCCATCGATCTTGGCGGCATCATCGAGTTCCCGCGGCAAGGTAAGGAAATATTGGCGCATCAGGAAAATATAGAAAGCCGTACCGCCAAACGAAGGGACCCAGAGCGGATAGTGGGTGTCAATCCACCCAAAGGACTTGAAAATCAGGAATTGCGGGATCATGAGCACCTGGAAGGGCAGCATCATGGTGCTCAAGGTGATCACAAACAGGGCATTCTTGCCAGGCCAGCGTAACCGGGCAAAAGCAAAACCCACCATGGCACAACTGGCCATCCGGCCAACCATGCTGAGCGCGGTGATTTTGATTGTATTGTTGAGATACAGGTTGAAGTCAGTGCGCTGCCACGTAGAGTGAAAAACATCCCACTGCGGAGGATTGGGAATCCAGACGGGAGGAATCTTGAACATCTGGAAGGTCGGCTTGATCGCCGTCGTGAACATCCAGAGCAACGGGAAGAAGAAAACGATACTGATGCTCACCAGTAACGCATACAGGATCACGGTGTGCACGATCTTCATTACGCTGGGCCCCGTCCAGGGGGCAGACGCATGAGCCGAGGGCGGTGTAACGGCCTGCGTTATGTCAGAGCTACTCATTATTCGCCCGCATAGAATACCCAGCGTTTGGACAGGGCCAACTGCAACATGGTAAAGGCCATAATGACTACAAACATGAACCAGGCCATAGCGGACCCAAACGCCATCTTGCCCCACCAGAAGGAAATATTGTACAGATACAGGGCATAGAACATGGTGGAATTGTTTGGTCCCCCGAGCCCATCGGTAGCCACATAGGCCAGCGTGAATACCTGGAAAGCCCCAATAATGCCGGTGATGGTATTGAATAGGATGACAGGCGACAGCATGGGAATGGTGACGTAGAAAAACTGGCGCAAGGCACTAGCCCCATCAATTTTGGCGGCATCGTAAAGTTCTGTGGGTATGTTTTGCAGCCCCGCCAGAAATATCACCATGGTGGCTCCACCTGCCCCTGTCAAGGTCATCAGGATGAGAGCAGGTTTAGCCCATTCCTCGGACTGTAGCCAAAGCGGGGGAGAGCGAATCCCAATTTCCCGCAGGAGATAGTTCACCAGACCGATATTGGGATCCAGAATCCACATCCACAGCAAGGCGACAGCTACACCTGCCACGATCGAGGGGACAAAAACCATGGTACGGAACAGGGGTATGGCGTGCAGTTTCTGATTGAGCAAAAGGGCCAGCAGCAGGGAGGTGACGAGGCCCAGGGGCACACCCAACGCAACAAAGTACGCGGTATTGCCAAAGGCTTTGCCAAACACCGGGTCATCCGTGAACATTTCAACGTAGTTCCCAAGCCCTACCCATTCCAACGGGTAACCAATGCGAAAATTGGTCAGGCTGAGCACAAACGAGTAAACGAATGGATACAAATTAAATAAGAGAAGCCCCAGCACCCAGGGCATGGCAAACAGCCATCCCGCCACAGACTCGCGACGACGGGAAGGGCTTACAAAATGTTCTCTAAGCATTTACAGGCCTCTAAGAATCCGTGACAACCTCTACGGATCTTCCTTAAAGGTGTAGGACAAGGAGACGATAGATTAGCAGGGAAGCAACCAGCTGGTTGCCTCCCTGCTCAGCAGGAGTTACGGAATCTTATAGGGAGGTGCGTTGTCCAGACCTTCCTGCCATACCTCAGCGCATTGCTGAACGGCCTCTTCAACGGTTATGTTGCCCAAACCGGCCTGTTCGAAATAATTGCCACCTTCCTGACGCAACTCGAAATAACCAGGCGGATTGATCACGTCATAGCCGTGAGGGGCCCCCATTTCAAGATAAATCCCTACATAGGGGGATTCCTGTACAAAGGGTGTATCCAGAGCAGACTTGCGGACGGGGATGTATCCGCCCCATTCACTGTAATGTACGTTATGTTCAGTGTTGGAGAACACATGCGCCCATTCCACAGAAGCCCCTACATCCGATGAAGTGGGGGCCACGGAAAGGAAATTCCGCCATGAAATGGAATTTTTGCGGCCTGTCCCTTCCTGGGCTTCCAAGGGGAAGGCGAAGCCAAGATTCTCGAACTGGTCCGGGTTATACCGCAGTACATCCCGCGGATTGGAACCATGACCCCGTGCATGCATGGCGATATTCTGATTGGCAAAGTGGGGTATCGGAGCTTCATCGGGTAGCCGTGCCACACCTTCCGGATATACGGTCTGGAAGAGTTCCACGACCCAGGCCAAAGCGGCAACCCCCAACTCATTGTTGAACCGGACCTCGGTATAGTCCTGATCCGCCATTTCACCGCCCAATCGCTGCAACTGAACTTCGAATTCCTGGAAGAAGCTGCGCCAATTGGTAGGAGACCAGCCGCCCAACAGAATGGTGCGGTTCTCTTCAACCTGCTGTAGGGTAGCGGCGTGATTCAGATATTCCACATCTGTGGTCGGCGGACTCTCTGGATCCAATCCTGCTTCTTCCAGCAGGTTCTTCCAATAGAGCGTCAGGGAAGGATGACTGAAGATGGGAACACCCCAGGTGTAGCCAGCAATCTGAGTGCCTTTGATGTTGGCTTCAAAGTAGTCGTCCAGGTCCTCCCATTGACTGATGTAGTCATCGATGGGCGTGCCCTCACCGCTGGTTGCCACACGACCTGCGGCCTGGGTACCAGCTTCATGGATATCTGGCAAAGAGTCGCCCACGATGGAAGTGGACAGCTTCTGGCGATAACCGTCATAGGGCACATGCTCCGGTGACAGATCGAAACCGGGCATGTTATCGCGGAATTCAGGGTTCACATTGTCATTAATGTAATCGATAAGTTCTGGATTCAAACTGAACATCCACAGGGACAACTCCACCGTTTCCTGGGCCGGGGCCGCCTCGGGTTCAGATGGAGCCGTACCAGTTCCAGGCATGGGCGGAGGCGCACAGGCCGCCATAACAGCCCCTATCGTTGAAAGAGAGGCAACCTGCAGGAAACGGCGCCGGGAAACATGACTCATATTCATAAGAAGAAACTCCTTTATTGCGAAGGATAAACTGCTCCCGCTACCGACTAAAATGAGTAGGGTCTGATTGGGAGCCAGAGCATATGTATGATATTCGGGGGCTGAATGCCTGTCAAACCCCAGACTCGGCATCCGGGACAGACTGAAGATGTTTCGGATACCTCAAGATCTGGTGAATCGCTTGCCATTCCCAAGGGGGGTCTGTTGGTACTTCCTCGCAGACAGCCACGGTTTGCACCGATGCCGTGCCTTACGCACTTCATGCTCCAGCTTGGTCACAAGGTAGGATAATCCTACCACCAATATCTGAGGCGTGCTGCAAGCACGCCTGGGTTTGGACAAAAATGCTCGCCGAAGTGAGTCTGTAATAAAGACATGACAGGGAGGATCGCATGCCCGCCAGACCCAATCTGCTTTTTATCATGGACGACCAACACCGATATGACTTTCTAGGGATAGAGCAATCCCTCATTCCTACACCCAACCTGGACATCCTGGCCCAAGATGGCACCCGGTTTACCCATTGCTGTGTCAATGCCCCCGTCTGTGCTCCCTCCCGCATTTCGCTGGCCACGGGACTGCATCCTTGGCGGCTGGGTTGTCTGGACAATCACTGCTACCTGCCCAAACAGGTTCCCACCTACTACCAACGTCTGCGTGATCACGGCTATCAGGTGGCCTCAGCCGGCAAGCTCGATCTGGCCAAGCCCTCTCCCTACAACGGACGCACGGGAAGACTATCAAGAAACTTTCAGTGGGGCTTCACGGATCCCATGGAAATCGAAGGCAAGATGCATGCCGGTCGTTCGCTTCAGCCTGTGGGGCCTTACGGGTATTATCTTGAAGAAAGGGGCTTGTACGACCGTTTCCAGAAAGACTATACACAACGTAGCCAGGCAGGTTGGATCAAAGGTGTATCGCACGATTCGGTATTACCGGAGGAAGCTCATTCTGACAGCTGGATCGGCCAACAAGCCGTGTCCTGGCTGGAAAGCGTCTCAACGGAATCACCTTGGCACTTCTTTGTATCTTTCGTGGGTCCCCATGATCCTTTCGATCCCCCTAGTAACTGGGCCGAGCGTTTTCGTACGGCGCCAATGCCAGAAGCCATCCAAAGTTCCCGCCACAGCAAGCCTGGATGGATTCAGCAGCGGCAGTTGGACATATCAACCGCCGAGATCGAACATACCCGCCGCCAGTACACCGCCAACATTAGTCTGATTGACTATTGGATTGGGCAGATGCGAGACATGCTAACCGCTAGGGGTATGGCGGACAATACCTATATAGTGTTTGCGTCAGATCATGGGGAAATGCTGGGTGATCATCAGCTCTATACCAAGAGTGTGGCCTATGAAGGCGCCCTGCGTGTACCCCTTATATTGGCGGGGCCTGAAATTCCTGCTGGTGGCCTGAGTCATTCCCTCGTCGAACTGGCCGACATCAACCCTACACTCTGTGAATTGGCCGGCGTGCCCTATTCAGGGAACGAACTCGAATCCCTGGATGCCTGTTCCGTACTGCCTAGTGTGAGGGACACTTCCCGAACACATCGTCCTAACGCCTTGTCCCAGCTCCGCCATTTCGCCGCGGTAAGAACGGATTCCCACAAGCTGATCCATAACTACAACAGCGGGACAGAACTCTACGATCTGGAACAGGACCCGACCGAGTGCCAAAACATAGCGGAAGAACAACCAGAACTTGTGTCAGATTTGCGGAGACAAATGCAAACCCGCAGCGTGGAAGGCACCTGGCATCGCTGGTAACATTCCCGGCCAGTCCGTCACTGCTTTTCAAAACCAGAACCAGAAGATCTGGGACATTCTTGCTCTCGTTTGATTGGCACAGATTTCCAGATTCTTGCAATTCAAGCCAAGTGGCGTGGTCTTTATCGCTGATGGAACTGCTGACTCGTGACATGGTTCCCAATTACCCTGTGGGTCCTGTCCCCAATGGGCAACTGTACCCATAGCTGCGCATTCAGGACCATTGCACCAAGGCTGAACTAGCCATGGTCACATGCAGTCAGCGGCTCATGCTTCGCTCCATGGTCAGGGTCCATATTCCTTGGCAGACCTGAGGGCGCGTGAACAGGATTACCTTCGATCCTATCGGTTGCATCAACCAAATTGGACCCTGAACCTTCGGGATTTCAGACCCTATTCATCTCTGCTCTCAGATCCCTCCAGCATGCCCTTGAGTCTGGACATTCAGATCCATTGGAGCTTGCATTTTACTCATTATGCTTAGTAATATTCCTCATTATGCTGAGCAAAACGGATATGACATACCAACGTCCTTATGCTGACACCTTGGCAAGGCGCCTGGCAGAGCCACGCCAGTTCATGCAGATTGTGGCTGGACCACGCCAAGTGGGCAAGACGACGCTGGTTCTTGAAGTGAGCAGGAGTAGCCAGCTCCCGTCGCACTACGCCTCCGCTGACGAGCCAAGATTGCGGGATGCACAGTGGCTGGAACAGCAATGGCACATCGGGCGGGTTATGGCCCAGGATACAGGAGAAAATGGAGCCATTTTGGTCCTAGACGAGGTACAGAAAATCGTCGATTGGCCTGAAGTCGTAAAGCGTCTCTGGGACACAGATACGCGCCATGCTTCACAGTTGCGGGTGGTATTGTTGGGTTCGTCACCTTTACTGGTACAGCGGGGGCTGACCGAAAGTCTGGCTGGACGGTTTGAAATGATCCGGCTGCCGCACTGGAGTTTCGCGGAAATGCGGGATGCATTTGGTTGGACTCTCGAGGACTACATCCTTTACGGGGGCTATCCGGGTGCGGCGATGCTGACAACAGACCACGAACGGTGGGCCAGTTACATCAGGGATGCCATCATTGAACCAACTATTTCCAGGGATATCCTGCTACGTACCGACGTGAGAAAGCCAGCGCTGATGCGTCGCCTGTTTGAACTGGCATGTGAGTATTCAGGACAGATTCTGTCGTACAACAAGATGCTGGGCCAACTGCAGGATGCAGGCAACACGGTGACCCTGGCTCATTACCTGGAACTGCTGGGAGGCGCGGGAATGGTCTGTGGGTTACCCAAGCACGGTAGTGCTCTGAGCCGGAGGAAAGCCAGTCCCAAGTTGCAACCACTCAACAGTGCGCTGGTTACCGCCGTTTCAGGTCATCCTCCCGCAGTCTTGCAGGCAAGCCCTGATCTTTGGGGGCGGTGGGTAGAAACGGCGGTAGGAGCACATCTGGTGAATTGGGCCTTTGCCGGGGGCCATCAGGTCCGTTACTGGCGTGGACGTAATCGGGAGGTGGATTTCGTTGTGCAGACAGGGCGGGTGATCGCTGCTATTGAGGTAAAAAGCGGAGGTGCCACCAGGGCTTTGCCTGGAATGGCCGCATTCGACAACCTGTTCATGCCTGATGTGAAGTTGCTGGTGGGAGCCGACGGCATTCCCATAGGTGAGTTTCTGGCAAGCCCAGTGGACAATTGGATTACTTCCCTGGCAGGATAACCGGCCAGTCGGGTGTGTCTGGTGGCAAATGAGTGGTCAGTTCAGGCCCAGACTGACTGACATCAGCGGTCGGCTGGATCTAGTGCAGCCGACCGCTGATTTGGCTTATTCTGCAGGAGGTCTGGAAAGATGGAGCCTGCACCTTGGTCTTAGGCGGGCTGTACCTTGACTTGGTTGGTGGCCGTACGTCCTTCTTCCACAATGAGGGCAATACCTCCATGGGTAAGGCTAGCGTGATCGTTTTCCGCCTGTAGCAACTCTTCGCCATCCACCAGGCAACGGATCCGGCCATTGGCAGTCACAACCGCCACTTCATGTTGGCGACCCAGCGCCAGCGGGAAGTCGGTGGCAGCCAAGACTTCATCCTCGCCATCAAAGGTACGGATCAGACGAGCCTGCCCATCCCGGCACAGCAGAAAGGCTACATACCGGGTCATGCCCTGCACATTGACTCCTACACCGGCAGCTTTGACCATGTGCGGCGTGATATCAGCGGTTACCTTGTAGTCTTGCCAGTCACGGGTACCGGTCAGTAAGAGTCCCCGACCTTCATTGTGAATGATACGGAACGTTTCCGGGTAGAACCTCTCGTAGTGATCCACCCCATTGACCCAAGCATATTTCCACATGGTTCCAGCTTGCTCAAAGCGGTTCTTGCGGGTAAACACGTCCGGGGTCCTCATCGTGAAGGCAGGACAACCATCCCAGGTCAAATAGTCCAGGAAGGCATAGCCATTCATACGCTGACCTGAGCACAATTCAAGGCCAACTTTGGCAATGGGATTGCCTCCGGTATCCGGAAGCCGCCAAGAGAAGGTATGCGCAGAGCCAGGTGCCATGGCCTTAACGTCACTACGCAGGATTTCCAGTTCGTCATCCTTGCCATACACCTTGACGAACAGATTGGCCATCAGTTCTGCCTGATTGTGAGGGCAGGCTTCCAAACGGGCCCGGAGCGTCTGGCCCGGATATAGGATTGGTGAGGCCAACAGACCGTACCCCCGGTGGGCGAAGTATTCATAGGTATCCTTATCCGGCACGAAGGTAGAGGTCTCAATGCGGGAATATTTGCCCGGAGCCATGCCCCGAAAGCGTATCGCCAGGCTGTGGGAACCGGATTCACTGTGCCCCTGGATATTGCGTACAGTAGTAACCCCGCTGGTTTCGCGATGCGGGTCTTCCTGGAAACCCTGCAGTGAACCGGGGAACGAGAAATGATATCGAGCACCATTCTTGTAAACCGGTGGCTCTACTCCCGCTAAACGAGCTCCTACGGATGCCAACTTAACCGCCTCGGTTACGGCGTCGGTTATGGTACTGCCCCCATCGGCTGTGGGTAAGTAAATGCGGTCCGCGACGGGTTCACGCCAATCAGGGCCACTGTTCTCGATACCTTGCAAGCCATCCTTGATACCCAGGAGGCACCCGACATTCCCGGAATTACAGTCTGTATCCCAACCGCAAGTGTTGACGATCATGAGACTCTTCTGAAAATCGTCGTCACCGTACAGCAGGGAATGAATAATCAAGGCGTGGTTGGGTACCATATGGCAGTTGCCGCCGTATTTGTCATATCCATACTTGGCCGCAATTTTTTCTCTTGTCTTGCGCCAGTCTGGCTCCCCGGCATGCCAATCCCGCAATTCGTTGATCATGCGATAAATGATGGAATCCCGGGGAATGAAACTGATACCGGTATCGATCAGTTTATTTATGTCACTTTCTACGAAAGCCTGCGCTTCCATGGCAGCCACAACCACCGCACCCCAGATGGCTTCGCCGTCATGAGAGACCTTGGAGGCCTCCACGGCCAGACGGGCCGCCTGTTCCGGATCACCCGGTGAGATGAGAGCCCAGCCGTCAATGAAGATCTGGGAACCGATCTGTTCCGCCACTACCTTGCCATTCGTGGCAATGGAGCCACTTGCGGGGGCGTCCATGCCATGCTTGAGACGCAGATAGGCTGTATGTTCCGTTGAATTGCCCATGCCACCCCACCAGAGAACCGTACGTTCCTCGATCAGATAGTTGAGCCAGGTACGACCGATTTCCCGGGCCGACAGGTCCTTGCGGTAATGGTAATCCTCCATCGCTCGTACAAATGTGAAGGTGCCGGAAATGTCATCATCTGTTACGACCAGCGGTACATTAAGCAAGTCATGGACATAGTAATTGACCTCGCCCAGATGCTCCATGATGAGGTCGTAAGGCCACCCCTCAAAGGGCCGTCCCAGATAGACTCCGATGATTTTGCCCAAAACGCCTGCATAGACCCGTTCGGCATAATCAGCTGGCAAGACAGTCATTGGTTTTTTCTCCTCTTCCAGTCGGGAAATTATGTGTCCGTTTGTGTATTCAGAAAATCCGGCAGTTGGTCCTGAATGTAACTGGCCTGAGCCAGATAATCCTCCGTAACTTTCTGGATTACGGGCATGATCTCGTCGGCCAGAGGCACCAGATCCATGCGGTTCGCTTCATTTACCTTTTGAATCCAGTGAGCTGGCAGGGCATCAACTCCATGCAAAGCTCCAGCAATAGCCCCCGCCATGCCGGCAATCGAATCGCAATCCCGTCCATAATTAGCCGAGGCGGCTACCGATGATTCAAAATCGCCTTGGCACACAAGCAATATCGCCAGGGCGATGGGCAACTCCTCAATGCAATGCGTACGGCTGGGAGTCCAATCATCGGTGCGATTCCCCCTGTCCCTGAAATCATCGGGAGCCGTATCAAAAGGCTGAATGGATTCCCTTAATATGGGCAACGCTACTCGCCAGTCCTTTTGGGACAGCGCCAGAGGGCGCAGGGCGGCGAGAGCATTGCGGGTGCCTTCGTGGGCCACGGAAAGCGTACTGTCATAGATCTGCAGGATAGTCTGGGGCCCTGATATGGCAGCGGCTACCGCATAGGCCATCAACCCGGCCGCTTCCAGCCCGAAACTGACCTGGTGAGCGCTGAATATGTCGATGGCCTTCCGGTAGGCCATGTCTGGGTAAAAGGCATTCACGATTCCCACAGGGGCGGCATACATACAGGCACCGCAGTTGACCATGTTGCCCACTCCACCGGTACGGGGATCCACGTTGGCCAGGCCGTGCCGGTGATAGAGCCATTTCTCTGGGTGAAATAGGCGCTCTACGAGCGGGGCGTTCCGCCCATATTCCGAGATCCAGCGATCCACGGCCAGCCGGTCCGGGATTTCCCGGGCAAAGTCAAAAACATCAATCTGATCCCCCGCATCCCGGTACATCTCACACAGGACCCGCACCATATGGGTATCGTCGGTGTGACGGCCATCTCCTTTCCCAATATCCGAGGGTCCATCCCAAGGCTCTACAAAATCCAGGACTTCACCGTACCGTTCCCGGATGGCTACCGGTGTCTGCCCTTCGGTAGGGCCTCCCAGGGCATCCCCAATAGCCCCCCCATACAGGCAACCAAGAACCTTCTTGTATAACAGGGAACCTTTCTGGTAGGCAGGCATGAAATCCTCCTCACTGCGCAGGCCTTGGTGGATCTATCCCACCCCCCCAGTCCTGCAATTCGAGGCTCAATAAATATACGCCGCTGCAAAGTGCTGTGCGGTGATTTGACAATGTTTACAGTCAGGCCTGTAAATTGGCTAGATTGGCATATCCCACCCAATTCATGGAGACCAGAGAACTGTCTTTCCAAAGTCCACTCAGAGAATCGGGCTTCGGCTGAAGGCCTCGAGCCATGATGGAAGGAAGCATCTGCGCAGTCGATTGTAGCAACTCGCCCCAAGAGTTTCCAATTACCTGCCCTAGGACTGACAGGACCTTGCTTTTGCGACGGGAAACACTACAAGAGATACGAAAACCCAGGAAACTTGACGGGTGAGAAACCCTCCTGATGTATTTCTGCGGTGCATCTTGACGTTTTTTCATGGCAAGTCCCATATATTCCCATAGATGGCGTTCAAGGTAGACCTGAGATTGTATTGGGAAACTTCATTAGCAGAGAGATGCACCATGAACTACCTCCAGAGGATTTTGTCAGCTCTATTGGTGGCCGCACTGATCACGGTCAGTCTCCCTCCCGCAACCCCGGTTCTTGCAGGTGGTTACATTTCCCCCTGTACGGACAGTGGTGACCTGCGTTATATCGTTACCATTTCCAATATTTCAGATAAGAGCGATACACCAACTCCATTCGCGCCCGGTATCTGGGTTCTGCACTCACAACCAGGTACCTTGTTCCATACGGAAATGGCCGCAGGTAATCTGGGCTTGGAGAGTTTAGCCGAAGACGGCAACCCAGGTCCACTTGGTCAGTCCATGGAGGCCATGGGGCTGACCTACGGAGTCTTTAATACCCCGTTGGGAGGCGATGGTCCTGGGCCCTTGCTGCCTGGCCACAGCTATTCATTTGCGGTAGATGCCACTACACCTGCATCCACACGTCTCTCATTTGCCTTTATGTTCGTGCAGTCCAACGATTGGTTCGTTGGCACGGGAGATAAGGGGATTGATCTGCAGAATCCGTCTGGCGGGCCGATCGCTGATGCCGAGATCACCGATCAGCTGTATTTGTGGGATGCAGGCACAGAAGCCGACGAGCCTGTAGGGGAAGGAGTCCATCAGGCTCCACGCCAGTCGGGTCCCAATACGGGTCCAGCAGATACCAACAATCAGGTCCGTTTGGTCATGGAACCCAAGGTTTCTGACCTTGTGAAAGTCACTGTTATCCGGGATTTGCCGACTGTCTTTGATGTCGCCCTGAACAACATTTCGGACCAGTCCGACTATCCCACTTCCTTTGCTCCAGGCATTTTCGTGGCCCACACGGATCCAGACGTATTTTTCATGGAAGGCCACCCTCGCCTGTTCGTGGAAGGCCGATCCAACCTGGGCAATGGCCTGGAAGCTCTGGCAGAAGATGGTGATCCTGACCAGGTGCATGCATACATTGCAACCAGCGGCTTCATGTCGGATACCGTGCGGGATCCTTTCCCTGGACTGGCACAATACGGCGTTTTTGCAACTGAGTCCTTTACCGTAACCACAGACCGGGACGCTCCTTTTCTGTCCTTCGCTTCCATGTTTGTCCAGTCCAACGACTGGTTTGTAGCACCTCAGTCCCAAGGCTTCAACCTGTTCCAGAAGGACGGTACCCCGTATTCCGGGACCATTCCTGTCTATTTGTACGACGCGGGTACGGAAGAAGACGAGCCCATTGGGGAAGGCATGAGCCAGGCATCCCGCCAGTCAGGCCCTAACACTGGTGCAGCCGACAAAGACAATACGGTGCGCAGAGTTGATACGGTCGATGCCAATGATCTGATAGTGGTCACGGTCACGCCACGAACACCCCAGACCTTTAAAGTGTCCATCACGAATGTTTCCGCCAGTGATCCCCTTGCACCGGGTATCGTCACCAGTCACGGCTTTTGTGATGCGGTCTTCACGGCGGGGGCTGCGGATTTCGGCATGGGTCTGGAAGCCTTGGCGGAAGATGGTCATCCTGCCTCTCTGGCACAGGCCATCCATAATCAGGGCCTATCCGTCCAGGTAGTCAACCAGACCACGGAAGCCGATTCACCCGGGCCCTTGCTGCCAGGAACCACCTACGAGATAACTATCACAATACATCCTGCGGAAGCCAATCTGTCCCTGGCCTTCATGTATGTTCATTCCAATGACCTGTTTATTGGTTCTCCGCCAGGTGGCATCAACATGTGGAACACACACGGTGATCCACTGTCCAGAGACATCACGGACTATCTGAGCTTGTGGGATGCAGGTACTGAAGAGAACCAGCCGCCAGGTACCGGTTCCTACCAGCCGCTCCAGCAGGAAAATATCAACATGGGGCCAGCTGATCCTGCTCCAAAGGTTCGCCTTGTGGCAGATGAATTTACCTATCCTTCCATGCCGGAACTAGTGCAAGTAACGGTCACCCCTGTAGAAGACGAGAATACGGCTGAATAAAGATGTATTCTGGGCATTGGATTACATGCCCTATAAGCAGTGGTTCCAAGGGAGTGCTCTCATCAGAACTTTGGTCACAGAACTGATCTGACAGAATATACAAGCCTTAGCGAGACTTTGTACAAAGTCCCGCTAAGTATAGAGCTACCGGGCCAGGGAGTTCAGGTATTGGCTGAATCCCCTGGCTTCTCTTGTGCCTGCCAGCCCGGGTCCCCAATTTGGCGGGGTATGCCCAAGTCCAATTCTGTAGGCAATGGCCAGTCCGGTAACGGCTGATCGGAGGCAATGCGAATTTCAGCCAAGGGTATTCTGAAGGGTTCCTGTTCCCAGCACTGCCTGATGGGATCATACTGGCCCAGGTGCCAGATAGCACAAGCCTTCACAAGACGGTATTCTGCACTGACCTGGATACCGATTACCGTAACCGGAACTTGGGCCGATATATAGCGGTCTGTATAACCTCGTAACAGGGCCTGTCGCACGGCCTCGGCTGCCGATTCGCGCAACTTGATCTCAATCACCCAGATACGCTGCGCGTCCGCCGCTATCAGATCCGCACGCCCATGGTGGGTTGTGACTTCGGCCAACGGTTGCAGACCCAAGACAGAGGTCCAGCCATACAGCAGGGCCTGATAAAAGTATTCCTGGGCGACAACGGTAACACGGTCACGACGGGGAAACAGGGGATAGGGGATTTGTCTCAGGTATTGATTACAAGCCCGGTAGAGATCCTGGGCTCGCCCTGCCTGCCAGATCTCACGCCATCGTCTAGTTTGCAGGGGTTGCCACTCAGAATCTTGCACCACCAATGACCGCAACCAAGTACGTAGCGGTCCATAAAAGGTTTGGGCAATCTCCTCATTCGGAAAGTCCAGAAAAGTCTCCGGCATGCCTGTATGGTCTCGCTGCTCTGCATGCGTCAAATAACCGGTCTGGTACAGCAAAGCCGTCACATCTGGACTACGGACGTCATAAGAGGTGCGCACAATGGACTTGACCTCTTCCTGGGACTCAGATACCGGATCGCTTTCCAGCACATTGATGGCCTCTTGTCGGGTGGGAGCGGCAAGGAAGACGCGTTCCAATAAAGCTGTATTGCCACTCTCGGCCCAGAAATTGGGCAAGCGATCCGGGTGGGTTGCGCGGGCATTTTCCGCATTCTGCAAGTAATGCAGACACTGGAGGAGCGACCAGGGGTTATATACGGCCATACCCTTGGGGGCAAAACGATAGCCATTGTAGTGTTGGGCAAAAGCGTTCCCCAATTGCTCCGGTTCCATGTTCATATTGGCGGCGGCCCGGTCTAACCATGGACGCAAGACCCCCCTGGTCAGATCGTCATGGGCAATCCCCAGGAGAGTGGCTCCCGATGGCCAGTCTGAGATATCGGTCAACTGGTTGGCACCGGAAAACAAGCCTGTACGGGCGAAACGGGCGATGCCGGTTACAAAGACAAACCGCAGAGGATGAGAACAGTCCTTGATCGCACCATAAAATGCCCGCATAACATCCGTAATCGCCCGGGCTGATTCGCTATCCAGGTTTTCGTTGACAGGAACATCGTATTCATCCACCAGTACCACCAGTCCGCGAGGAGTTCCAATCTGCTGGGCATAGATCCAGGCCAGATAGGCCGCCAGCATTTCGTCTGGACTTTGGCGAAAGACATGCTGTTCAGGTATGACCGGCTGATTCTGATTGAAAATGGCCGGTGCCACTTCCCCAGCATGCCACCACAAATAGCGGCACAAGCGTTGTTGTAACTCTGCAGGTTCCTGTACATTGCGTATACCCAGCGACAGGTGAAGTACAGGTCGTGTTTCCTGTTCCCAATGCCAGTGATCTCGAATCCAGGTATGCTGAAATGTCTCAACTTCGCCCCGAAACAGGGAGGCCAGGGTGGAAACCAGCAAGGATTTTCCGAACCGCCGCGGACGAATCAGGAATTGGCAACGGGGCCCATCCAACATCTGCCGTATGGCAGGAGTCTTGTCCACATAGATATGGCCCTCTGGGACATCAGCTGAGGGCAACAGTTCGCGAAAGTTAGTGACAGCCAGAGGCAGGCGAGGCAACATGAATTAGACCAAGGGGCACATGATCAGCAGGTCAACGAGCAGGGAAATTCAGAAACTGCGCAACAGTTGTCATTATATCGTGCTGTATCGAGACGTTTATTCTCAGCGCTTCCATTATTCTTGGATGCAGTCAAGCAGGGCAGTTGTAACCTCTAGCCTCCTAGCCCTACCGTGACCGTTTCTGCTTCTGGAACGGGACAGGGCCAAGATCAGAAACAGTTTCAAGCCCTGTCGATCACCTTGCTATGCGCCTTCCTTTAGATACCGTAAGCGTGGGGGCTTCCGCGGAGAGAACTTTCTTCTCTGGGCTGCTCACCAAAGGATAGGTAAAGTTCCCCCATTGCCTGATGGCGGAATGCCAAGTGGTAGTACCATTACTGGCATAATGCAGAGTCTATTCATCCTCTTTCCCGTCAGAACTACCGCGTGAGGCCTTGGCTCCAGAGCCGCCAGGCGAAAAACGCAACTAATCTCCCCATCATGTCAGATTCAAGGTGAGAGCTCTTGGATTTTGAATCGATTTATCGCCACGGATTTTTGCGCGTAGCCGTTTGCATTCCCCACGTGCGCATTGCCGATCCCGCGTTCAATGCCACCCAAACCATTGAAGCCTTGCATGCCTGTCAGTCTCAGGGCACCGCGCTGGCCCTGTTTCCGGAACTGAATCTTTCTGGGTACAGCATTGATGATTTGCTACACCAGAAGGCACTCTTGACAGGAGTCCTGCAGGCGCTCGAATCCGTGCTGGCAGCCTCCAGGAATCTGTCCCTGGCCGGCATTGTCGGCGCCCCACTTCTTTTCCAGGGCCAATTGTTCAACTGTGCCGTTGTCTTTCAGGCGGGTCGGGTCCTGGGCGTCCTGCCCAAAACCTACTTGCCCAACTATCGGGAGTTCTACGAGAAACGTCACTTCGTGTCGGCTGCCGATACGGTTCTCCAGGAAGTAGCCTTGTGCAAGCAGACAGTTCCTTTCGGCACCAATCTCCTGTTTCAGGCCACCGACTTTCCCCACTTCAATTTCCATGCGGAAATCTGCGAGGATGTATGGACACCCATACCTCCCAGTACTTTCGCTGCCTTGGCCGGAGCCACTATTCTGACCAATCTTTCGGCCAGCAATGTAACGGTCGGCAAGGAAGAGTACCGTAATCTGCTCTGTTCTGCTCACTCGGGCAAATGTGTAGCTGCGTATCTGTACTCAACCGCTGGACATGGTGAGTCCACCACAGATCTCGCGTGGGACGGGCATGCCCTCATCTACGAAAATGGCCGGCTACTGGCCGAATCTGCGCGATTTCAGCTGGACGGTCAGATTACCTATGCGGATGTGGATTGCCAGCAACTGGAACAGGATCGTATGCGCCTGACCAGCTTCGGCGACAGTGTCGGCATTCACGCGGAACAGGTGGCTGGCATGCGTACGATTTCCTTTGCCTGGTCACCGCCATCCGGAGTCACGAATCTGTTGAGGCGGGTGGAACGCTTCCCCTATGTCCCCAGTAGCCGAGCGCAGCGAGACAAGAGAGCGGCCGAAGTCTACCAGATCCAGGTGTCGGGGTTGGCCCAACGCTTGCAAGCCACAGGTATCAAGAAGGTGGTGATTGGTATTTCGGGGGGACTTGATTCGACCCAGTCTCTAATCGTGGCCGCTCACACCATGGATCTGCTGTCATTGCCCCGGTCTTCGATTCTGGCCTATACCATGCCTGGTTTTGCCACCAGCAAGCGCACCAATCGCAACGCTCATGCCCTGATGGAAGCTCTGCAAGTAACGCCCCGGGAAATCGACATTCGCCCTTCTGCCATGCAGATGTTCAGGGACATCGAACATCCCTTTGCGGACGAAGAAGCTGCCTACGACATTGCCTTCGAAAATGTGCAGGCAGGCCAGCGCACATCAATACTGTTCCGGCTGGCCAATCATCATAATGCCCTGGTGTTGGGCACGGGCGATCTGAGCGAACTGGCACTGGGCTGGGCAACCTACGGCGTAGGGGATCAGATGAGCCACTACAATGTGAACGCTTCCGTTCCCAAGACCCTGATACAGCACCTCATTCGCTGGTCCATCCATACTGAGCAGTTTGACTCCACCACCCGGGAGGTACTGCAGCGCATTCTGGACACCGAGATTTCGCCGGAACTGATTCCCGATGATCACGGATCCGGAGTACAACCTGCCCAGCGGACTGAGGACAGTATCGGACCGTATGAACTGCAGGACTTCCATCTGTATTATCTATCCCGCTTTGGTCATGCCCCCTCCAAAGTCGCTTTTCTGGCGTTCCATGCCTGGGGCGATCGGGAACGGGGCGACTGGCCCGATTTCATTACCCCCGAGAAACGCAACCAGTATTCTCGAGCAGAGATCAAGCAATGGCTCAAGATTTTCTTGTATCGTTTCTTCCAGATTTCCCAGTTCAAACGTACTGCCGTACCCAATAGCCCCAAGGTGGGATCGGGTGGTTCCCTGTCACCCCGGGGCGACTGGCGCGCCCCGAGTGACACCTCGGCCCGTGTTTGGCTGGAGGAGTTGGAACGCAATGTCCCCGATTGATTCTGCAATCAGATCCCAAGCAAACTGACACTGGCTTTCCAGGTAAAAGAAACAGGGTCCCGTACGGGACCCTGTTGACAATTGGCGGAGACGACGGGATTTGAACCCGCGACCTTCGGCTTGACAGGCCGATATGCTAACCGCTACACCACGCCTCCAGTTGCTTGCAGCATGGTAGTACAGATCCAGTTGGGGAGTCAAGATCCCCGGAGCCATTCTCGCTTGCCACTCTTAGGCTGTGACTAATGGTAAGAGCGGAGTATAGACTCGGACAGGCCGTCTACCAAACCTACAGACCCGTACCTTGAAACTTCGCTGCGCCGGCCAGAGATTCGGAGATGAACTGTCCACGCAAGAAGAGGAAACTAACGGCCCAATCGCTTGTCCTCGGCGGCCAGCCATTCCTGATAGGGGCGGGGTGCCGGATCCGGTTCTGCCTCAAGACCATGGTCAAGGCGAAATTGGGTCAAGGGATGCGAACGAGGCATTTCTGTTAAAGCAACGCGGGTGCCTCCAATCGCCGACCAGTAAATGGCGTTGATTATCTCCAGGACATGACGTCCGTCTTCCCCGCTACAAGGATGAGGACGCCCATCATCCAGAGCATTCACATATTCATCCACATAGCTGAATTCATTCAGTTCACAGGCCATGCCGGAACACCAGTTTTCAGGTATGACAGGAGGTAGCGGTTCCCAATGGGCATTGTCGACGGGCAGATGATCACGATAGGGTCCCGGGGGAATGTCAGGAGTTGGAAGCCAGAAAGATTCGTGGGGTCTCCAGAGGAGCCTTCCCTCAGATCCGTAGACCTCCACAACATGTGCTCCCAGATGGATACGGTCAAAGCGGTGCTGGAGTAGTGTGGCACATGTGCCGTTCTCGAATTCCAGCAACGCAGTGATGTTCTCTCCCGCAATGATTCCCATACCCATGGGTGCCTGCAGTACATCATCAGGTGTGATGTCCCTGCCATCGGTAAGCACGGAACCGCTGACACTCCGCACATGGCCAGTCAGGGCAAAAAGATGATTCATGAGGTGGGTGCCAATATTGGGAAGGCCATACCCTCCATAGTAGCCTTTGCCACTGGCGTAAATGAACCGCAAGTCTCCTATTCTCCCCTCCTGGAGGGCCGCCACGACAGCTGATGTGAAGGGACTGGTACGCCACTGATGGTGTACTGCTATTTCCCGGCCCTGGCTAGCGGCAAAAGCCAACAGTTCATCCGCCTGGTCCAAGTGTTCGCATACGGGCTTTTCGACGTCAATGTGGCAACCATGGGTGAGAACACGCATAGCCAGGGGAAAGTGGAATTCGGTGGCCGTGGGAATGGCCACAATATCCGGGTGTTTCTCGGCCAGCATCTTGTCCAGATCGGTATACCGGGCTACTTGGGGGATCTCCAGTTCATCGCTCACGTCGTGTAGCCGGGCTTCTACAAGATCGCAAGCTGCAACCAGTTCCGTTCGCGGATGAGCCCGGTAGGCCCGGCCATGAGCCCGGCCCCGACCCCCACAGCCAAGGAGGGCAACACGATAAGTTTCCATGAATGCGGCCTTAAGTTCACAAGTGAGAGGTGGTTATATTGTGGAGGAAACTAGCAGCGGGAAGCAATAAAGAGAAAAATGCTACCCTGTGGAAGGGGTATGGTCTGTTCCTTCTATTCCCCGGTACTCCCAGATGACATTTTGCAGGAAATAACGGTCTCCTTCATTTGGTAGCAGAGCAAATTGCTTCCTAACTAGCCTTGCTTTTGTATGTGGACAGGACTTGATACGGATAGAGCCGGAGAATCCTTCTATCTTGTACGAGGAGGCCAGAATGATTCAGGTGGCTCAACCAGATATCTCTCTCACTCCTTCTGTGAGATCCACTGCTATCATGATCCTGGGATTAAGGAAAACGAAGACAGAAAGTCTATGCCATGGCCCAAACCCGTCAATCATTGAGGGACAGAATCGACGCTTCCTTGCTGTCTCTGGGTACTCTGACAGCTGAAGGCGAGATGCGGGCGAGAGCCGAAGAAATATGTGAGGCCTATCCTGAAGACTTACTGCTGGATGGACTCGCCTCTCACCTGGATAACGAAAATAGTCAGTTGCGGGGTGGCCTGGGGCTACTGGCCCAGTTACTTCCCCGAGCCAAGACTGAACAAGCGCTGCTACGCGTAGTCCTGAACAAACGTTTGTCTGCAACGGCCCGCCTTTCTGCCGTAACCATCCTCCAGGATTTCCTGGACCGCCCCGTACAATCCCAATTCATTGCAGATATTGCGGATACCGATGCCGTAGTGTTGGCCAGTATGCAGGAAGCCTTGGCGGCTCGTGATAGATTCCCTGGCGTATTGATCGAATATACGCAGCAGTTTGCTCAACTGGATCCTGACCACCGCACCTATGTGCTTGGGCTCTTATCCAGAGTCAGTCCTGCAGATGCCGCTGAACTGCTGCGTTTTATGGCGTATCACCGGACTGGGGAGGTGGCAGAAGCGGCACTGAAACGCCTGGCGGAGATGACTGAGGAGGAAGCGGCACTGGCCTTATATATCCTGTCCCAAACCCTGTACCTGGATCCGGATAGGATGCAAAAAGCAAGGGCACTGGTTCGCCGCAAGCGATTCAGCGGAGAGAACCCTTTTGCCCCACTCCCCATACCGGAGGGTGCCCATGCCATGCCCCTGGGCTTTTCTCCTCAGGGAGGACTAATGCTGCAGTTAACGATCCCCACAGCTTCTCAACACCTATTGCTGGAATACGACTGTCATGCGGGTATACGGAATATGCAGCAATTGGCTATGGAGCCAAGATCCTCGAAATTCAGTCGGCAAGGACAAAAGGTTGGGGAGAATGGTACCTGGAGCATTGTGGTAGCTGCGGATCCTGATGGCTCCCGATTTGCCTTCTTCCTGTGGCACCTTTCGTTCACTTTGTCCCTAGGCACAGGGGACGATTCGGACCGGCAATATCCTGCAGGCTTCCAGATCTTGGCTCCACACTTGTGGCGATGGCAACCTGCTGAATTGCCCCCTAATCTTCGCAGCTTGTTTGAAACGGAAGCTGACCTGTCCGTCACATCACCTCATGATCTGGCAAACAAATTCATCCGGCATGAACTTATACAGGAATTGCCTGAAATCGCGCGGGCATGGTTCCACCAGCATGTTGATGGTAATTTGTCGGACGTTACTTCCGGAGATCTCGGAGGGTCCCCTGTCAATACAGCCGATCCCATGTATAAGTACTTTACTTGGTGGTCTCAGACAACTGCAGCCATACACTTGCAGTCAGGCGATTCTGCTGGTAGTCAATATTTGGCCCAAGCCGCAACTCTGTTTGCCACCAAACCTCAGGACGCGGCGACCTTTTGCCAGGAGATCTGCCATCTGTTGAATACCGATAACAACCTTCCAGAGACTTAATGATCCATTGACGACAGGAGCGTCAGTGAGCATTTTCTCGTTCGCCTGGATTTTTCCCACTACACCACAGGAACATCGAACTCCAAACAGAGACCGTCCGCGCGTCACTTGGCCACCGGTCGAGATGCTTATCTTGGGGATATCCAGGATGCGCCCATAACCAACGGTGGGAATTGACGGTATCAGACAACGTGGTCCGGCACCCATATGAGTGCCGGACCACAGAACTTTAGTTTCTGTTATTTAGCCCGAAATCAGTCACGATCAGGTTACGCACATCAGAAATCTCACGCTTCAGCTCCTCATACTCAGGATCGTCTGGTATGACTGATTCTTCCGCAAAGGCAAAGCCCAACAGTCGGCCGTACGCCTCCTGGAATTGACGCTGGTCCCATCCAGCCTCTCCGCGCAGCAACTGGGCCCAGCGCGCCATCATGGCTGCTGCTCGAAACTGGGTGTCCATCCGACTCTGCATCAGATCTTCCCGCGCCAGCGTAACGGCCGACTGGTGCCATTCGCCGTCCAGATCCTGCCAGCGAACACGGGCCGTTGCGATGCTCCTTCCAGACGGCACCTCAAGGCCCGCCAGTTGCCGATATCTCTCGGACACAGCCGCATAAGCATTCAGAATGGACCGATGGATCTCCTGCTCATCATTCAGGACGATCTCATAGAGTGCTGTCACCGATTGATCGGAGCCGACCTCACCTGCGTCCACCGTATTGTCGCTGAATTCCTCATCCCGCATCTCCCGATTCTCGTATCCAATCTGGCGCCAAGCCTTGACGGTAATGGGATTGAACTCTAGCTGGCTGCGTGCTTCCCGGGCCACGGGTAGCAGATGCGTCATGGCGGTAGCAATGACCCGGTCTCTGTCCTCTGGATACCCCAGGAAAATATATTGCCCGTCTCCCTTGTCCCCCAGTTGCTCCAGAATTTCATCATTCAAGGTAGAGAAACCCAGCCCGATAGTGGAGAGGCGTATGCCTTGTTCGCGGTAGCTTTCCGTCTGTTGCAGCATCTCATGGTGAGAAACCGTGCCCACATTGGCGGCTCCATCGGAAATAAGGATCACGGCAACCTCACGCTCTGGCCACATCTCTTTTTCCTCAGCAGCCTGTTCATAAGCAAGACTTAGGCCAGAAAACAGGTTGGTGCTGCCGTTGGCCTCCAGGCGACGCATGACTCGGCCAAGCTTGCTGGAACTCGAGGTAACCTCACTCGTCGGCAGATCAAGAGAAATTCTGTCGGAATAGGACACCAGACCGAACCGATCCCCTTCTTCCAGCGTATCGGCCAGTTGTTCCACCAGATCGAGAGCCAGTTCAAATTTGACATCGGCTTGGCCGGGCACACCAGTAGTTTCCTGCATACTACCTGAGCGATCCAGGCATACTATTACCGTCATGGGGCCACGATCAACCTGGCCGCTGGTCTGCATCACAACCCTCAGCAGGCCCAGCGAGTCATCTTGGGTGAAGGGATGATCCGGCACCCCATCCAATGAAAGGCTGATGCCCTTTGGGGGGGCTGCATAGTGGTAGCTGAGAGAATTCACGAATTCCTCTGGCCGGATGGCAGCGGTAGGTGGGGACTGGCCGTTATTCAGCCACATGCGGGCTACGTCGTAGGAGGCTCGGTCTACATCAAGCGCGAAAGTTGATTTATCGTGGTCTGCTGTGAGGGAAAAGGGGGAGAAGCCGTAATCCTCGAAGTGGAGTACGGGCGCACGAGGACATTCGACTATCCGCTTGGGGTTGGTCGCAAATGATATCGACAGAGTTGCCCCCGCCAATGTCAGAGCAATAGCTGAGATCAGTATCCTGAACGTCATCATTCACCTTCCAATGTATGGACGGGAAGAGGTATTGCGTAGAGGATAGTGACGGTGCGAACGGGAATTTGGATCTGTTCAAGACCCAATCCGGACCTGTTCCGGATCGGATTCCACTTTGCAAGGCGAGATAGATCGTTTGATTCCTTACGGCACAAGAGCCCATCGCCAAGCCATGAGAGATGAAGACACTCGGGGCCAACTTAGCCGTTATACAGAGTAGGGGGCCCCAGTTGCATTGGGTTGACCCATTTGATGAATATGCTGGAACGCAACCTGCGGTGGGCGGTTGCACAGAGACCGCCCATGCAGTCCAAGATCGCCTAGGCTCTTGGAACAAACCTCAAGCATAGCAAGGACTATCTTTAGGGGTGACCGCTGGTGTCCTCTATCCCATTACCAATGGTTTGCGCCTATAATAGAGGCGGCAACATCGACAACCTGCAAGGCTGTTAGCCAGACTGCCATTGGCTGCTTGGACTAAGCTTTCCGTGCAGCCCCGTGGCAGGGCTTTCTGTACCATCAGTTTCATTAGTGGAGGAGACCGTTATGGAGAGGAGAAGATTCTTGGGAGCAGCCGCCTTGGCCACTGCCGCCGTGGGTGCCTCCGCCTGTGCGATGCCGGTAACAGACTTGGAGACAGCCGTCTCGTCCGAACCCTCGCTGCCTGAGATAAATTGGCAGATGGCCACCAGTTGGCCGCCGCTTCTGGATACGATCTTCGGGGGTGCTCATACCTTTGCCGCCGTCGTTGGCGCCATCACGAACGGCAAGTTCAACATTGATGTGAGAGCGGCCGGCGAATTAGCGCCAGGATTGGAAGTCCTGAATGTCGTGGAGCAGGGCGCGGTGCAATGCGGTCATACCGCCTCTTACTATTACACCGGTAAGAGCCCCGTAACCGCCTTTGGGACCGCCTTGCCCTTTGGCTTGACGGCGCGCCAGAACAATGCCTGGTTTTACCAGGGTGGTGGCCTGGAACTTCTGCAGGAGTTTTATGCGGAACAGTTTGGCGTGATCCAGTTCCCGGCCGGCAACACGGGGGTGCAGATGGGGGGTTGGTTTAACAAGGAAATCAACTCAGTCGCTGATCTGGAAGGTCTCAAAATGCGCATCCCAGGTCTGGGTGGCCAGGTTATGGATCGACTTGGGGTCACGGTACAGGTCCTGCCTGGGGGAGAGATCTTCCAGGCGTTGCAGACGGGTGCCATTGACGCCGCAGAGTGGGTAGGACCCTACGATGATCTAAAGCTGAATTTCCAGCAAGCCGCCAATTACTATTACTATCCAGGATGG
This sequence comes from Anaerolineales bacterium, assembly GCA_034422235.1. Lineage (GTDB taxonomy): Bacteria > Chloroflexota > Anaerolineae > Caldilineales > Caldilineaceae > Bin34. The sequence goes on along the minus strand of DAOUJU010000025.1, from coordinate 168,912 downwards.
TGGGAACCGGGCCCCTCACTGGAAGTCCAGATCAACCTGGAAGAGTGGAATGCCTTGCCGGAAGAATACCAGGAAGTCGTCCGTTGTGCCGCGGTTACGGCCAACATGAACATGATGGCTACCTATGACGCCAAGAATCTGCCGGCTTTGGAACAGATCAAGCAGGAGGATTTGCAATTGCAGCGGTTCCCCGATGATGTTCTGCAAGCTGCCGAAACGGAAGCATTTGCCATGTACGAGGAAATTGCGGCCAATGATGCGGACTTCAATACCATCTTCCAGTCCTGGAGTAAGTTCCGGGCGGAAATCCAGGCATGGCACGGCTTGGCCGAAGCAGCCATGACCAGTTACCAATCGGTTCTGTAACAGCTCTGGAAAGGGTCCTGGTGCATTTCCTGTCCAGGACTTTCTGAATTGACCTTTCTGCCTGGGCAGAGAATTACAAGGGAAAGACCCCCGATCGCTTGGTCGGGGGTCTTTTCTTGCCTCTAATAAACCGCAGGCTTAGGCCATAGCCTGTACCAACCACTGAACGGTTTGGGGAAAGACAATTACGATGATTAAGGCAATCCCCTGGAGCACCATGAAGGGCAAAGCACCCTTATGGATATCGATGACTTTCACTTCTTTGGGAGCCACGGTCTGGAGATAGAACAGGGAGAAACCCACAGGAGGCGAAATAAAAGCCATATTCAGATTGATAGCCATCATAACGCCAAACCAGACCAGGTCTACACCCAGAGCCTGGGCGGCCGGTACGAACAGGGGCATGGCGATGAAGCTGATCTCTATAAACTCCAGATTGATACCGAGCAGAAAAATCGCAATATTGGCGACAATGATAAAGCCCCAGAATCCCCCTGGCAGGGTGGTCAGGATGCCCTGGACCAGATTCTGTCCTCCCAGGCGATCGAACACAAGACCAAAGAAAGTAGAACAGAACAGTATCATAATTACCAGCGCAGTGATGTTGGCCGTGGACCGTGCGGCCTGCTTCAGCACCTGCCAGTTCAGTGTCCGATTGATCAGGGAGAGAATGCAGGCCCCGAACGCTCCCACTGCCCCCGCCTCGGTTGGCGTAGCCAGTCCAAAGAAAATACTACCCAGGACAGCGAATATCAAGGCTAGGGGTGGCACAACAGCGACCAAAGTGCGCCGTAGCAACGCAACACCATGCAAGGTTCGGGCTTCCGGCGGCAGAGGAGGGGCCAGTTCCGGCTTGATAAAAGCAATAACAAGCACATACAAGGCGTAAAGACCGGCCAGAATCAAGCCCGGAATCAAGGCCCCCAGAAACAGATCACCCACGCCTACGCCAATTTGATCACTGAGCACTACCAGCACCAGACTTGGTGGTAACAGCTGCGCCATGGTACCCGACGAGGTAATGATGCCAGTGGCCAATTGATGATTGTAGCCGTAGCGCAACATAATGGGCAGGGAAAGTAGCCCCATCACAATAACCGTGGCAGCCACAACGCCCGTCGCTGCCGCCAGTAGAGTGCCAACGACTACCACTGCCAGAGCCAGGCCACCGGGAATGGGTCCCAAGAGCTGTCCAACGGTTTCCAGCAGCAATTCTGCCAGTCCCGATTTCTCGAAGACAGCCCCCATGAAAACAAAGAAAATGATGGCTAACAGGGTGAAGTCGGACATCGTGCCAAACCACCGATTGGGCAACAGACGCAACCATCGCATATCGAAGACGCCGACCAACAGACCAATCACCAGAAACAGGAAAGCCGTCCCCGCGAAGGAGTAAGCCACCGGATAGCCGAATATGATCAGCATGAAAAAGACGACAAACATGACCAGGGCCAGCCATTCAAAACCCATGTTTTCCCTCCCTGAATGGAATGTGCCGGGTAACCTGTGTCATTCCAGGCGCAGCGGCGATTCGGCTTCCTGCAGTTCTTCGGCGGCTATATCCTCTTCATGCCGCAGCACCCTCCACAGCTTGGCCTGTTCGGCCAAGACCTGCAGCGCCAGCAACGAGAAGGCCAGCAGAATGAATGACTTGATGGGCGCCCGATTCAGGCCATCAGGATCAGGCGAAATCTCCCCGCAATAAAGGCCCCGCAAGTCAAGGAAATCCAGGAAATACAACACATATTGGGCTTTGTTCACCGACCCTTCCGGATCAAAACACCATTGCCCACTGGCTGACAATCCCCAACTGGTCAACAACGGCTGCCAGCTTTCAATGACGCCAATGACACAAAAAGGCAAAATCATAACGAAATTCAGCCAGAAATCCATATGGGCTCGCCGCTTCAGCGTCCACTTGGAATACATGAAGTCGACACGGACATTGATGCCATGCTGCATGATGTAGGCAAAACCCAGGAAGAATACCAGGGAAAACAGATACCACTGCATTTCGATATAGCGATTGGAGGACAGCTGTACTCCCAGGTATCGCCCGCTAAAACGTGCTGCTACGTTATAGACACCAATGATCACAGTGATGAGTACCAGGTAGAGGGCAATCTCTCCCACGAAGTTGGAGATGCCATCCACCGTTCGGGAAAAACGACGCAATATCTTCATGGGTTTGTCTTGATGGGGAAGAGAGGTTCTGTCTGACATTATGCCAATTACCCAGGAAAACGGCTAAACATTCTTTGTGGGTAACCGGGGATATGGGAGCTATCCGGGAATTCTGGCAAGGAACCGTGGGGAGGGAACGGTCAGATCGCCTGACGGATATCAGGTCCGCGCAAATGGCTCATCTTGTACCCCCTCCTGTCTGGACAATGGCAACTGTGGGCCATCGCCAACGATCAAGGGGCAGGGACGACGTCGCCCTGCAATATGGGAGTTACACAGAGAAACTGGCCTGCGGGAAACTACAGACCCTAAATGCTCGCGGCCTTGTGGAAACTTTCGCTTAAGTCAGCCAAGCTTCTTCCCGGGCCTCAAAACTCAGATCTGATTACCGAGCAGACAGAGCTGGATACCTAATGCAGTGGGGAAATCGTCTGGGGTATCCAGGGCCGACGCGTTTCAATAGATGCCTAGTTCATCCTTGGCTTCATCTGACATCATGTCCGGATTCCAGAAAGGGGTCCAGACCAGATGTACATTCACTTGCTTGAGTTCCGGATACGCCTCTGACGCCGACTCTTGCACCGCCTTGATAATCTGTGGGCCCACTGGACAACCAGGGCTGGTGAGGGTCATAGTCACATCGGCCACAGCCTCTTCAGAGACTTCCACTTCATAGATCAGGCCCAGATCCACGATATTCATCATGAGTTCCGGATCTACAACTTTCTCCTGCAAGACCTGCAGGATTTCTTCGCTGGTTGGCATTGTCTTGTTCTCCTCACCCGGTCATTCCGGAGACTCAATCAGAATGTCGTTGCCTTCAATACGGGTTTCGTATGTGATTGTTGGCTGAAAGGCAGGCATGCACAGGGCAGCCCCGGTACGGACATCAAAACGCGCACCATGACGTGGGCACTGCACCTCGCAACCGTTAATCAATGGACTGTCTCCCAAAGGTCCGCCGTCATGGGTGCACATGTCTTCCAGAGCATAAATTTCACCTTCAAGATTGAAGATCAATATCTGGTACATACCCAACTCCACCAGTTTACGTCCACCCTCTGGAATCTCGTCCCGAGTCGCGACTTTCACGAAATCCGTCATGTTCTTTTTCTACTTCCTGTCCTAATCTTCGTAGTCAATATCGTCGAGGCCATACACACCCATCTTGAGAACCTTGAGCGAAAGCAGGGCACATTTCATACGGACTGGACCAATCTCAATGCCCAGCATGTCCAGAATATCATCCCGGGTCCAGGTCTTCACTTCCTCAATGCTCTCATGCAGAATTTCCTCCATCAACATGGAAGCCGAGGCCAGGCTTATGGCACATCCCCTGCCATCAAAAGCCACTTCCCGGATGATATCTTCTTCATCGACCTTCAGTTCAATGGTAAGTTCATCGCCACAAAAGGGATTGTGGTCGTGGGCATGATAGTCAGGCTCGATTAGGTGCCCCTTGTGGCGGGGATACTTGTAGTGATCGATGATGGCTTCACGATACAACTGATCCATATCTGTCTTGTACCCCTGATTCAGAAAATCCTGTGGGCCTGTTCAATGCCACGTATGAGACAATCGATGTCTTCTGTGGTGTTATACATATACACACTGGCCCGGGAACTGGCAATCAGTCCATAGTGCTGATGCAGCGGCTGGGCACAATGATGTCCCGCCCGAATGGCCACGGCCCCGTGATCCAGAATGGCCGACAGATCATGGGGATGTACACCCTCCAGATCAAACGCCACCAGCCCCATGCGGTTATCGGGCCCAGGCCCCAGAATGCGCAAGCCTTCCACTTCCACCAGCTGGTTATAGGCATAGCCGGTCAGGTAGGCACTGTGGGCCTCAATATTCTCCAGACCCAAATCCAGCAGGAAGGATGCAGCCGCCCCCAGGCCAACGGCTTCGGCAATCGCGGGGGTCCCAGCCTCAAACTTGTATGGCAGTTCATTCCAGCGGCTTCGCTCCAGGGTCACTTCCCGGATCATCTCGCCCCCACCCATGTAGGGTGGCATGGCCCGCAACAGATCGCGCCGTGCCCACAGAATGCCTATACCCGTCGGACCACACATCTTATGCCCACTGAAGGCATAGAAATCCACATCCAGATCCTGGACATCAACCGGCATGTGGGGGACGCTTTGGGCTCCATCCACCAATACCTTGGCCCCTACCGCATGGGCCGCCTGCGCAAGCTCCTTGACCGGATTAATCGTGCCCAGCACATTGCTGACATGGGTAAACGTCACCAGACGGGTACGTTCACTCAGCAGGGCGTGAAATGCATCCAGATCCAGCAATCCTTCTGGAGTTATCGGGACATAGTCCAGGGTAAAGCCCAGTTCGTCGCGCAAAATCTGCCAGGGCACAATATTGCTGTGATGTTCCATGACCGTAGAGATCACCTGATCGCCCGGACCCAGATTGGCCCGTCCCCAAGAGGCGGCTACCAGATTGAGTGCTTCGGTGGTATTGCGCACATAAACGCATTCCCGCGCGGACGGGGCGTTGATCAGCTTCGCCACTTTCTCCCGGGCATCTTCGTACAGGGCCGTAGCTTCCTCGCTAAGCGTATGTACACCCCGATGTACATTGGCGTGTGTAGTGCGGTAATACCGTTCCATGGCATTGAGCACCGACAGCGGCTTTTGGCTGCTGGCCGCATTATCCAGATACACCAGTGATGTCTGGGGACGAACTTCGCGTTCCAGAATAGGAAACTGGCCTCGTACGGCTTCCCAGTTCACGATTTCCTCTCGCAGGACCTGCTGGTCGTTATAGGTAGGGGTATTGTTTGCCATGAACCTTTCCTTAGCCACCTATCTTTCGTTCAATGACCTGTTCCAGCTTATGCACCACACTTTCTACCGGTACCCGTTCCAGGACTGCCTGGAAAAATCCCTGTACGATCATGCGCTCCGCCTGAGGTCGGGATAAACCGCGGGCCATCAGGTAAAAGACATATTCTTCTTCCACCTGGGCTGCCGTCGCGGCGTGGGTACACCGCACATTGTTGGCTTCGATCTCCAGCCCGGGAATGCTGTCGGCCCGGGTAGTGCTGTCCAGGATCAGGTTGCCATTGCGCTGGAAGGCATCCGTGTTTTGTGCATTCCTGTCTACGCGGATACTGCCCATGTACACACTGCGGGCCTTATCCTTCAGAGCCCCGTTGAAGAGCAGATCGCTGAAACAGTGAGGTGCCCGGTGATGTTGCAAAGTCTGATGATCAATATGCTGTCGTTGGGTCGGGAAATAGATGCCGAGCAGTTCCGAGTGCCCACCTGACTCTTTCATGTCCAGATCCAGATAAGCCTTGGTCAGGAGACTCCCCCAACTTACCTGAATCCAACGCAGATCGGCGTCGCGATGTATTTCGGCCCGCCCATACATCATGTTCCAGGCACTCAGGTCCAGATCCTGCAGGTTCATGTACCGTACCCGCGAATTGGCCTGTTGCACGATCTCCACCACCGAATTCTGCAGACCATCCTGCCCCCCCAGCAGATCGTCCACCACGGTCACGGAAGCGTTCTCTTCCACCACGATCAGAGTGTGATGAAAGGCTGCTGCACCGGTGGTCTGGTGCGAGATGATTTGTAGCGGCAAAGCCACCTCCACATTTCGGGGAACATAAATTAGCGTTCCTGAATCCCACAGGGCCGCGTGCAAGGCGGTAAAGACTGTACGCTCCACGGGCACGACCCGCGTCATGAAATGCTCTTGCAGCAACTCGGGATGCTCATGGACGGCAGAAGACAGTTCCTGGAAGATCACGCCTTGCTCCCGCAAGGCTTGTCTCCCTTCAGCAAACAGCAGATTGCCGTTCTCATAGACAGCCGTGGCGGCACTTTCCATCTCGTGGTACTCCGCCTGTAGCGTTGGGGGCATTTCATCCCTGGCAACAGGCAGACTCTGGGGGGCCGCCAGCGTGAAGTTCTCTAGCTTCAGCCCGGTTAGCCTTGTGCGCCGCCAATCTTCATCGGTGGGTGAGGGCCACTCCATGCCCTGATAGGTAATCCACGCATTTTCCCTGAAGGCACACATCCAGTCCGGTTCATTGCGTGCCGCTGATAACATCCGTATGGTTTCCAAAGATAGAGCCGCACCAGTGAGTTCCGGTGCGGCTGTCATTGCTGTTTCCCACATACCTGGTCTCAATAAGACTCCCACTCAATCCGGCTGGACCATGGGCCCTAGCCAATACTTCCTTCCATTTGCAGTTGAATCAGCCGATTCATTTCCACTGCATATTCCATGGGCAGTTCCTTGACGAGAGGTTCAATGAACCCGCCCACGATCATGGCGGCTGCCTCATCCTCGCCGATACCACGGCTCATCAGGTAGAACATCTGCTCTTCCCCGATGCGGCTGACCGACGCTTCATGTCCTACCTTGACATCGTCTTCCTCGATCTCAATGTAGGGATAGGTATCGGAACGACTTTCCTCATCCAGCAGGAGCGCGTCACAGACAACATTGCTGCTACTGTGCGTGGCTCCCTTGGCTACCTTGAGCAGGCCACGATAACTGGCACGGCCACCATTCTTGCTGATGGACTTGGAGACGATTTTGGAGGATGTATTCGGGGCGGCATGCACTACCTTGGCGCCAGCGTCCTGGTGCTGGCCTTCTCCGGCAAAAGCAATCGAAAGAATCTCACCATGGGCCTTGGGCCCCATCATGTAGACAGCCGGGTACTTCATGGTGACTTTGCTGCCCAGATTGCCGTCAATCCACTCCATGGTGGCACCACTCTCGGCCAAGGCACGCTTGGTCACCAGATTGTAGACATCGGTACTCCAGTTCTGGATGGTGGTATAGCGGCAGCGTCCGCCCTGCTTGACAAAGATTTCAACTACAGCACTATGCAGGCTGTTGGAGGAATAAATGGGAGCTGTGCAGCCTTCAACGTAATGAACGTTGGCGCCTTCCTCCACAATGATCAGGGTGCGTTCAAACTGCCCCATGTTTTCGGCGTTGATGCGGAAATAGGCCTGGAGGGGAATGTCAAGATGGACCCCTGCCGGCACATAGACAAAGCTGCCCCCACTCCACACAGCGCTGTTCAGGGCGGCAAACTTGTTATCAGCGGCGGGGATCAGGGTGGCAAAGTATTCCCGTACCAGATCCTCATGTTCCCGCAGGCCGCTATCCATATCCAGAAACACGACTCCGTGCTTTTCCCATTCTTCCTGCAGGCTGTGGTAAATGACTTCCGAATCGTATTGGGCTCCTACACCAGCCAGAAACTTGCGTTCTGCCTCAGGAATACCCAGGCGATCAAACGTCGTCTTGATATCTTCCGGCACCTCATCCCAGCTCTGGCCCTGGGATTCGGTTGGACGCATATAGTAGTAAATGTCATCAAAGTCAATACCCGAAAGATCAGCGCCCCAGCCGGGCATACCCTTGGCCAGGAAAATATCCAGGGCTTCATGCCGGAACTGGCGCATCCACTCCGGTTCTTCCTTGATGGCCGAGATCTGCTCTACGACTTCGTGATTAATGCCCTTCTCGGTCTTGAACACACTCTCCACATCATCGTGGAAACCAAATTCGTAGTCTTCCTTGACTCCCATCAGCTGCTGCTGATCTGCGACTGTTGCCATGTGATGCTCCTTGTGTACTTACGGATCACTCAGGGCTATCACGCCACCGCTACTTCAGTAGCAGGGCCGAATTGCTCTTCGATCCAGGTGTATCCCTTTTCTTCCAGTTCCAGGGCCAGTTCCGGACCGCCTGTAGTGACGATCCGGCCACCGTGGAATATGCTGACGAAATCTGGCTTTACGTAATTCAGGATGCGCTGATAATGGGTGATCAGCAGGAAACCGCGATCTTCCGTGGCCAGCTTATTGATGCCGTCGGCAACTACCTGCAGAGCATCAATGTCCAGACCGGAATCCGACTCGTCCAGGATGGCGAACTTGGGTTCCAACATCGCCATCTGCAATACTTCAGTCCGTTTCTTCTCACCACCGGAGAAACCCTCGTTGAGATAGCGGCGGGCAAAACTGGCATCCACCTGAAATTCCTTCATCTTGGAGGTAAGTTCCCGGCGGAACTTGCGCATGGGCATCAGATGACTGCCGATGACCCCGGTCTGCTCGTTGCGGGCCTGGGCTTCCTGGGTGTAACCACGCACATTGGACACGGCGGTCCGCAGGAAATTGGCCACACTCACGCCCGGTACCGCCACGGGATACTGGAAGGCCAGGAACAAGCCAGCCCGGCATCTCTCATCGGCTTCCATATCCAAGACACTTTCGCCGTCGAGCAGGACATCGCCGTGGGTCACCTCATAATGCGGATGGCCGGCAATAACATAGGCCAGCGTTGATTTGCCCGAGCCATTCTTGCCCATCATGGCGTGGATTTCTCCCGCCTGCAGGCTTAACGATACCCCTTTCAGTATTTCCTGATCTTCAACACGGGCATGCAAATCCCGAATTTCCAATACACTTCGCATTCATTACTCCTTCGTCCCCTGAGGGGAAACTTCAAACCCAAACGTACAACTGCTGGACTCCTCCATGATGCAATCGACCAAGGTTACCGGAGCCCCTACGACCTGGGAGATCATAGTCCGATCCATGTCACAAATCTGTAAGTTTTCCTGCGCTAATTCGTGATAGGGACAATTGAAAAGCTCCAACTTCACAGACGCTCTATCCTCTTCGACGTGAACCTGGCTGAGAATGCCCTGCTGCTGCATCAAGTGGGCCAGTTCAGTGACTCGCTCTCTTGTATCTTCCGCCACCATTTGAGCCGAGTAATCCGTTGCCACCTTGTTCGCTACCCGTTCCATAAGGCGGGCCAGAGTCTCCTTATCCAGAACCTCTCCCATTTCGGAGAGCATGGTGACCGCCAAGGAACTGCAATGGCAGGCAAACAGATCCCGGGCCTTGTCCGTATTGAAATACTCGTGGTGCGGGCGACCGCGCCCAGCATGGACCGTACGCCGATCCACATAGCCTCCGCCTTCCAGGGTGGCAATGTGCTCCCGGACCGCAGTCCGGGTTAAACCCAGGTATTCCTCCAACTCCTTGTGAGTCGCCTGGCCCTGCCTCTGCAGGTACTCAACAATGCGCCACGCGGTAGACTGAACACCTTTGTCTGGGGGAGTAGTCATGGAACTATAAACCTTGCAACACCTTTTACGCAGGCATATTCAAACAGGCCCACTATAACACGACCAAGGTATTTTTGTCAATATAGACTGTCAAAATTGACAAAAATAGGGTAAGGGGTGGCTAACGCCCTACCGAACCGGCTCCGCAGCCTGGGGCAAAGGCATTGATTCGGCCGTGCGCCGACTGGGCAGAAACAGCAGGAGCCCTGAGAGGATGGGGAGAAAAGCCAGCGTATACATCACACCGGGCAAAGTCCACAGGTCGGCTACCAGACCGGCTATACCGGTCATGAGAGAACCACTGGCAAACATGACGCCCAGAACCAGGCCACTGGCCAATCCCTCTCTCTGGGGCAGCATCGACTGGGCTTGCACGACGATGATCGTATGCGACGTGTTCATGATGAAGCCAGCCACGGTTGCACTCAGGTAATAGAGCCAGCCATCCTGTCTTAACAGGACAAACAGGAAAGGAACACTTAACCACAGGGAATAAATCAGGATCCAGCGACGCCGGATATGGCCGTCCAGAATCCCGCCCGCCAGGGTTCCCAGAGAACCACCCAGCACCAGGGCCCCGGTGCGCGTTCCATAAACGGCCGAATCGTGCCCCAGGTCGGCGAAATACTTGGGCAACAAACTCATGAAGTTCTGAAGCGTGGCAGAGCGCATCACTACATACAGAATGAATAATAGAGGAGCAATTACCATGGCGGTCCTAGCGGCTCTCTGGCCAGGAGACCTGGATTCGGCAGGGGGTCCCGGAAGCATGGGATGATGCAGAACCCATTGCATTACAACGTACATGGGCAGGGCCGCCAGCGCCATGTAGGACACTCCGGATATGCCCAGGTACTTGATGATTACGCCGGCCACGATGGGGCCTGTAGACAACCCGACTTGGCCAAGAAAGAAAAACACAGCGGTGGAAACACCGGTATAGGCCCAGCCTCCCGACAGGGAAGCCGTGCGCGTCCCCGAGGCATGGAAAGCCGCACTACCCAAAGCACCAATGGTGAGCATGACCATCAGCCATGAATAGGAGGTCACAAAGGGAATAAAGAAAAACACCAGCGTCAGCCAGAGCACGCCAAACTGGCTCAGCCAACGACCATTCCAGCGGTCAGCCAAAATACCAAAGAGAGGCATGGGCAAGGAAGCGGCGACAAAATAGATTGTGATGCCCCAGGCTAACTGGGTGTTGGACAGACCAAAGGGGACCACCAACGCGGTCAGTACGATGGCAACGGCCGAATTCAGGATGTCGATAAAGCAGTGACCGAACGCCACGGCTCCCAGGTAAGGGATCTGAATGCCCTGCCGGGTGTTGCGCGCCCAGGCAAGGGTACTACCTATCATTGACCTTGCCAAGCACTGTCAAGGATGTACGGAATGGCCGAAAGTTCGCCATCTATCCGTAGTGGCCGGAAGGACGTACTCATTACAGACATGCCAATACCCATTACTCCCAAGTGAGCCTATGCCCTTCCGGATTCAGTCTAACACCGAATTTGCCCCATTTCGGTAGAGGGGAGGCCAGTCTCAAACCTGAACGCCGTAAACGTCCTGCAGTTTCCCCTGTAGATACCGCACATAGGGGGCCGCATCGATGCCAGATCCCAGATTCAGTGCCAACAGGGCCTGCGGTTCGTACTTACGGCCATGTTGGTGAATATGCGTGCGCATCCAATCCAGCAGAGTATCGAACTGGCCCCGGGCAAACTGGTCTGCCAAGTCCGGATGACTGTTTCGAGCCGCTTCAAACAGTTGCACAGAAATAATATTGCCCAGACTGTAAGTGGGGAAGTAACCCAAATACCCGGAACTCCAATGGACATCCTGCAATACGCCATTGGCATCGCTATCCGGGGTAATACCCAGATAGCTTTCCATCCGGTCATTCCATTCCTGGGGCAAGGTAGCCAAGTCCACCTTGCCCTCCATAATGGCCTTCTCCAGTTCGAAGCGCAACATGATGTGCAAGTTGTACGTTACCTCATCGGCTTCCACCCGGATCAGACTGGGCGTAATCACGTTAATGGCCCGGTAGAAATCCTCCAGAGGAACCGAATTGAACTCAGGGAAATGTGCACACAGGATCGGATAGGCCCATTGCCAGAAGGGTCGTCCCCGTCCTACCAGGTTTTCCCACAAACGAGACTGACTCTCATGGATGCCCAGTGACGTGCCTGTGGAAATCGGTGTCCGGTCATAGCGCGGATCAATGTTCTGGTCGTACAAGGCATGCCCGCACTCGTGAAGCATGCTGAAAAGGCAGACATTGATTTCGTCGGCGTAGATTCGGGTCGTAAGACGCACATCGTCCCGGCTGAAACTGGTACAGAAGGGATGGGTCACCTCATCCACGCGTCCCCGGTGGAAATCAAACCCAAAGGCCGCCACCAGTACTCGGCCCAGATTGCGTTGGGTTGTCAGGTCAAAATTGCCGCGCAGACAGGAAGTATCGATTTGGATTCCCGATTCTGTGACCGCCCTGACCATACGGGCTGTCTCTTCCCGCAAGGGCGTAAAGATGGCTTCTACGTCACGGGTCTTCATGCCGGTTTCGAACCGATCCAGCAACGGGTCATAGACATGATCGTCATAACCCTGATATTCCGCATACTCATGCGCCAGATCCACACACTTTTGCAACCAGGGCAGAAAGAGAGCGAAGTCTGACTCAGCTCTGGCCCGGCGCCAGTGTTCGTTAGCCAAGGCAAAGGTTTCTGCCGACCTAGCTACGTATTCGGCTGGCAGATTTCGTTCCAGGCGATAATCGCGGTCTGTCACCCTGATCAAAGCTACATCGTCTTCATCGGCACTAGCGTCTTCCAGCATAGGCTGCAGTTCCTCCAGCCACACTCCTACTTCATCGGCCACGAACAGATCATGAGTTACCTTGGATATGCTGGCCATTTGCATGGCCCGGGCGGAGGAAGCACCTGGTGGCATGAAGGCTTCCAGGTCATAATGCATCAGGCTGGAAGCATGGCGCAGGTCGGTAACCGTGGCTAGGCGTTCTTTGAGTGCGTTCAGTGTTTTCTGCATAGTGATTCAGGAATTGTGGGGAAAAGGCTTATCTGGATTTCTGTTGGCACACCAAGTTGATAAAGAGTGGCCCAAGCCACACAGAGAACGGATCTTAGCACAGTAACAGGTATCAGCGTTGTTGGCCTGGGGCATTATTGAGAGCGCTGGCATTCGTACTTAGGGTCAATTCCCCAGGCATTAACTTTGAGAGAAGCTCAATTGCGGTTGAGGCCGTTTCCTACACATCGGACATCTAAATACTTCTCTTGGGCACTCGTTGGGCGCAAGTGGAAGGTCCTCCCGTAACGAACTGACCTGATAATACGCAAGGTGGGATATGGTCACGATTAGTGTCCGGGTGGAGATAGACGACAGGGGAGCAACTGAGGACTCCCCCCTGAATCACCTGGCGCGGGTCTGTGGGAAAACTGTTTGCTGTATTGGGGTCGTCGTTACGGCGGGAGGCCGGATAAAAGGTGGTGTTGGCCTGCCAGCGTGACCGCATTTCGCTTGCTCCCGGCACGGCCAATCACGTTTGGATTCTCAGCAAGTCTATTTCAAGGCAGAAGCGGTTTCACCCGTCAAGAGCACCGTCCTCAGAATAAATGATCGGATGCGTACCAAGGAAGGAACCCCTCGCGACCCAACTTCAGCAAAGCGATTCAAGATGGAACCGCAACCGAACGAAATCCCCGGCGGTGCCCTGAATGATCTCAGGTTCAGTCCCGTTGAATTCGCGCATGGCCCTACGCATCACCGGCCAACCTCTACCTCGCTTCTCCATAAAACCCATCTCAAGCATAAAGTTGGCCATTGACTCGTTCCTGGACCGTGGATGCCCCCCGGCTCGAACACTGTCAACCTCCATATGATTGGGAAGCCCTCCGGGACTGGTTACATCAACGTGCTGTTCAAACACTTCCAGCAGGACTTTCGAACCCGTAATGGAATAGTCTCTGTGTACTACTGCGTTCACCAGCGATTCCCTCAGTGCCTCCAGGGGCAGAAGGAGAGAGGCCTCCCGTATCAATCCATGGTATGACTCGAACCGGCCAAGTCCAGAAAACCAGCCGACTGCTCGTTGCACTTGTTCGTTAAGGCATTCCTTTGCCTCTCCTACCTGCAGGACATCTGAAGCCCTGTCAACGCCTTGGTATGCCACACATTCGACGTAGAAATTGCGGGTCTGTGGATAACGCTGCGGCACCTTGCCAAAGGCCATAACGCCGTAGAGCGTAGAGAGCATGACCCCACCTAACTCTCTAAGCACCCCTCGATTCCGGAGGTCATCTTCATTATCAGGCTGGAGTTCATCCTCAATACCAAGCCCTATCTTTTGCAGAAATGTATAAAAAGCCTGCACATCGATATGGGAGGGAGTCGCAGCCTGAATCGTTCGTTCCTCGGTGAGGATGTACCCAAATATATGATAGAGTTCCTGGAGTTCACTGGGTGATGGTTCGACACTGCTACGTCGGTGGCGGACCCACACGCGACCGTCGTAGCGTAACGGTTCAAATCCACGCTGTCTGGGAACCTCAAGCCAATGCACCCATCCTTTCGGATCCATGTGCCTGCCCGCCTGGGCAAAGACCGGTGAACTGCAACCACTCTGCAGGCATGAAGTCAATCTCTCCTGAACCCGCTCTGCATCCTCCTTTACTCCTACAATCTCCTGCGTATCCGTAACCCCTAAAATGACAATACCTCCCTCAGTGTTAGCAAAGGCGCAGATGGTCTTCCCGACTGCAGATAAGTCTCCCAGTCCACGCTTGAACTCTGTTTGATTGTTCTCCCCGGATGCAACGCGGCCGAGAATGTCCAGCCAGTCCATCTCTTTTCCTTAAAATCCATACTTCAATCGGTGCATACGGAACGTCTCTTCGCCCCCGTCCACTATCCGAACGATAGCACCTGAATTCGAAACTCGCCCCCGGTTCGCTGTCGCTTCCAAGTGAATGATCTGAACACCCTCGTTCCGTTGCGCTCTGCAGAAAACGCCAGGCGTAAGCAGAAATGGTCTCAGGTGGCATTTTCGCCCTCTTGCCTGGCCGGCCATCAATCGTAGGACTATGCAGGTCGGCTTTGAATCAACGCGCCCCTGGAACCTTCTTGTTCCAGTTTTCCTCTTCTCGTTGTTTAAAGATCAAAATCACACTCCGGATCCCCAGGAAGCATTACGCCCTGCAGAATCGCACATGCTCCTCACTGCCCGCCAATATCATAAGCCCAAGCGATGCTAAAAAAGGGCAGCCGGTTGACGGCTAGCTGATTTCTGGTTCCTGCCAGATTGCAAACTCACAGGAAGTGTCAAGTTAGAGCACGTGCCGCAAGAACTAGGTCCGGAACACTTTCTCAACGCCCCAAAGCAGATCCTCCAGGTCTTCTTCAGACAGCAACGGCCCAGATTCGATAACGACTGACCGATCCATTAACTCTTCTGAACGTGGGCACATGCCCATGTGATACTGGATGGGCTCAGGAAAGTAGGTAGGACAATCAAAGGGACAACCCCGGGCTGCAGTCCACTGGTTCAGAATCTGGGGGGCCGCATAAACCGGTTGTCCGCCATAGATCTTGCCTGCAGGAACACCCTCTGCCTTCAGGGCCTCGATCCGCTGGGCCGCCGCCTTGCCATCCTTTTCATACGCGATGATCCAGAGGGACTGATCATCCCGACCCGGAATTCGTTGTTCCAGAGAAGCGTAAGACAGGTCTTCAAGTCCGGCCCGGAGGGCACCGGTATTGACTTCAATCCGCTCCAGGATAGCGGGCAGCTTTGTCAATTGGGTGCCCAGAATGGCACCCGCAATCTCATTCATGCGCAGGTTCTCTCCTACGATGGGATCACCGCCAAAGTGATCACGTACACCGGCATGGGAAGTCCAAAACTGGCCTCCCTGGTCAGAATAGATGGTAGCCCGACGATACCATTCGGCGTTTCGAGTTACCACCGCGCCCCCTTCGCCGCTGGTGATGTTTTTCTCGAGCTGAAACGAGAAACAGCCAATATCACCGATTGTTCCCACCGGTTGCCCCTTATGCACACTGCCACAGGCCTGGGCTGCATCCTCAATCACAAAGAGGCCCCGTTCCTGGGCAAATGCACAGATGGCTTCCATATCCGCACATTTCCCCCCCAGATGTACGGGCATAATTGCCTTTGTATGGGAAGACAGACAGCGTTCCAGATCCGCAGGATCCAGCAGCATATTTTCGTCTACTTCGGCAAAGACTGGTCTGGCCCGGGAAGCGATGATGGCTCCCACCGAAGCAATAAATGTGGCCGCAGGTACGATCACTTCATCCCCAGGACCAACCCCCACAGCCGTGAGTCCCATGCGTAAAGCGGAAGTCCCATTGGCGGCGCCGATGGCGTAATCTGTATCCAGGTATTCCACCAGAGCCGTTTCAAAGGCGTCCACCTTGGAGAGATGGTTGGGACCGTAATACCGGAAAAGGGACCGGGCCTCCAGCACTTCCATGACTGCCTGCTTCTCGTCCTCTCCAATCAGCCCAGCTCCTTTATAGAGATTCAGTTCCTGTTGTACGGCGGGTTCGCCACCGTCAATGGCCAAAACTGAGTCTCCGTGCACTTTGGAAGTTGACATGTTAATTGTCCTCTGCATGCGGCCAGAAGCGAACTGGACCTTTCGATGGGTAGTAGCAGTTGGTTATCATAGAACAGGTTCTGGGCTGCCGTAAAGTCCAGTCAGGGGATTACCGAGAATCCATGTGTATCCAGCCTAGCTGCGGACCACGGGCACCCTGCAAAGAAGCCCATGACTTACCCTGTTTCAGATGAAACTCGATCAGCTGGCATCCAGGGATAGTCACTGTTAACTCTGATACCATGATGCAGGTCGGGAAAGGTTTTCTCCACCCAAGTAATTGCCAGATCGGAATGGCTCTTCATTACTCTGTTCACAAGCATGTCAACTACAGATTTGTCCGCTTCCCGCATTCGTCAGGCGGCTACTGCTCTTGGTTTTGATCTGTGCCGCGTTACGACGCCTGAAGATGGCGTGGTTCATATGGAATACTACCGGGAATGGTTGGCGGCACAGTGTTATGGAGACATGGCTTATTTGGCTCACAACCTGGAGCTGAGATCCAATCCCCGCAATCTGTATACGACTGATGGTCTTACCATCAATACCCTGGTTGTACTGGGCGTTGACTACCACCAGTTGGAACTTCCAGCGATCATCCGCCAGGATCCGGCCCGGGGCATCATTGCCCGTTATGCCTGGGGACAGGATTACCATGACCTGATCAAACCCCGTTTGCATGATCTGGACCGGGCCATCTGTCGTATAAGTGGACGTTCGCATCAGGCCAAGTGCTGGGTGGATACAGGTCCAATCGTGGAGCGGGACTGGGCTATGGCAGCGGGAATGACGTTCACGGGCAAGAATTGTTGCGCCATCCATCCAGACAGGGGCAGCTGGTTGTTCCTGGCCGTTCTTTGTATCCCTGAAAAGGTGCAACCGGATTCAGTTCCTATAACTCTCGAGTTGACCCAGCGTACTCCCCGCGAAATCCTCGCCGGGATTCCCTATGCAGAGAAAGTGGGAGCCTGGAATCTACCTGATACCGCCCATTCAGCGGCGGCGACCTGTGGGCATTGCACCCGCTGTCTGGAGGCCTGTCCTACATCTGCCTTTGCCGGTCCCTACATGCTGGACGCCCAGAAATGCATTAGCTATTGGACGATCGAATCCAGACAGGCAGTACCACGTGCACTGCGTCCGAAGTTTCAAAATCTCATCTTTGGTTGCGACATTTGCCAGGAGGTCTGTCCCTGGAATCGAGGACAGTCAGACCGGACGCCACGAATTCCCGGGCTACAGGCACGAAAAGCCTGGATGGCACCGCCCTTGCTGGAAGGGTTTAAACCAGATACCCCCTATTGGATACAGGATGAAGCATTCCGTGAACACTTTCGCCGCTCTCCTGTTAAGCGTCCCAAGAGAGCGGGCATGTTGCGCAATGTTTGCACGGCATTGGGCAATTGGGGTGAAGTCGGATCGCTACCTGGATTGTCTCTGGCCCTGACCGACTCTTCCCCCGTTGTCCGAGAACATGCAGTCTGGGCCCTCGGACAGGTTTTAGTAAAGACGGGTGCCGAAGAAGCTCTGGTTCTTTTGCAGCAACACCGAAAACAGGAACACCACGAGGCCGTGCTGGCGGAAGTCGGCCAGTACTTATGTTAGAAAGGTACGGCCAATCAGATATTACCTGCTTGTGGCACAGACTATATCCAGGAAAAGGACGTGCCAACGTAGATCGGCAGATAACTCTGGATGAAAGGCAGTTCCCAGAATAGAGTTCTGCTTTACGGCCACTATTACCTCAGAGCCATCCTCTTCCCTCAAGGTAGCCAGACAGTCTACACCGGGAGCAGCTTCAAGAATGGCCGGGGCCCGAATAAAGATCGCATGAACGGGTTCATCCCAACCCTTGACCTCCAGATATGTTTCGAAACTGTCCCGCTGACTCCCGAAATAGTTGCGATTGACCAGAACATCCAGGCCTCCCAACAGGGGTTGACCATCCTGTTTCTGGCCCGTAGCCTGGTTGGACAGCAGGATCAGACCGGCACAGGTACCCCATACAGGCTTACCCGCCTGGACCCAATCCTGCAAAGGTTCCACCAAGTCCCAACGCTGGGCGATCAAACCCATCGTCGTGCTCTCGCCTCCCGGCAATATAAGGCCCTGTAAGTCCTGAAACTGTTCGGGACGACGCACTTCGACCGCATCGATCCCAAGGGCATGAAGCTTTTGGATATGCTCCTTGAAAGCGCCTTGCAGCGCGAGAACCCCAATCGTGATAGAGATTCGTTCCTACCAGCCGCGGTGGGCCATCTTTTCCTGTTCAGTAAGCGTGTCCAGATTGATACCCACCATGGGTTCTCCCAAATCCTCGCTCACAGCGGCCAGGACTTCCGGATCCTCAAAGTGCGTTACCGCCTGCACAATGGCATGCGCGCGTTTGGCGGGATTGCCACTCTTGAAGATACCGGAACCGACAAACACACCATCGAGACCCAACTGCATCATGAGGGCGGCGTCTGCCGGCGTTGCCACTCCCCCCGCGGCGAAGTTCACAACCGGCAGCCGACCCAGTTGTGCCGTCTGATTGACCAGTTCTACCGGTGCCTGCAAATCCCGCGCAAAGGAATAGCGTTCGTCAGCACTCATGGACTGGACACGCCGAATGTCTCCCAAGACACTGCGGGCATGCCGTACAGCTTCCACGACATTCCCTGTTCCGGCTTCTCCCTTGGTCCGGATCATGGCCGCTCCTTCGGCTATGCGCCGCAGAGCTTCGCCCAAATTGCGGCAACCACAAACGAAAGGTACGGTGAAACTGTGTTTGTCAATATGGTTGTTCTCATCAGCGGGAGTGAGAACTTCACTTTCATCAATGTAGTCAATACCAAGGGCCTCCAGGATCTGGGCTTCCACAAAGTGACCGATGCGGGCCTTGGCCATAACCGGAATAGTGACCGATTCCTTGATGGCACGCACAACCTGCGGATCACTCATTCGTGACACGCCGCCCTCTGAGCGGATATCCGCCGGTACGCGTTCCAGCGCCATAACAGCACAGGCTCCTGCTTCTTCGGCAATGCGGGCCTGCTCCGGAGTCACTACATCCATGATGACGCCGCCCTTCAACATCTGGGCCAAACCAGCTTTCACTGTGAAAGTTCCCGTTTCTGCTACTGCACCGTTATTGCCGTGTATCGTCGCCATATCTAAATCCCTAATCAGTAAATCTCAGGTTGTCTAGATCCGTTATTTTAATCTACCCCTAAGCCTGCTTCAAGTTGCACCTGTCACAGTTTCCGGCATCGGTCCCTTGCCCTTCGGGCCATCAGAATGTCATAGTTCGGTCCCGGCGCTCATGGCAGTGTTGCATACCAGTCCCAGACCTGGGAGCCAAACAGCAGGAGACCAATGATTACACTGGCCAACGAGACTACCAGTACAGCCCCAGCTGCGATATCCTTGATCCGGCGAATACTCTCATTTTCTTCTCGGGAATACAGGTTGGCCAACTGTTCCACGGCACTGTTAACAAGCTCCAGAGACAAAACCATTCCTATGGTCAGGCAGAGCACCATCCATTCCAGGACAGACAGCTGAAGCCACCATCCTACCAGCATAGCTATCAGGGCAATGGCTAATTCAATTTGGAGATTACGCTCGGTACGAATGGCCGTGGCCAGACCCCGGCAGGCATGCTGCAGACTGGTCCAAAACCTACGCATCGGCACCATCCTGCTCAGGGTTCCAGGTTTTCCGGGGATTGAATCCCACTTCCCGGACAATGCGATCCTGGAGTTGAAACATGCATTTTTCGCCTTGCCGCGTGCCATGATCAAACCCGAGCAGATGCAACAGGCCATGAACAAAGCAAAGCATGAACTCATCTGCCACACGAGAACCACTTCGGGCTGCCGCCCGTTCGATATAAGGAAGAGACAGGATCAGATCTCCCAAGACACCAGGCACTCCGTCGGGTACGACCAGGTCTTCCTCAGACCCGTTTGCTGTCTCACCGAAACTCAGGACATCAGTAGTCTCATCCATGCCCCTGAAGGCGCGATTGAGCATGCGAACCTCCTGGTCGTCAGTCACGCGTACCGTGAGTATGCGTTGCTGATCCAGGTCCCTGGGTGACCACTTTGCGGCCTGCATCACCGTTGCTACCAGACCTTCCTCCAGCTGTGTCCGGGACACGGGCATGGCAAGCTCCAACTGAACCACCAATTTGATGGGTACCGATTCAGTGCCTAACCTGGTCATTCAGGTGGAGGAAGGTAAGCGGGGAACCCAATTGGAGGAAGAAGCCAGTTTGGAGGCTGTTCCCACCGTAGTCAGTTGCTCCAGTGCCAGAGGATTTAGATCAGGATAAGGAATGCGCTGATGGACAGAACTGACCAACATTTCGATCACCACATCCCTGACTTGGCCGAGTTCCCCCAAGGACAGAGGGCTTTGAGACAAAGAGCCATCTTGCAGACGCAGCGCGAACTGCTCTTCGACAATCTGGCGAATTTGTTCCGGTTCATCCGTTTGGGCTGCCCGAAACGTAGCTTCACAGGAATCGGTCAGCAACAGAATGGAGGTTTCCCGGGAACGGGGCACCGGCCCAGGATATCGGAAGGCAGCCTGATCTGGGCCCTGCCCCTTTGCCGAAGCCTCCAGCGCCGCCGCATAAAAGGGCAACATCAACTGAGTACCGTGATGTTCCTGAATGAAATCCAGAATCCGGGGTGGCAGACCATGCTCTCTTGCAATGTGGATACCTTTCTCAACATGGCTAATAATGATACAGGCCGACTGTGCAGGCGTATATTCGGCGTGAGGTTGCTCCCCTTCAGGAATGTTTTCGGCAAATAGATAGGCTTGGGGTATTTTCCCAATGTCGTGATAGTAGGTGCCCACGCGGGTCAGCAAGGGATCCGCTCCAATCAGCTGGGCGGCTCTCTCCGCCATGTCACTGACCCGCATCGTGTGATGAAATGTGCCAGGCGCTTCGTTGCGCAACAGGATAAGCAGCGGGTGATCGGGGCGCGCCAGTTCGGATAGCTTGAAACTAGTAGTACGTCCCGTTACTTCCCCAAAGGCATAAGTCCCAGCTAAAGCCACGCTGGAGGAGATCAGGCCGTTGGCCAGACTTACGAAGGCCAGAAGCAGAGGACCCTGATACCAGTCCCGGGAATGAAGTTCCATGACTTGTGAATAGAGACCGAAAGCTGACAGCGAACTCAGTTCCCTTGGTACCAGCAGGAGCAAGTTCACGGCTCCTACCCAAATGCCAGCTGTGACGAAATGCCGGATACGACTGCTCTGGTGGAGTGCCACCACTCCAGTTAGCGAACCCAATACCAGAAACAGCAGGAAATACAGGTCCATTTGGGACATAAAACCGGTGGCCAAGATAAGCGCTAACATGACCGTCAGGGCCACGCGCAGTCCAGCCAGAGTCCGGAACAACATGCCGGCAGCCGCTACGGGCAACATGAACTTCACCCAGGCTACCTGGTGCATCTGAATTTTCACCGACACCAGAAAGAGCAGACCGAGTCCCACCAGAGCCCACAGTTCCCGTCTGCGTTCCAGGATGTGCCGATTGAATTGGGGTATAAACCACAGCAGCAAGGAAACCAGCAACAGAATCAGGGGGAAAACCAGGAAGAACCGAGGAGGAAACCATCCCCGAAAGACCAGATCCAGCTGGGACAAGGCCGCCATTTGACTCCGGGTGATCGGCATGGCGGGACCAGCAATTTCTTCCCCGGCCGCATAGGCTGTGGTCAAGGTATTGGGCCTGATCCACGGGAGCACGAACAGTTGGGCCACCTGCACGAGTTGGGGATCTTCCAACTGTTCCCGCAGGAGGATAAGAGCGTACAGGCGAGTTTGTTCCAGATTGCTGTCTGCTACAACCAGATCATCGATCAGAACAACCGTATCCCCAATAGCCGTTTGCATCCGGTTCCAGTCTTCAGGGGACAGAGACTGGAGGAAAGGCAGGACAGCCTGGTTGGAACCAGGTACCTGGATGTTGGCCCACGCATCAGCTGCGTCCGAAATTCTGGCCTGCTCAACCTGATGCAGGAATTGCTGCACAGCATCCTGCCGTGCCAGGCGGTCCTCAAGGGAAACAGATTGACGGGTGAATACGTCCCTGGGAGCCAGCACCGGATTGGCCAGCCGATCCCCTTCCCGCAATTGCCATTGGGTTAGGCCCGGAATCTCCACGATCACGACCACGGTGACCGTAAAGGCGAGCATCAGTACGGCGGCGATTTTGGCACTCGCCGATTTGACGCTGACAAGCAAGAATGCTTTCAACTTGCCTTGCGTGACAATGTCATCATTTCCCGATGCCAATACCTGCGTGTCCACTCGCCAAACTGGCCTCTTACACGCAACAGGCGACAATTATACCTTACGAATTTGACTGCCGACCGGCTTGCTGCAAGCAGTCTCCAAGCCCAGTTTCAAGGGCTAAGGCACTGCTCCTGAACCTGGGTTCGTTACCGGGAAATCTGACTCATGGCCTGGCCTATCCCCACGACTTAGACCAGTAGCAGGGATCAGAGATTGTTCTGCCCGGTGGTAATTCTTGTTTCATAACCCTGCACTTTGTATCAACAATGCGCTAAGATCTTCAGGCAAAACCAGTTAGGCTTCACAGTTTCTTGACAGGATTATCCATGTTTTTCGACCGCGCCAAGATTTATGTAAAGGCCGGCGACGGCGGGGAAGGTATAGTCGCCTTTCGGCGGGAAAGACACCAGGCCAAAGGCGGTCCAGCAGGGGGTAATGGTGGACGGGGAGGTCACATTATTGCCGTAGTGGAAATGGGCATGAATACACTCCACCATTTCCGCCGCCATGTGCATTTCAGAGCCCCCAGAGGAGGTCGAGGCGGGGGTACGGAAAAGCGAGGGGCCCATGGTGAGGATCTAAACATCAGGCTGCCTCCCGGCACACTGATACGCGACGCCGAAAGTCACATGTTGTTGGCAGACCTGACTCACGAAGGGCAGTCGGCCTGCATTGCTCATGGCGGTCGAGGGGGTCGAGGCAATGCTGCCTTCCGCAATTCCCGTAACCAGACTCCGCGTATGGCCGAAAAAGGCGAACCCGGAGAAGAACGCTGGGTGGAGCTGGAACTGAAGCTGGTAGCGGAAGTCGGAATCATTGGCGTGCCCAATGCGGGCAAGTCTACTTTGATCAGTCGCATAAGTGCGGCCAAACCTGAGATAGCTGATTATCCCTTTACCACTATCACCCCCAATCTGGGTGTGGTGGAGGTGGCACACCGACAGAGGGTGTTTATCGATGTACCAGGTCTCGTGGAAGGTGCCCATGCAGGTACGGGCCTCGGCACGGAGTTCCTGCGTCATGTGGAACGGACCCGTATGCTAATACATTTGTTGGATGGATCGGTCCCCGAACCCTTGGCTGAATTTGCTCTCATTGAAAGTGAACTTCAACTCTATAGCCCTGAACTCGCGGACAAACCCCGCCTCATTGTGCTGAATAAACTGGATTTACCCCTTGCCCGTCAGCATCAGGAGGAACTGGCAACTGCCATGCACCAGCGGAACTTGCCATTTCACGCCATCAGCGCAGCGACCGGCGAAAATGTCAGGGAATTGACTTTCCTTGTGGATCAGATGTTGGAGGAACTGCCGGTCCTAGCGGAAACGACCATGGACGAAATGCCAGAAATCGTACCGCTTACCGAAGACTGGACTTTCGAAATCAGCCGGCCTCAGCCAGGGTACTGGAGTATCGCCTGTCCGGCCCTGGAGAGGCGGGTCAAGATGACCAACTGGGATTACTTCGAAAGCGCAATGCGTTTCCAGTATACCCTGGAAACCTGGGGTATCAAGCAGGCTCTACTGGAACAGGGAATTGAAGAAGGCGATACGGTACGCATTGCTGACTTTGAATTGGTTTGGGGTTATGACAACGCCTTCTAATGCTCAATACCCAGCCCCGCTGCCTCTGATCCTCCAGTCGCATCTCGATCTGGCCATGCAGACATACGAGGCTGACATGGCCAATAGCTACGAAGCAACATTAGATATACAGGTGCCAGAGACATTCGACTGCATCCCGCGGTTAGGAGTCTTTGGAGGCACCTTCGATCCCATCCATATAGGGCATCTGTTGTTGGCGCAGGAAGCCGCGGCTCATATGAAACTGAACCGCGTGTATTTTGTGCCTGCGGGACAGCCTCCTCACAAGCCAGGACAACCCATTACGCCCATTCAACACCGGCTCGCCATGGCCGAAATCGCAACTCGGGACAACTCTCTTTTTGCTGTCAGTCGACTGGATGCCAGTGATGAGAAACCCAGCTACACCGTGGACCTCATCAAGAGAATTAACCAACCTCTGAAGGTTGAGGTACAGGTCTTTTTCCTCATGGGGATGGACAGCCTGCAAGATCTGGCGACGTGGCATCAGCCAGACTGGCTGTTGGATAACTGCAATCTGGTAGCACTCAACCGCCCCTCAGTCCGGGTAGACTGGTCAACGCTGGAAATGCGCTTTCCCAACATTCAAAATCGCGTGACTGTTCTGGATATGCCAGGCCTTGATGTTTCCGGCATGAACGTCAGGGAACGGTTAAGACTACATCACC
Source organism: Anaerolineales bacterium (assembly GCA_034422235.1). GTDB lineage: Bacteria > Chloroflexota > Anaerolineae > Caldilineales > Caldilineaceae > Bin34. The sequence goes on along the minus strand of DAOUJU010000025.1, from coordinate 144,005 downwards.
CTATCCGTTACCTGGTTCCAGCGGAAGTTTCCCACTACATCCAGCAACATGGACTATATGCAACCGATTGTTTGGGATCATAGAATCAGAAGCGGGATGCAGACCACATACGGGGTTTGCGTTAACTGGAATTCGCCGGCCACGGGTCTGGATTACGGAAAGGAGACTCAAGCCTATTCCAAAGCTTCTATGCCCGGCCAATCCCGCCAGATACTGGGCTGTGGTGGTTCTTCCCGGGCATAGTCGAAACCGCGTATTTTGAAATCATACAGGATTGCCATGCGTAAATTACGGGAGGTATTGTGCCCTGCCATATGGGCAAGTCGGTGATGCCAGAACACTACATCACCGGCGTCCCCGGTGCACTCAAGAGACGGTTGGGTCTCAAGAAAATCCTTGAGTTCCGTGTATGGATTTACCTCGCTTTCTCCGTACTGGGATCTGAAGGTTTCCGCAAACCACAGGTGGCTCGCCGGCCAAACACGGAAACCACCACTACCCGTTCCTACCTTGTTCAGATAAGTCACGGTACCCAGATGGAAAACATGCTCGTCGACATGCAGATAGTCTATGAGTTCCCCCTCATCATCGCGAGGGAGAGTGGTATAAATTCCTCGGGCTTGCCCCGGAGGTTCAAGGTTACCTTTCCCCAGTAGCTGTTCTGCCATGCCAATAAGGTTGGCATTGCGGGGAATCAGGTTCATCATCCACTCGTCTTGCCCAATGGACCTGAACTTCCAAGTGTAATCCTGGAGCCGATCTGTGCCATCATCGATGAAGAATTCCTCCCTGAATGGTCCCAACCAACTAGTCGGATCGTCCCGTTTCAACTGTGAGGGCACCCTTTCCCAAAACACTTCGTGGGCCTTGGCCAGGCGTTCAGGATCAATAACCTGGCGCTTGACTACAAATCCATTGCGCTTGAAGAACCTTAGTTCATCTTCATTAAGACGGATATCCATGCCTTAACTGGACCTTTGGGGTAACGTGGCTTCCCGCACGAACGACAAGCCCGAGGATACAACGACGTTGCCGTAACCGAACAGGAAGTACCTACTTGTCGGGATCTGTGCCGATGTGCTTGTGCATTTTATCCGAATCGATCCAGTTTGTGGCTGTAGGAGCCTTGCAGTCCATCGAAGAAAGCCACAACTCATGGAAGTAGGATTACTCTATGTAGGTTACTACATTCACCTAATCTGGCCGCCCACTTATAGTCCACCGATCGATTCGTTTACAGCAGGCCATTCAAGGGGACTGGTTAAATTTGACTCGATAGCTCACCCGGAATACGTGCCTTATGGTAGAGAGATAATATTTGTGCCCCAGCCCTGCTCTATAGTTCTATAAACTTCGTCTCTGTCAGGGTTGTATTCCATGTCCCGAGCCGCTTTGCAGGCGCAGACAACCGTGCAAGTCCCGTAGAATCAGGCGCATGATGTCCATCAAGATCTGCACTGCCGGACGAGTCCTGTCAAGTAGCGAGTACCTCTAGCCAATCCCGGAAATGGGGACATATACACTGAATCTGTGTCAAAGAAATTTGTTGCAGAGCCGGAATTCCATGGGTTAGTTTGGAAAATTCAGGAAATATGGAAGTTATCCGGTTAGAAGGAAAGTGGTTAGGTCGTCTGTTTATGTCTTCAGGCGAATTAACAGATCGGCAGATAGCTGTAAAGTCCTTTTTCTGTTTTGGAGACGAGGACAATGTGGCAGGAAGAGCATCCTCTGAGGCGAACAACAGGGCTTCGATTTCATGCAGCATGATGAAAGGCACGAAATGAGACGGTTTTCCTAAGTCGTCATGGACTGCCAATTCTATGTGTTCGACTTGTGACCGAGGTGGCCCCGCAGGGCAGGTGTCCAGCCCAGGGAAATCTGTAGGCAATCCAGAGTAGTCGATCAAAGTGGTTATCGTTGCGTGTGTTTTGCAGGAGAATTAGCAGTTCTGTGCGGAACAACCTATAGTTGGTGATTCCTCCCTTGAAATCTGGGGCAGAAACTACCCTCCTGGTTTTAGCAACGGTTGGAATAAGGTTCACATTCAGAGGGATCAACGCGGGACCAAGAATCTGTTTGACAAAGCGGTTTTCAGTTTCGCCCTCTACCAGAAGTAGCACAAACTTCACGGGGACCCACCCGTGATGAATTGTTGTCCCTCCTGCCATATTAGATTCTTTTCCCAGTGATCACCTAGGGCATACCCTTCCAACCACCCCACGAATTCCTTGTCTTTCAAATGCTGGAAGACGCTTGCGCCATCCACTCGGTCTACACACCAAACCTCTGAAGGAGTCAGCTGGTTAACTAGCGTGACTGACTGTGTTGCCACAATGATCTGAATCTTCCGGGAGGCGGAGCGCAACATTTCCACCAGAGACACAAGGGCATGGGGATGAAGCCCTAATTCTGGCTCATCCAATAACAAGAGCGGGGGTGGAAAAGGTTGTAACAGCAAAGTGGCTAGACATATAAAACGCAGAGTTCCATCGGACAAGGAAGCGGCTCTGAAATGAGCAGAATTGCCTCGCTCTTTCCAGGCAAGCTGAATTAACTCCTTGTTAAGTGGGGAAGGAGTTAGATAAAAGGAGTCAAAGAAAGGTGCCACTTGGCGGACAGAACTCTCAATCAACCCAAAAGATGTGGGCTGTGTTTCTTGCAAACGGTAGAGGTACGCAGCCAAATTCTTGCCCTGGGCATGAAGAACATTACAGTCGTTCACATTGCACCAGCCTCTTACTCTGGACACGGTACTAGTGTCATGAAAATGGTAGATACCGTAACCCAAGAGTTGCTGAAGCACCCTCTGAACTCCCAGCCTTGTATCATTTTTCAGTTGAGATTCTGGGGTAAAGTGGCTTGTTAATGCCGGAGAGTCCAACATGGGATACAGATCATAGGTACCTTCTTCGCCCACAACCAGGCCATCCGCATCTGTACCTAATACCTTAAGACAATAGCCGTCTTTCACGGCCCCTTGCCGGTCGGAGAAAGTCAAACGGAATTCCGCATGGGGCGTTACTCTTCGGCCTAGGAAGAGCAGGTTGTCTGCACCTTCTTTCATGGCCGTATATCCTGCCAGGTTCTGATTAATCACATGGCGAAGAAAGAGAAACGTTTCGATAAAATTGGATTTGCCCGTTCCGTTGGCACCAATCAGAACGTTCAAGGGTTCAAGAATGAGAGTCTGGTCGCGAATGGACTTAAAGCCCGAAATGTGGATTTCCTGCAGGTAATGCATGATGGACTGGCAATAGACGAATTACAGGATCTCAATTTACCACACATAAAGACAGGATTCTTGAGGAAGCCCTTGCAAGGCCAAAGACAGTTATCAGGAAGTACATCGGTGGGGGAAGTAAGGTAAACACAGATTCCCCCCCTTACAGGTGGATGCAGGAATGAGTTCCACAGATGAAAACGCTGAGTCTGGCTACAACCTATGGGCATCAGAACATTCCCTATTGTAGGCCTCCTCCTTTCAGCCTCGGCCAAGTGAGTGGAGAGGCTCTGAAGTCAAATGCGTCAAAGCTACCTGGTGGTCAATTCAGGCCTGAAACAGAAATGACGGGGACAGGGTCTGGCTGCGAAACTGATGTAGTCGTCCTCTCAAAATCCCAATGCCATATCTGTATCAGTCGGCTTTAACTTCCGGGTGGAATCTGGATCATTGCTCCGACCTAACATACACCTACAGAGCTGATTCCAGATAAGAAGTGCTACTATGGTTAGGCATAGACCGGATGGAGTCCAGTGCTTGTGGAAGAAATCCAGACTCGATTGACCCAGTTGGCTACCTGCGCGGGATGAGCCTCAAAGCTCCCCCCAGGGGAGTTGTCGCAGGTACTGCGGCATTTATCTCATCTCTTTCCTGACCCAGCCAATTCCAACTTGATGGTGGGTCTGCATCAGCCTGATGATGCCGCCGTATATCGCATCGCGCCGGATCTTGCCCTAATCCAGACCACCGACTTCTTCACGCCTATTGTGGACGATCCCTATACATTTGGGGCTATCGCCGCCGCTAACGCCATGAGCGATGTATACGCCATGGGCGGTGAAGTCCTCTTTGCCCTGAATGTAGCGGGTATTCCCGAGAGCGTTGATACCGAAATTCTGGCCCAGATCCTGGAAGGAGGCGCCACCAAGGTCAAGGAAGCAGGTGCCCAGGTTGCCGGTGGTCATACGGTTACCAATCCCGAGCTTTTCTATGGCCTCTCGGTAACCGGGCGGGTAGCGCCAACCCATTTGGTCTCCAAAGTCGCCCCCAGGGTAGGCGATCGCTTGTTTCTCAGCAAACCCTTGGGTACGGGCATTATTACCACCGCCAGTATTGTAGATTCACACACTCTCATCGATCCGAGTGATCTGGATGCCGCAATTGGCTCCATGCTGTCCCTCAACCAGGGTATAGCTCAGGCCGCCCGGCAACACAATGTACACGTCGGCACAGACATTACAGGATTCGGCTTGCTTGGCCATGCTGTGGAAATGCTCCGAGACCAAACCACCAACTTGCCAGTAGGCCTGCACATGGATTCAGACAAGATCCCTCTGTTGCCTCACGTCAAAGATTATGTTAAGAACGGGGTGGCCACACGGGCAGGAGCAGCCAACAAAGCCCACTTTGGAAGAAATGTCAGGAGGCAGTCTTCTGCGAGCCCTGAGGTAATGAAAGCTATGTGGGAAGCAGAAACCAGTGGTGGCTTGCTGCTAGCTGTGGCAGAAGGTCAGGTTGAGGCTTTTGTAAACTATTGCCAGGAACATGGCGTGGCCCAATGGCCCATTGGACATGCGGTACAGGAACCAGGCATCCGGATCACTTAGGCAGGATCACAGCTATGGCCATACACTCCATTGCAGAGATGAAACAGTGCATCCGTTCCGAAGGCATTGTGGTTATAGTGCGTGGCGGCTTCTCCCTGGAAGAAATCACTGTCATTGCGGATGCCATGCTGGCAACGCCCTTACGCTTGCTGGAAATCACCATGAACACCCCCGATGTTCTGTCAGCGATCCCGGCATTGCGATCCCGGTTTGGCGATAACATGGTCATTGGCGCCGGTACTGTGCGCACGGCCGACCAAGCCCGGGCGGCTTTGGACGCGGGCGCCCAATTTCTGGTGGCGCCCAACCTGGATGCGGCTACGGTGGAAGTGGCCCATAAACACGAGACCCTGATGCTACCGGGCATTTTTACGGCTACGGAAGCCCAGCAGGCTTGTGCATTGGGATGTCAAATGGTCAAATTGTTTCCCTGTCCTGGCACAAGCTATCTTAAGGCCCTGCGTGCTCCCCTCCATGACCTGGAATTCATCCCGACAGGTGGTGTGGACGCCAACAACATCAAGGACTTTCGTGCCGCTGGGGCGGCGGCGGTGGGGATCGGCAGTTCCCTGGTGGGAGCAGGTCCCGTGGATCAGGCCACCTTAATTACCCAGGCACGCCTTCTGCGCCAAAACTGGCACGCTGGTTGACCAGCCACATTCAGAACAGATCGTCGTCGTCAGGGTCGAGGCCCTGCTCAGGCATGGCAACCTCCAAAACATCGCCATGGTAATCGATCACAATGTGAAAACCGACCAGCGCCAGCATGTCTTTCTGTTCCGAAGGCAGATGTACGGCATCTACCTTGTCCATGTTGTCAATAGCCGACTCAATGGCAGCCAAAGTAAAGGGATCTCCCTGTCCCATCGCTTCCAGGGCATGAGGCAATATATCACCCTTGAGTCGGGTAAACTGTTCCTTCATGTATTGCCAAACAGCGGCATCCACCTTGGACGCTTCGATATGCCAGTCGAAGTCGTCCTCCCGCACGACATAGAATTCATTGCCGCCGATACGCCGGACTTCCACGGCTTGACCCCGGGGGTCCTTAACCAGCCCCGCGAAGGCTGCCGTGCCGCTCATGATGCTCAAGGACCTCCCGGCTGCTACAGGTGGGAGGCGATGAAGTTGTAGCTGCGGGTAATGCTGTCTACATGAGACTTGGGCATGTCGTGTTCGACTATGTACCACTCTGCCCCTGCCTCTTTGGCCGCTGGCAAAATTCGGACCCAATCCAGTTCGCCGTGCCCCACATCGGCCAATCCCATCTGATCTTCATTAGTCCCTTGAGGTGCCAGATCCTTCATGTGGACACAGGGGCATCGTCCACTGTATTTGCGAAGTAAGGCAACGGGATCAGCTCCCCCCTTGACGATCCAGGCGAAATCAGGCTCAAATCCAACATATTCCGGATCCGTTTCGTTCAGCAGCAAATCAATGGCCAGCTTATCGCCAAAGACCGCCATTTCCTGCCAATGATTGTGGTACAGGAGATAAAGGCCGGCGGCTTTGCAAGCTTCGCCCAAAGGATTCAATTGCTCTCCCATTCGTTGCCAGTCACTGGCAGTCCCTTCGCCCTCCCATAGTCTGCGATCAGGTATGGGAATAGCCACGATCCGGGTACCCAAATCGGCATAGAGCTGAATGGTTCCTTCGAGATCCTCGTCAAACGCTTCCACCGGGACATGCCCCGAGATTACGGATAAACCATGATTGGCCAGCGCCTGTTTCCATTCCGAAGCGGCCCGGTTGGCAGGATGCACCGTCTCAACATAGCTGTATCCAGCCTCAGCGACATGGGCCAATACTTCCTCTTCAGGAGCCTCCATGGCACGTACCGTATAGAGCTGCAGGGCAATGGGCAGAGAAGAATTACTCATGGTCTATCCTTTTCCTTGGATTCAAAACGCAAAGCTTTCAGCCGGATGCGGTCAATGTCTTCTGATAACTCCGATTTGGTTCTGTCACGCCTTCCAGCAATGACTGTACAGTCTCATACAGGGCCGAATAACGCTGGGACACCCGTGCATTGCGTACCGCCTGTCTGAGAGCAGCTCGCTCTCCCACGATAACTACCAGTTGCTTGGCACGGGTCATGGCAGTATACAACAGGTTCCGTTGCAGCATGATGCTGTGCGACCTCATTAGGGGAATGACTACAGCCGGATATTCACTGCCCTGGCTCTTGTGTACGGTAATGGCATAAGCCAAGGTAATGTTCCCCAGGTCAGATTGATCATAGTCATGGGTAACATCATCAAACCGGATCTGGGCCCCCTTGTTCTGAGGGTCCACATTAACGAGCGTCCCCAGATCCCCATTGAAGACCATTTTCTGGTAATCATTGCGGATCTGCATGACAAGATCTCCCTTGCGCAGTACCATCCCACCACGATGCAACTCTGGCTCATTGGTGCCCGGTGGGTTTAATACCCGTTGCAGGGACTCGTTCAGGTTATCGACCCCGACTGCACCACGGCGCATGGGACACAGAACCATGATGTCCTGAACCTTCAGGTCAAAATAGCTGGGCAGTCTTTGGGCCAGCAACGACAGAATTGTGTCATGTGCCTTCTGGGGATCGTCGTGGGACATAAAATAGAAGTCCCGGAATGTCTGGTTATCAATAATCGGTTCGTGTCCCCGACGGATCCGGTGGGCATTTTCTACGATGGCACTGTCGGCCCCTTGCCGAAAAATGACATCCAAGCGCACAATCGGGCAGATGCCAGCCGACGCACTATGGCCTGCTGAACGACTTTCTATCACGTGAATGATGTCCCTGAGTACATTGCCCACACCCACACTTGGCAACTGATCCACATCGCCTACCAACAGTACATGCATATGGGCCGGAATCGCTTTGCTCAGGAAGTAAGCAATGTGTACATCCAGCATGGATGCTTCATCCACTATCAGAAGGTCTCCTTCCAGGGGGTTGCGTTCATCGCGGCTGAACTCCATGCCGGCCTGAACGGATACCTCCAGCAGGCGATGAATGGTGCTGGCCGGCATTCCTGTCGCTTCCTGCATGCGCTTCGCGGCCCTTCCGGTAGGAGCCGCCAGATTCACGTGCAAGTTCTGTTCTTTACAGAGAGAGATAATAGTCCGAATGGTTGTGGTCTTGCCTGTACCCGGTCCGCCGGTTAGTACAGAGAAAGGGTGGTGCATAACCGCCTGGACAGCCTCTTGCTGCTGTGTACTGAGCGGCATTTCGTTTTCATTCTGCTGAAAGAATTCTTCCCAAGTCCAGGTTCGGGCTCTGTGTGACAATTCAGTAGTCCGATCCAGCAGATCCTTGAGATTTTGGGCCAAGCCCGATTCACATTGATACACCCATGGCAAGTAGATAGCCAGCTCTTCCATATCGGGTTGAGCCTGCCGAACTTCAGTCTTCGTAGTGGGGGGAATAGGCGAGGGAGACTCTGTATTCGGGTTAGGCGTAGGCACAGGATCGTAGATCTGGGTTACGGTCCATGGCTGGACAAACCGTTCCTGGCCGGGGGCCAAGGTTGCCACCACAGATTCCATACTCAACATCCTGTGGAGATGTTCCCATATGCGATCCGTAGCTACTTGGGTCAATTCATGCGTGCGCTCCAGCAACACCTGGCCTGGCAGGAACGAATGGCCTTCGTTTAGCGACTGCTGTATGACATGCAGGATGGCTGCCTCTACCCTTTCAAATTTGTCATTCAGGATTCCGGCCTTGGCCGCAAGAGCATCGGCCCGTTTGAAACCAATACCTTCCATCTTGCAAAGCAGATAGGGATTCTCTCTGAGCCGAGGTATCGATTCATGTCCCATTTCTTCATGGATGCGCCGTCCCAGACCAGGCGTAACGCCTAGTTCCTGCAAGTAGAACATGAGGTTACGCAGGGACTTCTGCTCATGCCATGAGGCAGAGATGGTCCGAATCTTGGCAGTCCCAAGTCCCGGAATTTCAGCCAGACGCTCGGGATTCCTGTCCAGGATATCGAGGGCTTCCGTACCCCAGGCCTTTACAATTTTGTTGGCGGTTTCCTTGCCAATACCTTTGAAAAGACCGCTCCCCAGGAAACGTTTCACCCCGGTTCGGGTTGCAGGCACATCAAAACCCCAGGACTGGACGCGCAGTTGATCACCGTAGGTAGCATGATGTACCAGTTCGCCCGTAACTTCCAGGGCGTCACCCGCTGAGAGCTCCGGCATGTCCCCCACAATCGTAAGAGTTCCATGTCGGGGTTTCGGCATGCCTTCCGCTGATTCTACGGCCAAACGGGCCACAGTAAACCCGTTTTCTTGGTTATAATACGTAACGGTAGTAACCGTGCCTTTGGCCGTAATCATGCGGGAAGTATATCACCCAGAATCTATGCAAGCCTTGATGTCATTCCGATCAGGTAATTGCCGCTTTCGCATCCGGCTTTTTCCGAATTTCCAGCGAGGTTCTCAGTGAGTCAGCGTTTCTATGGCGGCCAAGCTATTCTGGAAGGGGTCATGATGCGCGGAGCCAACACTTTCGCTGTGGCGGTAAGAACTGCCTCCGGGGAAATCAAACTGCATCACGAGCCGCTGACCGCCTGGATCTATACCAGCCGCCTAGGCAAGTGGCCCTTTGTCCGTGGTCTGGGCCTTCTCTGGGAAGCCTTGGGGTTGGGCATACGGGCCATTATCTGGAGTGCCGACATTGCGGCTCAGGACATCGTTGAGGAGGAAAACCGCAGGAAAGAGGCGGAGTCCGACCAGAATCCCAGGCAGGAGTCTGAACCTGACGAGCCAACAGAAGTTCGCTTCCAAGGCCCCCTGGCCTGGACCACCGTAGGCTTCAGTTTCATTTTGGGGATTGGCCTGTTTTTTCTGCTGCCTACGTTAGCCAGCCGCTGGATCGTAGGTTTTCTGGGCGACAATCCCTATTTGGACGCCACGATTGAAGGGGGCGTGCGCATTCTGCTCTTTACGCTTTACTTTATCCTGATCAGTTTCATGAAAGACATCCGGCGCATGTTCGGCTTTCATGGCGCCGAACACAAGGCCATAAATGCCTATGAAGCTGGTTCAGATCTGAGTGTGCAGGATGTGCAGAAATACAGCGTTCAGCATGTGCGGTGTGGCACCAGCTTCATCCTCTTCGTCGTTATTATCAGTATCATTCTGTTTTTTCCGCTGTCTTTTGCTGGAGTAGAGCCCGTCTGGTTGGCCTTGGTTCTGCGTTTGGTGTCACGTCTGCTGTTGTTGCCCATAGTCGCCGGTATTGCCTATGAACTGATCCGCTTCAGTGCCAATCACAAGGACAATCCCTGGCTGCGGTTCTTCATCCTGCCAGGACTGTTGCTCCAGAAGGCAACCACACGACCTCCGGATGATGATATGGTGCAGACAGCAGTCGCGGCCTTAATCCCGGTCCTTGAGTCGGATGGAATTGAAGTCAACGCTGAAACGAAGGCATTACTGGCCGATCAGGTGGTGCTGACTCCCATGTCAGGCTAAAACGGATTCTTGTCAGTCAGCTTCAAAAACCACCGGAATTACCCGTGCGTCGAACTCCACCTCGTCTCCATGATAGAGCTTGCGGCCCCTCCGTTCCTCGATTTGACCGTTTACTCTGACTTGTCCGTCCTGTATGATCCACTTGGCGGCACCACCTGAGTGCACCAATTGCTGAACCTTGAGAAATTGGTCCAGCCGTATGAATTCTTCCGCCTGATGCCCGGTCATGGCCGTATCTGGATCCGGTAACTGTCTCTTTTTCACAGTACTCCTTTCATTTTCACTGTGGCTTCGCTGTCTGAATGTCAGAATTGCTTGCTTCGCGGTTGTCGGTTCATCCTGCCACCACACCAGGTCTCATGAAAATCCTAATTTCATGAGAACCAGACCTGACGCAGGTTGTTAGGACTTGCCCTTGGCAGTTGTCCTCCCTTCTTGTCTAAAGTAGAAACTTCAGAGTGTTTTCATGTTCCGGATCGAAGAATCAAAGGGTACAGAAAAGGAATTCAATACCATAGCCAGTATATTGCAGGCCCTCCTGCCTGATACACCTTGTTCAGGAGCAGAGCTGGCTACCGAATCCCGCAGCCTGTCCGAGGAAGATCCCCAGCATCAATGGATTGGATGGCTGGACGAGCAGGCGATTGGTGTCATGACAGCCGCACCAGAAACATGGCAACGGGCCGCAGGTCGCTTCAATATTTTCGTTGCGGTGCTTCCGCCCTATCAGGGTCGGGGATGGGGCAAACAGCTCTATGAACACGGACTTGCCCAATTGGCACATCTGTATTCCGTATCAGAGATATTCTGTGAAACCCGCGCGGACATGACCCGTGGCCTCCGCTTTCTAACAGACCGTGGTTACGAGTTGTACAAAACCACCTGTCACACGGAGTATTGGGTCGCCAACTATGATCAAGAAACCAAAGGCCAGCTTCTCCAGAGAGTGCTCGATACCGGGGTGCAGATCTTCTCTGTCCGCTCCCTCATGGAGACGGACGATGACTGGTTTACCCACTACCATGCCATGCGCAAGGAGTTCCAGGCAGACATGGTATATCCGCCTACGGAATTAACGCAGGAAGAACATTGGCAACAATTCAACTCCGATGAATTCTATGATCCTGACATGTCCTTTGTCGCCCTGTGCGAGGGCGAATGGGCTGCTTACACCGCCCTTTTTCGCTCTCCCTCGGATCCTGGGCTGTTTTGGACCACGCTGTCTGGCACCCGTCGGAAATTCCGCCGGCGAGGGTTAGCCACTGCCCTGAAAGTCAGGGCAGTGGAGGCTGTCCAGGAAGCAGGCGGGGTACGGATCCGGACGGATAATGATCGCAAGAATCCCATGTACCAGATCAATGTCAATTTCGGTTTTGAAGCCTTGCCGGACGCCCTTACCTATCAGAAAAAGGTCTGAGCCTTTTTTCCTTTTTTCCGCACTGGCCCCTGGTATCAGCCTCCTCTGCCAAGACCCAAGAAGAGAAGAAACTGCATTCTTTCTCTTGCCAGCAACTTAAGAGCCAGGACCTCATTGCCGAATTCCCCCCATTGCTTAGAAGGGAGTCGTGCGCTCCTCATCCCTGTCCGTAGCTACGGCGGGAGCAGCCGAAAGATCCGCGATCTTTGCCCAGAGTTCATCATCCATTGGGAAGTCCGCGGCCGCCAGTGATGTTTCCAGTTGGGTAAGGTTTCGGGCTCCAATAATGGGCGCTGTTACAGCCGGATGTTGCTTGACCCAAGCCACTGCCAGGGTGGCAGGTTCTGTCCCCAAGGTTTTCGCGAACTCGGCAAAGCGGATGGCGGTATCAAAATAATACTCATCCTTGTACCGGGCCTGATACATCTCGTTGACGGCCAGTCGGGATTCGGCCGGTTTGACATCGCCCTTGTACTTGCCTGACAGAATTCCTCCAGCCATGGGACTATAGGGAATAACTCCCAGATTCTCCGCCTGGGCCAGCGGCAGGATTTCCACCTCAGCCTGGCGCTTGATCAAACTGTACATCGGCTGCATACATTCGAAGCGGGCCAGACCTTCACGCGCACTGTGGCCCAGGGACAGGGCAATTTGCCAAGCTGCCCAGTTGCTAACACCAGCGTGCCGAATCTTGCCTTGCTTCTGCAGATCATCCAGACTGCGGAGAACTTCCGGAATAGGTGTGAGTGGATCGAAATGATGCACGAAGTACAGATCCAGATAATCTGTATCCAGACGCCGGAGGGAATGTTCAATCTGGGCCAGGATATGACGACGTGACAGACCGCGGTCGTTGATGCGCTGAGTCACCGGAGAACATACTTTGGTTGTCAGGACGATCTGGTCCCGTACCGGTTTGATTAGCTGTCCCAGAATCTCCTCGGATCGGCCGCCAGCATAGGTATTGGCACAGTCATAGAAGTTGATTCCAACGTCCATGCAGCGTTCAAACATATTCTGTGACATCTCTTCGTCTGCAATGTCGCCAAAAGACATCGTACCGAAACAGAGAGTGGACACTTGTATGCCCGTTTGGCCTAATGTGGTGTACTGCATCTCGCACATTCCTCCGAGAATAATGGAACTGGTTACCAACATCCTTACAGTAGCAAAGAAATGGGACTTGCTGAAAAAAGGACCAACCAGCGAGCCGCAAGGCTCAGTATCGGTTAGGCTGTGGGCAGGATCATGGTTCGGGAGGATTCAATGAAGGAACGATCGGCAGACATCGCCATGGTTGGTGGGACTGAGGGTACGAGCCATAGACTATACTTCCGGCCTGATAGTCGATCGATCGGCAACGATCCTGTCACGGATGAGCCGTACCAACCGATAGTAGCCTTCACCACTTTGCTATAGTTTGTCCACAGGCCCTTGAATACGAGCAAGAAGCGGTCGTCACCGTACGCCTGAAAATACCAGGCCACACTTTAGGAGAATCATTGACATGCGGATTGGGGTAACGGGAGGAAGCGGCGGTGTTGGTCAATTTGTGTGTGACGAACTGGTTCAAGAAGGCCATGAAGTGACCAGCTTGGATGTGAATCCGCCTGGACCGGGGGTAATGTACACCGAAGTGGATCTGACTGTGTTGCCAGACACGTGCGAAGCAGTACAGGGCTTCCAGCAGATCATCCATTTGGCGGCCATCCTTGGTACTACTGGCCGTCATGGTCCAGAGGAAAAGATAAGCCTTAACACAACCCTTTGCTACAACGTGTTCGAGGCCGCGAAGCGGGCAGGCATCCCCCGGACGATTTACGGTTGCAGCGATTGCATCACCGGTCTGGGAATTCAAGAGGTACGGCTCACACCCCACTATGTTCCCATTGACGAGGAACATGACCTGTGGCCCCATGAGACTTACAGTCTGGCCAAGTACATAGGGGAGCGAATCGGCGCCAACTACGCCAAGGCTTTTGGTATGGAGGTGATTTCGCTCCGCTACCCCGCGGTGATGCTGCAGCGTGTCGCCGATTACTTCGGCAGCATTATGGGGCATACCCGTCGGGGAGCCGAACTGCCAGAGGTATTGTCCAAAGATCATTTGGGTGCCCACATCGCGGCCAGGGATGTGGGGCGCGCGTTTGCCGCTGCTGTGCGCTACCAATTTGCCTCGGGCCATAAAGTGCCTTTCGAACCTTTCTTTGTCACCGCCCGCAATACGCTTTTTGCCCGGCCTACGCTGGAATTGCTGGAGGATTTGTTCGGGGCCTGCCTTACGGTCAAGGACAGTACATATTTCGAGAACAATCCACACGCCAGCGTTTATGACTGTCGGAAGGCCCAACGCGAACTGGGCTGGCAGCCACAACTGGACTGGCACGATTTTGAACAATGGGAAAAATAGGGGAATTGTATAAGGATCAGAATCTGGCTGCGGTATGACAGGACAAGATAGACCCTGTCTTCAGGAATCAAGGGCCAGGGAATTGATCTGTCCCCATGGTCCAAAGTCCTGTGGGTATATGCAGGCCACGGCAGTTTATTGAGTCTTGCCGATGATTTGGGATAATCGTACCTAATCCCCTGCGTACAAAGCAGCCAATTTCGTATTTTCCTGACATGGCTACAAGAAACCTGGTTAGCTTCCCATGGTAGAACTCCTCGCTTTCACACAACCGAATCCTGCCCTGAAGGCAGGATCGGCACCCCACGGCAGTGATGTACCCCTGCTTTGGCAAGGCAAGAGCACTTTCGGGGCAAACCTGATGGAATATGCGGCGCGACTGTGCTATTGCAGCACACCCCGTATGGGCACTTCGCCCTCGTTTATCAAATCCCGCATTCAGGAAGGTCATGAAGATGTTATTGAACATGTGGTAGCGACTTTCCGGTTTCACAACACATCCGATCCTGCTCAGTGGCGGATTCAGAATCGGCATTGTGAAGTAACCCAGACCGGTCCCCAGGAATGGATCGTCAGTGCGAATGCACGAGTTTGGCTTCATTTCTTTCGGGATGGTCTCGGTTTGAAAGCCCTGCCGTCCATGCGCCGGATTGCGCCAGAAGTATATGCAGAGTTTCCTGATGATCCTGCGTCTGAGTCATCTATCTCTTGGCCCCGAGAGGCATCTGCTTCTCCTGAGTTGGTAGCCGCTCTGTCAGTGTTTGAGGAGCCTCCCTTGCGGGTAACCTTGCTGGGCTACACGGCTCCTGTATTGGCCGACGACCAGTTGATGACCGATCATGGCTCTGCCTGCTTTCTGTTCGAAGGAATCAGCCGTGCCTGTACCCATCAGTTGGTCCGCCATCGCCTAGCCAGTTTCAGCCAGGAATCGCAGCGTTACGTCGATTTGCAGAAAGCAAACTGGAATGCCATCGTGCCGCCCCGGGTCGCGCGGAAGGACGAAGCCCAAGCCATTATGGACGCTACCTGGGATCAGTTACAGGACAGTTATCGCGCTCTACGCCAACTAGGTATTCGCAAAGAAGATGCACGTTTCCTGTTGCCAAATGCCACTGAGACCCGTATTGTGACGACTATGAATTTTGCCGCATGGCAACACTTCCTGTGGTTGCGGGCAGTTGACAAGGCCGCGCAGTGGGAAATCCGCCATATGGGGATCCAGATTCTGAAAATGCTGTATGCCATTGCCCCCGGTGTGTTCTCCGAGCATTGGAAAGTTTTTCAAACAATGCAGACCAAGCGCAAGCAGAAGCAATCACAGGTATAGTCGCCAAGACCGCAAGAAAACGGTCCGAATTCGGTCTGCCAACGGTCAGAGTATTGTGCCTTGCGTGGATTACACTGCCCACAGGTCAGTGACAATGCGCGAGAAGACTGCCATGATTCTTCTGAGTGAAGTACAGATACTCAATCTGTTACTATTGACGGGAGTAACTATTTACCTGGTATTTGCCGGTAACTGAACCAGACGCCTTCTTACGGCGCCATGACAGGGAATCAGCCGTTACCTGCAGGCAAACTGCCCCCCGACCTGCTCCACAGTCTGTTACAAGCCCTGCCCCACACAGACCCGGATCTGATTTTGGGTCCTGGAATAGGGGAAGATGCGGCCGTGATACGGACTTCCGCAGTCCCATCCCGCCTCTGTGTTCTCAAGAGTGATCCCATCACTTTCGTCACCGATCAGATTGGACACTACGCCTTGCACGTCTGTGTCAATGATTTGGCGGTTACAGGCGCCCGACCCCGTTTTTATCTCCCAGTCATTCTCTTTCCCGCTGGCACTACGCAATCCCACATTGAGGATGTATTCTCCCAGATTGGAGCCGCCTGTACAGCCCTGGGCATTGCCGTAGCGGGTGGTCACACGGAAATCACCGAGGCAGTTCGGCAGACCGTGGTTTCAGGTACTCTGTGGGGAGAATTGCCATCCGGCCAGTTCGTCACCAGCCAGGGGGCTTCCCCAGGGGAAGTGCTGTTACTGACTGGCACCATACCCGTGGAAGCGGTAAGTATCATGGCGCGGGAGTGTCGCACCGAGCTGCAAGCACAGGGCTGGTCAGTTCATGAACTTGAACGAGCGGCCAACTTTCTCTTCGAACCCGGTATCAGCATTCTCCAGCCAGCCTTGAGAGCCGCGGATTTGCAACTGGTGACCGCCATGCACGATCCGACGGAAGGCGGAATTGCTACGGCCATCCGGGAATTGACTCACGCCAGCCAAGTTGGTATCCGGCTGGATCTGGATGTACTTCCAATCCCGGATCTGGCCCTCCGGCTGTGCCATGCTCTCGACATAGATCCGCTGGGGGCTATTGCTTCGGGGTGCCTGTTATCTACCGCCAACCCGGAGGATGTTCCCACCCTGATCGAAGAGTGGCACGCGCTGGGATGGACCGCTCAGTCTATAGGGGAGGTAGTATCACCTGAGAATGGCCTGACGGCGTACCGTGGCAGTCAGGAGGTCCCAATACCGCAATTTGCGGTGGATGAGATCACCAAGCTCTTCTCGTAGGACTGCTCTCAGTCCACATCCTGCACTGTTTCCTCGATAAGGTGATCCACTACCTTTCTGTAGTCTTGGGTCTCAGCATAAACCCGGCGTTGACGATCGGCACTGGAGCCGTTTTCCATAATCTGGTGGATCACTTCTATATGATCCTGGATGTGGAGTTCACTGATTTCCTTGTCCAGCATACCCAGCATTTCCCGAATAGCCGTACGCACGGGCACTTCCTCTCGGGTTCCCAAGTTCACGAATTTTCCATCCAGGCCGTGCAGGGCGGCCCGCCACTTGTTTTCGTTGATGAGATCGTTGCTGTAAAACCGGAAGGTAAGGTTCTGGGTGCGTAACTTCCATACCCAAAGCACCAGCGCCTGGAATAGGGCGGCCAGAGCCACCCCTTCCCGCATGAGCGGACAAATATCGGAAATCCGGAATTCCAGGGTGGGAAAGGTGTGGTGAGGACGTACGTTCCACCATATTTTGCTGGTATCGGCAATGCAGTTCGTCTGGATCAGAGTCTGGGTCATGGCCTCGTATTCATGCCATGACTGAAAGACATCGGGGATTCCAGTTCGGGGAAAGTCGTCGGCAATATGAATACGGTAGCTTTTGAGCCCCGTATCAATTCCAGACCAATAGGGACTGCTGGTTGAGAGCGCCAGAATATGGGGCAGAAAATAGCGTATGATATTCATGGCGTCGATCAGGAAATCCTTGTCACTGATCCCGATGTGTACATGCATGCCCCAGATCAACATGCGTCGGGCCACAATTTGGTATTCGTGAGTGATTTCCCGGTACCGGTCATAGGGTGAAATATCCTGCGTTTCCCAGGTACTGAAGGGATGGGTGCTGGCCGCTACGATTTCCAGGTTCTGCTCTTTGGCCATGTCCCGAATATATTTGCGCTGGGCTCTCAACTCCTCCTGGATCTCGTCTACCGTGTGGCACACCTTGGTACCTAGCTCCACCATGGATTGATGAAGTTCAGAGGCAATTTCCCGTCGGTAGATTTCCAGCTGATTCTGATCCCGAAAATGGGTGATGATAGATTGCAGTTCCCGCGTTTCCGGATGCACTACCTGATATTCTTCTTCCACCCCGATGGTCAGTTCAGGCCGGACACTCATGCGAGATCCTCCGAGACATCTGCGATGTAGTTAATAACTTTCCCAAGGTCTTGGCCACTCTCCTCCCAGATGCGCAGTTGTCCGTCGGCACTGGCACCCTCTTCTGCAATCGTGAAGACATGCTCAATGCGCCTCAAAGTACCCAGGGCATCGGCATAAGGCTCAACGATACCTAACAGTTCCCAGATCAGGCGCTGTAAAGGAACTTCCTGTTCCTTGCCAAAATCGATCAGGCGCCCCTGGGTACCATACCGAATGGCCCGCCACTTGTTCTCCATAATCAACATGCGTTCGTAAGTACGGAAATGCATGTTACGCAGGCGTAAGTCCGCCAGCCAGGCCACCACAGCCTGCAATAGCCCGGCAATGGCTACCAAGTCGGAGTAGCGGGTTATGGCATCGCACATGCTGAAGATCAGTTCCTGGCGTTCTGTATCCAGCCGTACATCCCAACGAATGTCAGAAGGCTTCCGGATACAGTTTGTCTGGATTACTGTGTCCAGGTATTCCTGATATTGGCCAGTGCCACCAAAATAGGGCGGCAAGTTGGTACGCAAGAGGGAATCCCGAATGACCTGGCGATAACTCTTCAGCCCGGTAACTTCACCGCTCCAAAAGGGTGAACTGGTACTAAGACACAGAATATGCGGCACGAGATAACGAAAACCATTCATCACCTCCACACCGAGTTCAGGATCCTCTATGCCCACGGCAAAGGTGGTAGCGAAGATCTGCATACGCCGGGCTACAACACCCACCTGTCCCACGAGATCACTGTACCAGCGAAACACCCGGGTCTGCTCCTGAGGTTTGCTGTCAAGATGGGTGCCGGCAATAGCCATGCGGCATCCGTGTTGCTGCAGAAACTCGGCTACCTGGCGGCGCTGATCTTTCACAGCCTGCGCCAAAGAGTCCAAGTCTGGATGAGAGCCGCTATGCAACCGGTCCGTCACAATCTGCAGTTGCGGACCGAGTTCCTTTTCCACTTTCTCCTGATAGAAGACCAGAGGATCGCGATCGGAAAACTGATTCAGGTAACCCAACAGTTCTCCCGTCGCCTGATCAATAATCGGGTATTCTTCTTCCACCCGCAGGCGCAAAGACGGCTTTTGCAAAGACATGAAACTTCCGGGAATGCAGTACAGACAGGAAAAATCAGGCAGATAGGGGATCTATGTCATAACCAAAACCCACTTCGCCAGCCTCGGCATCCCTGAACACCAGGGGAAATTCAAAGTGAATGGTGTCATGGACTTCAATATCTGGAGGCATACCCGTAGTGATTTCGGTCGTACAGACGTAGAGATCCCCGGCCTGGGGCTCTTTCAGATGGATGGTCGCATCGACAAAGACATCATCGTAGGCGACGAAGGACAAACTGTTGTTTCGCGAACCGTCCGCATTGCGAATACTAACCTCAATGTTGGGAGGTTCCTCCTGAAGTGCCACCAGTTGCAGGCGGAACCAAAGGCGTGTCAGATCGGGATAAGGGTACAGAACGATTTTCTGTACTCGCAAAGGCTGATCCGACTGGACAAGATTAATCGTACTCAAGGCCCGGGGGAAATGCCAAGTAAGGGGGAATTTCGCAATTCACTTAAGGCAACTATTTGCGACAGGAATCATAGCATAAGAACTATGGAGAATATATCTGTCTGCTCCAATCCAGCCAGCCAGATAGAATCGGCTTCCGCCATTCCGTAGCTTCTTGACCTCACACATCAGTCCATGTCCCTTGGGACATAAATCCATGAACGAGACTCGTACCTGTCACTTGCCCGTTCACTTGGGATTCTGTTTAGAAAGACACCAATATGGATCCCACACACCCTCTACACGCGAACTTGAGGCCAGACATACGGTCAGGCGTTTTGTTCAGACGGGTGGGGAATTGCCATTCGTAAGACTGGTTCCCCAGAGGGTAACTCTTCTGATTCTATAGGCCTGTTGGCAGTCTTCTGATTCCTTGCAGGCGACTCCAGGCCCGGCGCCCAAACTTGAACTTCGTCCGTTCATCCAAGGGGAGACAGTCCAAAGATAGATTACCTGTTACTTTGATATCGAGACCTCTTGGTTGGATAACGGGATGGCATGGGAGTCGAACCCACCGCAGCCAGCTTTGCACTACCTGCCACTGATTTTGAAGACCAGGGTGCCCACCAGGACACATGCCACCCCACTCACTCCTTATCATTATAGCCGCAACTGTACCAACTGTAGACAGACCTTACAGGACGCACCTTTATGTCAAATCGTGTCAGTCAAGCAATCAAGGGGAAGGGCAGTCTCAGTATCAGAGTTGCTTTAATCCAGGCTTGCGGTGAGACCAGCAGAGTCACCCACTGCCAGCAACTGTCTCAGACCCTCGCTTGCTGGTGCCCGCAATACCACCTGTGCCACGGGGGAAATCGCAGTTTCGTCAGGATTCACTTCAATGACCTTGGCACGGCTCTGGCGGGCCAGTACAGGCAGGTCCGCAGCGGGAATGACCATACCACTTGTCCCAACCACCAACATCACATCACACGTGGTACTTGCCTGGCATGCCTGATTCCAAGTTACAGGATCTAGAAATTCCCCAAACCAGACCACATCTGGACGTATCAGCCCTTGGCATTTCTGACAAAGCGGAGGCGAATCCCTGTCCAGTTCCCCGCACCGGAGTTCATGCGCCATTCGGCACGAGAGGCACCGGAAGCGTGCCAGTTCGCCATGCAGGTGCAATACGGCTGCATGCCCGGCCCGTTCGTGCAGGTCGTCCACATTCTGCGTTATCAGATCAAACCTCGGTACCCGGCGGGACAGTTCCACGAGCCTATGATGACCTTCATGGGGTGAGCATCGCTGCACCATCCGTAAACGATCCACATACCATTGCCATACCCGGGCCGGGTGGTGCAGGAATCCATCGACAGAGGCCAGGTCTTCCGGTTTGAAACGAGACCAATATCCCGCTTGGGCATCCCGAAAGGTAGGGATACCCGACTCTGCGCTGCAGCCGGCACCCGTCAGGCAAACCACATGGCGTGCCTCCTGCAACCATCGCCGCGCCTTCTCCCAGGAAGAGGTATTCAAAGCCAAGCCAGTCCTGAGTACGGAAATGGGTCAGGCACCAAACCGGCTGAAACGTCCCGCATGGGCCATAGCTTGGGGCATCAGCGAAGTCGCCGGAAACTGACCCATGCTGCCCGTTGCGCAACTGCGCTCACCGAAGCTATCTGATTGGTCAGGACGAACAGTCGGTGACCACAGGAGAGCAGGTACGGGATGCCAGCTGTGGCTACGCAGAGCTACAGGTGTACTGTGGTCTCCCGTCACAACCAAAACATCAGGCTGTAGCGACATGAGTCCGGGTATCGCAGCGTCCACTTCCTCAATTACGCCTACTTTGGCCCCGAAGTTTCCGTCCTCGCCGTAGCTGTCTGTTTTCTTCACATGGAGAAAAAAGAAATCGTAGACATGCCAATGGTGGTGCAAGGCTTGCACTTGATCTGACGGAGACTCACCGGTGAAAGATATTGGTTCCATCCCTACCAAACGGGCTACACCCCGATACATGGGATAGACGGCAACAGCAGCCGCTTTCAATCCGTAGACGTCACGGAAGGAAGGCAGTCCCGGATCCATGGCCAGTCCCCGCAAATTCAGAGTATTGGCTGCAGGTTCATCCCGGATCGCTCGGCGAGCTACCTCCAGCCATTGATTGAAAAGATCCGCTGTCTTCTGTCCTTCCTGCGTACCGGACTTGTCGCACACCGGCAGGGGCTGCATTCCGACCGCACCGGGATCGGTATCCGTTAATTGGCCTCCCAGGTTCTTGCCGCGAACGACAAGAACAAAACGGTACTCCTTGACAGGTCGGACGAATACCTCATATCCAGGCAGGCAGTCTCCCGTGGCTTCTTGCAACAGAGCCGTAATACGCTGGCATTCCTCTGTAGGAATCCGCCCCGCGCGACGATCCACGATCACTCCCGTGGCATCACTCGTCGCGAAGTTGCCTCTGGCGGCGATATCCCCGGACGTAAGCGGGAAGTCTATGCCCAGCGCCTCAAGCACACCGCGACCAATAACGTGAGCTATGGGATCGTAACCAAAGAGAGCCAAATGGGCTGGACCGCTACCGGGTTCTACACCCACCCGCACAGGAACGCTGAGTCCGCTCATGCCCTCCTGCACCAGTTGATCCAGATTGGGTGTCTGGGCGTACTCCAGCTCTGTAACACCATGGGGCTGTACAGGCAGACCTCCCAGTCCATCCAGGATCAGCAGCACAATCTTGCCCCCGCGACCTTGAGCCAGGGACTGGTACACATCCATATCTGATGAGGGCATAAAGTTGCCTACGCCAGGTGTACGTAAATGGGAGTCCACAAAAAAGGCCGGACTCCTGGGAGTCCGGCCCGCATTCATGTTATCTGTGCCAATCAGGAGGCCAAAGATACCTCGGACTGGGGATCGAAAATGTGGGCATTGGCCATGTTGACGGCCAGCTCAATGTCTTCGCCACGAGTCTGGCGCACCCGCGGGTCCACCCGTGCGATGAACTGTTTGTCATCCTTGGTCATGAGATAGAGGAAAATCTCATGTCCCATGAGCTCCACCACATCAACCCTGGCTCCCATATCGGATTCCAGAATGCCGGGGGGTATGTACTCCTTGGCATGAATGTCTTCTGGCCGAATGCCCAGGATCAATTCCTTGCCAGTCTGCATGCGCCATTCCGTCGCCTTGGGCTCCGGCACCTCCAAGCGGAAACCGGGGGTATTCACTTCCAGTTTTCCATTGTTCTCCACCAAGGTCGCGTCGAAGAAGTTCATGGAAGGACTGCCAATGAAACCAGCGACGAATACATTGTGCGGATGCTGATAGAGATTTTGCGGCGTGTCCAATTGCTGGAGAACTCCCAGACGCATGACCGCAATCCGCGTGGCCATGGTCATGGCCTCTACCTGGTCGTGAGTCACGTAAATGAATGTAGTGGCCAGACGGGCATGCAGTTTGGAAAGATTGGCCCGTGTTTCCACTCTCAATTTGGCATCCAGGTTGGAAAGTGGCTCATCAAAGAGGAACACAGCAGGATTACGGACAATAGCGCGTCCGACCGCCACACGTTGGCGCTGACCACCTGACAGTTGCTTGGGCTTGCGATCAAGCAATTCCTCAATACCCAGCTGTTCCGCGGCATCCTGCACACGCTGCTGGATCTCAGCCTTGGGGGTCTTGCGCAATTTGAGACCAAAGGCCATATTGTCATACACACTCATGTGTGGATACAGAGCGTAACTCTGAAATACCATCGCAATATCACGATCCTTGGGTTGCACGTCATTGACTACGCGGTCCCCGATCTGGATGGTACCCTCCGTCACTTCCTCAAGACCTGCCAACAGCCGCAAGGAAGTGGTCTTCCCGCAACCAGAGGGTCCTACCAACACCAGGAACTCCTTGTCAGCGGCGTTCAACGACAGATCGTTGACAGCGGTGACTTCCCCCCAGGTCTTGTACACATTTTCATAAGTTACACTTGCCATTATCGATGCTCCTTTGAAATTGCCTGTCCCTCACTTCCCAGCAGAACTCTTCGGTCACCACCCTGTGGCGAGCTATTTCCTAACAGGCTGGCGGGCGAGGCCGAAACCGTCTGGTCCGAAAGGGCAAACTGTCAATACGGCTTCTTCATTATAACACTTCCTCCTTTCGGCCCCCTAATGGCAGAACGAATCCGGCCGGCCGAAATCGGACTGCACCGGATTCCCTAAGTGATCGGCTGAGTGCGTATAATGCAGAATTGTTCCGGCGGTGGCCATAACAATAGGTACGACCTGAACGTTGATGGGTGACTGGGTCACGGTCCAATCATAAGCCGCGGGGAACCCCTAGTGCCGGTTGACCGTTCTACCGGTTGTGCCGCAGGATCCAGGTATCTGAGTTGCCAAGAGAAAACACCCCATTATGTCAGATTCACGGCGGCAGATCCCTGACCTGAGCCAGGGGATTCAGCCCGACTCGTTAACACCCCATGTCCACGAACCCAATCCCTTGCCCCCAAGTGACGATGCCGCTATTGCCGTGATCACCTCCCAAGATAGCGAACCAGATCTGTATTCCGTGGAGCGGCTAACCAAACTTCCGTGGCATAGTGCTCCCAACTGCTATATCGTGAGCACAGGGCATGGCACTTCCGGGCCCTTCCATTTTCAGGGTCCCTTGCTTTCATCCTTGGCCCAAGCTTGTGGTATCAGCACGTTTACACAGGTAGCGGTCATTAGTGGTGATAGCTTCGGCACACTCCTGTCCGCAGATGAGGTCTTGGCGGCCATGCCCCAGACACCTGTCCTGCTCGCCCTCAAAATGGATGGAAAGCCGCTGACCCGGCAACAGGGCCTGGTACGGCTCATCGTACCTGCAGAAAAGGATGATGCCCTGAAACAGGTCAAGTGGGTATCCCAGATCTGGTTTGAAGTCTGAGGGCATGCATGGCGAACCCCAGTTCCCGCCTTGATCCGGCTTCATCCTCCCACCTTACTTCCCGGATCCTGGCCGGTGTTGATGTGGGCGGTACCTTTACGGATTTCGTCTTTCTCCAGGATTCACACTTGCAAGTCGTGAAACTGCCAACATCCCCAGAGGATCAGAGCGAGACCGTTTGGCGAGGCATAAGCCAGAAACAGGAATCGGCGATGAGGGATGGGGCCAATGCCATTCCCTTTCACGTTATCCATGGCACGACCGTAGCCACCAACACTCTGCTGGAACGAAATGGGGCCAGGACCGCCCTCATTACCACCAAGGGATTTCGCGATGTCTTGGTATTGGGACGACAGAATCGCCCCCATCTGTATCGGCTTTCCCAATCCCGGCTACCGGCTTTGATTCCAGACGAATTGCGTTTCGAAGTGGGCGAACGGATCAATGCCCGGGGGGAAGTTCAGGAACCGCTCTGCATCGCTGAACTCCATGCCCTGGGTTCCAGACTGGTGGAAATACAGGTGGAATGCATCTGCATTGTGTTCCTGTTTTCTTACCTCAACCCCTCCCATGAACAGGAAGCTGCCCGCATTCTGCAGGAATATCTACCCCAAACCCCCCTGTCTCTCAGTAGCGATGTGTTGCCGGAATACCGGGAATACGAGCGAACGGTCACCACGGCTACTAATGCTTACCTGCAACCTCGTGTGGGTCGCTACCTGCAACATCTTCAGGATAAGGTTGCCCACCAATCCCTGCATATCATGCAGTCCAATGGGGGTACGATGCGGCCCACTACGGCCCAGCAGCTACCGGTTCACCTATTGGTAAGTGGTCCGGCAGGTGGTGTGGTAGGGGCCTACGCTCTGGCACAACAGGCACTGGAGACCTCCTCCCCTTCCATCATGACTATTGACATGGGAGGGACCTCTACGGACACAGCCCTCTGCCACGATGGCGTGCCCATGACCACGGAATGCGAACTGGCTGGCTTGCCGGTATGTGTCCCCATGATCGACATTCAGACCGTCGGTGCCGGAGGCGGAAGTCTGGCGCATGCCGATTCCGCAGGGGTGTTACGGGTGGGTCCACAGAGTGCCGGGGCTCATCCGGGACCTGCCTGCTACGGCCTCGGGGGCACACAAGCTACAGTCACCGACGCCAACCTGGTACTTGGCCGCCTGCCGGTAAGTCAATTTGGCGATGAAGCTGCACCTCTGACCTTGCAGCCTGGTCTTGCGCAATCTGCTATCAGAGCTTTGGGACAGGCCCTCAATACCGATAACCTGCAGGCCACCGCCCTGGGGATTCTGGATGTGGCCAATGCCGCCATGGAACGGGCGCTGCGAGTCGTATCTGTGGAGAGAGGCCACAACCCACGGGATTTCACGTTAATCCCCTTTGGTGGTGCAGGCCCTCTACATGCCTGTACATTAGCCGAGGAATTGGGCATTAGGCAGATCCTGATTCCCCCGGCGCCAGGCATACTCAGCGCTATGGGCCTGCTGCTAACCCGAGCCGAACACCATGCCTCCCGGACGCTCTTGCTGGGTGGTGACCAGATTCTGGCGCAGGCCGAAAACATAGCCAGGATTCTGGTCCAACTGACAGAAACTGCACTTTCCGTCCTGAACGAGGATGACGTTGGGCCTGTGTCAGCCTCCCCTTTCGCTGACATGCGGTATGCAGGCCAAAGCTACGAATTGACAGTTCCTCTGGACCCGCAGATGTCTCCTCAGACCTTGAACCAGGCCATAGCCCGATTTCACCAGGCGCATCAGCAACGTTTCGGGTATGCTGACCCTAATGATCCCGTTGAACTGGTGAATCTGCGAGTCCGCGGAGCAGGACAGAATCAGGATCTCCAGTTGCCGCAGTCCAGTATGCCTCCTGTCCCAGACCCACCAAATCCCGACAAACAGGCCAAAACCTGGTTTCATGCAGATGCTCCTGTCACCATTCCCTGTTGGTTCCGGGAACGACTGCAACATGGCAACCATCTGCCAGGACCGGCGCTGGTGTATCAGTATGACAGTACGATTCTGATTAATCCCGGATGGCAGGCCAAGGTAGATCCCTGGTTCAACCTAATTCTGGTCCCTGCAGCCTAGTAAAGGAAGAGCAACTTGGATCCGCTGCAACTCGAAGTCTGGCGGCATCGACTATCCAGCATCGCAGAGGAAATGGGCGAAACCCTTCGTCGTACTGGGTTCTCCCCCAATATCAAGGAACGGCTGGACTTCTCCTGCGCTGTCTTTGATGCCCAGGGGCGTATGGTAGCCCAGGCAGCCCATATCCCGGCTCATTTGGGCGCCATGCCAGGGAGCGTGTCCACCGTCCTGCCTCTGTTTGCTGAATGGGATGAAGGCGATGTAGTCATTGTTAACGATCCCTTCATGGGAGGTAATCACCTGCCGGACATAACCATGATCTCACCGGTATTTACCGCCGACTCAGATACACCTCCCTTTTTTGTGGCCAGCCGGGCCCATCATGCCGATGTGGGTGGCATGGTGCCGGGCTCATTACCTTTGTCCACTGAAATCTACCAGGAAGGCATCATTATCCCGCCGGTCAAGCTCTACCGGGGCGGTGTCCTGAATCAGGATTTACAGGATCTGATCCTGCGCAATGTCCGCACACCGCAGGAACGGCGTGGCGATCTCAATGCCCAACGAGCTGCCCATGAGACAGGATCCCAGCGCCTACAGGAGCTCTGTGCCCGTTTTTCACTTGCCGCTACCTTACGGGCGGCCCAGGCCTTGATGACCCACAGTGAAACCATCATGCGCGCCTCGATCCAGAGGTGGCCAGACGGACAGTACGAATTTGCTGATGTGTTGGAATGGAACGCCGGCGAGGAACTGCAGAAGATCCAACTCCATGTGGTACTCACCATTGCCGAGGATGAGATAATCTTCGATTTTGCCCAAACAGAACCCTGTTTTGCCGGTTCCTTAAACGCGGTGATTGCCATTACACAGTCAGCCTGTTATTACTTGGCCATCTGTCTGATGACCGAAGAAGCTGCCATTAATGCCGGTACCTTTGCTCCTATCCAGGTTCGGGCTCCGGCCGGTTGTGTAGTAAATGCTGTTCATCCCTTTGCTGTGGCCGGGGGCAACGTGGAAACTTCCCAAAGAATCACAGATGTGGTCCTGGGAGCTGCAGCCCAAGCTTTGCCGGACCGTATTCCTGCCGCCAGTCAGGGCACCATGAACAATCTGACTCTGGGGGGCCGACAGGAGGATGGAACTCTGTGGACTTACTATGAAACTATAGCCGGGGGCATGGGGGGCGGACCGGACCGCCCGGGCCTTGATGCCGTGCAGGTACACATGACCAACACACTCAATACTCCGATTGAAGCGCTGGAACTGGCGTTTCCCATGCAGGTTGTGGAATATGCCATACGTCAGGGCAGCGGCGGCAAAGGACGATATCCCGGAGGCAACGGTATCGTGCGCAGAATACGTCTTCTGGCGGACGCCACCGCAACCATTTTCAGCGAGCGGCGCTATGTGCCGCCATGGGGTTTGCATGGCGGTGAGAACGGAGCCTTGGGCACAAACCAGATACGCAGACAACAAGGGGAAATTCTGGACCTGCCGGGCAAATTTACCCTTCAGTGTCACCCAGGAGATGTCCTGCGGGTAGCTACACCAGGCGGCGGCGGCTGGGGATCGGACTTCGATTCGCGGGAGACTCTGAGCAGCCCGGTTTGATTGGGCAAGACCGAGACAACTGGCTATACTTGAAGGAGATCCGTATCCCACCATACTGTTCTGGATGCTCTCTTGCCAGAAACACCCTTGCACCGCATCGTGACGGATATCATCACCGATTTATCGGCCGTCAATGAAATCCGGGATCATACGTTACAACACACCCGCCAACTGACACGCACCTGCGCCACCAGCATTCGCGCCCTCCACCGCCATGACCGGGACACAGCCAATCGTCTTCTGGCCGAAGCCCGGGACCAGGCGGTACTGATCCAACAAAACACCCAGCCGTATATATTCCTGGCTACCGCTGGCTATACCCAGGATGCCCTGAAGGAGTTTGTGGAAGCTTCGTTGCTGATGGCCTTTATTACGGGTTCGGCAATTCCGTCCCCCCAGGATCTGCATGTCCCCCACGCTACGTATCTGGGGGGCTTGGCGGAAGCCGCGACCGAACTCCGCCGCTACATTCTGGATCTGCTGCGGCACGATAAGGTGGAAGCGGCGGAGCCCTTCCTGGATATCATGGATGAAATCTACGATCTGCTCAATATCGTGGACTTGCCCTCCGCACTCACAGATGGTCTGCGGCGCAAGGCAGATATTCTACGCAGTACGCTGGAACGAACTCGGAGTGATCTCACTACCGCCATACGCCAGACCCAGATGCGTAGTTCACTGGATTCCGTACGTACCTTGTTATCGGCCCAGAACGGCCTGGACCACAGCTAGGCACAGTTTGCCCATTCTTGGTTCACTATGTCGACTTTCAGAGATTCCCTGCAACCGGGAACCTTGGGACATCAGGCTATCCAGGCCCTACAGCATGCTCTGTCTGCCCTCACGGACTCGCCACGTCTGCTCAAAGAGGAACGAAGTATTCGCCAACCTGACTCTTGGCTGACCGAAAGGTGCTGGAATATGCTCGCCCAAATGGGCCATGCCGAATCCGCCTTGGTCTTGGCTACCCTCATTGCCCCTCGGCAACCCTTGGCTGTATCCCGCGCCCTACTGGCCCTGGCTGAATCTGCCCGGAAACGAAGCAACGTGGCGCAATTCGTCCGCAAACGTCTGGAGCAACACATTCAGCTCCTGCTCCAGACTTCACCTGAAGAAGCGAATTCCTACAGTGAACACCTGCTTCTGGCCGGTACGACTGCTGCCCACCTGGATATTCCCGCCCTGGTCTTCAGTTGTCTTGAACGACTTGATCAGATCAGGGGAATTTGGGATTTTCTTATGGAATCTCCTGACTTGCGTCCATACCTCGCGACTACCGTAGCTGGCGCCCCGTTACACCCGTTAACGGCTCATCTGATAGTTACCTGCTTGCCCCGTTTTGAACTGGAGGGCGCCCAGTTTCTTACGGAACTGACGGCCCAGTGTGTCACAGAGTCCGGTGAATGCCGGCCAGGACGCCGCCCTACCATGGAACTGTGCCTGACTGCCGTACAGGACTATGAACCCACCGATATCACTATCCGCCGTTACACGGCGACCGTCTTGGCCCGAGCCGGAGAATGTCAGGCGGTGCTGGACACCATGGATATCATGAACAATATCATGGAAGCCCAGCGGGAGAATGCTTTGCCCGTACGAGATGTTGATGACAATCTCCTCCGTCATGTGGTGCGAATAGGGGCCAACACTGATGTCGACTTCCAGGTGTTCACTTTGCAGGAAGCCTTGCGTGCCCTGCCCAAGGCACGGCACACAGATAACGCTGTGAGAAATATGGCCGATCGGCTTGTGAATCTGGCCAGTCGCAGTGATGGCTGGACCGCAGCTGGCGCCACGGCTGCCCTGATGGAGACGGGCTGGTTTACCGAGGCCTCAGACATGGTAGAGAAAATCCCCCCAGAGGATACGGCCCGGAGCGATGCCATTTGCGTCATTGTCCAGGGATGTCTGGATCGACGGGAACCGTCGCAGGCTGATGCCCAGGTCCGCAAATCGTGGCCCTGGATCAGCCAACTGCAGGACGAGGGTGTGAAACGTCTGACAATACGCCGTCTGGCCGAAGCCTATGTCCAGGCGGGTTACGCACAGCAGGGCATGGCTCTGCTGTCCCAGCGCGCCAACCCCAGTTTCCTGCAACGCCTCTTCCGTTCCGCTCCCAGGGAACCCGAGGAATGGTACCTGAGTGAGGCTTGGCTACAGTTGCTGTGCCAGCTTAAAGGGGCCCAGATCCAGGCATCTGCCTCGGAGAAGGCCCTGATACGCCGTCTGGTTACACGGGCTCCTGTGCTACTGGAAGGCGAAGCCCTTATCTCCTTCTATCTGCGCATTCTGCCCAATCTGCTGGAAGCCGAACGCTGGTCCTATGTCTCAGATTTGCTACCCGGCCTGCAGAAAGCCTTACTCCGGATCAAGGGCATGAAACACGCCGTGCGGACACGTGACTGTACCCAATACCTGGTGCAGGCTCTGGAGAGGATTCCCCACGAACACAAAATCTGGCTGACCCAGGTTCTCCAACAGTGGACGGCAGAATTCTGGAATCAGTCAGCCCAGGAAGGTATTTGGCAGGCTGTCTACAGTATTGATGGTTGTCTTGAACTGGTGCAGGCCCTCGAAGGGGCCCAGCCCATTCTGGCGATAGGACGGTTTGCCCAGAGTGCTAACGAGAATCTGGCCTGGGGACGACCCGTGGAGGCGGCGGTCCAGGAAGCCGTCAAGGCTATCTAGGGGATTGCCTCTTTGGCACACATGAGCCTGTTCATGTGGGACTTTCAGCATGAGGCAAGCTGTCAGCGCAGGCTACAATACAGTCGAGTCTCCGCATCAACCCTGTAAGGTTGTCAGATGGTAAATCGTCTGCCATCTCTGCACACATCCGAATCCGAATATATCGCGATCCGCGCCCGTCACGGCCTGTATATAGACAAGACTCACCACTTCGCGTCTTTGTTGTCTCCAGACAATAAGTATGTGTTTCTGGCCCGACCCCGGCGCTTCGGCAAAACCCTATTGCTCTCTACCCTGGAAGCATATTTTCAGGGATCGCTGTCCCCGGTCAGCCCTATGCCATCGGTACCGTGTTCCCCTGGCGCACTCTTTGCCAATACTGCGGTCCAAGACATCGCTCCCCTTCATCCCATGCATCCGGTCATTCGCCTGAACATGTCCCATGCCGGTGCAGATGACGCGACCCAAATGATCCGCAATTTGCTGACCCATCTGGAACAGGTGTACACGCAATGGTATCGGCGCGGCGTCAATACGGGCCTGGAACCGCGTGATCCCGCGTTGGGCCAGATCACCTTCGGGTCAGACATGGCCCCGGCCCCCTGTCTGGCCCGCCTTATTGATTGTCTGTACCAGCATTACGGTCAGGCCCCGGTCGTGCTGATTGATGAATACGACGCCCCCATCACACGGCTCATAGGCACCGATATTTCTCCGGCGCCTTTCCTGCGCGCCTTGCGAGACTTCTATGCCACCCTGAAACACAGTGAAAGCTCCCTGCACTTCGTATTCATCACCGGAGTCAGTCGCTTCGCTCACGTCAACCTGTTTTCGGCTCTCAACAACCTCCGGGATATCACATGGAATCGCCGCTACGCAACGCTGTGCGGCTTCACCGAACAGGAAATGCAGATTCACTTGCGCCCCTACCTTGAAGTGGGAGCCTCCCATCTTGGATGGCAGCCTGACGATTTGCAAGACGCCTTACGGGATCACTACAACGGTTATCGGTTTAGCCGACACTACGCGGGGGAGAATGTATATAATCCATTCTCGCTGACATCGTGTCTGCAGGGGATGCAGGACTCGTGGGAAGCGCAGGAGTGGCACCAATATGGCTGGCCAAACTTCTGGGCCGAATCCGGCACCCCTGATTTCCTGATCCGCCTGGTGGAACAAGGGTGTTATACACTCTCCCCGGAACCCCCACCCCTTCACACCCTATCCCCCATCACCTACAATCTGGACAATCCGAATTACACTTCCCTTATGTTGCAGACGGGCTACTACACATTACGCGGCGGCGGTCCTACCCCCCTGCATGTCGCGTATCCCAACAAGGAAGTCAGCCTGACCTATGCGGAAAGCCTACTGGAACTCTACATACACAGATTGCCCGACTATCATGTCCTGCGTGATTTGCATACCGCCTTGCGTGAGGAAACGTATGACCTTTTCTGTGGTCGACTGACCACTTTTATGGCCGACATTCCGGGCGAGAAGCTGACAAGGGAGACCGACTATCATCTTGTCCTGCATGCTCTGTGCAAGATGATGGAGGTGAAGTTCCAGTCTGAGGCGCATGAGTGGGGCGGACGACCTGATCTGGTGATACAGTTCCCGGAGCACGTTTGTGTGATGGAACTGAAACACAATCAGTCAGCTTCCCAGGCTCTGCTACAGATCGAGAATAATATCTACGGTCGCTCCCACCATGGCGGTCCACGCCGTGTCGTGGGTCTGGGTCTGAACTTCGTCAAAAGCCAGGACAATGGCGCAACCCGTATAGAACACGCGGTGGCGGAACTGTATCGTCCCCAAGCCGAAAAACCGGCAAGAACGTAAAACAGAAATATTCGGGCCACCACGATAGTGAACCACCGATCGAGAAATGCCCTGATGGTTGAAACCCCACTCTCTATCCCCTCTACCATGGGCACGGGACTGCTGCAGAGCACACGGGCATCGGGGTGATCGCGTTAGAAAGGCCATGACGGTAAGATAGTGGCAATAGCCACAAGCCACAACACCCCAGCCATCGTCTCCCCTGTTCCTTTATAAAGCCATCTGCGGGGTCCAGACTGGACCAGCGCCGCGACACCCGCCAACGTGATCTGACAGCCCCCGCGCGCCCGGTGCGGGGCATTGGTTCCTCCTGGTTCGTTGTTGCAAAGCAGTACTACAGTGGAGAACTTACGACACCTTTAGCTGCCAGTTGGAAGTCAATGTCTTGGCAGGATACGTTCGTTGGCGCGGGTGTACCGCTTATAAATGTATGTGGAAACCTGTTTCTATACGCGAGATAATTGATCCGCTTTCTTCACTACAGACAGGATTTTCGCAAGAAATCAGAAGAGGTTGATCAAACCAGAGCCAAAGGTACCGGCGAACACCAAACTGACAATACTCATCAATTTGATCAGGATATTGAGTGAGGGTCCACTGGTATCTTTGAAGGGATCACCCACGGTATCCCCCACGACCGCGGCCTTATGGTAATCGGACCCTTTGCCGCCGTACTCCCCCGTCTCAATCCATTTCTTTGCATTATCCCAAGCGCCACCGGCATTAGCCATCATTACGGCCAGAAGAAAACCCGAAGCGATGGCGCCAATGAGCAGTCCGGCCAAGGCCTGGGGCCCCAAGAGAAAACCCATCAGCAATGGTGCCAGAATGGCAATCAAGCTGGGCAACA
The DNA here is from genome assembly GCA_034422235.1 of Anaerolineales bacterium. GTDB lineage: Bacteria > Chloroflexota > Anaerolineae > Caldilineales > Caldilineaceae > Bin34. Next base: position 110,607 of record DAOUJU010000025.1, on the reverse strand, counting down.
CCATTTCCCGCAAGGCACTTCGCGTGCTAATAGATACACACGCCTTGTAGTCCGGCTTGTTTTCAAATTCCATAATGCCGGGGATTTCACGGAATTGGCGACGCACCTCTGCCACAATACTTTGGGCTGAACGACCTACGGCTGTCATGGTCCGGGCCGCAAAAAAGAAGGGCAGCATGGCTCCCAGCAACAGGCCCGGTAACAACACCGGAGACAGGAGATCCAGGGTTTCGATACCAGCCTCAGCCACAAAGGCCGCCATAAGAGCCAGGGCTGTCAGTACCGCAGAGCCAATGGCAAACCCCTTGCCCGTGGCTGCCGTAGTATTACCCAGACTATCCAGAGCATCGGTCCGCTCACGTACTTCGCCCGGCAACTGGCTCATCTCGGCAATGCCACCAGCATTGTCCGCCACCGGACCGTAGGCGTCCGTAGCCAGGGTAATGCCCAGGGTGCTGAGCATTCCTACACCGGCCAGGGCTACGGAAAACATGCCATTCTCAATGCCTCCCACCAGCAGGCTGGCCACGATAGCTACGGCCACCGTGATGACCGGTAACACCGTACTGATCATACCCACAGACAACCCTTCAATAATGAGAGTGGCAGTGGTACTCCCGGCTTCGGCGATGGCTTGCGTGGGTCGGCGTGTATAGCTGGTATAGTATTCCGTAAACCAGCCGATTAGGTTACCGGCTACCAATCCCAGTACGATAACCCACCAGAAACGCCAGGGGATCTGCATGCCCAAGGCGGTACTGGACAGCCAGATAAAACCGGCGACAAGCAGCGCCACGATCCCGGATGAAACGTAGATGGCGCGGGACAACGTGGCCAGGAGATGCTCCTGCGTAGCGTCTTCACGGGTACGTACCAGAAACGTTCCGATCAGGGCAGCGATGATCCCCAGACCGGCAACCATGAAAGGCAGCAGAGCAGCTTCCAGGCCCATGACCACCAGCCCCAGCGTAGCCGCCGCGATGATGGAGCCACTGTAGCTTTCGAACAGATCCGCTCCCATCCCAGCCACATCTCCTACGTTGTCCCCCACGTTGTCGGCAATAACGGCAGGATTACGGGGGTCATCTTCAGGAATGCCCTGTTCTACCTTGCCCACAAGGTCAGCGCCCACATCGGCCGCCTTGGTAAAGATGCCGCCCCCGACACGGGCAAAAAGAGCAATGCTACTGGCTCCGAAACCAAATCCGGTGATGTAGGTAACTTCCCCGTTGAACAGGATATACAGTAGGGTCAATCCGATGAGGCTGAAGCACACCACCGACAGACCCATGATAGACCCACTACTAAAGGCCACACGCAAGCCGCCATTCAGCGACTCACGACTGGCCGCCGCCGTCCGCACATTGGCCCGGACAGCTACATACATCCCCAGATACCCTGCCGCAGCGGAAGTCGCGGCCCCGAGCACAAAACTGACGGCCGTCTGCCAATCAATCATGGCAGCCACGAGTACCGTAACCACCAGCACAAAAATACTGAGCACCCGGTATTCATCCCGCAGGAAACCCGAAGCTCCGGCCTGAATGGCGGCCGCTATCTCGCGCATCGTCTCGTTGCCCGCATCGTGGGCCAAAACCTGTCGCATTTTGAATAGGACATACAGGCATCCGGCTAGACCGATCGCCAACGTCAGGTAAATCAGGTTGGTGGCATCAAATTCCATTAGCCAGGTCACATCTCCGTCTGGTAGGGCAGAAGGCACATGTGTGCAAACATGGCATTCTAGGGTACGAATCCTGCGGAAGCAAAAACTGTACGGAGCGATATCTCAGCCGTTTCTTGCCTGCCTTGGGCTACGAACTGGCCGATTCGTAATTACCCCTGTTACAGAGTTGAAACGGGATCCAGGTCCACGCGCCAGCCATGGGGCAATGATACTGACTGGATCAATACCGCTGGCTCCTGTCCGAGGATGAGGATCTGCCAGCGCCAGTGGCTGCGCACCCTTTCGTAGAATGGGGGTGTCGGGCCGATGATTTCCAGATCATTTACGGGCTCAGGCAGGGAATCCAGAACACGGCGGAGACTCTCCCCCATCTCCTGGGCCATGGCTTCGGCCTTGGCGGCGTTCTTGTCCCAATACACCAAACGGGCCAAGCGCCGGTACGGCGGATATGCCATTTCCTGCCGAAACCGCAATTCGCGCTGGCAAAAGAGATCATAATTGTGGCTTGCGGCCGCCTGCACACAGTAGTGGTCAGGCGCGTATGTCTGTATGATTACGCGCCCACCCCGTTCGCTGCGTCCTGCGCGTCCTGCCACCTGAATCAGGAGCTGGCAGGTTCGCTCGGGAGAACGGAAATCGGGCAGAAACAGTCCTACATCCGCGGCCACTACGCCTACAAGAGTCACCAGCGGCAGATCCAGTCCTTTGGCCACCATCTGGGTGCCCACCAGAATGTCCGCCTGGTGGGTGCGAAACCGCTCCATGATTTCCTGATGTTGTCCCTTGCTGCGGGTACTGTCCGCATCCCAGCGGAGAACCCGGGCCAGGGGCAGCATGTTACGCAGTTCCTTCTGGATCAGTTGGGTACCCGATCCAAAGAAACGAATGCGATGGTCCTGACAGGCGGGACACTGCCGAGGCACCGGGAATTCCCGGCCACAGGTGTGACACTGCAGGCGCCCGATATCCTCATGGAAGGTCAGGGGAGTCGAACAGACCCGGCAATGCACGACATGGCCACAAGCCCGGCAATTGATGAAGGAGCGCGTACCCCTCCGATTAATATACAGAATGGCCTGTTCGCCCTGGGCCATGACTCGCTGCAGTTGTGCCTTAAGCGTGCGGCTAAAAACACTCACATTACCTGCCATCAACTCCTGACGCATGTCCACCAATTCCACCGGCGGCAGGGAAGCTGACCTGCCCCCGTGCTCGGTTTCCCGCACCCGATGAGGCAATGACAGACGTAAAATCTCTCCTGCGAAAACCCGGTGCAGGATCTGGAGACTCGGCGTAGCGCTCCCCATCAGCACAAGGGTATCCACAAACCGACCCAGTTCTTCGGCGACCCGGCGGGCATCATAGAACACGGTTTGGCTTCCCCATGCTTCCGCGTTCTGCTTGTAGGAATCATCATGTTCTTCGTCAATGATGATCAGTCCCAGACGCGGCATGGGGGCAAACAGGGCACTGCGGGGACCAATCAGCACATCTACTTCCCCCGCCTGCACCAGTCGCCAGACGTCATAGCGTTCGCCAGCGCCTAACCGGGAATGCATGACCGAAACCCGGCCGGGAAACCGACCCCCAAAGCGCTGTACCGTCTGTGGTGTCAGGGCGATTTCCGGAACCAGGACGATCGCTTGGCGTCCCTGGTCCAGGCAGGCCTGTAGCGCCCGCAAATATACTTCTGTCTTGCCGCTCCCGGTAACGCCCTGTAGCAACACGGGCTCCCGGTCGTTCCCCGGTTGCTCCTGAGGACACAGCCGAGGTTTCAGCTGTTCCCACACATGCCGTTGCTCCGACGTCAGGGTTGGAGGTGGGGAAGGCGGAAAGACTGCGCCTGCCAGTGGGTCCCGGAAACGCTGTCTGCGCTGCAACTCAATCAATTCATGTTTGGCCAGCCAGCGGAGTCCAGCCAGATCTATGGGCATTCCCTTGGTCAGGTCCGATTTCCACACAGGTTCCTTCCCGCCGGCAATGGCTTCCAGGTAGCTCAGGTATTTGTACGTACCTCTAAGTTTCAGTACAAATCGGCGCACTTCCTCCTCGGGACGTGCCAAGCAGACACCTTCTCCCTCCGGTTTTATCCACCCTTTCTGACGTAACCCGCGCAAGGCGGTCGTCGAGGGCAGATCGCAGGCAGCCTGGAGGGCACGGTAGTTCCAGACCTGTCCAGGATGATCCAGCATCCATTCCAGCACCCGACTTTGCTGTGTCTTGCGTCCCAAAGGCAACAGGGCAGAGACAAACCGGGGTGCGGGCACCCGTAGCTGGATGTACCAGTCCCGCTTGGCCCTGACGGTAGCATCTCTCCCGGTCTTGGACAGGACACCAGGTGGAACAAAGAGGGCCAGACAGACAGCCAAAGAAGCCACATAATGGTGCCCAATCCAGGCAGCCAGCCGGATTTGGTAAGGCCGCAAGACAGGTTTGTCCCGTGCCAGAGACAACACATCCCGAGCGGGAACAGGGGTAGTATCCTGATGTCGTATGACGATTCCCTGTACCTTGCGCGGGCCAAAAGGCACATTGACGAGGTGGCCAGGTTCCAGTTGACCGTAGAGTGCCTCTGGTACGGCATAGTGAAACAACTGGAATTCTCTGTCCAGAGGATTCTCTTCTGCGGACAAATTCAGGATATCCACGGTATCGAGACGATATTCCCGCTTGATGGGGACAAAAACTGCCACTTCAACATATTGGACCGGAGGCAGAGGCTTCTCGTCCGCTGTTTGGGTGCCTGCCTGTTCCGGGATAGTCCCAGAATGATTTGCCCGCAGGTCTGGATTTGACGCAGATTCCCCCATTCTCTATAATCCCCTACTATCTTTCATGGGTCTTGCCCGTGCGGCTGGCTCATGTCGCATGACAGTGGCGGGAATGGCATGCCCAAGAGAACTTGGCAACCCAAAGTACGTAAGCGCCTGAAAACCCATGGGTTTCGCAAGAGGATGCAGACACCTGGAGGACGGAACGTTCTCAAACGGCGCCGTCTGCGTGGCCGTAAGCATATCGCCGTTCAGTTGACTCACCGCAAGGTGAAATACTAGCTCCTGGTTCCCCTTGACCGTCATCCTATGAAACGCTGTTACCGCTTGCGGGACACCCACTCTTTCACCCGTGTGCGCAAGTCGGGACGCTGTCGTGGTGGCTCCGGTTTGGTCATGTGCTGTCTGGCCAATTGCCTGACCCATAGCCGCTTTGGCTTTGTGGTAAGCAAGCGTGTGGGCAATGCGGTCACGCGCAACCGTGTCAAGCGCCGTCTGCGCGCCATTTTTCACAACCATCGGCCTCAGATTCGTACGGGATTTGACATTGTAGTAATCTGCCGGCCCCAAGTCGCGGAATTTGCCTACCAGGAACTTGAGGCAGGATGCATGCAACTGGTATCACGCTTAAGTTTATACTCTTCCCGTACGCATTCCGCGGAAACCACGACCCCTCCATAATGCCTGGAGAATCCAGGCATGCAAAAACTGGCCATATTTCTCATTCGCCTGTACCAGAGATATTTATCACCTCTTGTAGGCAACAACTGCCGTTATACTCCTACCTGTTCTCAATACACCCTCGAAGCCATCCAGCGCTATGGAACGGGACGCGGGGTCTGGATGGGCGTGCGACGCATCTTGCGTTGTCATCCCTTCTGCCAGGGGGGACATGACCCAGTGCCTTGAATTCGGAGCCCATTTCTTGTGACCAAACGAAATCTCATTCTGTGTCTGTGCCTGCTGGGAAGTGTTCTGCTCCTGGCCGGTTGTGGAGTTGATCGAGACGGCGTAGATATCCGTACCACGGACCCCGTTGGCACATGGCAAACCGTGGTCGTATGGCCTCTGGCCCGGACTCTGATCAGCATTAGGGATTTCCTGCTATTGCGCGGATTCGATTTCCCCTGGGGCTACGCCATCGTGATCTTCACCCTGATCATTCGCGTCATCCTATTGCCTCTTACCTATGTCCAGATCAAAGGCATGCAAGGGCAGAAGGAAATCCAGCCCAAATTGCAGGCCCTACAGAAAAAATATGGCAAGGATCGTGATCGGCTGATGCGGGAGCAACGGAAACTGTATGAAGAGGAAGGTATCAATCCTCTCAGCGGTTGCCTGCCCATCCTCCTGCTGGTGGTACAGATGCCGATTCTCTTTGGCCTGTATTCGGCCTTGGTAGCCCTGGGCCCGGAACTGGAAAACGCAGCTTTCTATTGGATTCCCGATCTGGGTTTTCCTGAGTTCACGGGTGGGTTGAACTGGATGACGGAGGCCTTCAAGACAGGGGACTACGGCACGCTGGCGGCTTATCTGGTCCTGCCCTTGTTATTGGTAGCCACCCAGTTTCTGATGACCAAGATTTCCAATCCCATGGCCTCGGACTCCTCCAGTCCGCACGCCAATACCATGAAGTCGATGAGTACCATCATGACGGTTATGTTTGGCTTCTTTTCGCTGCAAGTGCCCGCCGGACTGTCCCTGTATTGGGTTACGGGGAACTTGCTGCAGATGATCCAGCAATACATCATGACCGAATATGCTTCGAAGCCGAAGACCCAACCCGCCGCCGCCAGTGCAACGGAAACTGCCGTCGCCACTGCGCCTGCGTCCCCGGCTAACGACGTGGCGGCTATAATGAAAGGTGGGACCCCCACCCCTCCCAACCGCAAGAAGCGCAAGAAGCGCAAGAAAAAAAGGGGATAGAATGAGCAAACCCCAAGAATTTAGCGGCCGCACCATTGAAGAAGCCATTGCCGAGGGCCTCAAGGCGTTGCAGCGGGAGCGTCACGAAGTAGACATTGAAGTTGTACAACATCCCCGGCGCAAATTTCTGGGACGGGTAGATGCCGTTGTTAGCATGCAACCTCTGGCGGAGTTTCCCGAGGACCTGGAAGAGGAACCTGATTTCCAGCCCGTGGTAACGGGTCAACCGGAACCCGCGAGAGTGGCGGAAGAGGAAGCCCTGGATGAAGAGCAGAAACAGCCTTCTTCGCTTCAGGCTCCTCCTGTACCGGCCGCCCCCGAAGTCGAGGAGGTTGTCCCATCTGCTGCTCCAGAGGGATACGAAGAAACCGAGCGTGTCGCAGTTGAGACCCTGACCCAGTTGCTGGATTGCATGGATCTGAGCTCCTATACGATCAACCGAACCTGGGCTACCGATTCCCGGGATCGTCCTATCCTGACCTTGCATGTGGAAGGAGAACGCTTGGGCCGGTTGATCGGCCGACATGGCGTAACTCTGTCCAGCTTGCAGAGCATATTACGTCTGATGCTCGGTCAGGTCTTGGACAAGCGTCCTTATGTCAATCTGGATGTAGACAGCTACCAGTTAAAACAGCAGAAAGCGCTTACCCGGAAGGCCAAGAAGATTGCTGAGGATGTAGTGGCGCGGGGCAGACCCTACGAGATGGAACCCCTGTCAGCCGTCAACCGCCGCATTGTACACCTGGCCCTGCAAAACCATCCGGACGTGTATACGGAAAGCGAAGGGTCGGGCTCTGATCGCAGAGTGGTCATCTATCTCAAGTAGTAGCGACTGGCAGAGTGCCCTGGCCACCCGCTCTTCACACCCATGACTTCGAATGCACACGGGAAGCAGGTGCCAACCTCACAGTCAATTCTGATTTTGGGTAATGTAACCCGTGATGTACCTGCGGAGGAACCTCACGGTGTTACGTACGAACTGGGAGGTTCGGTCAGTTACGCGGCCTATACCTGTCACCGCCTGCAGGTGAAAGCTGAGGTTGTCACCAGAGCGGGACCGGACGTGGACTTGTCTGCCCTGCAAGCCATCTCCGACTGTACCGTTCTGCCTTCGGCCACTACAACAACGTTCGTAAATCAGTATACCGAGGCGGGACGCGTCCAATACTGTTATCGACCTGCTCCTCCCATTCAGGCCTCTGACCTGACTGCAGACAAACGGGCTTGTCCGGTTATCTTCATGTGCCCTATAATGCAGGAGGTAGCTCCGGACGTGCCCGGCTGTTTTGGCCCGGATTCGTTCTTGGCTGCTGGCCCTCAGGGGTGGATGCGTACAATAGACAAAGACGGTCGGGTGCATGCTTGTGCCTGGGCCCATATGGAGGCTTTTCTGCCGCATCTGGATGTCCTGATTCTCTCCCGTGAGGACATTGATCACGATCTGGACCGGTTACATCCGTTTCTGGCCCATGTGCCCTTGGTCATTCTGTCCAATTACCGGGAAGGGTGTGACATCATCCGACCTGCTACCACAGGGTTCCAGCAGCAGCATGTGCCGCCACGGCCCGCCAACGAAGTTGATCCGACAGGAGCTGGAGACATCTTTGCCACGGCATTTCTGATCCGTTACCTGGAAACTGCCAACATTTGGCATTCAGCCCGTTTTGCCAATGTCACGGCTTCCATGGGCGTGGAAGGCGTGGGCCTGCAGGCGATCCCTACCCGGCGCGAAGTGATGCAGTATCTGCGCGACAATCCGCTTTCTGAACCCGTATCATGATCTGTCGCACTGTGTGCCTCGCCAATCAGAAAGGGGGGGTCGCTAAAACCACTTCGGCCGTAAACTTGGGTGTTTATCTGTGCCGACAGGGTCACTCCGTCCTTATTGTGGACAACGACCCCCAGACCAATGCTACTAGCAGCCTTGGCGTACCCAAGAGCGATATTCAGGACAACCTGTACGACGTACTGACCGGAACCATTGCCGCTGACCAAGCTTGCCGAAAAACAGAGATTGCAGGACTTGACCTGCTGGCCGCCAGTCCACATCTGGCGGCTCTGGAACTGGAGATAGGGGCGAGTCCCGGGCGGGAACATATTCTAGCCCAGGCCTTGGCCCCACTGCACACCCGTTATCAGTACATCCTGATTGACAGCCCTCCCAGTTTGGGATTGCTTACACTTAATGGCATGGTAGCGTCCCGTTTTCTGGTAGTGCCCGTCCAATGTGAATACCTGGCGCTGGAAGGTATGACCGCCATTCTGAATTCCTTGCACCGCGTGCAACAAACCCTCAATCCGCAACTGGTACTGGTGGGCTTTCTGCTCACCCTGTACGATAGCCGTACGCGCCTGAGCAGGGATGTGGAAAGTGAGGTACGAAGTCACTTTCCTGATGAGACTTTCACCAATGTAATACCCCGCAGCGTCCGCCTGGCTGAAGCCCCGAGTCATGGCGTGCCCGTTGCCGTATATGATCCATCCAGTGCGGGTGCCATCGCCTACGAACGCTGGGCTATGGAACTGGCACACCGCCTGGATCGTTTGTCGTCCACCGCCGGCTGAGAATCTTGTTATGACTTCTGCCCATCGCTCTTCTCGCAGACCTGGACTGGGGCGTGGTTTGGATGCCCTGTTCGAATCCACCGAAGTGTTGCGTCAGCCAACTTCGGGCGAATTGCTTCTGTCTCTGCCCGTGGAAAGCATTCAGCCCAATCCCCAGCAGCCAAGGACTCTCTTTCCGGCCCATGAACTGGAAGCCTTGGCCGACTCAATCCGACAGTCAGGCCTGCTTCAGCCCGTGGTCGTACATCCCCATGAAGAGCAACCAGGCCAATATCTGTTGATTGCCGGTGAAAGACGCTGGCGCTCCGCTCAAATCGCGGGTCTGACTTCCATTCCCGCTCTGGTTCGGCAGGTTACCCCCGCTGAGGCCCTGGTATTGTCCCTGGCAGAAAACATTCAGCGATCTGAACTGTCCCCCGTGGAACAGGCTGTGGCCTTTGAGCATTTAGCGGAAACCCACGGCTATACCCACGCCCAGATTGCCACAGCCATGGGTATGAGTCGTGTGGCGGTCACCAATATGATTCGTCTCTTGCGTTTACCTGAATCTGTACTCGCTGCCTTGACCGCTAACCAGATTACCTCTGGCCATGCCCGGGCGTTGCTTGCCTTGCCCGAACTGGACGATGCCGAACTGTTGCTGCAACAGATCCGGGAGAAAGATCTTACGGTGCGCCAGACTGAGGCTTTGGTTCGTCAACACTCTTCCCCAGCGCCACCCTCTACCCCATCAGAGGACCCAGACTCTGATTCGCTGCATAATTCAGAAGTGGATCCTGAAGTGCAATTCCTGGAACGCCAGCTCAGCCGCCATTATCAGACCAAAGTGCAGATCCAGCGCAGAGCATCCGGCACTGGACGTCTTACCCTTCACTTCTACAGTGATGATGGTCTCAACCAGCTTCTTGCCATGTTGCTTGAGGACCCGCAAGAAACCTGAACCGTTTTCTCCACGGAAAGGCATTTTGCGTTCTGTTTGACCTAAACAACACTACAGCGTCCATGTTTAGGGAGCTGGGGTCTGGGCATTATTTGTCCGTGGGAAGCTTGGCGCAAGTCGGTCAGGACCTAGCTGGAATTTAAAAGCCGGCAATACAAATACCCTAAGGGCCTGAAGTAAATACCTAAGGCCCTGAAGTCATACTGGACCTGTCCTGCGTTCGAACTGTCGTCAACACTCCTCTCTTGGCAGGAATCCATGGTTTTGTCAGAGTTGCAAAAGTCATGTTGATAAACGGGTTGAAGTCTTCTCTGTTAACCGTTCAGCATTCTACTTTGTAGAAAAAGGAAGCGACACCGAATGACTGTATTTGCATCAGTTAGGTATCCAAGCTCTGTACCCCAAAAGAGCGCGAATTGGCCCTTACCGCTAAACAAGCCCAATCAATATAACGGTCTCCAACTGTTAGCCGAGATGCCCACAGAGTCCGTGCCTCTTTGTATCTTTGACCCACAGTACCGAGGAGTACTGGATAAAATGCAATACGGCAACGAGGGGATGAATCGTGGTAAACGCCGCTCCGCACTGGAACAGATGACGGAGCAGACGATTCTAGACTTTATACACAGTATCGCGAAGGTACTGCAACCATCTGGGCATTTATTTCTTTGGGTTGACAAGTTCCACCTGTGTTCCGGTATCAGTCCATGGATAACGGGTGCAGGAATGGAAATTGTGGATTTGGTAACTTGGAACAAGAATCGAATGGGTATGGGTTATCGTACACGCCGTTATGGCGAATATCTGGCCATTGCGCAGAAACCCCCTAAGCGCGCTAAAGGCATTTGGCAGCGACACGATATACCTGATGTCTGGACTGAGACCGTCAAGAATTCCCATGCACACCCAAAGCCTGTTAACCTGCAGGCGGCATTGATCGAAGCAGTAACTGACTCCGATGACATTGTCTTGGATCCGGCTGCCGGTAGTTACTCGGTGCTTGCAGCAGCCAGTAAGGCTGGTAGGCAGTTCCTAGGCTGTGATCTAGTTGCGTTTGAATGACAGGAGGCTTTGGGGGCCAGAATTGAGGAAGGTAAACCAAGCCGACGCGATGGCGGTTATGCTTCCCTGTAAGAACCACAGTCAGATTCAGATATCATCCACGTGCGGCATGCCTTCCTGCAGACCCGCAGGTGATACCCGAATAAAGGCCGCATTAGTCCGAAACTCTTCCAGGTTTTCGGCATTCAGATAGCTGAATGCACTCTTGACCCCACCCATCAGAGTCTTGATGATTTTGTCTACCGTGCCTTTATACGGCACCGTACTCTCCACTCCTTCCGGCGACCGTGCCTCAAAATACTCATCATCCAGTTCTTCACCGTGGCGTCGGGCGCGTCCTTCTACCGCTTCCCGGGAAGCCATGCCACGAAACCGTTTAACGAGACCATGGTTGGTCTGTTCTACATCTCCCGGACTCTCTTTGGTCCCGGCCAACAGGCTACCCAACATCACTGAATCCGCACCAGCGGCCAATGCCTTGGCAATATCGCCGGCCGAACGTATACCTCCATCGGCAATAATGGGTACTTCAACTCCCGCGTGGTATACATCCTGTAACGCGGTCAACTGGGGCACTCCAACCCCAGTTACCATGCGGGTAATGCAGACGCCGCCCGGCCCTACGCCTACCTTGATGGCATCAGCACCGGCATCCGCCAAATCCACGGCGCCGGCCGCCGTGGCTACATTTCCTGCAATCAGATTGATTTCCGGGAAGGCATCCTTGCATTTCTGCACCCCTTCGAGGGCATGTTCGGAATGACCATGGGCAATGTCAAGCACCACCACATCAACCCCAGCCTTGACACAGGCCGTCATCCGCTCCATCATGTCGTGATCTGTCCCAATAGCCACACCCACGTGCAGATCCGGGCCACAGTCCTTAACCCGGGCCACTTCCTCAGCCTGGTGGCGGCAATGCATGAACCGGTGGATGATACCAATCCCTCCCAGACGGGCCATGGCCACTGCCATCTCCGCCTCACAGACCAAGTCCATGTTGGCTGCAATCACAGGTACTGCAAGCGGCAATTTATGCGTCAATTGGGTGTTCAGATCTACTTGCAGACGAGACCGGATCCGCGATCGACGGGGAATGAGAAGGACATCGTCATAGGTAAGTCCCAGCGGTATATTGTTGAGGTTCATGGTTCAGTTTCTGGAGTTCACCACTGTTTTTCCGCACCCAGGCAGTGCAACCGGGCATTATATATGGTCTGCCCCCGTATTGGGCCATTCCCAAGAGAACCACTGATTGTTCCCTTGGTTTGGGCCAAGACTCAGGAGCAGAACGTGCCCGTCCATTTAGGCATAGTATTACAATTAGGAAAGCGACGTGCGAACGATGCCAGAATGGGCATCACCTCCGGTTTCACAGGTCCAAGTCCCACATATGAATGACCTCCAGGAACTTGCATACACCAGCAATCCGGTTGCAACACGTTCTCAGCAGGCCAGTATCCCCAAGGATATGGCAACGGAACTGTCAACTGTACGGCAGGCCTTGGATCTGGAACTACGTTCACTGGATTCGCTACTGTCCTATCTCTTGCCCGATTCCTCCTTTGTCACCTCGCATCTGCTTTATACCAAGATCATCCTGGCCATAGGCCTGCCTCGCCATGACACCTGGCGCGCCTTGCATCAGCGATGCCAACTGGCTATTGCCCTGGAACTGTTGGGCAACGCCCTCCAAATTCATCACCAGATGCTGGTTGAGACAGCTGAGACGGATATAGATCTGGCAGGGCCTTTCATCCTGATTGGTGACTATTATTTCGCCCGAGCTGCCCAGCTCGTTACCCAATTGGGCAACCCCCCGCTACTGGATGCTTTCGCCCATATTCTGAAAATGATCAGCGAACAGCTCCTGGGACACAAGACATTAGGGAAGACCCATACATTCAATGCGGCAGCAGTATTATCTACGTATGGGATTCGCTGTGGTACTCACCTGCGAGCGGATGTCAACCTGGATGCCGACCTCATCGTGCAAGCGTGGCAAAGATTGGCAGCCAAGTCCAGTGTTGTCTCTCAATCCGAAGAAGACAGCCTACACCTGTTGCTGCGAGTCACTCCACCCCACCAGCATTCCCGATGGCAGGCCTGCAGTACGCAATATCATGCTCTGCTACACCATATCAGTTCTCTGTCCGGATCCTCTGCAATGGTGATCTGACCTAAAGCCTCCAGACTTCATGGTTCCGGATTCGATAAGCCCCCAAAGCACATTGCAACCATCTCAAGCCCACAACGTATATTCCTGAGAAGACAGCCAAACTGGAGAGAGGTTGTCCAGGATAGGGATGTTCTTTAGATTTTCTTAATCTGCTGTTGCTTTCCAGGCTATTACACTTGGTATTACAACATCCGGTAATGTCCTGGAGAGTTGCATGGAGGTCACAATGTACAACCGATACAACCAGGAGACAAGCTTCCAACTGAATAGGGAATCCATTACTACCCTGTATACGTCTGATCCTCGGTTCAAGGATGCCGTTGCCTTGCGCCGTCTGCGTCCTGATACTACCTTGACCTCTCCTGCCAAACCGCTTAGTCATCCTGTAGTCATTCTGGACGGCAGCGTCAATATCGAATCCTTTCATCCCAGCCAGGAACACCAGAAGGAGGAACGCCGCAAACTCTTTGCCATGCCTTTTGCCGCGGGTACGGTGCTGGACCCGCTACTGTTCAAAGGGTGGCAAACCTACAGTGTGAAGGCTGTCGATCCCACAATAGTCTGTCATTTACGGAAAGATCTTGCCTACTTCGGCGAGAACTGGCCTGAGGTGGTGGAAGCCTTGCTCCAAAGCCAGATTCAGGTTCAGCAGCAACTGTACGATGAACAGCTGGAAGCCTATGAACCAGTGCGCACCCGCCTGGTTCGGCTACTCTTGCGGGAATCGGAGGCTGGCAGCGAACCCATTACCATGTCTCACCGCGCCATTGCCGAACGGCTTGGCACCTACCGGGAGACTGTGTCCAATCAACTGGCACGCCTCAAGAACAATGGGCTCATTGACTATGGTTACCGCGTTATCCGGGTGCTGGATGTGGATGGTTTGGGCAACTTGACATTCACCTATGATTCACATTTTTGATGTATACGGTGTGTCTCTGTCCCTCTTGGGCTCACGCTATCAGGCCAAGACACAGGGATAACCGCTAGGCATACCGCCCTCTGGTCAATCCCACCCACGATTGACTTCCAGGAATTGATTTACTGCCCTGTACATAAGTGCAGGGCACTTTGATTTCTGCAGGAGTCTCCTGTTGGCGAAGCCGCATTCCTGTCCTTGGACTTGATGGCGGCATCTCCCCATGGCTCATCTCTGTCGGGCAGAAAACTTCAGGCCAGCGTGGCTTGGGTTTTGCGTTCCGCTTCTACCATCTTGATGCGGCTGGCTTCGATCTTGGTTACTTTGAACAACCAGTTTTCAAAGGTTACCTCATCCTTTTCCTGCGGTACCCGACCCAATTGGCTGAAGATAAAGCCCCCAATGGTATCAGCGATATCCAACGGCAGATCCAGACTCAAGACTCGGGCAACGTCATCCAGATTGAACCGGGCATCAAACCGAAAATGATCGTCGGAGATCTTGGTCATCTCCGGTTGCAGTTCCGGATCATACTCATCCTGGATTTCGCCAAAGATCTCTTCCATCAGATCTTCAATCGTAACGAGGCCGGCTGTCCCTCCAAACTCATCCACCACGATCGCCATATGGATATGTTTCGTCTGGAATTCATGGAACATGGCATTCAGTTTCTTGCTGGCGGGCACAAAATAGGGTTCCCGCATGACCTCACGCACCAAGTCATTCAGGCGTTCATCCCGGACTTTGGACAAGATATCCTTGGCATACAACAGGCCTACAATGGAATCTATGTTGTCGTCATACACCGGAATTCGACTGTGACCCGCCTCCAGGATGACATCCAGCGCCTCAGGCAACGTCATGTCCTGACTGATGGACACAATATCGATGCGGGGTACCATGACCTCACGCACGCGTGTGTCCCGCAGTTCGACAACGCTGGCGATCATCTCCTTTTCGGACTCGGCTATTTCTTTTTCTTCATCATTCAGTTCTATGAGGAAACGAAGTCCTTCCTCGCTGAGAAATGGATTTCGTTCAGGCGTCGCTTCCTGCTGCTGTCCCTGCACTAGCATGCCTAAACGAACGAAGAGAAAAGCCACAGGGGCAAAGACAACAGAAAAGAAACGGGCTACGGGAGTAAGAATCAGGGCACATCGCGAGGCATCTCGCATGCTCCAGGCCCGTCCTGTGACATGCACAACGGCTAGGACAAGGGTTAATACAAGCACCCAAATCAATCCCTGATTGAGGGGCAATGCCAGGGTTGACTGTAATCCCAGGCCTGTTGCCATCAGGACCAGGATCCGTCCCACCTGGAACGATGTGAGGAAATGGGAAGGATTTGACAGCAATTGCTCCATGCGCCGGGCAGTGGCATTGCCTTGTCGGGCCAATTCCCTGATTTGGCGGCGATTGACCGATGCGTATGCTGCTTCCGTGGCACTTAGCAACCCCAACAGCGGAATTGCCAGTAATAATACAATTCCGGGACCAATCCACATTTCGGACATTCAACTCACCACACTAGCTCGAGTCATCCGAAGAATCAGGTGCAGGTTTGGGGTGTGGGGATTTGGCCGGTACACCATACACCAGAGTACCCTCCGGTACATCTCGGGTCACCACTGATCCAGCCCCCGTCTGCGCCCCACGCCCAATTTGTACGGGAGCTACCAACTTGGTGCCACTGCCCAGGAATACGTCTTCGCCAATAACGGTCGCGTGTTTGGTCCGACCATCGAAATTGCAGGTGATAGTACCGGCCGCGATATTGGCATTGGCCCCCACTTCAGCGTCTCCTACGTAACTGAAGTGCCCCATATGCACATGGGTACCCAGTACACTGTTCTTGACTTCGCCGAAACTGCCCATATATACATCGGGCCCTAGCCTGGTGCCCGAGCGGATGCGGCCAAAGGGCCCAATCTGGCATCTGGGTCCAATCTGGCAGCCCTCCAGCACTGAATACCGGATCCGGCAGCCTGCCGCCACCTGACTGTCATGCAAATGAGCATGAGGACCGATTTCACAGTCTGTCCCAATGTGGGTATCTCCGGTCAGATGAGTACCTGGCCCAATAACGGTATCAGCCCCAATCTTGACCGTTGCTTCAATAAAGGTGGTAGTCGGGTCCTCCATGGTGACGCCATTTTGCATGTGCTGCCGGTTGATGCGGGCCCGCATCAGGGCAGCTCCTTGCGCCAGCAGGACCCGATCATTCACACCCAATACTTCCTCCGGTGCCGCGGGGGCGGTCACGACAGTCAGCCCCTGCTGTTGGGCCTGACCTGGAAGATCGGTCAAATATCGTTCCCCGTTATCATGCATCGGTAAGGTAGTGACCTGTTGGAACAACCAGCCAGGATCAAATACATACACGCCCGCATTCAGTTCGGTCAGTCGCAACTCCTCGGGGGTGCAATATTGTTCCTCAACGATGCGTTGAAATTCTCCCTTCTCATTTCTTACGATGCGCCCAAAACCTTGTGCTTCCGGACGGTCAACGGTGAGCAACGCAACCGCGGGGGCAGATCCCCTGGCATGGGTTTCGATCAACTTCCGCACGGTATGGGTCTGCAGCAACGGCATGTCACCGTAAAGCACCAGAATTTGATCGGCAGAAGCCGGGATCGCTTCCCGGGCCCAGATTACCGCATCTCCGGTGCCTTTGGGTTCAGGCTGGAGACAGAAATGTCCAGAGTCGGCAAAGCGTTCCCGGAGTATGTCGTGGTCCGGACCGACAATGATCACAGGCGGTGCCGGAGTCAGGGCCCGGGCTACATCCAGGCTCCATTCCAGCATGGGCTTGCCGCAAAGTGCATGCATCACTTTGGGCATGCGCGATTTCATGCGCGTGCCGCGGCCTGCCGCCAACACCAGCACAGCCAGGTTCATGTAACTACGTCTGGGCGCACGACGGCCGCGGCCATGCCCTCAGGGCGCCGCATCCTGAATTGAAGAGAGTTAGCTAAGTCGGGTGGAGGCTGATCGTCCATGACGTCAGGCAATACGAAGGGAGGGCAGGCCCTTGCATTGCAGACAAGTGAAAAATCCGGGTTGACGTCTCATGCAAGTCACCATTGGCGCATACTGAGTGTTTTGTTGGCAACGGCCTACTCTTGCACACAGTCACCCATGCACTACCATCGGCGCTGACAGGCTTAACTGCCGGGTTCGGGATGGGACCGGGTGTACCCCTGCCGCTCTAGTCACCAACAAAACGTTCAGTACACGCTCCTCAGTCTGGTCGGTTCCAGCCCGACAAACTGACAACTGAATAGGATATGGGCACCAGACTCGCCAGTCGACCGCGACTGCGAGAAGTAATTAAGCCCTCGTGCGTTAGTACAGGTTAGCTGAAGACATCTCTGCCCTTACACGCCCTGCCTATCAAACTGGTAGTCTGCCAGCGCACTTACCAGGTTTTACCCTGTGAGGGAACTCATCTTGAAGCTGGCTTCCCACTTAGATGCTTTCAGCGGTTATCCATCCCGGACGTAGCTACCCAGCTATGCCGTTGGCACGACAACTGGAACACCATTGGTCCGTCCACCCCGGTCCTTTCGTACTAGGGGCAGGTCTTCTCAATTCCCTTACGCCCACAGCGGATAGAGACCGACCTGTTTCACAACGGTCTGAACCCAGCTCGCGTGCCACTTTAATGGGTGGACAACCCAACCCTTGGGACATGCTCCTGCCCCAGGATGTGACGAGCCGACATCGAGGTGCCGAACCTCCCCGACGATGTGAACTCTTGGGGGAGACTAGCCTGTTATCCCCGGGGTAGCTTTTATCCGTTAAGTTCCGGCCCTTCCACTCGGAACCGAAAGCTCACTAACGCCGACTTTCGTCTCTGTTCGACTTGTAGGTCTCACAGTCAAGCTCCCTTATGCGTTTGCACTCTACGACTGGTTTCCATTCAGCCTGAGGGAACCTTTGCGCGCCTCCGTTACTCTTTGGGAGGCGACCGCCCCAGTCAAACTACCCACCAGACACTGTCCCCTGACCGGATTACGGACAAGGTTAGAGCCAAGACATAGCCAGGGTGGTATTTCACCAATGACTCCCCCGATCCTGACGAACCAGGTTCACAGTCTCCCACCTATCCTACACAGACTAAGCCCTAACCCAATGTCAAGCTGTAGTAAAGCTCCACGGGGTCTTTTTGTCCTGCTGCGGGAAAGGAGCATCTTCACTCCTAGTTCAGTTTCACCGGGTCCTTCGTTGAGACAGTGCCCCATTCGTTACGCCTTTCGTGCGGGTCGGAACTTACCCGACAAGGAATTTCGCTACCTTAGGACCGTTATAGTTACGGCCGCCGTTCACCGGGGCTTCAGTTCAGGGCTTGCACCCCTCCCCTTAACCTTCCGGCACTGGGCAGGCGTCAGCCTGTATACATCGTCTTGCGACTTCGCACAGACCTGTGTTTTTGATAAACAGTCGACAGGGCCGTTTCTCTGCGGCCTTCTCCAGCTCACGAGCGCGCGGCTCGATCACCGTACTGAGGCATTCCTTCTCCCGAAGTTACGGAATCATTTTGCCGAGTTCCTTAACGAAGGTTATCCCGTTCCCCTTGGTATGCTCTACCTGTCTACCTGTGTCGGTTTGCGGTACGGTCACGCAGGTCTAACTAGAGGATTTTCTTGGCAGCCTAGGATCGGTCGCTTCACCCTGAACGGGCTGGCCGTCACCCCTCAGCTCAGCGGGTATTTCCCCCCGCCTCATTGCCTACAGGCTTGGAGCAGCTATTCCAGCAGCTGTCCGACTTACCTTTCTGCGTCCCCCCCTCGCTAAAACAACCTTACGCGGTACAGGAATATTAACCTGTTGTCCATCGACTACGCCCTTCGGCCTCGCCTTAGGCCCGACTAACCCGACGTGGACTGACCTTCCGTCGGAAACCTTGGACATTCGGGGACTACGGTTCTCACGTAGTTTCTGCTACTCGTGCCAACATTCTCACTTCTGCTCGCTCCACGTCTCCTTACGGTAACGCTTCGGCGCAAGCAGAACGCTCGCCTACCATCCTTGCGGATCCGCAGCTTCGGTGGACAGCTTTAGCCCCGTTATATCTTCGGCGCGAAGTCACTTGACCAGTGAGCTATTACGCACTCTTTCAAGGATGGCTGCCTCTAAGCCAACCTCCTGGCTGTCTCGGTAACTTCACATCCTTTCCCACTTAGCTGTCACTTAGGGACCTTAGCCGACGGTCTGGGCTGTTTCCCTCTTGACTGTGAAACTCATCTCCCACAGTCCAACTGCCGTCCTAAAATAACCGGTATTCGGAGTTTGGTTGAGTTCGGTAGGCTCTCAGCCCCCTACCTCATCCAGTGCTCTACCCCCGGCATTCATCGGTCCGACGCTAGTCCTAAAACTATTTCGGCGAGAACCAGCTATCTCCAGGTTCGTTTGGCATTTCACCTCTATCCACAGCTCATCCGAGCATTTTGCAACATACAACGGTTCGGTCCTCCACGAGACATTACTCCCGCTTCAACCTGGCCATGGATAGCTCACCTGGTTTCGGGTCTACTCCCTGCGACTGTACGCCCTGTTCAGACTCGCTTTCGCTCCGGCTCCGGCTGTCACTGCCTTAACCTCGCCACAGAAAGTAACTCGTTGGCTCATTCTCCAAAAGGCACGCCATCACCCGACTGCGCAGCAGTATCAGGCTCTGACTGATTGTAAGCATATGGTTTCAGGTTCTATTTCACTCCCCGCATAGGGGTACTTTTCACCTTTCCCTCACGGTACTTGTTCACTATCGGTCGTCAGGAGTATTTAGCCTTGGGAAGTGGTCTTCCCCGCTTCACGCAGGATTGCACGTGTCCCGCGTTACTCAGGATCCCGACCTGGATCGGATCAGTTTCGGGTACGGGACTATCACCCTCTGTGGTCAGCCTTTCCAGTGCTGTTCCCCTACCTAGCGATCCCCTTTGTCGGTCCTACAACCCCGCTGGCACCGAAGCCCCAGCGGTTTGGGCTGATCCGCGTTCGTTCGCCACTACTAACGGAATTATTTCTTTTCCTCCGGGTAATTAGATGTTTCAGTTCCCCGGGTTCCCTGCTCTGCGACTATGTGTTCATCGCAGGCTGTACCGGCATTCATCGGCACGGGTTTCCCCATTCGGAAATCTGCGGCTCGTAGCCTTAGCACGGCTCCCCGCAGCTTATCGCAGCGCTACACGTCCTTCTTCGGCTCCTAACGCCCAAGGCATCCCCCATATGCTCTTAGTAGCTTAATTGTGTCTTCTTCGTCACTTCAAACTGATTGAGTTTGGATGCTCATATCCTATCCAGTTGTTAATCTGCCGGGCGCTGGGCCCCGGGTCTGCGGTTTCCGCACGGCCCAGTGGGTCTGAGTGGACTCGAACCACTGGCCTCTGCGTTATCAGCACAGCGCTCTAACCGACTGAGCTACAGACCCTGGCGGCATATCAACCGCTGAAAAGTGGCAAGACGAAAATATTAGTTACGTTACACCAACGGACTTGAGTTCCGGCAGACAACTGCCTCCGCAGTGCCTCCCGGCCGGTTGTCCTGGAAAGGAGGTGATCCAGCCACACCTTCCGGTACGGCTACCTTGTTACGACTTAGTCCCAGTCATCGATCCCACCCTCGGCAGCTCCCTCCTTGCGGTTAGGTCACCGACTTCAGGCGTTACCAACTTCCATGACTTGACGGGCGGTGTGTACAAGACCCGGGAACGGTATTCAACGCAGTATGGCTGACCTGCGTTTACTAGCAACTCCGACTTCATGCAGGCGAGTTGCAGCCTACAATCCGAACTACGGACGGTTTTGTTGGGATTTGCTCCAGATCGCTCTTTGGCTGCCCATTGTACCGCCCATTGTAGCGTGTGAGTAGCCCTGGATATAAGGGTCATGCTGACTTGACATCGTCCTCACCTTCCTCCGATGTTGTATCGGCAGTCTCGCTAGACACATGTAACTAACGACGAGGGTTGCGCTCGTTGCGGGACTTAACCCAACATCTCACGACACGAGCTGACGACAGCCATGCAACACCTGTGTACGCTCCCCGAAGGGTCGTTCCACTTTCGTTTCACTACTACGTACATGTCAAACCCAGGTAAGGTTCTTCGCGTTACATCGAATTAAACCACACGCTCCGCTGCTTGTGCGGGTCCCCGTCAATTCCTTTGAGTTTTAGCCTTGCGGCCGTAGTCCCCAGGCGGAGTACTTATCGCGTTAGCTTCGGCACGGATAGCTGTACGCCACCCACACCTAGTACTCATCGTTTACAGCGTGGACTACCGGGGTATCTAATCCCGTTCGCTCCCCACGCTTTCGCTCATGAGCGTCAGGTCAGTGCCAGAGTGCCGCTTTCGCCACTGGTGTTCCTCTCGATATCTACGTATTCCACCACTCCACCGAGAATTCCACACTCCTCTCACTGCCTCGAGCCGAACAGTATCCAACGACCCCTCCCAGTTAAGCCGGGAGATTTCACGTCAGACTGGTTCGGCCGCCTTCGAGCCCTTTACGCCCAGTAAATCCGGATAACGCTTGTCACCTAGGTGTTACCGCGGCTGCTGGCACCTAGTTAGCCGTGACTTATTCGTACGGTACTGTCCTTGTCTCATCCCGCACAAAAGGAGTTTACAACCCAAGGGCTTTCATCCTCCACGCGGCGTTGCTGGATCAGGCTTGCGCCCATTGTCCAATATTCCTTGCTGCTGCCCCCCGTAGGAGTCTGGGCCGTATCTCAGTCCCAGTGTGGCTGATCGTCCTCTCAGACCAGCTATCGATCGTTGCCTTGGTAGGCCATTACCCCACCAACCAGCTAATCAACCGCGAGCCCCTCCCGAGCCGCCGGAGCTATACCTAACCGCTTCCAGAACGGCCAGGACTACGGGGTATTAGCCATGGTTTCCCAAGGTTATCCCCCTGCTCGGGGCAGGTCACTCACGTGTTACTCACCCGTTCGCCACTCTCCAGTTCCGACCGAAGTCGTCCCCTTCTCGTTCGACTTGCATGCATAAAGCACGCCGCCAGCGTTCATCCTGAGCCAGGATCAAACTCTCCATAAAAGAGTTGACCTGTCTACTGTCACACAGACAGGAAAATTTCGGGTCCCGTCTTGCCACTTTTCAGTTGTTAATCTGCCGCCGTTCCGTCGCCGGAAACGGTCTCCTTCGTCCGAAGGACAGACTCAAAATATATCACAACCTTCCCAAGCGAGTCAAATGCAAACCCTCATGGCGTTGGTTGATCTGTGCCCTGCTCTAGACAGGCACCATAAATGAATCCTGCACCTGTCCCAGGGCCTTGGCCCGCAAGTACTCCCATTCCCAGGGGGCTTCCCGCAGGCGTGAAGGCCCATTGCGGACGTCGTGTCCCATGGCGGCCGCCTGGGGGAAATGGCTGTAAATCATGAGGCGGCGGGGACGTCCCGATGTATTGCCTACAGAATTGTGGATCAGGAGAGCATGGAACAGGAGTACAGACCCAGCGGGAGCCAATACATCCTGCCCACCACTGAAATCTATCAGATCCGGCTTTACCTGCAAGCCATTATCCATGGATTCGTGTTCCAGATGTTCCTTATGCGTGCCGGGCCAGACCCGAATAGGGCCACTGTCCGGAGTACAGTCGTCCAGGGTGATGGCGGAAGACAATATATCCATGGGATAATTCTGGGCCTTGTAGTAAGCCCAATCACTGTGGACCGGAAAGCGATCATCCATCTCTTTCGCCACCAAGCCCGGTACAGCCCCGGGCAGGGGCTGCTTGTAATTCAGTTTCTCCTCCATCAGGATGGGTTCATCTGCCATGAGTTGGCGCATGGGCGCCAGCAGCCTCTCATCGGCGGACACTTGGGAAAGATAGAGTGAGAGATCATTGATCGGCTGAATTTTGCGTACCATCCAGCCCCCGCTGGACAAGGCCCGGATGTCAAGCCGCCGGCTCTGGCGCGCATTGGCCAGCGAGGAATTGATGATCAGCGACAGGATATGATCCGCTTCCTGCCGCATCCGGGTCACTTCCTCCGCGTTGAACCGGGCAGGCAAGACCAGAAATCCCTGCTCTCCAAAATCATCCAACTGTTCCGGTGTCAATGCCGGTGATGGCATATTGCAACCTCCTGATACACGCCAATGCTCAAGGTCTCTCATCGAGTCCAGCCTCAGGGATCCCCCGCACAATACAGTATGTCTTCCCGGTATCAGTGGGAAGGGAAATCCCTGGGGAATTCTAACATCAGACTTTCCCGGCAGGCACATTGCACCCATTTCAGCGGAAGTACCCCCTTCATGTCAGGACATGAAGAGATCGTGCGGACGGTAGAAGAGCCGGCCTTCAGGACTGGTGGTCCAGGGATGTTGGCGCGCTGATTTGGCCGACCCAGTGGTTTTCCACTAGACCCGACCACCGATGGTCAAGAGCACAATACTCTTTTCCTAGGCTCTGACGCTATGAACCAGGTGGGCCACACAGAGTCCTGTATCCCCCGTCTTGAGTATCAGAGACCTGGATTCATCCCGAGGTCAGGAATGCGATATGTCCCGACAGTACAGTGTCGTGATGGGGCCTGGGGACTGATGGTCCGAAAGTTCAGCATTGGGATTAAGAACCAATAGGACAACCGTCAAATTCTGCCCCCGGGGCAGGATCAGGGAATCGCGGCCAATCCTTGTAAAGACTTCCTCCTGCATGAGTTGATTTCCCATTGTCCAGCGTCTACCAAGGGCAAAGCATCAGCTACGGGCTTTGGGGACACTCGCTGACTTGGTCAGGGGAACCGGAGAAGCAACAGAACCTATACCTCTTACCGAGAACCTAGCCTTGGTGTTCCTCCGCATCCCTGGACTGTTCCAGGATCATCATCGCAAAGTCCATCTCCACCCGTTCTCCCGGTTCCACCTGGACGTCACGTATGCGGCCAGCCCGGGGAGCGGTGATTTCATTTTCCATTTTCATGGCTTCCAGCACAACCAATGTCTGCCCCTGAACTACCTCTTCCCCTTCGGTTACCGGAACTATAACGACCAGTCCGGAAATGGGAGCAGTCACGGCCAAATCTCCCTCCAATTCCTGACTGGGGCCACGGCCTAACTGAAAGGCGCGTTCTGCTTCATCCTGAACTGTTGCCTTGAAACTATGTCCATAGAGAGTTACATCCAGAGCAGGGGAAGCCTCGTTTACCAGAACCTCATGGCTCTTATCATCAATTAGTACGCTGTAGAGTTCCGGCATGCCACTTTGCGTCAGATCGATGGTGACCTGTTCACCATCCAGCCGAATTTCATCTCCGGTAACCTCGACTTCGAAGGTTTCCCCCTCGATCTCCACAAAGTATTTCACAAGCGGCCCCGCGTAGCACGCAGCCGATGTGACAACCGCCATAGATCCTGCCGATCCTGGGCAGAATTCCTTATGGTCAGGGCCTGGCGTCGGGCTTCATGGGTCACCATAGCCGCCGTGAGGGCAGCGATCCGGGCATGGGCCTTGCGCTCCTTCTCGTCATCTACCAGCTGCTTGCGATCAATGAAGCCAGTATCGAAACGACCCATCATGAATTCGGTACTCTTCATGACCGAGATATGAAAGGGAATGGAGGTCTTGATGCCAACGATTCGGTATTCGTTGAGGGCCCGACGCATACGCATGATCGCCTCTGCCCGATCATCACCCCAGACCACTAGCTTGGCCACCATCGGGTCATAATAGAGATCCACAGGGCAGCCACGATACAGGCTACTTTCCACTCGTACGCCGGGCCCCGTGGGTTCCTGTACGAAGGTGACAACCCCGTTGTTGGGCATGAAATTGTTGAAGGGATCCTCCGCCGTGATACGGCACTCAATCGCCCAGCCCTTGCGGACGACATCCTCCTGGCGAAGACGAAGGTGACGCCCATAGGCTACCGTAAACTGCTCTTTGACAATGTCAATCCCTGTAACCATCTCCGTCACAGGATGTTCCACCTGCAGACGCGTGTTCATTTCCAGAAAATAGAACTGACGGGTATCACTGTCATATAGAAACTCCACCGTACCCGCATTTACATAGTTGACGGCGGCCGCTGCCGCAATGGCTGCCTGTCCCATCCTGTGTCTGAGGTCTTCATCCACCACCACACTGGGAGCTTCCTCAATGAGCTTCTGGTGCCGCCGCTGAATGCTACATTCCCGTTCCCCCAGATGAATGATATGGCCGAAACGATCCGCCAGGATCTGAATTTCGACATGGCGGGCCCGGGAAACATATTTCTCCAGATACACATTGTCATCGCCAAAACTGGACTGGCCTTCCCGACGTGCTGTGGCCAAGGCCGACGCAAACTCCGACATGTCACGCACGATGCGCATGCCTTTGCCCCCCCCGCCGGCCGAAGCCTTGATCATCAGGGGAAAGCCAATTTCCCCGGCCGCATGGCTCAGTTCCTCATCATGCAATCCGCCTTCCGTGCCGGGCAAGATCGGGACTGTGGAATTCTGAATTGCCTTACGGGCCTGAACTTTATCTCCCATCGTCGCCACAGCATCGGGATTGGGGCCGACAAAAGTGATGTCCGCATCCTGTACAGCCGCCGCGAATTCGGCATTCTCCGCCAGAAAACCGTATCCAGGATGAACCGCATCCGCACCGGCACGGCGGGCCACGTCAATGATGCGATCAATGCGGAGATAGCTATCGGTGCTACTGGCCCCTCCAACGTGATAGGCCTCATCCACATACCGGACATGGAGGGCCGAGCGGTCGGCATCAGAATAGATACCCACCGTCCCTATACCCCGTTCCTGGCAGGATCGGATGATACGAATCGCAATCTCGCCGCGGTTGGCGATGAGAACCTTGCGGAACATGACCTGGGCTATTTACCGGTGCTGGGTCAGATACTTATAAGGGGATGTTCCCATGTTTCTTGGGAGGCAGTTCCCGGCGTTTGTTTTGGAGCATTTCCAGGGCGTTGATGAGACGAGGTCGGGTTTCATGGGGTTCGATAATGTCATCCAGGTATCCGTTTTCAGCAGCGATGAAGGGGGTGGAATACAGGGCCTGGTATTGCTGCACCAGTTCCGTTTTGCGGACATCCGGGTCATCAGCCTGCTGAATTTCACGGCGGTGGATGACATTGACCGCTCCCTCCGCTCCCATGACGGCAATCTCCGCCGTGGGCCAAGCCAATACCAGGTCAGCGCCAGTTTGGCGGGGGTTCATCACGCAGTAGGCCCCCCCATAAGCCTTGCGTACAATCACGGTAAGCTTCGGCACCGTCGCTTCACAGAAAGCGTACAGCAGTTTGGCGCCATGCCGGATGATGCCTCCGTGTTCCTGGCTCACGCCAGGCATAAATCCCGGGACATCCTCAAAGACTACCAGGGGAATGTTAAAGGCATCACAAAAACGTACAAAACGGGCCGCCTTCTGACTGGCAGCCACATCCAGCACGCCCGCCAGCACAGACGGCTGTTGCGCCACGATGCCTACGGAGCGACCATGCAACCGGGCAAATCCGATCAGGATGTTCTGGGCCCAGCTAGCCTGGACCTCAAGAAACTGGCCGTTATCCACGACCTGGGCAATCACCTCCGTCATGTCATATCCCTTGTTGGGATTGTCAGGGACCAAGGTATCCAAAGCCCGATCCTGACGCAGAGAATCATCCTGATTGGGCAGCACAAGAGGATCAGCCATGTTATTGGCCGGCAGGTAACTGAGCAACTGTCGGGCCAGAAAAAGAGCATCTTCCTCATTGCGGGCCACAAAATGGGCTACGCCGGACTTGCTGGCATGTACCGAAGCTCCACCCAGTTCTTCCAGTGTCACCTCTTCCTGTGTTACCGCCTTGACCACATCTGGACCGGTAACAAACATCTGGCCGGATCGGTCCACCATAATGATGAAGTCTGTCAGGGCCGGACTGTACACGGCACCGCCAGCGCAAGGTCCCATGATGATGGAAATCTGGGGGACTACCCCTGAAGCCATGGTATTGCGAAAAAAGATCTCGGCATACCCCGCGAGAGATTTCACACCTTCCTGTATGCGGGCTCCCCCTGACTCGATGAAACCCACCAATGGGGCTCCATTGTCCATGGCCTGATCGAGGACTCGGCAGATCTTGTCGGCGTGCCGCCGGCTAACCGTACCGCCCATAATGGTGAAGTCCTGGGCATATACATAACAAAGACGATTCTCCACTGTACCGAATCCGGTAATCACACCGTCACCGGGGATACGGTGGTTCTGCATGCCGGCTTCATGGGAATCATGCTTGACAAAGACACCCTGTTCGTGAAACGAGCCGCGATCCAGAAACATGTCCAGGCGTTCTCGGGCCGTATATTTCCCTCTATCCTTGTGCCGGGCAATCCGCTCCGCGCCGCCTCCCTCGCGCACAGCCTGGCGCAAAGCCTCCAGTTGTTCCGCGGTGGACATACCGTTGGCAGGTAATGCATCACTCATGACTTCGCTCCCGGCCAGGTCCGCAGATCCATCACAATTTTGCCAAAGGGAAGGTTCGCCCGCAGGCGGTCTATAGCTTCTGCATACTGATGGGCGGGAAACACAGAATCCACCACAGGGGAGAGCTGACCCGAAAACACGAGCACCATGACCCGATTGTAGTCCGCCTGTGTTCCCATCGTACTTCCGATAATCGAATGGTGTCCCATGAAGAGTCGATTCACGGGTACGGGGGCTTCGTAGCCAGACGTTGCTCCCACAGTTACCAGGCGCCCTCCTTTGGCCAGAGTCTGGAGGCTGGTGCTGAAAGTAGCTGCTCCTACATTGTCCACGACCATGTCGATTCCCGTGCGCCCCGTAGCTTGGAAAACCTCCCGACGCCAGTCTGGGCACATGGATCGATCCAGCACCCAAACGGCACCCATTTCCCGGGCTTGGCGTGCCTTTGCCTCGGAACTGGCGATGACATATACGGTGGCTCCTCGATATTGAGCGATCTGCTGGGCAGCCACGTTTACGCCGCCACCTGCGCCCACTACCAACACTTTCTCGCCGGGCTCAAGATTGCCCCGCTCAATCAGACTGTGCCAGGCAGTCAGATAGGTGAGAGAAGCCGCGGCGGCCTGTGCCATGTCGTAACCTTCGGGAATAACTATCAGATTTCGGGCGGGCAGGGCAAGGTATTCCGCCATGACCCCAGCCCGACTTTCCCCCAGAATACCGAAATGAAGGCAAAGATTGTGTCTGCCTTGGTGACAGGCTGTACACTGCCCGCACCATAGGGCATTGTTGCCGGTGACGCGCTGGCCCACCTGCCAACCATCCACCTCATCCCCACACTCTTCGATGACTCCGCTGAAATCGCTGCCGGGGACATGGGGCAGGGACAGGCCGATTCCCGGCCAGCCGATGCGCACCCAATCATCCAGGCGATTGAGGGCACCAAAATGGACTCTTATCAAGACCTCATCGGGAGCACAGGACGGACGTGGCATGTCGTCCACGTATTGATAGTGGTCCAGTTCCACGCCGTGTTCCCGAAAGACAATGGCATGCATGGAGGGTTCAGCAGACATGGGGTTGGCCAGGCATTGAATTCGTGGACAAGACTGTCAGAACTCACAGATAGTCGCCTTCCGACAGGGATTCTGAAACTTGATAATACTATATAAAGGCATCCCCAAGCGGGCTTTGCCTCCTTACAACGCCACGGGACAGATCTTGATCTGCCTTGAGGCGGGTTGTGAATGCCCGCCTCAGCACCGGGTGCCTATACCAGCTCCAGTTTTGCCATGTGGACTGAAGAGGCCAAGTATCTCCATACCAGGAAACAGAGGGTATGAACATCGATCGGTTGGAACAGCAACTGGCCCGTTGCGTCTTCGGGCATACGGTATATTTCTATTCGACTTGCCCTTCGACCCAGGACCTGACTCATACCTTGGCTCTTACCCACCGGACCGGAACGTTAGTGGTTGCGGCCGAGCAAAGCGCTGGCCGAGGACGCCACAGCCGACCATGGTTTGAACGCCGCCATTCCTCCATCACGGCCAGTTTTCTGTTAAAGGATCCTCTCTGGACTGCTTCCGCGCCTGCCTTTTCCCTGTTGGCAGGTCTGGCCGTACTGGAAGCCGTGGAGCAACAGGCACCTCAATGGCAAGATCGTCTACACCTGAAATGGCCTAACGATGTGGTTGTCCGTATGACCGCCGGTCACTTGTCCAAACTGGCCGGTATTCTGGTGGAAGGACGAATAAGCCCGGCCGGCCAGGGACACGCTGTATTGGGAATAGGTATCAACGTTAACCAGTCGAAAGGGGAATTGCCCATAGTAGATGACACGGCCTTGCCCCCCGTGAGCCTCCGGGTCCTGACCGACAAGGTACAGGACCGGACCCGATTGCTGAAATTACTATGTCAATCTCTGGAACGTTATTTGTACCAGAACCGCCAAGACCACTCACGCCGCCGCATCTGGGACACACGCCTCATCACTTTGGGAGCCACCGTAACTGTCCGAGAAGGCACAGACGAAGAACCAACGCTAAAGGGGATAGCGGTAGCCACAACTTCCCGTGGCAACCTCATTATTAAGGATCACAACGGCCAGGAACATGAGCTGGAGGCCGCTGACATCATGGCGCAGACGGTGCCCTAGTCCTACACATGGGATTGGGTTATGCGATCCCAGGTAGCCTCTTCCGTGATATCGCCTTCCAACCGGAATTCATCCCGTGATGTATCACCGTGCAACCAGGCCGTGATGTAATGGGCATCATGCTGGAAAACCAGGAGGGGCGATCGCTCCATGATCTCAAAACGCAGTTTCCGTTTTGATTCAAGGCTGACCATCGGCAGGATGTCGAAACTGGGTACCCAGGCCAGCCGTTCCAGATGAACGCCCCAATTCGCGGCATCCCCCAGAAACAGCAGAGATTCAGATCCTGACTCGACCCAGATTACCTGTAATGACTCCGTATGGCCGGCCGCTGTCTCGGAGCGTACCCCGTGCCCAAAGTCATGCCCGCCAAAAACAGCTTGCAATTGCCCCGTACCCACCAGGCACTGCCAGTTTTCCTGGAAGTAGGTCCCCCGGGTTCGTTCGTTCGTGTTATGGGTAGCCTCATATTCCTTGCCCTGAACGATATAGGTGGCATTGGGAAACACAGCTTCCGTAGGTGCACCTTCCTCATGATTCACCCAACGGGTCATACCGCCCGCATGGTCATTGTGCAGGTGGGTTAACAACACAGTAGTCACATCTTCTGGCTGGAAACCCGCCCTGGCCAAATCCACCAGGAGTCGATCCCGCGTCGGCGGCAACCCCAGTCTTTGACGAATCTTCTCACTATATTTGTCGCCATGGCCGGTGTCTACCAGAATGCATTGGTCTTGCGTTGCAATCAGAAGGCACCGAACCGCCGTAGGAATTGTGTTGCTGGCATCTGGTGCAATAACCTTTTCCCACAGCACCCGAGGCACCAGTCCGAAAAACCCGCCTCCATCCAGCCGATGTTTGCCATCGGAAAGAACATGGCAGGTAATGTCACCTATCTGAACGCAAGGGGGAGGAGCGATAGAAGGGCCCGATTCAGTCATGAGATTACCTCGTGGTGACAACAGGGAATGGAACGAATTGTCCGAAAGAACCACGGCAGATCAGTAAAATACATCCAAACATAACTATCTATTGTAGCTTCCGGCAACACACCACCTTCCCAGCCGTCAGGTCAGGGCCAATGTAGACAGGACCTACTATCCTTTGAATCGAGCAACGTGAAATCCGCCCGAAGTCAGCCCCGATTCCCTAGTTTCCATCGTACTCTTGCCACCCTTTCTTGGCAAGTCCCAACCTCACTCACCGTAGGCATCTTGCTAAGCACTATGGAAAACCTGGCGCAATCTGCCGGAGATGTGGATCACTTTCGTACTGGTCTCCTTCTTGTTGGGAAGGCAGGATATTCCTTGCTATCAGAAAAATTGCAGCCCACAAGAGCCCGTTCTCGCTGGCACCAGGAATTTAGCCTGATTGCCCGTGCTTCCGTTGACAATTCTTCAGTCAACACCATAATCACAGGTAATTATTCATAATAAATTACAATGTCATCATAACTGGTGTATGGGGTTGGGAATTGATCCCCAGTCTGGCAACCTGTTTCATCCCCATGCAGACTAGCACACGCCACCTACCCTTTGTATTTGGGCATATTCGGCCTGCGGACGTTTACCAAAAAATATAGACCATACGCCGAACCCCATGACCAATGCTGATTTTGCTCGTCGTCGGCTCTTAATCTGCCTGGCTACAATCATCTGCTCCCTGGTCTTGTTTTCCCAGGTAACAAAAATTGAGTGGCTTCCTCCCAAATTGCCTATTTCCAATGTAGAAGTGAAGAATATACAACTGGATTTCCAGAACAGTACCGAAAGTGCAAAGATCCATTATCAAAGCATGGGCCAAATACGACTTTCCAGCCTGCAGGTGACCAATATAGAAACAGGCAACTGGGGCAAGAACCTTACCGTGGATTTGAGATCCCAACATAATCGCCGGACCCGCATACAGTGTCACCTGCGATTCCGTCACATTCGCCAAATTCTGAACCTTTCCATAAACGATGAAGTGTCTGTGATAGGCATCTTGGAGAAGAGTGACGCCCTAGGTTACAGCTTGGTCTTAAGCCCCTGTCAGGTTTTCTCTGTCTAGGGTCCAAGCTGTGGTCTGCCAGAAATGGGCCAACGCTATCCGTCTGCCTACCACTCGGATAAAAGGTCTTCCAGTGTGCAGCCGCAAGAGGACCTGGGGAAAACTCGGAAAACCGCGTGGTAAATGGCCCACTGGATACGCCTGCCTGGAAGAAAGTGTCCGTGCCGATGGCAGGTCCCGCCGAAGCGGATGAGTCCCCCATCGGAGGCAAAGAGAGCAACAGACGCGCTGACAGGAAGCAACACAGGGCTCGGCAAGTCCCGAGCCTAAGCTTGCAGGATCGCCAAATCCTGCGCGTCCAATGTAGGTGCCATCCAATACAAGCCGATCCACCGTACAGAAATGCGTGAGTTAACGCTTGCACGCTAGTGCCACATTTTACACGGACGAGTCCAGTACCTGTGGTGGTCAGTAGGCGATTCAGCATCGGAGTGTCGATCATCCCCATGGCGAAACTAGGTGATGCCCCGTGCATACCAGTCCATGCGGACCCTCATTGACCGCGGCTACCGGGGAACCAGCCACTCCCTGATCTCCAAGCATCTGAACCGCTATGCTGTGGAATTGGCTGGGGGCCTCAATTCACCTCGGGGGCAATAAGGCACATCGTACAAGGGGTAGACGGCAAGATGCGCTCTTATCGGGAACTAATAATCCGGTGAACCCAGAAAACACCTAGACGTCCAGTCGTCTGGCCAATTTAGAGGAACCAATCTGTCCAAAACCAACGGTAGGTCATTATCTGCCAAATGCAAGAATGCTTGAGATTCTGTCAGTCAGGGACAGGGTTGGATATCAGAATCGAGTGCATGCCTACATCAAATCCTATCTTCGCCAAGGATAATATGGAATTGGTGTTTCCTGTCATCGCGAACTTCCTGTCAACCGATTAGAAGTGCTGCTTTCACCTGGATAGTTACACATTGCGGTTTCCCCTACCATGGACTCAGGGAGAGACCCCCGCTTGGTCTGTAGCTATTTTTCGATCTGGAGCACCAATCTCTCATATGACTCGACACTGACCTTTGTGCCCGGTACTGTTGGATCAGATGCACTGCATACACCGACCTTAACGTACTGTTCTCTTCGGATCAGCACTAAGTTGCACTTGGACCTCCACCGTATTTCCTGCCACCACTGGGTAGGTGGCAAGACCGAATCCGACGGTGAATTCCGGGCCACCTAAGGTTTTTCAGGTTTGCATCATCGTTGTCGATAATTTGGACAGTAGTGCGGATGATCGAACCGGCTGTAACATCACTGGGTAAAGCCCCAAAACATTGGACCACGCTTTCTCCTTCATCCTCCGCTGTGTCATGCACGGCAGTGATATAGTCTAAGTCTGATTCGTCTCCCCACTGTTAAAGGATAGGGCAGATACTCCTGAATAGTCTGCCGCGTTCGCTCCATCCCGCTTCTGATCGGAAGAGCCCGCCAAAGACAGGACCGGTGTATTCAAGGAGACCGATTGCTACCCTATAGAAGACTTGCAGGGGATGTCTCCTGTGGAACGTACGGAATTCCCAGGGCAGTCTGCGGAGGAAGCAGGAAAGTGTAGCATTTCCCGATCCATTCGTAAGTCTTGGACGCTCACAGAAGCCATCGCCTTGGTGCTGGAAGGAAAAGAGAGGCGACAGGTAATGATCAACTCTTACGGCTATAGAATGACTTGGCTATTCAGACTGCAGGAGGTTTTGGCCATTACTATGCAAGACTTGGGAGACAAAAGTAGCGGCGAGTGGGATGGGTAACACTGTGTGCACTCTCGGGGCCACAAGGACTAGACGATTTGAGTACCTCTGTACGGAATCGGGATGGGGCTCTGTTGGAAACCAATGAGGCGCATCGGGTAAGGAAGACGTTTTGACTACTGGTCAGGTATGTCAACGGCAACTGGCCAAGATCAGTTTGGGTTTTATTCCAAACTTGACAGACCTATCTCACCTTGCTGTTTGCCCTTCGGGCCAGAGGCCCCTTTCATATAATTGGTCTTCTTGCAGGGAGGAGAAATGATGGATCGATTCAAGTTCTCATTTCACCCGCCGCGTGTTACCCAAGACACTTAGAACTGAGTCCGCGTTACAAAGTATGCCAGGGAGAGATTTCTCGCTTGCGCGACGGGTGAAATGAGAACTTGAATTACCACTTGAAATTGCTACTCAGATTTGCGTCTGTATTGACAATTACAGTTAGGGGGACCGGCGACAAGCTGAGGGCTGAGGACTCAACAGGCTTGCACCAGGATCCTGACGAGGGGGAAATTTCATGAGTTGCGAAAATCTGCCCTTGGAATATCATATTATATTCACAATACAATACCAGATAAATACATATTAAGCACAATATATGGGAAGTTTGATCACATAATGTAGGCATACATGATGGTCTGTACTGGCTGTACTGTCACCGTCGGTTATCTTAAATCGGATCGGAGACGGCGAGGGCCGGCAGATCTGTCGGGAACCTAGTCCAGCCAACAGGCATGACCGGGATCTGGTTGAATTGCCTATCCGGGACCAGGTCTTAGCCCTGCTTTTCATAAAGTGGAGGTGTTAAAGACCTTCTAATTTGACCGGGGCCACCGACGTTCTCTTCTTGCATGCTCACGGCATTCTTGAGATGTTGGCAACAACGGTTCTCGGCGTGGGATTTCCAGGCGTGCACTCCTGCCATACCTGCCGACGAAGAACCGCCTTCTTGAATCGGGATCCTGGCACTACTGTGGAAGGTCAGAGCAATACGGGTAGGGTCGTTTATCTCGGGAACGATGTCCATACCCGGGGCCCCAGGGGTTGGCGTCAGAGGATTTCATCAAGGCAGGCGGCAGAGGAATCCGCGATTCTCGGAACAGTCCTAATGGACCTGTCTTGTCTTCCTGCTTGCCTGGCATCCTTCAAGCGGAGAGCAACTCGTGCGGCCCAGAAATATGATTCTTCTTCTGCCTTTGACTCTCATCAGTGAGATTCCGCGAAGAACCTGGGCAACAGTCCTCCAAGCAGACCACTTCTTGGCCCCAGTTTGAGCTGTGCCTTGGCTATCTGGTCTTTGCCCCACGGGCCGGAGGAGGTTCGGCCCTGCTCATGACAACTAGGGTGTAGCGTCCGGCTCCTTGGCCTTATCCATGCGGTAGCCTACGCGGGGCACGGTACGGATGAATGTGGGATTCCTTGCATCATCACCTATCTTACGACGGATTTTCTTCACGAAGGCTCTTACCAGCCGTGAATCGCCGGTGTTCCCTGGACCCCAAATCCGTTGCAGTAACTGATCGTGGGTCAGGACCCGATCAGCGTGCAAGGCAAGCTCGCCAAGCAGGTTGAATTCGGTGGCGGTCAACTGGACCGGATTGCCAGCAACTGTCACCCTGCGGGTGGTAAAGTTAATGGCTAAATCCCCTGACACATAGGTTTCTGGTGTGTTCATCAAATCTGTCGCGAGCCATCTGCGTAATGCCACCTGAATTCTGGCTACCAGTTCTGTGGGAGAAAAGGGTTTGACCACATAATCAACAGCGCCCTTTTCGAAAGCCTTGGCCACGAATTGCTCCCGGCCATAGCCAGACAGGAAGATCACCGGTACGTTGGCCATCTGGGGAAGTCGCTCCATCAATTCGATCCCGTCAGCCCCCGGAAGCATCAGGTCCAGAAGGATGAGGGCAGGCCGATGCTCCGTTATGAGCCGGTCAACTTCCTCTGGATCACCCGTCACTACGGGAATGTAGCCTGCCTTAGACAGGATGTCCCTGACGTACCGCAAGAGCTGTGGATCGTCATCTACGGCAAGAATGCGCACCTGATCCTTCGTCGCCAGCCGTGAGGGGACGGGTAACTCATCAAGGACAGCAGTGGGGACTGCGCTGAAACCTTCAGCGACCGGCAGCGTAAAGGTAAACCGTGCCCCTTGACCCTCTCCCTCACTCTCGGCCCAGATGCGTCCCCCATGAGCCTCCACGATACCCTTGCAGATCGCAAGCCCCAGACCCGAGCCGACGATCTCTCGCTCTCCTTTCCTGTTTTCAACCCGTGAAAACTTGCGAAAAAGGCGGGGCAGTACCTCGGTCGCAATTCCTCTTCCTTCGTCGGCCACGGTAATTGCCACATAGACGTCTTCCTGACGGGCCGTAACTTCGATCATGGACGATTCTGGTGAAACTTTGTAGGCATTGGAAAGAAGGTTATTCATGACCTGGATGACGCGGCGTTTATCCGCCATAACCTGGGGCAAATCCGGATCAAGGTCAATGAGAATGCTGTGGCCATCATTCAGAAGCGAATTTCGGGCCGCATCCACAAGCCTGACAACTTCTGCTGGCTCCGGGTCAACCATGAGCATGCCCGACTCTACCCGCGCCACGTCAAGGAGATCGCTGATTAGTTCGCGCATGCGATCCGCCTGCTCATCGATAATCCGAAGGAACTGTTGCACCTCAGCGGGATCGAGGGCGGTTGAATCCCCCATCAGAGTGACAGCGGATCCCTTGATAGTGGTCAGTGGTGTCCGCAGTTCATGGCCTACCATACCCAGGAACTCAGCTCGCAAGCGCTCCAGTTCCTCCACGGAAGCCATGTCTTGCAAAGTTACAACGACAGTTACTATCTCGCCTTTTTCGTCATAAATGGGCGTGGAATTCACCAACGTGGTGACTTTCCGGCCATCAGGAACCATAAGGACAACCTTCTCGGCGCGTACTGTCTCGCCGGAGGTTAATGTCTGGGCGAGAGGGATTTTACTCAAAGAGTATTCCCGGCCATCGGCCCGCCGAAGGATTACCAACTCCAGGAGTTGCTCCAACGGTTCGTTCGGCATCCCCAGGTTGTCCACGATTCTTTTTGCTTCCCGATTGAAAGACAAGGGATGACCGGCCTTGGCATCCATTACAACGACTCCGACTGGAGATGTATTGATCAGCGTCTCCAGATCCATTCTGGCTCGCTTCTCTTCCCGGTATCTGCGGGCGTTGGCAATAACCAGAGCCGCCTGAGAAGCACACATGACCAGGGTCTCTTCATCCGCTCGGGTGAACTCCAAAGCACCTTCCTGTTTAGCCAGAAAGATATTGCCTATAACCTCGCCCTGATAGCGGATAGGGGCAGCGAGAAAGGCACCTGCGGACACAGGCGCTTGGAATTCAGACAGTCCAATGGACTGGACAAGGAGTGAGAAATCCTGGACACGCAACGGTTCTGGAAGCTGGCTGATGTATTCAAAGAACTCCGGTCCTCCAGGTACCTCCCATACTG
The DNA here is from genome assembly GCA_034422235.1 of Anaerolineales bacterium. GTDB lineage: Bacteria > Chloroflexota > Anaerolineae > Caldilineales > Caldilineaceae > Bin34. Next base: position 73,672 of record DAOUJU010000025.1, on the reverse strand, counting down.
CTTGGTTCTTCTCTTCCGTCATCCCGGAGACAAGGAACTCGTCTATCTGTCCTGCATCATCGAATGTGGTAAGCACCCCATAACGAGCGTCTGTCAACGTTCGTGCATTTTCCAGTTCTTCACAAAGAACGTTGTCGAAGTCAAGCTTCTCGTTGATGCGACAACAGGCACTACTTAATTGGGAAAGACGAGTGCGCAGATCTTCAATCTCTTGTAGAAGCTCATCCTTTTTCTTCAAATCGGTACCCTGACTCAAATCGCGGACTATGCTCAGTTCCCGGGATGTTACCCCCAAGCTTGATCGAGGAACCAGTTCTCAAAAGCAATGGGTCAAGCTGTCCCCATTGTACCCTTTTGGAGTTTTCTACTTAAATCATCCTATTTCTGATGGCCAATGGCTTATCACGGAGATATGGACACTCCAAGCGGATTCTACCCTCATGCCAATTCAGGTCCAGCTGGACAGGAGGGTAGACCGTGATGACTTGACTTAAGTCTCTGTTGCACAGAAGCTACTTCCTTTTCGTCCCGCCATTCGCGCCTTACACTGGGGAAAGCCGCTCCTGCTTGGGCTACTATCCCCCTTACCATCGTTCAGTCTAGGGTACAACCAGAGTCCATCCCGATTCAGACGGCAAGTACCGGTTCGGTTTCCTGCCTTTCCGGAAACCAGCGTGTTCGGCCTCCGGCCCTGCTAGCCCCAGGGTCTATCACTGGCAGGAAAGATCCAGACCTGATCACAAGGTGCCATGGTACTTGAAATCTCTCTATAATGTAGATAACAGGAAACTCTCTTTACAAAAGGAGAAAGACGACCTCAGATTCCTTCACCCCTACGTGAATGGCAATACTACCCACTGCATTGTGCTGATCCTCGAAAGTGAGCCACTCACGAATTAGCCATTGTCTGCTGGTAGACTGACAGCCTCTAGGACTTCCCTGTCTCGAACCTCACATGAACCTGCCTGATTCTCCCCAGGATTCCTCCTCTGCTCTCAAATCTGGTTTTGCGCCTCGCAGTGACATTGCTTCCTTGGCGGACATTATGGCTTTGGCGCCATTGGCCCGACCTCCCTTGCTAGGTGGCGTGGTGTTTGATTTTGATAACACATTGGCAGCCCTGCGCACCGCACATGCCAAGTTGATGGAGGAAGGGGCACGAACAGCCCAGCAATACATGGAAACCCAAGGTATGGAGCTATTTCCTGAGTTCTGGGAGCAAGTCATTGATGCCCGGCGATTTGCCTTGATAAAGTCAGACGAGGAAGAAGAGGAACATATCGCCAACGACACCATGAGTTTTTTGCTTCAGTTTTGCGGCTATCCTGCCAGCCGCCTTGATGAGAATGTTTTGACAGCAGCCGTGGATCTGTTCTATGCCCCCGAAATGCTGGGTTGGGACCTGATACCGGGTGTGACTGAGACGATGGAGGCCTTGGTCCACAGGGGGCTACGGCTGGCCATCGTGGCCAATTATCCCTGCGAACGCGTATTTCAACGTACAGTTGATTATCTGCAGTTACGGCCTTATTTTGACATGATTCTTTGTAGTGCCAGCGTGGAATGGCGCAAGCCCAATCCGGAAATCTTTGCCCCGGTCCTGAAACGCTGGAATCTGCAGCCATACGAGATTGTTGTCGTGGGAGACAGCCTCAAGCATGACGTGGCAGGAGGCCAGCAGTTGGGGGCCATGACAGTGCAGTGCCAATTCTATCCACCTGACGAGCAAACGGACTTCGACAACCATCAGCTCAAGCAACAAATCAGGCCCGATGCCATCCTGCATGCCTGGCCGGATTTCCTGCCAATGATCGAGGAATGGATGTAAAAGAGCGTCCTGTGTCTGGTCCCAGATCCTATCCGGATCATCCACGCGTGGGCGTGGGAGCCGTAGTCTTTGATCCCCTGCACCGGGTCTTGCTGGTACGCCGCGGACAGCCCCCCCATCAGGGACAGTGGGGTCTGCCGGGAGGCATGTTGCAGCTGGGGGAAACGCTACAGGATGGCTTGCACCGGGAACTCTGGGAAGAATGTCATATCGAGATTGAAATCGTCGACTTGATCAGCGTGTACGAACCTATCATTCGGGATCGCGAGGACCGGATCGTTTACCATTATGTAGTCCTTGATTACCTGTGTCGATGGAAGAAAGGAGAACTGATGCCGGGGGACGATGCTCAGGCCGTTGCCTGGGTTAGCCCCCAGAATATGGCCCAATATGAATTGATGCCTGTCGCAACCCAAATGATTGCCGCAGCCAGATCTATGGCGGCTCGCCATACCTAGTCTGCAACCTTTCTTCTCAATGCAATACCAAGCCTGATAATGGGTTCGTCTTCCTCCTCAACGCGTTCCAGGACAATCCTGTTGTGCGTGGTCATGGAGTCTGGCCAGCTCGACGATTGTGGGTCGCAATGTAATCTGCTGGCACTTGGAGATGGTAACCATCGGGTGAGATTAGTACTACCTATTCTGTCTGGAACAGTTATAGCCCCAATACCTGCATTCTTTGGATGAGACCGTCTGGCAATTGGCCGGACAAGGTCAAGATGGCCAAGGCTGATCCTTTTGAACCTGAAATTCTCAACCCTTGCCATCTCCAGCGGATTAGCAGAGCAAAATCTCACTCTGTCTGTGTTGTTGAGGAACCCAGATCCTGAGAAATCGCTGGGATCACAGGACTCGCTGGGGCTTCTGCCCAGTCTCGCATTCCATTCTGTGTCCGCAGGTCCCAACGGACCGCCCCGGATTTCAGAGCAAGCAGGAGCGGATTGCTTATCGGTTTCCCGGCTTCCAGAATCTTTAACTTACTGGAACAGTTGGCAGCCTGAAACCAAGCCCAGACCACGATGATGTGCAGGTCCGTCACAGAACCCGCCGATCCCGCTCATGTCATCTCGTTACACAACTAAACCGGAAGGGATTTGGCCAGTTCTGGTTCTATCAGGGCGAAATATTCCCGGTTAAGCCGAAGCATTTCTTCCGCGTCCACGACAGGAACCGGTACTTCATCTTCCCCCACCAAAGATCGGAAGCGAGAAGTCTCGAAGACAACATCCTCCTTGATATAAGGAGCCTGAAAGGAGATAGCCCGCGCAAATACCTTCTCTACGGCATTCATGGGCTGCCGTTCAAAATCAGAGCTCTCTACTATGGTCAGGCCGGTTATCCCAAGGGAATGTTCTGCGACCGCCACTATGTCCTGCAGGACAGGGGCATTCTCATTCACCAGGTTGAAGACCTTGAGATCCTCATTCCAGAGAACAGACTTCCGGGACAAGACCACCATACTGTCAATGACATAGTCAATAGGTACAAGATTCAGCCGCATCGCAGGATCCGCTTCGAATCGCATACTTATGTCATTGTTGAAGGCCTCTCCGTATCGGTCCTTGTGCATTGCAAAAATCTTGTAAATGGTGCCAATCACCTGGTAGTAACCGGAATGAGTCACCGAGCCTGTGTTTTCGCACCCCACTATGATAGCGGGACGCAACACGGTGACATCTCCTCCATGCCTGGCGTGAAACCTCTCGACGTCGAGTTCTATTTCATGTTTTGACCATTCATACAGGCCACGGTAATCCGGCGTCGACGGCACTATACTCTCTGGAACTTTGCCCTGCAGGCGTCCACTGGAGTAGGCAGTACTGACGTGCATATAACGCGGTCGTGGTCCCGTATTGTTAATCAGAAGGTTGGTATGAACTACATTTCGCGAACCCTCAATATTGATCGCGCGGATCTCAGGTAGATCTGATTGGCGAAACTTGAAAGTAACGGCGGAATGCCAAATGGTGTGAACGGGATCATGCGAGACACAACGCAGTTTTTCCACGATGGAGGCCGCACTTTCAGTGACATCCCCTGCAAATACCTTCAGTTTTGCTACGGGCAAAGCGGTGCCATTATCAATTTCCGCCAATACAGTCAGCAGTCGCTGCCGGGCATCGGAATTGGAGGTTCCCCGCACCATAGCCACTACATGATCTCCCTGCTGGAGAAAGCGGTGGACCAGATGGGATCCCACGAATCCCGTCGCGCCGGTAATGAAGTGGGTGGACGATTCCCGCGCCATCTGCTGAGTGAACTTGGGTAATATATTCTAAGACTGTCCACATTCTACTTCACCATAGAGTTGGGCCTTGAAACCTTGATCACCTTGAAGACACTGGAAGATATGGTTTGAACAAGGAATTGAGGTGCTAGTGAAAAGATTCTATTCTTCAATCTCTCTTGCCTGCCACAGCCTGCCACCAATCCGATAAGACTGACGGAGAATTTATACTCCCATCTTTTGGGCCTTTTGGGTGGGGCAGGGAAAGTTCAGGAAATGGGAGGACCATACTTGGGTACTGATGGCCAAGTGGTATGTGCCTGCATGCTGAGGTTGAACCAATTGTGCGCAGCGACAAGATCCAAGTCTGTACGGGTGTGAGTCTCCAGACCCTTGATTGTCAGTTGCAGTCCAGACAACGTGATCTCACCCAAACGGTAGGGTGTGGCGGCCAAGCCTCGCTGCCTGGGACCACGTCACCTCTGCTCACGCCGACTTGTACCCAGCCAATCAGGTCATGATGATCCCCGTCGGTCAGTTCCGCATCATGCATAGCCCAGAGCCGCGGATGATGTATTTCCGACAGAGTGAACCAATTCATCAATTAATTTTGACCGCGCACGGAAAACGCTATGGAAGCCCTCTTCTGCGACATCAACGGCCGCTGTGTCCGGTACCCGCTGGCCGAAAGCTTCTAGGTAAAGAGTCGTGTCCATGGTTTAAGCACCAGCCTCATTTGGCATGTTGGATCGTTGGTTCAGGCTTTTCCAGTGAATTTGCGCGCCGGCTAAATTTCAAAATAAGGTACTACTAAATTGTCCGGTAGATAAGAGTATGAACGTATGAACCGAGTTCCTTTTCATTGCCTCGTTGGCAAGAGCCCCGTGCAAAGCTTTGTTGGATTTGGACTGTCTGCCTATCCATGTATCTTGGTGAGTACTTAGGGAAAGAGGCCATTTGCCAGAATGCACTCGATTCAGTTCGCCATAGGTAATGGTTCCTTGGCTCACACACCGTCTGTTGACACGAAATACTGGAATTTGATTGTAGGTTTGAGGCCAAGCTAAGGCAAAAGGCTTGTCATTACGAATGCAATGCAACTACAGGACTTTGTCATTTGGCCTAACTAAATCCAAATGAATTCGCCGGCTGGCGCTTCAGTAACGAATTAGAGTGACTAACGGATTCCCAAAGCCTCTCATCATATCTCGGCCAACCTCTGCCCCACCTTGACTCTTTCCCTACTTTACTCGAAGTAAGGTGGCGAAACCGATATCTTTTGTCCCCTCATGCACGCCTCAGTACCAGCGTACGAAAAATCCCGATATATAAAGCTGGTATTTAGCCATTCACCTTCCACCAAAAGGCTGATGCATCGTGGGCCTAGTTCCCAAAGTATTTCGAGCCAAGTAAAGGAAGAAACGTCCTGCTGGTTTCCCAATTGACCGTGCCACTCAATGATGTTATCAGGTCGCCCTGTCCAGCAATACGACCTATATGGTCATGAACTTATTTATATACGCCTACTGTGGAATTAGGTGGTCACGGTGAAAGTCTGGATCTCAATGCCAGCCTTCCGGCGCAGGCGGATCTTGAGTGCGTGGCGGGTCATCTGGGCGGTGACGTGGGTGACCAAGCCTCTGACCGTTTGGCACAGCAGGTCTTCCCGAGGACGCCCCGGGTTCGGCACTTCGTGGAAGGCACTCTCGATCCGTGCCCGTACGCCGTTGAGCCACGCCTGGCAGCCAGGGGGATGGGGCGGCCGCTGATGTGCTCGGTAGGGCGTGAGGAGGTGGACGCCCCGGGTTGCCTGATACCACCGGTGCCCGTCCGCGCCCATGAAGCCTTTGTCCCCGATGACGTAGGCCTGCCAGAGACAGTCCCGCACCGGGTCGGCCGCGACCCGCTCATCCGTGGCAGCCGCGACCCGATCGTAGAGGACGGGCAGACCCTCCCAGGTACACCGCAGGACCCGCTTGTACCCCAAGTACTTCATAGGGCGGCTGACATACACCCCATAGTCCGCGGTCGCCACCAAATCACTACGATCTTGGCGGCGTCGGTCGCCGATGACGGGCAGGGGTTTGGTATCCACTTAATAGCGAGCCGCCTGCATCGCGCCTAACGGGTGGGCCCCGTATGGCCGTAGGGCTTCCCCCAAAGGGATCAACCCCTGCGCCCGACGGTTGCACTGGCTCTGGCTGAGCAGGTGAGGAAAGAGAGGCCGGTAGTGGGCCCGCAGGAACGCCCCCAATTGGGTCTCGCCCGGAAAGGGCAGAAAATCCCTCAAGCGTAGCCGCGTGATCACTTTACTATCACTAAACACGGGCTTGGCCCCGACTTGGCCCCGCCTCCAGCGGATACCCTGGACTGGGTACCCATCAGCCACCCACACAAACACCACGGTCGCCCGATCCTCCAAGGCTATACTTGGCGCCATGGGAAACCCTCAGAATGCGGTTTGATACGCTTTCATGCTGGGCGGTTTCCCTATTATCGTCAACTTTCAATTCCACATTAGGCGTACTACGGTTTCTGATCGCACCTGCCCGGCGGGATTCGTCTTTGTCGGTGGCTGGGGCTGTGTCTTGGACAAGACCGTAGAGAGAGTTGCGGGGCTTGGTCTGCCTGCCTCTGACACCTGTGCCCGAACCAATCCACACGATGCAAACGTGGTCCATTCTGGGAGATAACATAGCTGTCAAGACCCTGCCCTGCGTCCAGAGTTGATCCGCCGTCAGGACTACCTCCAGCCCTGCTTGATTGAACGGGGTAAGGTCCGGCCAACAGTCATAGCTGTGTCGGTACATTCGCCTTACCCGTAAGGAGCGATTCAAGGAACTGTGCCATGAAGACTTTGACACAGAGGGGTTCTGCTGTTTGTGGTATTTTAATGGCCCTGCTGTGCTGGGTGGCTGTATGGTAGTGTCCCCCCAGGAAGGACCATTCAGAGGAGGAACACGGACATGCGGAAGAACAGCAAACGCGCATGAATTTCGAACCCCTTTTGAATCCTGCTGGCTGCTTCCTTGTGTTCCTGGGGATATGAGCTCATCCTTTAAGTCCACTGAAAGCGATACCCTGAACAAAATAGCGCTGAGCTGCAAAAAATACAATCAGAACTGGTATCGTGACCACCACTGAGGCCGCCATGAGCAAATGCCATTGTGTGCCGTAATAGCCCTTGAAGTGTGCTAGGCCCAGGGCCAGCGTCTTCTTGGCCGGTGTGTTGATATAGATGAGGGGGCCCATGAAGTCATTCCATGTGCCTATAAACGTAAAAATGACCGCTGTGGTCAGCACGGGTTTGGACAGGGGCAAGACGATCCGACCAAAAATGCCCAGCTCGGAACACCCGTCCATTTTTGCTGCTTCGCACAGTTCATCCGGGATGGTGCGGAAGAACTGCCGGAACAGGAAGACAAAGAAGGCATTACCCCCAAAGAAGAGTGGCACCAACAGAGGCAGATAGGTGTCAATCCAGCCCAGATAGCGAAAGATAATGAACTGGGGGATCAACAACACGATTTGCGGTAGCATCAACGTGGCCAGGGTGAAGCCAAATAGTAGCTCTCGTCCCGGAAAACGAAACTTGGCAAATCCATATCCGCAGATAGAAGCACTACCCACGGTAGCGATTTCGCCAATGACGACCAACATTAAGGTGTTTCTAAAGAACAGGTGGAAAGGATGCTCCTGCATCGCCAAGGAATAATTCTGCCAGTGCAGAGGATTTGGAATCCATTGCGGAGGGTAGAGCCAAATGTGGGCTTCATCCTTAAGGGAGCTGGTCGTCATCCACAAGAACGGTGTAGTCAGCACGAGAGCTCCCAACACCAGAACGGCGTAGAGCCAGGTACGGCGAACCATAGCCTGGCGTCTCAGGGATGAAGCCGGGTTGAGAGACATCCTGACCGTACCCACCTCGATATTCCTGCTCATCCCGACACCCTTACGACCCCAGATAATAGACGTCGCGTCCGAAGTATCGGAAGACCAGGACAGTCAACGCCATCAGGATGAAGAACAGAATCCAGGCCATGGCTGATGCGTAGCCCATTTTGAGGTATTCAAAGGCATTGCGGTACAGATGCAAGACGTAGAAAAGGGTCGAATTGCCTGGCCCGCCAGCGGTTATAAGGTAACCGGCTGTGAATACCTGGAAGGATGCAATCATGTTGATTACGAAATTGAAAAAGATGACCGGTGTCATCAGGGGTATCGTAATCCGCAATAACCGGTGCCAGGATCCGGCCCCATCAATTTTGGCGGCTTCGTAGAGCTCAGGCGGAATGCCTTGGAGACCAGCCAGGAAAATGATCATCGTAGCCCCGAATCCCCACAGGGACATCAATATCAGGGCAGGTAGGGCGACCGCCGGGTCCTGGAGCCAGAGGACCTTCGGCAGGCCAACGGCGCGCAACGCCCAATTGATGAGCCCGTACTCGGTATTCAGGAGCCAGGACCAGAGCACGGCGTTAGCCACGGGGGGTACCAGGGCAGGCAGATAATACAGGACACGAATAACATACATCGTCCTGGATCGGCTGAAATTCAGTAACAGGGCCGTGGCAAAAGCCACCAGCAGGTTCAGGGGCACCGCAGCCACCGTGAAGACTACGGTTACCCTGAGTGACTGTCCGACTATCTTGTCCTGGAGCAGATCCGTGAAATTGTCCAGCCCCACAAAAGTCGGAGGTTTCAGCAATGACCAGTCGGTCAAGCTGATATACACGGCCGCCAGCATTGGCACGATGAACCAGAGGATGGTGCCGAGCAGGATAGGGGAAACAAATACGAATCCCCATAACGCCTCCCGCCGGCCAGAGGTAAGGCGTTGTCCTGCCCGGCGGGCTTCACTGGCCTTGAGCGACATGGAGTGGGACGGATACCTGATTCGTGGGTGTCTAGCTGGGGCAATCTCCTAGGATTGGTTTCTCCAGTCCTCAATCACTTGATTGGCGGAAGCCACAGCCTCCGGCAAGACATCCACGGCCTGTGCGTCTCCAATCCAGACGGCGTCCAGGGCACTGGCAACAATCCCATTGGCTTCCCAGAATCCGGGTCCCATATACATGGTATGGCCATATTGATTGACATAGTCGAGGGCAATCTTTTCGTAGCCCTCGGGGTGGACATCCGCATTGAGCCAGGAGGCAATGCCCTCAGGGGTGGCCAAGCTGGTGTGGGTAGGCAACCAGAGTCCCCCTTCACATAAGGTTTGTTGATAGAAATCGCCGGAAAGGAAGGCCACGAATTCCCAGGTCGCATCCGGTTGCTGGCCCCCCGCGGCCATGACTTGGTTGTGGGCCTGGATATCCGTATAGGGAGTTTGCATATAGGGCAGTACCCCCGTGCCGTAATTGAATTCAAGCGGCTGGATGCGCAGTAGATTCCAGGAACCATCCGCGATCATGGCTAATCTGCCGGAGCCCAGGGCCTCCAGATTATTCATGCCAATTTCAGAGAAAAAGGCTCCGTGGGGGGCTACATGGTGGACATTGACCAGATCTGCCACCATCTGGACAGCCTGCATGGTTTCCGGGGAATCGAACTGGAAACTGCCATCCGGGGCTGGAGCGGTATAACGGCCCCCATTGGAACCTATGGCCGCATGCAAGGGAATGAACCAAGTCGGCCACTGGATCCCGTGTTGCTCAATGTTGGCGGGATCGAAACCGGGGTCATCCGGATGATTGCCACTCGCGTCAATGGTCAACGCCTTGGCGATGGTCAGGAACTCATCCCACGTCCAAGCCTCGGCCGGATCATTACTGGGAGGCTCAACGCCGGCAGCGGCAAAGGCATCCAGATTGGTGTACAGATGTGGGCAAACCCAGCAGGACCCGAGACCATACCACTGGCCTTCCCATGTGCATCGTTTAAGTTCCTCTTCGTAATGCGTCCAGTACGCTGGCTGGCTAAAACCGGGGTGGGCTTCCACATAGGAAGTTATGTCCAGCAGAATGCCCTGGATGACCCAACTGAAGAAATCACCGGATCCGGCATACATCGTATCCGGGGGCGTTCCCGCGGCAATCTGCGTCAGCACCTTTTGGCCATAGGCCTGCGGCTCAGTTTGCCAGTCAATGATGTAATGCGGATTATCCTCCCGGAATTTATCAATAGCAGCCTGAATGGATTCGGTTTCGAAGGGACTCCCGGGCCAGGCCTTGGCCACAATAGTAACCGGTTCTGCGGCAGGAACACTCTCCTCCATGGCGGGTTGACTTTCTCCGGTTGCGGGCGGGGCACAAGCGGCCACCAAGGCAACGCTACCTATCGCGCCGGACCACAACAGGAACTTTCTTCTACTGAGCTTATGGGTTTTCATAGTCGTCCTCGTCAATCAGCAAGTACCTACAGTCCTGTTGCAAGCGGCAACAGGACACAGCATCTCTGGGAAAACATACGTCTCCCCCTTGTGAAACTGCTAGGGGCATTCTAACATCAGGGGGGGAGGGCGAACAGCCAATCGGCTTTGCGGGAACCCTGGCGCGGGCAACAGTTCGTAAAAGTGACCTGGTCAGTGGAGGCCGTAACGACTTCCTCCACCGGGCGCTCGCAAAGCGACGTTGAAGTCCTGAAGAGACAGTTTCAGTGCCACCCCAGCATCCTTGCGGGACTATCAGACCCTCCTGTTTCCTGCGTCAATCCAAGAAAGTATCTCAATGTATGGGTAACCCGTTTTACGGTAATGGATAAGCTTCCCGTCATCCCAGGTAAACCTTTTGTACAATACGGGCGTTGACGCAACGGGGTTTCGGTGATTCAATTTGATCAGCTGGATGTTAACTTGAACGAATTAGTCTCTGCCCTCACCGGATTTGAATTGCAATCAGAAATTCCTCTAACAATGAAACTGCCCTCTTGGTTTCCGCGCCTTCTACTTGGCCTCTTCATCTGCGCAGGCATGGGGCTGGTGTCCGGTTGCGACTCATCCGCACCCGAGGCCAGAAGTGAAAGGACTCAAGCAAGTGGTCCTTCCCGCCCAACGCCAACCGTGAGTACTCCCACACCCACGCCGCAGTCAGAACTGTCCCCATCGGAAGGGCCGGAGGCAGCCGTGACAGGAGGGAAAGGCCTTGAGTTGCTGGAACTCCAGTTTGAACTTATCGCCCGCGACCTGGACAATCCGGTCTTCCTTACTCATGCCGGAGACGGTTCAGGACGGCTATTCCTGGTCGAACAACCAGGTCGCATCCTGATTTGGGAAGATGGTGAAGTCTTGCCCGAACCGTTTCTGGATATTCGGAAACGCGTAGGGGACGACGGTTGGGAACAGGGACTGCTGGGATTGGCCTTCGCCCCCGATTTCATACAGTCTCTCCGATTTTATGTCAATTACACTGACTTGCGGGGTGACACGGTCATTGCCCGTTTTCAGGCCTCTCCGGTGGATACCCGACGCGGACTGCCCGATTCGGAAGAGGAAATACTGGGCTTGCGCCAGCCTGCGAGCAACCACAATGGCGGCATGATCCTCTTTGGCCCGGATCAGATGCTTTGGATTGGCACAGGGGACGGCGGTGCCGCCGGGGACCGCTTTCGAAACGGTCAGAACCCGAATTCACTGCTGGGCAAGATGCTACGGATCGATGTATTGAATCCGGGCCCCCAGCCCTATGCCATACCGCCCGATAATCCTTGGGTACAGGAACTTTGGGATGATCAAGCGGTAGAACCCGAGGTGTGGGCCCTGGGACTACGCAACCCATGGCGTTACAGCTTTGACCGCGCTACAGGTGATTTGTGGATTGCGGATGTCGGCCAGGATGCCTTTGAGGAGGTCCATTGGGTCCGGTCCGGCCAGACACCAGGTCTAAACTTCGGGTGGCCGCTGATGGAAGGTACCCATTGCTTTCCCCAGCACGTATCCTGTGAAGAAACCGGCCTTGAGATTCCGGTGGCAGAATTTCCCCAGACCGCTGGCGAATGCTCCATAACGGGAGGCTACGTTTACCGTGGTCCCCGAACGCCGTCTCTGCACGGTCGCTACATCGTAGGGGATTTCTGCAGCGGACGAATCTGGATGATCTGGAATGCAGGTGAGCAGGATGCTCCCCAATGGACCGAGGAACTACTGGCGGATACGGACATGAGCATCAGCTCCTTCGGCGAAGACGAAGAGGGTGAACTTTATCTGCTTGACCTGAATGGTGCCGTTTACCGCCTCCACTTTGTCCTGCCCTGAAACTATGCCTCCAGTTCCTCCCAGTCCCGTGCTGTATCGATTGCTCTCAGGCACCTCGAATTTCGTGTTAAATGGCCAGGCCCCGCGCAACGAGTCACCTGTATCCAGTGCAGATCTGACTCAGCTGATGGCTCGCTTTAAGGAAGCGGCCATTACCGCCGAGGGACACCAGGTAGATTATCTGGCTCTGGCGAAAGACCTCGAAACCGTGCGCCAGGATTTCTACGCCGGACTCAGATCTCTGGATCTTGGTTCCCTGACTCGACGCGATCAGTGTCTGGCTTTCTGGATCAATCTCTACAACATCCTGGTACTGGATGCCGTTCTTGCGTTTCGGGTAACCAAATCGGTGATAGGGATTACCCGGGGGCTTTTGCGGTTCTTCGAAAAGGCGGCCTACCAAGTGGGAGAGCACCGCTTCAGTGCCAATGACATCGAGAACGGCATTTTGCGCCTGAATCGAGGCCATTTCTTGTCGCGCAAGACCCAGTTTCCCGACGGCGACCTCCGACTTGCGTGGGTGTTGCGTCCCATGGACACGCGCATTCACTTTGCGCTGCACTGTGCCAGCCGCTCCTGTCCCCCAATTCGCGTGTACGAGGAATCACGGTTGCCTGCCCAGTTGGACCTGGCCACAAGGGCATTTGTAAATACGGAAACCCAGACCGATCCTGCCAGCAATATTCTGGAAGTCTCTACGATTTTTGACTGGTATAAGGTTGACTTTACCGATGTGGGAGGCGCGGCGGGATTCGTATTGCGTTATTTGGATGAGACTGATCCCAGACACAAGTGGCTTCAGGAACACCTCACCCAAGTCAAGATTCGCTACCGCAAATACAACTGGGGCCTGAATTCAGCCAGCGCCGGTCCTTCTTGATTAACACAGACCGACAAGGACGCGCGCAGAATGCATCGGGAACCGGGGATTGAGGCAAACTGGCTTCACACCCGGGACTTACCGAACATGGCAATAGCCGCGAACCCAATTGGCCTGAGCGCGGACTAACGCTTGCGCTCATCCATGGCCATTAGCGAGGTTCACCCTGCCGTGATCACAGACCCTCGCACTCTGCCTAGCCCTCAAATATATTCTCACCCCGGTGCAGCCGCAAGGCGATACTGTAGGTTTGGCCCTGTGACCGCATGGTTGGGGCATGGGCTGCCAGATAGCGTGCCGCGGCAATCAGGGCGACATCCGGATTTAGCCATTCCTGTGTCTGGTACCCGCCCCGTAATTCATCGTGCAGGGCAAAGGTTGCTTCAATGCACTGAATCGTATGGAAGTCGCGGTCTTCCCGTAACAGGTTGTGCCCAAGGCTCGAACGGAGAGGACTCACATCTTTGTGTTCGGTCACGTAGTGAGCCACCAGCGCACCTGCCTGATTTACCTGGTACTGATGATCCAGGAGAGATCCCAACTCCTGCAGGCTGTCGGTTGGCTCTACCTTGCCATTCTTTCCTGAGGGAATCCGAGCTGCCGGAATATTCAGGAAGCGATCCAGATACACACTCATGGCGGCATCGAACACACCACGCAGGATGTTTACGGTAGGCGCTCTCTTATAGGCCTGCAACACTGCGTTGCTGAAAGTAAAGGTATGCAGGGCCGTGTCCCAGTCGGCGATTTCATTGCTGGTGTGGAACTGGGCAATGCGCATGACCGCCGCAAAACAGACATGTACAGCCAGTTCGGCGGGCGGCAGGCCCTGTCTGAGAGCGTTCAGCAAATACGCCAACATGGGTTCAGGTTCGGCGGTCAGGATGGTTGACACCAGATTGGGGTCACCCTGCCAGCTAATCCGATTGGCCTCCCCTTCGGCCAAGGCTTCCTCAAGCGCAGCGAAGGTTTCCTGCAATAGAACGATCAGGTCAATCGGATGACGCCAGGCATGTCTCTCTTCCATCCTTGTGGCCATGGCATAGCCGCGGACCAAACTGGAAAGGACCAGTTCGGCCTTATCCCAGCCAATCTTGTCCAGGAGCTGGAAGGCCTTGTTGGTGAAGTCCATAGGGTGACCAATATCAATGTATCGGTGATCCAGAGCCGCCGAGGCCATCATGTCCATCAGGAACACATGATCCGCCCCGCCGCGAATGGCACTCGTCAGACATCGTTCTGCCCCTTCGAAGTCCCGCACTTCAATAAATTCCCGAAACCAGGCCATCAGCAGATCGAGATTATCGACTTCATCGGGTAGGGCATGGACACGATAGCGGTAGGGAGAGCCACTGGTTTCCGAGGCTACCGCGGCCAGTCCGTGGAACAGGGCGCGGGATCGATCCTCCGGATCCAGGTCCGGCAAGAGGTTAGCCATACAACCCAGAATGGTCAGACCCTGGCCCCAACCTGCCTCCCGATATTGACAACCGAATTCCACCCCGGTCTGAATGAGTTCCCGGGTCAAGTGTCGTTCTTCCATCAGAATGGCTGACTTACCAATCACCAGGGAAAGGCCACGCTCCAAACCCACGTCAAGCCGCTTCCGGGCGTGAGCCACCCGCTCTTCCTGTGTGGCCACATCCACCCAGATCTCACCATCCCGCACTTCAACGGGGAAGGCGGGGGTATCGTCCGCCCACAAGTCAAAGGCTCCTCCCGTTTTCAAATCAAAGCGGGCATGATGCCAGTGGCAAGTCAGAATGCCATTACGCACTGATCCCCTATCCAAGGGAAATCCCATGTGAGGGCATCGATTGTCCACGGCATACACCTGCTCTTCGTTCAGGACCAGAGCCACGGTATGAGACCCTAGAGTTCGCGTGGCGATGCCTTGTGCCTGCAATTCCTCCAATGTCATGGCATAGACAAAGGAACCGTTCATGTTCGCTGTACCGTTGGGGGTGCTTGTACTCATAATCTTTCTCCTGCAACCGGTGCCTTTTCACACCGTACCCTCATGTCCTGAGAAAAACGAGGTGCCGAGCGCATAATCTGACCGTAGCTTACCAGCAAATGCTTTGGCTGTCACGTCATTCTGTTCTCCCGGCCTCTCGTCATACCCGCTTCAGGTATTCCCGAACGGCCAAGGCGGCTGTAGCTCCCTCTCCGGTGGCGCTTGCCACCTGTTTCGTACTGCCGGCCCGCACATCCCCTGCCGCAAAGATACCCGGCACGCTGGTTTCCAGCATGAAAGGGGTACGATCCATGAATTCCTCCCTCCCTCCTTCCAGATGTGCAAGATCATGGCCGGTGACGACAAAACCCCACCGATCCGTCAGTACCTTGGTACGCTGCAGGAATTGGTTGTTGGGCTCAAGACCAATGAATATGAAGGCACCATCCACTGCAAGCAGACTGACGGTACCAGAGGGTCGGTGAACTGTCTGAAGCTGCCTCAAGTGTCCCTCAGTACCCAGAAACTGGCTGACTTCCGTTTGGAATATAACGTCCACTTTGTCAGACGAGAGAAGCTTTTCCGTAATGACGGGAGTGGCCGTAAATTCACTGCCCCGGACCAGCACCGTTACCTGGGAAGCAAAGCGGGTGAGATGGAGGGCTTCCTCCGCAGCACTGTTCCCGCCGCCAATTACCGCCACATGACGATCCTGATAAAACGGTCCATCACAGGTAGAGCAGAAATGGATGCCAGCCCCGATATAGTCTTCCTCTCCTGGCACTCCCAGTTGCCGGTAGCGGCTGCCTGGTGCCAAGAGGAGCGCGTGGCAACTATATTCATCGCCTGCCGCGGTGGCCACGGTATGGAATGTCTCATTGGAACGAATATCGACAACCTCTGCCGCCTCCAGAATTTCGCCCCCAGACTGCACAGCCTGCTCCTGTAGGCGCTGGGCAAATAAACCGCCTTCAATGCCTTCTGGAAAACCGGGAATGTTGTCGAACTTGAGCGTCCGGGTGGCCTGTCCACCCACGGCTCCATTTTCGATAAGTAACGTATCTATGGCTTCGCGCGTGGCATAAAGCGCGGCGGTTAGTCCCGCTGGACCGGCCCCAATGGAAATCAGGGGCCAGAACTTGCGATCCACGGACATGCGCATTCCCAGTTTTTGTGCCAGTTCCGCGTTGCTGGGTTCCACCAGCAAGGAGCCATCACCGAATTCAATGGTGGGAATGATGCGCTTGCCTTCATTTCGTTGGAGGACATAGGCTTCTCCCGCCTTGTCTTCCTCGATGTTGACCCATTTGTAGGGAATCTGGCGCTCCCCTAGGAATGTCTTGCTCCGTCGGCAGTCAGGACACCAATACGCGCCGTATATCGTGATATTGGGGGAAGCCATGCAAAATCACCCACCTTGTCTGAAAAGAACGAATTGACTCAATCTTGGTTTGGCAAATCCTTCATTGGGAAGCTGGCGAAGAGGCAGGTGGCGCCAACCGGCCAAATACTGGATCCAGCCAATCATATTCCCTTTCAAATTCGTCCAGAAGTCGGCCTTCATGATTGACCGCACATAGTGTATTGGGAGGAGGGGGAAACAACACTATCGGCTGGCAGGATCGCCAACCGGCACCCTGCGTTAGTCCCACATGCCTGGCCCAGCCCAGTAGGGTCATATGCAGGGACCCTTGGGAGACAGGAACCCACAGGATTACTTGCTCGAATTCCACGCGCCACCAACGCAGTCCTTCTTCGGCCTCATACTGCCCGGTTACCGGTACCGCATCGCCTGACACAGGTTGTTCCCAAATTGGGCAAGCTATATCCGGACAAACATGAAGATCCAAGAGATGATCGTCAGACGACACCAGAACCCTTCCCGCGGAAAACGGTACGGTATTCCAGACTTGCCCCCATGGTGGTTCAACCCAAGGCACATCTTCCATTTGGCCTTCCCTGAGCCAAGCCACCGGCAGTTGGCCCCAAACCGATACCAGGCCATAAGGGGGTACTTCGGCATTTAGGCGATACCAGTCTCGGTAATGGGTCAGCACCCACCACTGATTTCCGGAAACGGGAGGGGAGGGCCGCCAGCGGCCCGTTACCTTCCATTCTGTTCCGGCCTGGGCCCTGAGAATCGGTACGCCGTACTTTTCTGGTGGTACTGAATAGAAGATCCAGTCATTCACGATTATCACTGAGCCGACTTCCGGAAATTCAGGTCCGTGCAATTGGGGCAGTGGACTTTCTACAAGAGGGATTTCCCCCAACAGACCGGACGCACAAGAGGCACAGGAGACACCTATCAGAATCAGGCCAAGTACTGACCCGAAACTGACTCGGGTTGTGGCAGGTAGCCAGTCCAAAGGTTTCCTCCTTGCGTCGCATGTCGCTGTAGCGGCCAAAGTAGGCCCGTGGCCCAGTGTCTTCAGAGACTACATCTCCGCGGAAACTTGCCCATGTCTATATTACAGATTCATGGCACTTGGTTTTTGTATGCAGATGCCTATTCTGGAAATTGTTCTGATGCTGTCAGGAGGACAATGGTCTTTATATTTATTGGATAAAAGCTCATGATCCGTTTGGCCGCTCCTCAATCCCACCGAACCAACACTAATGGGATTTAGTAACAGATGAAGTCAGGGGGGCGGATCTCTGCATCTTTTTTGCCAGCTCCTTCACCCTACCAAGAGGTCATTTATCGGTTTGCCTGCAGCCATAGCTTATTTAGGTACTTGGGTGGCCTGCTGCACCAAGCAGCGTCGGGGTTGACCTGCCGACTCACAACTCTCTTTGCTTCTCTCTTGGCACTGGGCCTGTGGCCTCTGGAAGCATTACCCTATTCCCGTCTGTATTTCTCGGACCATGTCTTGCGGGTGTATGGGGCTCGGTACAGTTAGTGGTTTTTTTGACTTTCACTGCCTCGTACCATTTGACAGGGTAGTTCAAAGCCATCTTGCAGACCTGATAGCCACAATCACCCCGGGCCTTTCCACAGGGATCATTCATGTCTCTTTCTTTCTAGCGTTCTTGTTTCAAACTGTAACTATAGAATTAGGGGTACAGTTGCTGCATGTCTTAACTGGCGTACTCCAGCCTTGATCTTCAGGATGAAATTGCCGGGAGGTGCCTCCCATGATTGGTCTGGTCGCGGAGACCATGCAGAAGGCGATTGACGCTTTGTCGAATAGAGAAGACTTGGAATTCGCATTTCACTGGGGTGAAGCGGGAGGAATTGCCGCGTCTGCTGGCGTCTTTGGGGTTAAAGCGCTGGAACTGTGCGATGACATTTCCGACGCCTATGAAAATGCAGATGCGGATTTCATGAATTCCCTTCTCCAAGAAGCACTGGAACGTCCAGATATGGGCAAAAAACGCTCAGCTCGAACCAGAGACAGTGAACTTCGTTGGCTCGAAATGGGAACGACTCTTCAGGAAGCGATGAAGGCAAAGGACGAAGGTGATCTTGTTCGTCACTCTCTAATGACTGGATTTACAGTCGGTCTTATGTTCTGGTGCAAACGCTTGCCTCACGTTGGCGAGAGAATCTACAACAAAATCATAGAGGGATATCTCACTGGCTCGGAAGAGTTGTTGGAACAAGCCGCAAGTTCGCTGAGGGCTGGAGTTCGCCTGTCAGATCCCATGTCGTTTATGGACAAGGACGAGGCTGCCCGTTATTACGAGGAGCGGATTTGGACGATGCGTTGGGTGCAGAACTTCGGTTTGCGCAGAACTCGGATTGCGGACGACAAGGTGGGCATGCCCAATTTCCTGCGGGGCAATTTCCAGCTTGTGCAAAAGGCTCATCACGACAAGGAAGCCGCGACAGGAGATGAGGTGGAATAGGAGGAAGGTCCCTGGCTCGGCGCGGCTTGCCAAAACATTGGTTAACACCAGCAGGAGAAGGGACGATTAACACAGGAGCCGCTACCGATTTCAGCCGGGCCAGCGAACTCTATCCCAATGACGTGAGAACCAAGTGCAATCAGAGATACTCCAGACCACTACCGGGGATTCCGGCAGCCCCTTACTCTGAAAAAGATCAACGTCCACACCTTAGCCGGAACATTGTGACGGTCGGTCTGGAGAAACGCATTTGAGTCACCTTGGACAGTACGGTGGGTTGCATTTACCCTATGGCCGCTTCTGGGTTTCCGTACTTCCAGAGGCCATCGGCCAATTGGGAGATAAGAGCCCTTTGTGCAATAGACTCACGCCAACAGGAGGGAATACCTTCAAGGCCATAATAGGCTCCTGCGATCTGGCCGTAAATAGCGGCCGTGGTATCCGCGTCGTTTCCCAGATTGACTGCCAGCAGACAGCCCTCACGAAAATTCGACGATTGGCTGAAAGCCCATAGGGCTGCTTCCAACGATGCGACCACATAGCCGCTGCCGACAATCTCTGGTGGTTCCTTACGCTGAAAGGAACCGGCGGCTATCTCTTCGATCTCCTCACACAGGAGCAGCCGGTCCCACAAACCCGCAATCGGCGCATAGCGGGGAGCCAGCAGCATATCCTTGGACTCTCCCAGAAGCGCCCCCACAATCAATCCACCAAAGTAGCGACAGGCGTCAACACACGTTGTGGCCCCATGGGTGGTGCGGGAACTTTCCCCGCTCATTTGAATGGCCAGCTCCGGGTCAGAAGCGAAGAACAGCGGCACCGGTGCCAGGCGCATCAGGCTACCGTTACCGGCGGAGTATGGATCGCTGGAACCGGCCATGGGGTTCCCTGTGGACCGATAGCGATCCAAGGCACCCGCCACCGTACTCCCGATGTCGAAACATCGGCCGTTACTGCTCAGGTAACCTTCCTCGCGCCAGCGGAGGTAACGCTCCATCTGATCGCACGCGTCGAAGCCTGCACACGTGTTCAGGCTGTCCGCCAGACACAGGGCCATAGAGGTATCGTCCGTCCACTCCCCTGGCTTTAGCCGAAACGGGCCACCGCCCATCAGGTCAGTGACTGCAGGAAAACTCCCAGGCCGCATGAATTCTACGGTCGTTCCCACCGCATCTCCTACCGCCAATCCCATGAGACTGCCCTGGTATCGTGTCTGCGTAGTGATCATGCGGTTTCCTCCCAAAGGGCAACTCCTGGCGCATTTCTTCTGCCGTGGCAGTCCAGGTCGATCCATCCCTTCCATGATAAGATGAGTCTTCCGTTTGCCCACTGCGTACTCTAATTTACACCAGACATCCACCAGGAACATGCCCATCTCTTCAACGCTCCAATCCCGATGTGAAACAGCTTTGGATTTCGCTGATAATCAGGTGCGCAATCTGGTGGAAACCTATCCTGATTTCCTGCCCATGTATACCATGCAAGGCAAATGGCAACACGAGGGTGAAGCCTGGACGAATTGGTGTGAAGGTTTCGTCGCTGGGCAGATGTGGATATTGCATCGACACACTCAAGCCAATTATTGGCTGGAGAAAGCCATCCATTACTCCCAATTACTGGCGGGACGGCAGTATGACCGTGAGGTTCATGATCTGGGCTTTACATTCTGGTCCTCCTGGAAACGCTGGTTCGATTTGACCGGCGATACCGGCCTGCAGGATGTCGTCGTTACGGCTGGACAAACCATGGGGCTGCGATTCAAGGAGAAAGGACAGTACCTGCGCTCCTTCGTTGCCGACGAGAGCTTATTTATCGACATTATGATGAATGTCGGCATCATTTTCTATGCCGCACAGGAAACAGGCGATGAAGATCTCTGGCGCAAGGCCCTGCAACACTGCCTGACTACCCGGCGCTACCTCGTGCGGGGGGATGGCAGCACATCGCACGAAGGCCTCTTTGATCTGGAATCAGGGGAGTTCCTGAAACAGACTACGCATCAGGGCTGGCGGGATGATTCCTCCTGGGCCCGGGGCCTCACCTGGTCCCTCTATGGCTTTGGCACCGCATATTCCTATACCAGGGACGTTCGTTTTCTGCAGTGTGCGGAACTGAATGCCCAGTATTACATGGAACAGACACCCGCGCACGGCGTACCCCCGAACGACTGGCGGGAAAAGGATCCGGCAGACCCCTTTGAGAGTTCCGCCGCCGCTATCGCGGCCTGTGGTTTCTTTAACTTGGCCCAACTGGTACAGGACCCGCTACGGGCTGCTACCTACTATGACTATGCCTGCACGATTCTGGAGACTTTGACCGAGCCGGAATTCCTGGCCCACAAGACCCTAGGGTGGGAAGGCATACTGAAACACGGCATGTACCATCAGAAGTTGGGTCTGGGCGTCAACGAAAGTGTGATGTGGGGCGAGTACTTCTATCTGGAAGCCTTGGCCAGGGCTCTGGACTATGAATAAGACAGCTCTGGTCACGGGGGCAGGCCGGGGGATCGGCCGCGGGATCGCCATGGCCCTGGCAACCCAGGGCTGGCATATCGCTATCAACTACCGCAGCAATGAAGAGGCAGCCCGTACCGCAGCTCAACTGGTAGAAGAGGCTGGCGGCAAAGCTTATCTGGTTCCCGGCGACTTGGCGTTAGTTCAGGAGCGTCAGAGCGTGGTGGATCAAGTCTTTGAGGTCTTTGAAACACTGGACCTGCTGGTCAACAATGCGGGTATGGCACCGCGCCAGCGTGTCGACCTCCTGCAAATGACCGAGGCCAGTTATGATGAGGTGATGGCCGTCAACCTCAAGGGACCTCTCTTCCTGACCCAGGCCATAGCCCATCGCATGACAGAAGCTGTGAATACCGGATCGACACCGGGCAAGATCGTGAATATCGGTTCCATCAGTGGTTTTACCAGCAGTCCTACCCGCAGCGAATACTGCATCTCCAAGGCAGGCATGATCATGATGACGGCCCTGCTGGCGGATGCCCTCAGCCCCTGGGGTATCAATGTCTACGAGATTCAGCCCGGTATCATCGAAACCGATATGACTAGTGGGGTCAAGGGCAAGTATGATGTCTTAATTGCTGATGGCCTGACTCCCATTCCCCGCTGGGGCACGCCTGAGGACATTGGCCGGGCTGTCCTCGCGTTGGCGCAGGATGCCTTTCCCTTCTCCACCGGCGAGATAATCCACGTCGATGGCGGCTTTCACCTGCGGCGGCTTTAGGCAACCTGCGGATACTGCTTCTTTCTTCCACCAGCAGGCATTCATCATGGCACCAAGGCTGCGCCGTGTGGCGCAATTGCGAACCTCAGCGCATCTGCGGCAATACCTGACCAGTCACGAAATAAACCTGCCTTTTGATGAGGAGCTGCAAAGTGGTTCCTCCTCACCGCTGGCCCAACCCTATGCACTACCTGATTTCACTATTGGCAACCGGTTTTGCGTCCATCCCATGGAAGGGTGGGACGGAACGACCGAGGGAGGTCCCACGGATCTGGTGCGTCGCCGCTGGACCCGGTTTGGGGCCAGTGGCGCCAAATTGATATGGGGCGGCGAAGCGGTAGCGGTCCGTCCGGACGGCCGGGCCAATCCCAACCAGCTGACCCTGACGGCGGCCACTATGAAGGGCATCGGGGAATTACGGTCTCTTCTGGTGCGTACCCACGCTGAGCATTTCGGAAACACGGACGATCTCCTCATTGGCTTGCAATTGACCCATTCCGGCCGCTTCGCCCGACCTCGGGACAAGGCGCACATGGAACCCTGGTTGCTCTATGAGCACCCGGTACTGAATCCCAAGTTCCATGTCGATGCCGCTGCCCGGCGCATGAGCGATGATGACATCAAGCACCTGATTGACGACTTCATAACGGCGGCCAGCCGTGCCTATAAACTCGGTTTCCATTTTGTGGACATCAAGCATTGCCATGGTTATCTGGGCCATGAATTTCTGAGTGCTTATGATAGAGCGGGAGAATTTGGCGGCAGTTTCGCTAATCGTACGCGCTTCTTGCGGGATGTCGTGACGGGCATTCGTGCCCAAACACCTGAGCTTCGTATCGGTGTACGGCTCAGTGCATTTGACTTCATTCCTTTCCGGCCAGATCCAGAATTGAACGATCAGGGGGTACCTGATGACACGGCCTTTGGTACTGCCCCTTATCGCTATGCCTTTGGTGGCGACCATACCGGAATTGGCCTGGATCTGGAAGAGGCAGTCCAATTTCTGGAACTGCTGCAGTCCCTTGACATACAACTGGTCAACATCACAGCTGGCAGTCCCTATTACGTTCCCCACATACAGCGTCCTGCTCTCTTCCCCCCTTCAGACGGCTACAAGCCGCCGGAGGATCCCTTGGCCGGGGTGGCTCGCCAGATCCAGGCGGTGGCCTATCTCAAACAGCGCTGTCCCGATCTGGCCATGGTCGGCAGCGGCTATTCCTACTTGCAGGAATGGTTACCCCATGTGGCCCAGCATGTCATTCGGTCCGGCATGACGGATTTCGTAGGACTGGGCCGCATGATCCTGTCGTATCCCGACATGCCCGCCGACATCTTGGCCGGACATCCCTTGCAGCGTAAGCAGATCTGCCGCACGTTCAGCGACTGCACGACGGCACCCCGCAACGGACTCATTTCCGGGTGCTTCCCCCTGGACGATTTCTACAAGGAACGTCCCGAAAACGAAATCCTGCTCGATCTGAAACAGGAAACCTGATCCTCCCTCCGCGCAGGGCAACCGTGACCCCTAAAATTCACTACAAAGGACCTTCATGCCATGTCCAAGATCCGCACCACGCTGGTTGGTAGCTACCCTGTTCCCAACTGGGTTCTCAACACGCCCACCCGCACGTCCCTCCACGATGCCCTCATGGTAGTGATCAAAACCCAGGAAATGGCGGGACTGGACGTACTGGTAGACGGAGAACTCGGACGCTTTGATGTCAATCATCCGGAAACCAACGGCATGATTGAATACTTTCTGCGGCCGATGGCCGGTCTGGCTACGGATTTGACCCAGGAGGAAATAAGGGAATTTCACGCTCAGGAACATATGCGCTTCCGGGCCCAACCCGCTGCTGTCGTACGGGGGGATTTGGGGGAAGGCACGCTCGATCTGGCAACTGATTACGCGCAGTTTGCGGCCTTGACTGATCGGCCCGTCAAATTCACCGTTACCTCTCCCTACATGCTGGCCAAGACAATCTTCGATCAACACTACGACAGCCTCTACGATCTGTCCATCGTGCTGGCCGAAGTCTTGGCCAAGGCCATTGGCAGCATTGATGCCGATATCATCCAGATTGATGAAGCCAATTTGCCGGGTAATCCTGAAGATGCTGACTGGGCCTACGAACCCCTGAATATTGTGTTGGATGCCATTGGGGGTGAGAGTGCCCTGCATCTCTGTTTCGGCAATTATGGGGGCCAGCGGATTCAGACCGGCTTCTGGGTTGACCTGATGCCCTTTCTCAACCGACTGGAAGTGGATGCCCTGATTCTGGAATTCGCCCGGCGCGGGTATGACGAACTGGAAGCCTTCCACGACCTGAAACCCGAGACCGCGATGGGGGTGGGAGTCATTGACATCAAGGATCTGGAAATCGAGTCCCCCAGCCAGGTAGCTGAACGCATTGAACTGGCTGTCAAGAGCCTTGGGGAAGATCGCATTGGCTGGGTGCACCCTGACTGTGGCTTCTGGATGCTGCCCCGGAATGTAGCGGATGGCAAGATGCAGAATCTCGTGAAGGGGCGGGATCTGTTCTATGCTGGTTCAGTTCAATCCGAATGAATTACAGGATTCCAGACCATGCCTGAGGTTGCCCCCGTTCGCATGGCGGCTGTTGGCCTGAATCACAACCACATTTATGGTATGGCCCATTCCCTGTTGCAGGCAGGAGCCCAACTGACGGCTGTCCACGCCCCCGAGGCTGACTTACTTCAGGCCTTTGTTCAGGCCTTTCCCCAAGCCCAGCCTGTGCCTGAGGCGGAGGCTGTATTCGAAGATCCCACCATCGATCTGATCCTGACGGCTGCTATTCCATCAGAACGCGCGGATATTGCAATCCGGGCCATGACGCATGGCAAGGACGTTCTGAGTGATAAGGCAGGCATGACGACCCTGGAACAGTGGCATCGGGTCAAGGAGACACAGGAAACTACCGGACGTATTTACGCCATTGCCTATAGCGAGCGTATTGCCAGCCGCTCCACTACCAGAGCGCTGGCACTGGTACGGGCCGGTGCTATTGGCCAAGTGGTGCATCTTATTGGCTTGGGACCTCATTCCCTGCGCAAGGAATCACGGCCTGCCTGGTTCTTCCATCAGGCCACCTCCGGCGGTATTCTCTGCGACATTGCGGCCCATCAGTTTGATCAGTTCCTTGCTTTCAGCCAAGAGGTGGAGCCCACCATTGTGCATGCCCAGGTCGCCAATCGGGCCAACCCG
The DNA here is from genome assembly GCA_034422235.1 of Anaerolineales bacterium. Classification (GTDB taxonomy): domain Bacteria; phylum Chloroflexota; class Anaerolineae; order Caldilineales; family Caldilineaceae; genus Bin34. The sequence goes on along the minus strand of DAOUJU010000025.1, from coordinate 48,272 downwards.
GAGACGCCGGAATTCGAAGACTTCGGTGACGTTGTCATTCAGGGCCAACATTGCTCAGGCTATATCCGCGTGGACTGGTTCACCCCCGGTGGCCTGGCCAGTTGGGGGGATACCCGTCTGACTGTCCTGGGCACGGAAGGATACATGGAAGTGCGCAAGAATGTGGACATAGGCGGCCGTCCGGGTGGTGACCACCTCTTCCTGGTGAATCAGCAAGATACCCAATACATAGACTGTTCCCAGGTGGAACTGCCCTTTGCCCCGGCCTTCCTGAAGGATATTCACTACCGGACGGAAACCGCCATGGGGCAGGACCACTGTTTCAGAGCCATGCGTCTGGCGCTGGAAGCTCAGGCTATCGCAAACGCCTGAATTTCTGCGGTTCGGCGAATATGCAATCTCCCCTGAAGGTACCGGCTGATTTTGATCCCGTAGCCGGCATGTTGCGGCACGAGACAGAGTACGGCGTCTTTCACGAAACCCGGAAGTCCTGCCGTTTGGCTTGTGAACTAATAGCCAACGGTACTCCTGCTGATTTGGCTTTGGCCACCACCGTACTGGAAGCAGTGTTGCAGTGCCAGATGACAGACCCGGCTGACGCCCATCAGGGTAACTTCTGCTGGATGGCTGAGGACAATTATATAGAAGACCTGAACGCCGTAGTGTTCTGTCTTGAGAATCTGATTCCCATGATGTTGCGGCACCGGCAGCGCCTGGAACCGGATCTGACGGATCAAGTCCTACAAGCCGTCGAGCTGGGTCTGCAGGAAATTCAGCGTCTCAATGTCTGGGTCGGGTACACCAATATTACGGTCCTGGCACTTCTGGCTCTCTGCTTGGGGGGCGATCTGTTGGGAAACAAAGACCTGGAACGGCAGGGACAGGAAAAACTCAAGACCTGGATTGCCTTTACCGCCAATAACGGACACGTGCTGGAATTCAATAGCCCTACGTACGCGGCAGTCACTATCCGGGCACTGGCCAAGCTCCGTGACACCGTCACAAATCCAGACACGGCGCTCTTGGCTGAGATCATGCTTTGCCGTCTGGGCCTCAGTTATGCCCTACATCTGCACAGGGGATCCGGCCGCTTGTCCGGGCCTCATGCTCGTGCCTATCAACCCAGTATGGCCGGTGATGCGACACCAGAAAGACTACAGTTTCAGCAGTGGATCACCGAGGGGATCCTGCCAGCCTGGCTTACCAGGTTCCATGCACAGTTGCCGGATACCTATACCGTACGGGAGGGCATCCTGCATGCTCTGGCCAGTGACATGACCACCCATGTGACTCCCGACTTTGCCTTGGGGAGTACATCCCGGAGCTTTCATCCCCAAGGCAATCATGTCATTGCCCATTACGGCCATCCCGCGGGTGAGGGAACCGGTGTGTTCTATACACGATATATCCTGGACGATAAGTGGCTGGGGGATTTCTACCACGCCACCGACCGCTCCAACTCACGCAATTTGCTGGATGAGGGAGAGTTTCTGGGAGTCCAGCAACAAGGTGCATTGTTGGGATGTTACGCTCCACGCTCCAGCCATACCCTGTTTCGCAGTGCCAAGACATCCTTCATCTGGGCACAGCCGACGCGTGTTCGGCAAGTACGGGTCAATGACAGGGAAGTGAGTCAATTCCCTTACGAATCTCACCCCGACGTCTTCATTACCATCGTGACGGCTTCAGTTGTCTTCATTCTCAGGTCCCTGTATGTTTCTTCCTTGCTGGCCCCTCCAGTACTGGTTCTGGATCAGCGGGAGGGAGACCTGGTGTGCGAAATCTATCATTACCGGGCCAGTCAACCCAAGCGCTTCTGGGATCTGGCCTGGCCGGGAGCCTTCTACAAGGGTCGTCCCGCCTGCCTTTTTTACCTGGAACTGGTGGATCGGAACACGGTGGGTACACCCAAGGACCTCAATGCCTATCTGGCCCAGATCCAGTTGGATTATCAGATCGATCCAGCCCTTACCCGCACGCAACCCGCGGATACTCGGCTACTGCGCGCTACCGTCCAGAGTCCAGCCGGTTCCTTCGCCCTAAACGTGGACCTGATGGATTTCGCTCCCGTCCCACTTGATTCTGCTCTCGAACAGCCAGGTACTGTATTGCTGGAATCCTCCTCTGCGGTACAACGACAGGAGTCATTTGACCTGCAGGGAACTCACGTATCCTTTACTCAGGGCAATGTGACTTTTTGCCCGAACCGGAAGACGGGCGAGTGGCATCTTATCCAGATGCACCCAGAGCCAAGTCAGGTGGAAGTGGCCACAGAGCATGAAGTCCACAGTTTTGAAACCCCGGGTTTGGCTCTGGTACAGGGCCAGAACCAACAGGTATCTGTCCGGGCCCTGAGTGGCGATACTGAATAGGAAACGGAGCATCTGCCTCCCACCAGGGTGAAGATTCGCCTCTGAATTACAGACCAGAATACACACTGCTTTTTGCGAGGAAGTATGACTCAGGAAAAACCCATCAAGGTTGGCATAGCGGGTTTGGGCCGCAGTGGGTGGAGTATCCATGCCCAGCTGCTGGAACTCATACCTGATCTCTTTGAAGTTGTCGCTGTGGTCGACGGCGATGCGGAGCGGCGTGCGGAAGCCGAGTCCCGATTCGACAGTCGCGCCTATGCGGAATTCCCAGAACTGTTGCAGGATAGTGAGGTGGAACTGGTGGTAGTCGCTTTGCCCAGTTTCTTGCACGCCGACCTGACGATAGCCGCCCTGGAAACGGGTCGCCATGTCGTATGTGAGAAACCCATGGCTGACTCACTACCCGATGCGGCCCGCATGGTGGAAGCGGCCCAGAACTGTCCTGGTGTCCTGTCCATTTTTCAGCAGCGCCGCTATAACGCAGACTTTCGCAAAGTCCAGGAAATCATCCAATCCGGCATCCTGGGTCGCATTGTGCATATCCGCATGACGGAAAACCGCTTTGGCCGGCGCTGGGACTGGCAGACTCTCAAACGATTTGGGGGCGGTTCACTCAACAATACGGGACCCCACTACCTGGACCAGGCCCTGCAGCTTTTCGGTCCCCAGACCCCGGAGGTCTTCTGCCATTTGGATCGGACCCTGACCCTGGGAGACGCTGATGACCACGTGAAGGTGGTCATTAAGGCTGAAGGAGCCCCTACCATAGACATTGAGATCTCCAGTACCTGTGCTTATCCGGGCGATTCCTGGAATGTCATGGGTACCCAGGGAGGCTTGCGGGGGCATCAGGGCAAGCTGGAATGGCGCTGGTTTGATCCAGTCGATTTGGAGCCTAGAACACTTGACACGCGCCCCACCCCTAACCGCAGCTATAACCGGGACGTAATTCCCTGGCAGGAAGACAGCTGGACACCGCCGGTCCCGCCAGAACCGTTGTATGTCCAGTATTATCGGGATCTCTATGAAACCCTGCGTCTCGGGCAACCACTGCCCATCACATCCGAGAGCGTGTACCGCGTCATTCAGTTGCAGGAACGTTGCCACGAACTCTGTCCTCTGTAACCCCGATCGGCAGTGGAACTGGTGATAGCTACCTCCCGGACAAAATCTTTTCCCCAAGGCATTTTCTTTTCTTCTTACCTGAATCAGGAGACATGGTATGGCCGCTAATCCCCGATTGATGTACAGCACTTTGGGATGTCCCAAGTGGACATTGGAACAGGCAGCGGACGCCGCCGTCACCTACGGTTATGGTGGACTGGAGATTCGTCTGCTGGACGGCTCTCTCATTCCGGCCAATTTGGACACAACGGCCCGGAATCGCATTCGAAAGGTCATGCAGGATCGCGATTTGCGTATCATAGGCTTGGGAGCCTCTACCCGCTTTACTTCACCAGATTCGGAAGAACGAGCCCAATTTGAACAGGAGTTAATCGCCTACCTGCACCTGGCCGTTGCCCTCGAAGTGCCTTTCGTACGGACTTTCGGCGGCAACATTGTGGATGGCTGTACGATGGCCCAAGGCATCGAATGGGTGGCGGAAAGCCTCAACCGCCTGGCCCCGGTGGCAGAAGAAACCAACATTACTATTCTGCTGGAAACACATGATGCCTTTTGCAAGGGTCGGGACGTAGCTCGCGTACTGGATCGTGTACCTTCCGACCATGTACAAGCTGTCTGGGATGTCCATCATCCTTATCGTATGGGGGAAAGTGTGGAAGAGACCTGGTCCTGCCTGAAAAGCCGGACCGCCCACGTACACCTGAAAGATGCCCGACATCGGGCGGATGGTAGCTTTGAGCTTGTTTTGATGGGTGAGGGTGATGTACCCAATCAGCAGATCGTGGAATTGTTGGAATCCGAGGGATATACTGGATGCTACAGTGTGGAATGGGAGAAAGCCTGGCATCCGGAGATCCCGGAACCAGAAGAAGCAATACCTCAGCATGCTGAGGTTGTACTGGGCTATCTCGGCTGAAGATTGCCGATTATAGTTAACCCCGTGTGCAAGTTTTTGACAGAGGAAAATATGAATTGGAAAATCCAGGCCCTAGGGTCTCTAATGGGTATTGACGAAACTCATGGGAGGACACCAGGGACCTGGACCATTTCATCATAGCCACTTTCTGCCTGGTGGACGACATCCTGCTCGACATCGTGGGCCACAAACGCCTCCGCTAGCGAGGACCTACCCCTAAACTTGCCGACAGCAAGGTCATCACCCTGGAGCTCGTCGGTGAGTACCTGCCTCTGCACCAGGACAAGGCCATCTTCACCTACTGCCGACGTCACTACCCCCACTTCTTTCCTGCCCTCCGGCCGCGCCACCGCACCACGTTCGTCCGGCAGGCCGTGAACCTGTGTCCCCTCAAGGAGCGGATCGGGCAACGCCTGCTGACACAGATCCGTTTCGATCCCTCCCTCCACTTGGTGGACAGCTTCCCGCTCCCAGCTTGTCAGTTCGCGCGCGCCTACCGCTGCCAGCGCTTCCGTGGGGAGGGGGCCTTCGGCTACGACGCGTTGCTGCGCCAGACCTTCTACGGCTTTCGGGTCCATGTCCTGGTCGCTTGGCCAGGGGTCATTGTCCGCTTTAACCTCGCCCCGGCCAATGTCCATGAGACCGCGGTGGTCCCGGAGTGGGTCGAGGGACACCAGGGCACGGTGGTGGGGGACCGCAACTACGGGAGCCCCCAGCTCAAGGAGGAGTTGGGGCCGCAGGGTCTGCAGCTGCTGGCTCCCTTCAAGAAGGCCGGGCATGACCCCTGGCCCGGGCGCAGCGCGCTTCTCAGCCGCTTCCGGTATCGGATTGACACGGTGTTCGGTCCACTCGGGGACCGCTACCTCATCAAACGAGTGTGGGCCCGGGACCTGTGGCATCTGAGCCATCGGCTCCTCCGCAAGGTGCTCAGCCACACCCTTACCTTCCTGCTCAATCAGGCTCAGGGGCATCCTCCTCTGCAAATCTCTAAGTTGGTCACCTGATCTAAACTTGCACACCGGGTGAGTTACGATGCAGCTGGCCGGGACAGGTTCAAGTCCCGGTACATTCCCCGCAAAGATCCACCATCCCCCTGGCTGCCTGTTGCCTGTGCCGTGGGAGGCTCCAAACTAAGTGTCTTCCCGTATTAGGTGCCGTTTATCAGGGCAAATAGTCCCCAATTTCTCTCTTGCTGCGCTTCTTGCGCAACCTGTAGTAAAGAAGATTACATTTTTCAGGGAGATTTTAAATCAGTAAGTCATTACGCTAGAATTAGAAGATGCAATCGTCGCCCGCAGGGAGTCAAATCATAGCCGCCAACATCGCAGCTCCACTGCGTGGATGTTTTGCGCATCTGGCCAATCTGACTAACCACTATGTAAGCCAGCTTCGTTACGAAGTGGTCTGTGCAACTGCTTTGCGGACCCTTGTTCCTGCTCTGCCCATAGGGCTGGGCAAATGTCAGGATCCGTTGGGTGATTTTCCTGTCCACTGTAACCGCAGGTCGGTGTCTGGCGGGCGGGTTACTCATCAATCTGACGGGCCTTGGCCTGGCATGGATAAAGGTATGCGCTCTTTCTGGCCTCCCCCCGTGCCAAGCGATTCAGCGACAGATCAGATTGTGATCCGGAAATTGTTTTGTTATGATGGCAGTTCCTTAACGGAAGTGCTCTGGCGCGCAATTGCCAGGGCCCTTTGCACCCCTCATCGTCGCTTCTTCCGTCGTACCTGTCATACATGGTGGCCAAGGTTAATCTTGCGCGATTTCATCCCAGTCAGGCCCAAGCTTCTTCCTGTTTTCCGTATACTTGCCTCGCATCCAGGCCCAGACCTTCGGGATTCCGGCATGTCCAGGCGCCAAGGGTGTCCCGTTGTCGTTTGGCCGGCTCATATTTGGGGTCCAGCATGACGGCAATGCCCGCCTCGATCACCCGCGAACTCGCTGAACAAGCCTGGACCCGTACCCAAGCGGAACTGGTGTTACATCTGGATGCCCAGCAGTATGATGCCGTTGTCAGCCAGTGCAGTTTCTTCGCGTTTGAGGATGGCGTCCTCACAATACATGTGCCCAACCTCGTGGCCCAGAGTTACTTGCGTGACAAGTATAGTTCTCTCATTAAGCAATACCTGGCCAAATTCCTCAAGCAGTTTGTTCAGGTGCAATATGTTGTTGTTTCTGCCGCCGGCCAGCCGGCGGCAGAAGTTCCCGCCACCCCTCTGGAAGCAATGATGGCTGCCGAACAGGACCTTGTAGAGCTAGAGGAAGAGCCGGTGCAACCGGCACCCATTCCCCGGGGCAATCTAAATGGCCAGTACACCTTCGATAATTTCGTGGTGGGCTTTCATAATCAGCTCGCCCATGCGGCAGCGCTTTCTCTGGCCCAACACGCCAACAGTCCTTATACGCCCCTGTTCATTTATTCCCACGTGGGCTTGGGCAAAACCCATCTCTTGCATGCCATAGGACACGAAGCCCGTAGCCAAGGGGCGCGGGTGTACTACAGCACGACGGAAAAATTCACCAACGATCTCATCACCTCTATCCGCACCCAGAATATGGATGCGTTTCGCCAACGTTATCGGGTATTGGATCTGTTGCTGCTGGACGATGTCCAGTTCCTGTCGGGCAAGGAACGAACACAGGAAGAATTCTTTTTCACCTTTTCCGAGTTATTTGAGCAAGGCAAGCGCGTAGCCTTGACCAGTGACAGTCCTCCACATCTCATCCAGAATCTGGAAGACCGACTTCGTAGCCGGTTTGAAGGGGGACTACCGGTAGATATCGATCGCCCCGAATTTGAAACACGCCTCGCCATTCTGCAATCCAAGGTTCAGCAATTTGACTATGACATTCCCATGCCCTTGCTGAATCCCATTGCCGAATGTGTCACCGATAACATCCGGGAATTGGAAGGAGCCCTGCATCAACTCAATCTGGTACAGGTTCAAAGAGGTACACCCTTAACCGAACAGGAAGTCATCGATCTGCTTTCACTTAACCCGCCCGCCCGGGAGTTACCCACACCCGAAGAACTGCTTGCTTTTGTGGCCCAGTATTTCGACCTGAATTCCGATTCACTCCAAGGGTCATCACGGAAGAAAAAGATTGTCCATGCCCGTCAGGTAGCCATGTATCTGTTGCGTCACGAAGTACAGGTATCACTGCCCAAGATTGGTGAAATGCTGGGAGGACGCGATCACTCAACGGTCCGCCATGGCGTCGATCGCATCAGCAACAATCTGCGCGCGGACATGGCCTTGGCGCGCGAAGTAAGCGAAATTCGCAGGCAACTATACATTTCCAATACCGTTTCCCCGGTCTAGCCACAATACATGTTTACTTTGCGCAATTTTGGCCACTGGCACCATCTTTTGCGTAACTGACCGAGCCTCAAGCCTGCGTTAAGTTAACAGAATTTTGCGCTTAAGTAACCAGTATTGGGTCTAGCCAGGTGGTCCCTCACCTGGCTTAAACCGTACAGCCTGCGTGTGCCGCAGGGGCAAAATGCCGTTTGGGAAGAGTCCTTTCTTCCCGCTTCCACGCACCTATCTTGCTATGGCTCCTTCGGGTAGAGCCCTCGGCAACTTCCCCAAGGTGGCATCTGGATGGTCAGTCGATAGGCCGCAATGCAGTCTGGAACCCCAGCGAATGGTAGTCGCCCAGGCTTAAAGGGTTTCATCCTGCCGGGCTATCGCTGTCACCCAACTCTTGGCCTGTCTTGGCACGTGGCGCGCCATATCCCCTTCCCAACCATGCCATGAAACCAATAGCCACCACACCTAAGCCGATCAGGGCTAGCAGTTTGTTGAGACGATCATCCAGAGTGAGAGTCAATACACCAAAGAGACAACAGAAAAGATAATAGGCCAACACAATCACAGTCTCGGGAATACCCCGATCCAGCAGAATGAAGTGCAGATGATCACGGCCTGCAGTCCATGGAGTCTGGCCACGACGCAAACGGCTGAAAATCAACCAGGCAACATCAATAATCGGTAGGCCCAGTACCATGGTCACTGTGGCTATTTTGGCTCCTCCCATTATCCCTATGGCAGCAGCCGCAAAACCGAGAAAGTAGCTGCCACTGCTGCCCATAAAGAGATTACGTCGCAGCAGGTTGAAAGGCAGGAAACCCAGTAGCACCCCTAACAAAATGGTGGGCGGTACGGCCACACTGGCCTGGGGCACGGGCAGCACCACCAGCATGTGGACGATAAGCACAAGACACAGAATAGCCACCACACCGGCGGCCAGTCCATTCAGACCATCCAGCCAGTTGAGGGTATTCATACATCCCGTAAACCAGAAAACCGTGACCAGAAATACCAACCACCAAGGGAAACCATCAGGACCCAGCAATAAGCCTTCACCCAAAGGATTGTTGACATCTTTGATAAAAATGAGGCCCGCCATGGCAATGAGGGCTGCTCCCAACTGAATTAGGTACTGCCACCGCGATCCAAGATCCCATCTGTCGTCTATCACTCCCCAGGCGGCACAGAAGACTCCACCCAACATCAGAGCGCTGACACGTCGCATTTCATGGACATCCTGGCTGGCCGGAAACCAGAATGCCGTTTCCACCGTCGGGATACGGGCAAGTAGCAGGAAGATGCCAAGTACCACGGTAAAAGCACCCCAAATGGCAATGCCTCCCGTGCGGGGAATGCTCCCCGTATGTAGGCGCCGACCTCCAGGCGTATCGGTCATGCCCGATCGGAGTCCCAAGCGGGTGCAGAGGGGGGCCAAGAGCAGGGACACCCCCATAGCCACAGCCCCCAGAATCAGGTAAAAGGGAAGGTATGGCATGGCAATACGTCAGGTGAGCCCGAAAATTTCCTCTTGGGCACAGACCGGTAATCCATTCCAGAAGTGCAGGGCAGTGCGTCCCTGAATGTGTGAAGACTTATGGTAAGAATATTCCCCAGGTCTGACTACAGTCAGCCCAAGGCACAGGGATCAAACCTGAATTTCCCGCAGAAGATATTTCCGGCCAACGAAATCATTGGCCCTGGTAATTGGAATCGGACTCTATACGGGTGAACCATCGGGGTCTTTGCAGACTCTCCCGGTCGAAATCGCGGTAGGACTGCCGACGAACGTGCGTATAGAGAAAAACCGAGTCGGGCGGGACGTAGTCAGGATCAGGTTGCATAGCTTCTGCTTGCAGGGCTACTTCCTGCATCAGTTTTTTATTCCTGGTCCGTTTCGTGGGGTTCTTCCGGCTATGCCCACGGGTAGCGCCGGCAGAACTGCGCTTGCCCCGTGAAGAAACTGTGTTTCTCTGCTTGCCGCCGTTCTGTCGACCCGATCGTGCGCCGTGAGATTCCGGAGAACTGTCCGTCCGTTCGCTACGCTTGGGAGACCGGGACCGACGGCGATGGTTGCGTTTGCCTCGCCCTGGTCGTTGAGTCCGCGAATCAGTCCTGCGGTTGGCTTCAGGCACAGGTTTGCTTGCCTGTTCATTTCTGTCATCAGTCATGCGGGTAATCCTCAATTCATAGCCTAGGGTAATTCAATGTTCAGTACCTCAGCCCCAGAGGGATCTCTGAGCGAAATTATAGTGCCTGGCACCCACAGGGTCGGTAACCGGCCCCAGTTCTTGTCATAGGCAGTATCTGTTCCCTCCCGGGACATCAGACGGACACTCTCCCCCTGATACAGGGGAAACATCTGTTTGAACGTATATTGTTCATCCAAACTGGTGTGAATGGACCAGCCTGACAAATCGATTACATTCTGTCCCTGATTGATGATTACTACCACCTCCTCGGCGTAGGTTCCGGCATTTAGCACTTCCAGCCCAAAATCTGCTGCGGTCAACAGGATGTTGGCCGGTTCAATGCTGGTGTCGCCAATGGGCACAACCAGGGTTTGACCCACCGTGACCAGATTGGGATCGGTTATACCATTGGCCGCCGCCAAGGCACTCTGAGTAACACCGAAGAGGGCCGCGATAGCGCTTAGGGAATCCCCCTCGCGCACAGTATAGGTCCGTTCCCCAAGATCCTCCGGGTCAGTCGTGCCTGGCCCCGTGACGACCTCCCCGGGTTCTGGCGCCGAAGCCACTGCTGCAGGCGTTGTGACCACAGGCCTTACCGTAGCAGGTGCGGTCAGCGGTCGGTTTTCTGGCGCCAGCCACCATCCCGGATCGGGCTGGGGCCGGCGCCACTCATACAGAATCAGAATGGTGGAGGTTATCAGCACTGATATCAGGGCATTGAGGACTATGACAAATACGAACTGACTGCGGTTCATGCGATGGTCTTTGCCGATTTCATTGCGGGCAAATTGTTAGCCTTGCATGTTGGGACAGACATACGGGAATGCCATCACGCAACAGGAGTTCGGATGGCGAACGTTCCATTGTACACCGCGGCCCCAGACATGTCAGACAGGAGACTCTCAGGTGTTTTTCGTTGTTTCTCCAACGGCAGATGGCCAGTTTCCCCCGTCCCATATTTCAAGTGGGCAGAACAACTGGAGAAGCTGGGGTACAGGTAAAGGGTCCACCCGCCCTATACCGCCAGATTTGGATTTCCCAGCCACATTAATATAATTGCAAGAAGCCATGCTTCCTGTCTGGCAACTACTATGCCTTGCATGGCTCAGATATCCAACTGCAATCTTAAGGAACACTAGACTATGAAAGCATCACCATTATCTCGCCGCACGTTTCTGAAAATGACAGGAGTTTCTGCCGCTGGCCTGGCATTAGCCGCTTGTGTTCCCGCTGCTGCGCCTGGCGCCGAGGAAGGCCCTTCGGCGGCCGTACGGGTGGTAAACCACTACGCGCAGGGCTTGACCCCTCGAGATAGGCTGGAGACTGACCGCTGGGATCCGGCTCAGGCCCTCTGGGAGATAGAGGATGATTATAAGGATATGCATCCTGACGTAGATATTGAGTTTGTGGAATCGGTTGCGACAGGCTACGACGAATGGATGGTCACCCAACTTACGGCCGGTACTGCTCCCGAAATCCTCTGGTATCAAAGAGGCTGGATTGCCCGGGACTATGAAAAGGGTTGGTTCAACAATCTGGATCCCTATCTGTCGCAGCCCAATCCTTATGTGGAGGGTTACGACAGCTGGAAGGACACATTCCAGGGACCTGTGATTGCCAGTGGTACCGCACCTGACGGCCATATCTATCTGATCACGGGGGATATTGTCGGTACGGGCTTCTTCTATAACAAGACGCGTCTTGATGAAATCGGCGCTTCGGTACCGGACATCTGGGTAGACTACGAAGCAGTACAGCAGGCCCTGCGGGATGCCGGTACTATCCCCTTCTCCGTCAGTTATCACCTGGAAGGCGGTACACCGCTGTACGGTAGCTGGACGACACGGGTATTTCAGGACGTCCTGTACGACCACAAAATGTCCCAGATCTCAGGGGGTGCCGAAGTCGCCCGGACCTGGAAACCGGGCGAAAACCTGCAACCTCCCGCCATGGTAAGGGCGATCCGTGACGGAAACTATGCCGCGACCGATCCGGAATGGCTGGAAATGCTGCGTTTGATGAAAGAGTGGTCCGTTCATTATCCCGATGGCTTCTGGGCGTTGCCTGCCGCTGATGTATTCCGTCTCTGGGCGGAAGGAGACGCTGCCGTGGCCTGGCTTGGCAGTTGGATGAACAAACCTGTCCGCAATGATCCGCTCATTGAATTTGAGTGGGGCATCTTCCCCCATATGCCAACCGTTACCCAGGAGACTTCCCCGTATGGTGGCCTTGGTTTCCCGGCCATGGCCGGGGTTGGTGGTGTATTCCAATATATCACCACCACGGTTTCTGAGGAGAGAGGGGTCCTGGACGACACCATTGACTGGCTCCGGTTCCTGACTTCCCCGCCTCAACTGATTAAAGCTCTCAACGACCATGGCGGTTTTGCGCCCGGTGTCAAGGACACTACAGGCGCGGATCCCTCGCTAGCGGTCTACACGGATATGCTGGTCAATTTCGGAGCTGAGCGGATTGAACCGTTTGATAGTATGTTGACCCGGGAATTCGTGGATGCCATGTGGCGCAACCTGCAACAGTTCATGGCAGGAGAACTCAGCGCCGAAGACATGTCCACCACCATGCAGCGGGAGATGGAACTCGCCGCCCAGCAGCTCCTGAATGAACATCCAGACTGGGCAGAGGCCTGATTGCACCCTATCCTACTCCACTGTTAGTAATCCGAACTCCTCGGCCGGAAATCGGTCGAGGAGTGGGTATCCCCCCTGAAACTATCCATGGCTGAATTTACTGCTGGACGTTCTCAACCCGGCCTCTTGGCCCGCATCGTGCGCTATCGTACGGCGTACATCTGGTTAATTCCCACCTTCCTCTTACTCTTCATTTTCAACTATTACCCGGCCGGATCTGCTCTGTACCACAGTCTTTTTCAGTGGAACGGAGCCAATGTCAAGATCTGGGTGGGCTTCAGTAATTTTGGGGAACTGTGGCACGACCCCTTATGGTGGGATTCTTTTGTACATCTGATGATCCTCACGGTAGCTCTCGTAGTCATTAATCTGACTTTTCCGCTGGGGGCAGCGGCCTTGATTTTCCATCTGTGGAATCTGCGGATGGCCTATATCTACCGCATCCTGCTGGTTGTGCCCATGGTGGTACCCGGTCTCGTGATTCTGATGATCTGGAAATTCATCTACAGCCCCAACATCGGCCTGCTAAACCAGTCTCTGGCATTGCTCGGTTTGGAACAATTGCAACGTCCCTGGTTAGGCGATTTCCAGTTAGCTCTGTACGCTATCATCTTTGTCGGTTTTCCTTGGATAGCAGGGATCGGCACTCTAATTTACCTGGCGGGTTTCCAGGCGATACCAGGGGAGCTTCTGGATTCGGCCGTCATTGATGGCGCGTCGACCTGGCAACGATTCCTGTTCGTGGAAATGCCTATGGTGCTGTCCCAGATCAAGCTGGTGGTTATCCTCACCATCATTAGTGCCTTCCAGAATTTCACCATTATCCTCGTCATGACCGGCGGCGGGCCAGGTACGGAAACCCTGGTGCCAGGCTTGCACCTGTACCGCAATGCCATGGCCTATAACCGCATGGGCTATGCCTGTGCCATCGGTACCGTTCTGTTTGCCATGATCCTTATCCTGACTTACCTGAATCATCGGTATCTACGTTCCAGCGTCGAATTCACCGGAGCCTGACCCGTCTAATGACCGTCCTGCGTCAGCGTACGATGCGTCACGATTGGCCCATTCATGTCGTGCTCGGCATTCTGGCCATCCTGACCTTTTTCCCTTTCGTTTTTCTTCTTATCTCCTCCTTCCGTTCTACCGTGGCCTTTACCCATACTTTCTGGGGTCTGCCCACGACCCCGGAACTGGCCAACTACCGGGATGCCTGGAAGGTCATCAGCCCCTATCTGTTCAACAGCTTCATTGTCTCGGGCGTTTCCATGGTAGGTGTGTTGGGCATTGCCAGTATCTCCTCCTTTGTCTTTGCCCGATTCCGCTTTCCGGGACGCGAGGTCTTGTTCATGGCCATCCTGGCCTTGCTCATGATTCCCTCAATCCTGACCCTGATCCCGGCTTTCCTGTTGATCAAGAATTTGAACCTTATCAATACCTATTGGGCTCTGATCCTCCCCTATATCGCCGGCGGCCAAGTGTTTGCCATCTTCATCCTGCGCAGCTTTATCGCCTCATTACCTGAAGAACTGTTTGAAGCAGCCCGGCTGGACGGAGCCTCCAATTTTCAGAATTTCTGGCACATTGCCCTGCCCTTGTCCACACCGATGCTGATCACGGTGGCCATCATGAATATGCTGGCTACCTGGAATGACTATATCTGGCCGCTAGTGACCATTCCCAGCCAGAAACTCTGGACCATTTCTCTGGGTATCGTCAGTTTCGGTAGCCAATACGGTGGTTTGGAACGCTGGGGGCCCATGTTCGCCGGCTATGTCATTGCTTCCATTCCTCTGATTGTTGTTTTCACATTCACCATGCGCTACTTCATTGCCGGCCTGACTTCCGGGGCCATCAAGGCCTGACCAGATCCCGCTTCTTACATGAAAGCGTCAGTGATCCTGGCGTACCAATTGTCGGGCCTGACCGGCCTAGCTCTGCGCCGCCTCTTCCATCGGAGTGGATTGCACGGTGCCCTGCTCGTTGGCTGGATTATGGCCATCGCTCTGATGGCCGCCATTCCCATGTATACCGATGCCGTCAATCAGCGGCTGCTACGGGATGAACTGAATCTGGAAACCAGTTCCCGGCGCCCCGCCTTTGGTTTTCTGTTTTTTTCCACGGATTCTGTTTCTCCCTCAACCACACTAGGGGGAGATGTAGAACGGCAATCTGACTATCAACGGCTGGCATCCTACTTTGAGGAGTCCCTGGTGGGAACTTTCCAACTGCCTGTCGTGACACAAATGCACTTTATACGTTCAGATCTGTTTCAGCTTTTTCCCCCGGGGACTGGACCCTATGGCCGGGGAGAGGCGGCCTTGGGCAAAATGAATCTGGGATTCATTCAGGATTTGGCATCCCACGCCGAGTTAATTGCGGGTTCCCTGCCAGGGGTCTTGACTGATCCCACGGCCCCCGTTGAAGTCCTGGTACACCAGGCATGGGCCAATCAGACAGGTATGCAGGTAGGGGAAGTCTATGTTCTCTACCGCGCGGCTAGCCCAGATCCAGCTACACCCGAAAGGCCCTTTGCCCTGCCGATTCTGGTGACCGGTATCTGGAAGGCGACGGATCCTGATGCGGCCTTTTGGTATATTGCGCCCTCTGTCTTTGAAAACTCCTTGCTGACCGCACCTGAGACCTATCTGGCAGATTTGCGGTTCCGGATACCCCGTCCCTTGTTCGACGCTACCTGGTACGCTGCCCTTGATGGGGGTGGCGTACGGGCAGAAGATGTCGAGCAGTTGCAACTGCTTCTGGAACAGGTAAAGAGCCAGATTCAACAACACTTGCCAGGCACCCGCCTTATTCTGTCTCCGGAAGACGCCCTGTTGCGGTATCAGGCCAATGTAGCCGCCCAATCCACGATTCTGCTGGTTATGGGTTTACCTGTGTTTGCTCTGATCCTTCTGTTTGTGATGATAACGGCTTCCAGCCTCGTGGAGCGCCAACAACTGGACATGGCCATGCTGCACAGTCGAGGCGGCTCCCTATCCCAGATGTTGGGCATGTTCGCCTTGCAGGGCATAGTCCTATCGGGTCTGGCTTTTCTACTGGGGATACCTGGGGGTCTTCTAGCCGCCAATCTCATGGGCACAGCCTCCGCCATACTCATGGGCGGTGGCGCAAGTGCTTTGGATCTATTCTTGGCCCCAGCCATTACCCGAGCGAGCCTGCTTTATGCTTGCCTAGCTCTCATACTGGTGAATGTCGCTACTCTCATGCCCGTAGTTCGTATGGCCCGTACCACCGTAGTGCAAGCCGAACGTCGCCTCTCCCGGCCCCCTTCGCTTCTCACGGGTACCGGCTTCATGTGGGACCTGCTGGCAGTGATAGCCTGTGGCTATGGCTGGTACCTGCTGCAGACCAGTGGGCAGTTTGCCTTGCCTGAACTCTTTCAGGGGGTGGAAATCTGGGAAAACCCACTGCTTTTCCTTACACCGTGTCTATTCCTATGGATCGGTTCGCGGCTCTTGCGCTACCTTTGGCCCGTCATGCTCAGGGCCTTGGAACTGCCTGTACGTTCTCTGCCCGGTTTCACTCTCTTGTTGGCCATTCGCAATCTGGCCCGCCATACACCTCAGCATGTGCCCTTGCTCAGTCTCCTCCTGCTTACGACAAGCCTGGGCGCCTTTGTAACCTCCGCGGCCAGGACACTGGAACATAACCTGACCGACAGTGCCCTGTACCAGGTGGGTTCGACACTGGCCGTAGCCGAAAATGCCAAACGATTTGCCGCGTCCTCCGCAGAACAGCCCCCTGCCTCTGCCAACTCAGGGTGGGTTATACCCCCCTTTGACCTTCACCAGAACATAAATGGCGTACGGGCAGCCGCACGCGTCGGCCGGTTCCCTGTGAGTGTCACTATAGGTCAAAGAAGCTTCGCCGCGGAGCTCTATGGCATAGATCGGGCTGACTGGCCCCAGGTCGGTTTCTTCCGGACAGACTTTGCCTCCCAGTCCCTGGGCGCACTCATGAACGAACTGGCCATCGCGGATAACGGTCTTCTGGTCTCCTCCCACTTGCTGGAACAGTCCGGGTACAACCTGGGAGATACCATTCAGATACGGGGGCTAGTCCTGGGATCTGGATATCCGGTGTCTTTTCGGATTGTCGGCAGTCTGGACTACTTCCCCACTTCCTATCCACCTGGAGAGCTTTTCCTGGTCGCGAATCTGGAATATATACATACCCAGACAGGCGGCCCACTCCCCTACTATGTCTGGCTCAATCTGGCAGAAGACACGTCCGCCCCTGAAGTTCAGGCCGTCTTGGAGGAACGGGGAATTGAAGTCCTGGAGATGGAAGATGCCCGTTTGTACATGGCCGCAAGAAGGGCAGATCCAGCCCGTTTAGGCCTGTTCGGATTCCTGGCTCTGGGGTATGCTGCCACCATCTTTCTCAGTGTCATGGCCTTGGCTGTCCATGCCGTGCTCAACGCGCACAGACGGCGCACCCAGTTAGGACTACTGCAAGCTGTTGGGATGTTGTCCCGCCAGGCAAGTAGCAGTCTTGCCTGGGAACAAGCTATGTTGACCTTACTGGGTGTTGGTGGTGGCACTCTGCTGGGATACGCGGCCAGTCAGGTATTTGTGCCTTTTCTGCAAGGGGGTCTGACCGCTGCATCTCGCATTCCCCCTTATGTGGTTCATATCTCCTGGGACGAAGTCCTGATCGCGGCAGGCATCATGGCTATGGCGGCACTGGCCATTACCGTGATTCTGAGAATCCTGCTGGCTCGTTTGAAGCTTTTTGAGACCCTGAAGTTGGGGGAATTACAGGGGTAATCAGCCTTCGCACTCCGTGGGCAAACCGTAACTGGGGCGTTATCATTGAGGGTAGCGACCGCTGTTCAGGGGCTTCGATTCGTAACGCCAGCACGTTGTTGGCCTCAGCGTCCTCACTGATCTGGTCAAGCAGCACAGTCTTACCGACACCTCGCAACCCTACCATCCCTATGCTCTTGCTTGGACGGCCAAGCCTGATTCTGGCGAGTGCGCTTCGTGCAGTCTCCCGAATGTCATCACGTCCCACCATCTCCGGTGGATGTGTGCCAGCACCAGGTGCGTATAGATTGCGAATAGGGTCCATACAAGCAATTTATAGCAAAGTTAGTGAGTTTACAAGCAAACTATAAACTGCCTAAACACACTATAAAACGGCTAGGTTCACACGGGTCGGCGGGAAGTTGGTACATTGGGCTAGGCCCAGCTTCTCATTTACAGATTCAGTGTCTTCAGATTAGGGTCAAGGTATTCGACTGTCACATCGGCAGTGCTGACGCTCTTTGCTTCGGTTGCCACGACGGCTTCTTAAACCGCGTCACCGATTGACACAGCGCCGTCTTTGCTCATGGCGGTCCACCAGTTAAGAAGCTTCCTTATCCGTGAGTCGTGTTCGGACCAAAGGCGACTCCCAGCCTTGCGGAAATCATTGTAGTCGTCTCAGAGCGCATCAGTGCCACCTAATTGAGCGAGAACCGCCTCATAGCCGTCCCCATTCGCTCTATCCGAGTGCTTTGTAGGCATGGTCTGTGCCTGTCAATAGCTGTCCTTTGGCATGTTGGTTCTGGGGCACTCTTCCCAATATCCCCAACATCATCGCCAAGCTGACGGCATCTTCATGTCTGTCCAAGGCATCACCAATTTCATCCCCTTGGGATTCCCGCCTCATTTTTCCTGTTAGGTAAAGTTGCCCGTGAGGTTGTTGTCCAGTAGCATAGTCTGCTGGACGGGTCAAGTCCTGCCGAAGGCTGAAAGTCAGCTATTGAACGCAGGCAAGTTGCTTATTTTCTCCCTTGGTCAGCAGCATCAAGTAAAGTCATTTCAACGTCTATGGCCATGAAGCACAGGCTGATATCGCGGCTGGGACTGACCCCCCTATCCTTCCGTGTAGTGGCTACCTACTATCTTTCCTACATCACCTTGGGTGTGGTGACACCAGCCTTGGGCACGTCGCTGCCTTTCCTGGCGGAACGCACGGGCGTCACGATGGATCTGGCCAGTAGTATTTTCTCAGCGCGAGCCCTGGGTTTCATGCTGGGTTCTTTCATCACAGGGCGCGTGCTGGAGAGATTTTCTGCTCACGGTGTAATGCAGGTGTCCCTGTTGGCTATGGCTTGCGCTTTTATAGCCCTATCTGTGGCGCCTGAGTTCTACCTTCTCCTGATGCTTTTGGTCACCCTTGGATTTTTTGCCGCCTTGCTCGACGTTGGCAGCAATATCCTGCTCGTTTGGCAACTCAGAGAAAAGGTGTCCCCTTTCCTCACAGGAATGCACTTTATTTTCGGTGTGGGGGCTTTGGTTACTCCCCTTGTCATCGTACAGTTGCAATCGCGTACCGGGGCGTTGCTGGCCCCTTTCGCGGTAATTGCTCTGGTGGTAGCGATCTGTATTCTGCTGTACATCCGCCTGCCTAGCCCCAAACCTGTGCAGCCTTCCGAAGTGCAGGAATCCCGAATGCCCCGCATCCCGCTTATGACCTTTATCGTCATGCTATTCCTGGCGGGAACCATGGAAATGGTGCTGGGGGGATTTGCCTTCTCCTACCTCTTGACTACTGATCTGTTCTCAGAACCACTGGCAGGTGCCGTAGTTTCAACTTTCTATGTAGCTTTTTCCTGCTCCCGTCTCCTCACGGTCTTTCTGCTCATGCGGTTTTCCAGCCAGCTGGTGGTATTGGTCGCTATGGCTTCGCTTTTGGGAGCCGTTATTGCTATTCTGTTGCTGCCCGTCTCAGTGCCCTTGATCTGGGTGGCCATCTTCTTCTGCGGCCTTGGTGTGGGCGTACCCTTTCCCCTCACCCTGTCAGTGATGCCAGAATACCTTGCTGCCGTGGGTCGCGCTACCTCGTTCATGTTTTTTGGTGTGTCGGTAGGGGCGCTGACCATGCCGCTACTCGTTGGACGCCTATTTGACAGCCCGGCGGTGGGTCCCCAAGTCATTTGGTATTACCTCACAGCAGGAGCCCTGCTCTTTATGGGCTGTCTGCTTGTGCTGCATTTTACGCCGCGGCTGGTTCTCTCGACTGCACTCGGCGTGCAAGCGGGCTCTGCCACAAAATAAGGTCTCAGGGTACCAGCGGCTCCGAAGTTTGCGGTCATACGCTCGGCTGATATATAGGTCTTCATTCAGGCCCGACAGCAATATAGACATTCCGAACCTGCCAAAGGTGTGCAGGAAATCGGAAGGAGTGAAAAAGCTCCGCCTGACCTGTTCCTGTCGTTCTGGCCACAGGGTCCCTTCCACAATATACAGAGTCAAGCTACAACCCTATCGGCAGGAATACCAAAGGCCAGACTCCCATAGCGCGAACCGCAGACGGGGCATGGTCCAAGGCCTGTCCCAATTCGTTTCCCTGAGGTTTCTGCGCCTGCTTCCCCGTTAGCTAAAGTTGCCCGTGCGCCGGTTGTCCAGTAGCATGGTCCGCTGGCGGGATCATGTTCCACCGCAGGCTGCATGTTAGCTGCTCAGCATGGGTAGGTTTCTTAACTGCCGCCTTGGCCCATAGCAGAAGGAAAATCCTTTCCACGTCCATGGCCATGAAGTACAAACTGGTGTCACGGCTAGGACTTACCCCTCAATCCTTCCGCGGGGTCACCACCTACTATTTGTCCTACGTTGCGCTGGGCACCGTGTCCCCTTCCCTGGGCATTGTTCTGCCGTTTCTGGCTGAACGAACCGGCGTCACGATGGAGTTAGCCAGTAGCATGTTATCTGTCGAATCCTTGGGCTTCATGCTGGGTTCTCTCGTCGTCGGGAGAGTGCTGGAACGATTTCCAGCCCATGGTGTGATACCGATAGCACTATTGGTGATGGCGCTTACTTTGGTGGCCCTGTCCGTGGCCCCTATGTTTAGCCTTATTCTCCTGCTGTTGTTGACGCTCGGTTTCTTTGCTGCGTGGCTCGATGTCGGTAGCAACCTGTTGATGATCTGGCAACTCCGGGAGAAGGTGCCCTCTTTTCTTACAGGCATGCACTTTGTCTGGGGTATCGGTACCCTGTTCACTCCTCTCATCATCGTCCAGTTGCAGATGCGAACCGGGACCCTGTTGGCTCCCTTTGCCCTAATCGCGCTGATTTTGGTTGCCTGTTCCTTGTTGTATGTTCGATTGCCCAGCCCAATATCCGCCCAGACTGCCGAGGCCGAGGGCATGGGAATGCCCAAAATTCCGGTGTCCATTCTGATCGCAATGCTGTTCCTGATAGGAACCATGGAAATGGTGATGGCAGGATTTGGCTTTACTTATCTCTTGTCTACTGCACTGTTCTCCAAATCACAGGCCGCCGAAGTGATATCCACCTACTATGCCGTATTGACCTGTACCCGACTGATCTCTGTCTTCTTGCTGACACGGTATTCCAGCCAGCGGGTGGTCATAGCCGCTCTTACCTCACTCATAGGCGCTGCCATGATGGTCCTGTTATTGCCCATCACGCTGACTGGGCTTTGGGTAGCCATCTTCTTTTGCGGTATAGGTTTGGCCGTCCCCTTTCCCCTCACCTTGACATGGGTACCCGAATACGTTCCTGCTGTGGGCAAGGTAACATCGCTTATGTATTCCAGCGTATCCGTGGGGGCCTTGACGATACCCTTACTGATTGGCCAATTGTTTGAAAACCCTGTTGTGGGTCCTCAGGTCATCTGGTATTACTTCCTGGCGGGAAGTATCCTCTTCATGGGTTGTCTGCTTGCACTGCACTTCATACCGCGGCTGACCCTACCTGATGGGCCGACGATACAGACTAGCCCGGCAACGGATTGAGCTCTCCACGGGCTCAACGGATCAGAGCCCTTGACTGTGCTGGGTCCTGTACCAGTATGTGATCCCAATTCAGATTGGTGCGGCCTGGATTAAGACAGTCTGGGCCAGACAACAACAGTGACAGACTGGAAGTACTCCTGGAATATCCGTAGCCCGCAATTCAGATCCGGCAACAGTGTCGGGCTGACCCATTCCAACCTCCTGTAAACATGATAGGCATGAATAATGGGACCAAAAGAAACGAATCGGACAGTTTCCCAGCCTGGTTGACAGAGTGTGGGCCCGAGGTTCTACTGAATCCTCATGCACTTTGTAGAACGGAACATTCCTTGGGTCATCGAAAGTAAGGATTCGGGAACAAAACAGGCTAGACTTGAATCAGGATTACTGGCTTCTATGGATCTATGGGAACGCACGGCTTGCATCTTGCGAACCTCAGGCGTGCCCCCTTGTTTCCAGGATATGGCAGAGATGAGGACACCTTGTCTTACGTGACCTTGGACTATGTCCGTTTCCAACAGAGAAAGAGGGAAAGCAGGGCACGATGTTGAAAGTAGGGATCGTTGGGGCTGGGAGCATCGCACAAATCCACGGTCAATGCTGGACCCGGCTTCCCGTGGAACTTGTGGGTTGGTACGATGTCGTGCCCGAGGCCGCTTCCAGTTCAGCTGGACGTTGGGGGGGTGGTTGTTTCTCGTCCTTGCAACAATTAATCAACCAAGTCGACATCGTTGATATTTGTACCAACGTAACAGCTCATCCGCAACCAGTCATGGCAGCCGCTCAAGCCGGCAAGGCCATTGTGTGCGAAAAGCCACTGGCGCGTACTGTAGCCGAGTGCGAAAGCATCTTGCAGTTGTGCCGTGAATTGAATGTCCGCCTGTTTGTGGCCCACGTGGTCCGGTTCTTCCCCGAGTTTGAAGCAGCCCACAAGGCGGTAACCGAAAGGGCGATTGGTACACCGGGCATGATCCGCACGGTACGGGCAGGAGGATTTCCCCGTATGGGGTCTTCCGCTTCCGCCAAACGCTATGCTGACTTTGCCCAGAGCGGCGGCGTCGTTATGGATGTGGGAATTCATGACATTGACTTTCAGCGGTGGTGCCTAGGGGAGATCGAACGGGTATTTGCCCGCGGCCTGTTGACCGCCAATGTACCCGCATGTGACCATGCGTTGATTAGCCTACGCTTCGAATCGGGTGCTATTGGGCATATAGAAGCCAGCTGGGCCCACAAGAAGGGACGAACGCGAACTCAACTGGAAATTGCCGGGAGCGAAGGGCTGGTTGAGTGGGATTCCCGGGACCCCGGGTCACTGGCGTGGATGACCTCGGCGGACGATATGCCCCAGAACCGCATTCCCACCACCGACCACGATTATCCCTATCTGGCGGAACTAGCCCATTTCCTGCGCTGCCTGGAACAGAATGAACCTTTCCGTGTTTCCCCGGAAGACGCCTTGATGGCCGTCAAGGTTTCACAAGCCACTTTGCATTCCATTCGTACCGGGTTGCCGGTAACGATTCAGGACTTCCAGGAAGAAGAATGACCATTCGCATTGGCATGTGCAGCCATGCCCACCCGCACGCGAACTCCTATCTGGCCTGTTTGCAGGATAGGGAAGACATACAGGTGGTCGGTGTCTGGGACGAAGATCCGGCCCGTCTGCAAAAGGTGGCCCAGAACTTCAGCGTCGAACCGTTCCCTGCACTGAACACCTTACTGGACAGCCAACTGGATGGTTTGGTGATTTGCTCGGCCAATGCCCATCACCGCAGGCAGGTGGAAGCGGCCGCGGGCACCGTGCCCCACATTCTGTGTGAAAAGCCGATCGCCACTACGGAACAGGACGCCCGGGCCATGATCGAGATCTGCCAGCGCACAGGCACCAAGCTGCAAATTGCCTTTCCCGTACGCTTCGCCCCTGCGGTTAGACAGGCAAGGGAGATGTTGCAGGAAGAACGCCTGGGTCAGGTCTACAGCGCCTCCTGTACCAATCATGGTTCCATGCCCGGTAGCTGGTTTGTGGACCCCACCCAATCGGGTGGTGGTGCAGTCCTTGATCACACGGTGCATGTGATCGATCTGTTGCGGTGGTTCTGGCACACCGAGGTCACGGAAGTCTACGCCGAGATCGGCCAGAGCCTACTCCATGCGGGTTTGGGTATTGACGATACCGGCCTGCTTTCTTTCCAACTGGCCAACGGCATATACGGCACCCTGGATACGAGTTGGTCACGGCCACCTGGCTATTACACCTGGGGCAATGTAACCATGGAACTGGTAGGGGCTGAAGGAGTATTGTCCGTGGATGCGTTCCGGCAACACCTTACCCTAACCCGTTCCGCTCTGGGCCGTACCCGTTGGCAACCGTGGGGAACATCACCGGACCAGGGTCTGATGGATGACTTCATTGACATGATGCGGACAGGTCGGGCCCCTTCCATTACCGGGAATGATGGGCTGAAAGCCCTACAGGTAGCTCTGGCTGCCTATGAATCGGTCCGCACGGGACTACCGGTACCACTTAGTTGAAAGCTTCCGATACATATCACTGAGGTTTCCATGAACTTGCGCTTGGGCACTTCCACCTACTCCTATTGGCATTTCACACCCGACAAGGTACCAATCGAAACCGTTCTCGAATCAGCTCACGAATTAGGGTTACACGGAATCGAGATCCTGCACCGGCAACTGGAGAGTGAAGAGGGTGCCTATCTGCAGGGGCTGAAGCAGCGAGCCTTCCAGTTAGGCCTGGATCTCTACAATCTTTCCATTCACCAGGACTTCGTCTGGGCAGAAGCAGAGGCACGTGAGCACCATGTCAAGCACACGCTCCGTTGTATTGATTTGGCCCACGAATTGGGGATTCCTTCCATCCGCATCAACTCGGGCGGATGGCGCAAAGAAGGATCATTTGACGACCTCATCTCTGCCAAGGGCTGGGTGGAACCCTGGACAGGACATACCCAAGAGGAAGGTTTTGACTGGGTTTGTGATTGCATCACCCAATGTCTTGATCGGGCCCAGGCGAGGGGGGTAACACTCCTTCTGGAAAATCATTGGGGCTTGACTACCTTTGCCGACGGCGTTCTGCATATTCTGGACAGGATTGATTCGCCCTGGCTGAGAGCGATCCTGGACATGGGCAATTTTCTCTTTGAAGAAGATATGTATGGCGCTATGGAACAGGTTGCGCCTCACGTTCAGGTGGCTCACATGAAGACCTATCCCGGCGGTGGCTCCTGGTATTCGCTGGATATAGACTACATCAGAGTGTTCCGTCTCCTGCTTGATGCGGGATTTACGGGCTATGTATCCATTGAAATGGAAGGCAGTGATCCCCCGGATACGGCCATGCCCTACAGTATCAATTTGGCGAAACGTACTTGGCAGGAAGCACAAATACTTTGATGTGTCTAGTGCTGACTGTAGGGAGATACGCAGCCTTTCAGTGGCAGATTTACTGACACCTTGGAAGGATGTCTCACTATGAGGATAGGAGAGTGTCGGTACCTAAGATCTGTAATTGGGGCTTTGGATCTCAAACCAGAATCTGTCGAAGGCGAAGTATATGATCGAGAGGCATAGTTCGCTTTGGGCTTACCTGCTATCACGTGCCATAGTAGGGACGAACACGGTTCTTCAACTATCCATTGAGAGGTATGACAACTAAGTCGGGTGAATGGGGACTCAAGAAGGGAGAGCTTCTGCCCACTTGACAGGACTTTCCTCTGAACAAACCCGCAGGGAGGCACAACTTCGTCGCCTGCGGGAGTTGCAAACTTGGGCACGATCTTTGCCAGGTTATCAGGAAGGCAATAGTGTAGCAGACGAACTCATTGAAGAACGTCGAGAAAAGGCAAAACGGCATAATGAGTCCGGAACAGCCCATGATCGTACTTGATGCCTCCCCAATACTCACGTATGGCTTCCAGAAATCAGGCTGGACAATGAGATGCGCTGGGCCAAAGTCTTAGCCCCAGCCAGGCTGACCCGGTCCCGGTGACACTTTATGGGGAAACTTCAAACAGGCGTCGAATCTGACCGGACCCAACGAAGTGGGACAAGAGACGACGGTTGCCCCGCTCCGAACGTACTTTCCAAGCCACAATGGCCGGATGAACGCTTAACTCGTGCGCTAACTCCATGACAGCTATCCCGGTAGGATGCTTCTGGACTTCACTGTCCATCCAGGACGATTCGGGCACTAGAGCTTCTTCCGCCCAGGCGTCGGCTTCGCTTTCTCTGGAGTCAGGCATAGCACTCTCTATCTCTCTGAGCTCGAGGTCATCGACAAAGAGTTCCTGCCGATCCACCCCCAAATGAAGACCTACATGTGCCAATTCATGGAGCAGGCAAAACCAGAAATTGTCAATGCGGTCATAGCGCAGGGAAAATCCGATGACCGGACTGCCATCTGGGGGGAGCATGGCTGCTCCATCCAGGTAGGTCTTGGGCAAGGGAGGAACAAACTCCAAACCAATCCCATGATCGGACAGCAAGTCCCGTGCGCGCAGTGGACCGTCCTTGAAGGGACTCTGCTGGGCAACAAGCCGCAGAAAGTCGGGGGTTACGGTTCCCGGGCTGTAAGTTACTTTCATCGGTCGCTGGTTGGCCCTGGCCATTACCTGCCAACACCAAGTCTGCAGAGCATATTCGTCCGCCTTGGCATTGACCCGGCGATGGTCATTGCGGCGTAGCAAGGAGAGACGAGAATCCTTAGGAATCCCCGCACGTTCCATCAAGCCGCTCACCAGTTCTTCAGCTTGCTCAGCCGAGCTAGCTATCTTGGGAATCCAGCCGAGTTCGGCCATGGCTCTAAGGGGAAACCGGGTCGGGTCCAGTGCCTGTAATGTCTCATGCCGATGACCACCCGGTGCCTGCAGCAAGATTTCGGCCGGGATTCCCAAATGCCTGTGTAACGACCGGGCTATAGGCATGGTAATCTGCCGTTTCCCGGCCAGCACTTCTGATACGCGGGAACGACTTCCCAGAAAAGGTACAAGATCACGCGGTTCCAGATCCATTTGGTCCATGCGGAATTCTATGGCGGAAATGGGATTGGCAGGAAGATCGATCGGGTAATTCTTGATCTCGTACAGTTCCACCAAGTCGCTGAGAAGGTCAAGCTCTGCATCCTCCAGACTCCCGTACTCCCGTACTCGGAATCGATCAGCTCGTCAATGCGCTGCAGCGCGGCGTGATAGTCTGCTTCGGAACGTATAGGCCCAACTTGCTGCATCACTACCCCTCCTCGGCGGCAACATGATCGTACTCAGCATGAGTACCGATAAACCGGATATAAACTCGGCGGTACCGGTATTTGATCACAACGACCATTCGATATGTGTTGCCCTTGATCCGGAAGACCACCCGTTCCTTGCCCACTACGCTGGCCCGGGGACATTCTTCCAGCACGTTAGTGGGACTATCCCAGTCAGCCTTTTCCACATGTGCGAACCAGTTTTGGAGAGGCTCTCTGGCATCGGGATGTCGTTCCCAGAACTCACGCAGCGTTTTCCTGGCAATAATTCCCAGGCAAAACTGCCAGAATCTCATGACGGGATTATGCATTGTTCCCAAAAGGAACAAAAGTAGACTATTCCCATTTCATATGAAATTAGGGCTTGTCTGAAGATCCCTATCCCCATGGATTGATTGCCAACAGATCTTTCAGAGGAACGATCAGTCTGTGATGGTTGAGGGCCAGGGCATTCGGTCGGGATTCAAGACTATTTCACCTTAAGACCACCATGGCCAATTATCGCCCCCACTTAACGGGCATCCATCCGGGCGAACAATCCACTGCACTGGTTCTGATCCCTGCCGTGGGTGGAGACAATTGTGGGCACACGATAAACAGTAAGGGGCTACGCCTCACTGTTGGTCTATTGCACCAAGAATCGCAGGTCCCAAATGTCCTTGCCCCAGCTGATGACTACCGAGACAATGAAAGGAACCAGGCCTGACAGTAACTCAAGGGAACATCCTGTTTGACAGCAGCCTTTTGCCTGGTCGGTCAACTTGGACATGGGTGTATCAAGGGCATCGCAGGAAATACGAATCCGCTAGACTGAAACTGTGAAGAGAACAGGCCTTCCCTTCTTCAAGTCGTCACTCGATCTATGCTTGGCCATTGTGAGAACAGCGACTGAAGACAGAATGGCAGTTTCCTTCTGCCAAAACCACCCGGTCGGGGTATACTGTAGTACTCGAACTTTCAGAGGGCTACATTCCTTGTGCGTCAAGCGGAAGGATGCACGGCTCGCAAGATTAAGAAACGCTTGCGGGAGTGAAATGGCAGGTAAGGTTTTGCTATGTGCTTTTTCTGCGTTCCCTGAAGCAAAGAGATACCGGGTGTCAGTTGCAATTGGGCAACTGCCAATGATGTGGGGTTGGAATTCAATATGCTAGATACGGACATTGCGCAACAATTCGATCAGGATGGGTACCTGATTGTGCCTGATCTGTTTTCTGCAGCAGAGGCTGCGCAGATGAAATCTGAAATGCAGGCCGCGGTGGATGCTGTTTGTGAAGAGAGGCGTCTGGCCAAAGATGACAGTTGGCAATCCATCAGGGAAGTCGGCGTTTATGTAGGCTTGGCGTATCGCAGCGAATACTACCGTGAGATGGTAGGGGATTCACGAATCCTGGATCTGTTGGAGCCGCTATTGGGGCCGGATATTGAGTTTCTCAGTGACAAGGCTGTCTTCAAGGACCACGACACGGACTTTGACAGCCCGTGGCACCAGGACCATCCTTACTGGGAAGGAAGCCACAAGCTGTCGCTTTGGGTTGCTCTGGATGAAGCTACCATTGACAACGGCTGTTTGAAGCTTGTGCCTGGCTCCCACAAGGAGCTCGTCGTACATGACGGCGTCACCGATAGTCCGGGTTTCGGTCATCGGCTTGATAAGTCTCTGGCGCCGGATGACCGGGCCATCAGTGCTCCCATTCCGGTGGGCGGAGCCATCATCTTCCATGATCTCACTTTGCACGCCAGTCATCCCAACACACAAGGTACGGACCGCTGGGTCTGGATTCCGACCTACCGCTCTTTGCACCACAATGATCCACCATACCCTTGGGCAGTTGCAGCCCGGACTGTTCGTACAGCTTCTGGGTAAGGTTTTCTGGCAAACCGTCTTTTTGTCTTAACTAGATTGTAGAGGAGAAAAGAATCATGATTTCCGTTAGTCGCAGAAGATTTTTGGCTTTGTCGGGCACAATTGGCGCCGCCAGTCTAATCACGGCCGCCTGTGCGCCGATGCCAGCTGCCCCCGGCGAAGAGGCTATGGAGGACATGGCCGTAACCCTGAGTCACTGGCAACATCATTCCGCAGGGCGGGCCGCGGCGGTTGAGGAATTCAAGGCCAACTTCGAGGAAGCCAATCCCAATATAACGATTGACTTCCAGTCAATTCCCTGGGCGGAATACTGGGGTAAGCTGGCTGCTGGCATCGCCGGCGGTGAAGGATCTGCTCCGGATATATTCCAGATTCCAATGGGCCTGGTCGAGGAATACATCGCGGGGGATAACCTCCTGCCGGTCTCTGACTCGGTTATCACATCAGGCGAGATTGAGGACAGCTACCTGCCCTGGACAGTCCAGCGGGGACAGAAGGGCGGAGAGTACTATGGATTGCCGCTGGATGTGCAGACCCTGGTGATGTATCGCAACGACGAAATCTACCAGGAAGCGGACCTGGATCCCTCGGCTCCCTACCAGGACCTGGCGGATATGTATGATCAGGCCGTCAATTTCACCAAGCTGGATGGCGGCGAAGATGATCGAATCGGCATCCACACCGGCTATTACAGTGCCTTTCAGACGATCCTGTACCAGCAGTTCCTGCAACGGGAGCAGAATGGGCAGCCATGGGTAGACGAAAGTACCAACCAGCTCGTCTGGCCTGACTATCCGGAGATCCTGGAGACATTTACCTGGTTCTGTGATCTGTCAGGAACGGCGGATGACAATTCATTCTTGCAAGGGCAGAATCGCTTTGCCCTGGGCCGTGCGGCCATGCAAATTGGCCATCCTGTAACTCGTGGCAGTCTTTTGGCCCAGGCGCCTGACCTAGCCTACACCATTGTACCGTTCCCAACCCGATCTGTGGGACAGGACCTCTATACGGCCGGCTCCCATTGGATGTGGGTGGTAGGCAAGTGGGTACCTGATGCCGAAACGGGTTGGCAGTGGGTGCACTATTGCACTAACAAGGATGCCCAGGTGATCTGGAACGATGTGGCGGGAGACCTGCCCAGTTTCCAAGGTTTGGGCCAGGAAGCCCGTTTCCGCCCCGATGCCAATGCTGAAGTGTGTCTCGATTCGCTGGAATGGGCTACTCCCTGGGAATGGGTTGGCTGGGCCGAATGGGTCAAGGAATTAGGTGATGGCCGTGACCGCGTGGTCATTGGTGGAGAAGATCCGGCGACGTCATTTGACACGATGGTCGCCAATCTTAATGAAGTCATCGCTACCCATACCGTGAGTTAGTTCGTACAAAAGTATCCAATCCCAACTTCCTGCCTGGATAGATCGGATAGAGGTCTGTCCAGGCAGTAGTTGGTCTTACCTCTGCTGTAATTCCCAAGTCATCATGAAGTGGCCGGTCAGCCGATTGCAATTGCGGGAAGTGTTGTGGGCCTATACATTTCTCGGTCCCGCCTTCGCATTTCTGTTGGTCCTGATCGTCTTCCCTATCCTCTTCGCCTTCTGGATCAGCCTGCATGACTGGAACCTCATTCCCAGGGATTTCCCCTGGATCGGGTTCGAAAATTACGCGCAGGCGATTGAAGACACCCTAACGCGCAAGAGCTTGCGCAACACCCTGGTCTATACCGTCGGGGTGGTACCTGTGGGCATGTGTCTCGCCCTGGCATTGGCCTTGATCATGAACCAGGACCGTTTGCCGTGGCGCACAGGATTCCGCACAGTGTACTTCATCCCGGTCATTACTTCCTGGGTGGCGGTTTCTTTTGTCTGGATCTGGATGTTTGAACCGCGCTGGGGCTTGGTCAATACTTTTCTTGGCTGGTTCAACATTGACGGCCCCAAGTGGCTTGCCTCCCCGACCTGGGCCCTACCGGCCATTATGATCGTAGCCATCTGGAAGGGCTTGGGATTCAGTATGGTGATCTTTCTGGCGGGTCTCCAGGGGATACCCCGGGAATTCTATGAAGCGGCCAAGATTGACGGGGCCAGTCGTTGGAACAGCTTCCTGCACATTACTTTCCCGCTACTGAATCCCACCATTGTCTTTATCACCGTAACCGGTGTCATCGGTTCGCTGCAGGTCTTTACCCCCGCTGTGATCATGACCACCACCCAGGGGGAAGCAGGAGGCCCCATCAACTCCACACGGGTCATGGTGTATCACATTTATGCCACGGCTTTCCGGTACAACGATCTGGGTTATGGAGCGTCGTTGGCCTTTGTGCTGTTTGCCCTTATTCTGGTTATCACTCTTGTCCAGTTGCGCCTGACCCAGCGCGAGTTTGAGTACGGTTGATTCGGTATGAGTACGGCCATTTCCTCTCCGTCAACGGCACAAGGATCAACCACCACTTTCTGGGCCCTGATGGGCAAGTATCTGGGTCTGCTGGTGCTGGTGCTTGGCGGGATTTGGATGTTGTTGCCCCTGGTCTGGATGGTCTCGGCTTCGCTCATGCCCCTGTCTGAAGTCATCAAGGTTCCCCCCGTATGGTTCGCTCCCACGAAGTACTCCCTGGGCAACTTTTTGGAAGTCTGGTTCCAGATCGGTTTCTGGCGGTTTGGCCTGAACAGTACTTTCATTGCCCTGACCATCACAACTTGCCAGTTACTCACCAGTACCATGGCCGGTTTCGCGTTTGCCCGTTACGAATTCCCCGGACGTACCTTCATCTTTATCGTGATCCTGTCCACGCTCATGATCCCGTTTCAGGTCATCATGATCCCCCTGTTCATCATGATGGCAAGGATGGGTCTGGTCAACACCTACTGGGGCATGATTATTCCGGCTATTGTGACTCCCTTTGGCATATTCCTGATGCGGCAATTCATGCTGGGTATTCCCAAGTCCCTCCTGGAGGCAGCGCGCATTGATGGTGCCTCTGAGCCCTTCATCTACGCCCGCATTATGTTGCCGCTGAGCAAGCCGGCTCTGGCCGCTCTGACCATCTTTACTTTCCTGTCCGCGTGGGATGACTTCCTGTGGCCGTTGATTATTATTAACAGCAAGGAAAAGTGGACGATGCCCATTGCCATGTCCCGCTTCACGGAACAGTACATATCCCAGACCCACCTGCAGATGGCCGGGGCCGCCTGCATGTTCCTGCCCGTCCTCTTTGTATTCCTGCTGATGCAGCGCAACTTCATTGAAGGTGTGGCTATGACCGGGCTCAAGGGCTGAAATTCGGTCTGCCAAACTTGCAACGATATCTGTTACTGCAGCAAGCTGACATGGCGGCTCCTCGCAGCGGCGGTTAAGGGCCCTGGGTGTCGGTTCCCTTGTTTACCGTCCGGTAGGCTGACAAGTCACGGTGCTTATCAGGAAGAGGAGAGAGTGCCCTGCAGGGGTCCGACCACTTGGCACACCGTTAGCAACTGTGCTTACGGAGGGGGGAAATCTTGGTGCCCTAGGAAGAAGCGTGCCAACAATCAAACGGGTCTGGCTCCAGTAACAAGGCAATCCGCTGACCGAGTGATGGGAAGCACAGATATTTTTCCTGTTTCCTGGGTTAGCCAGATGGACTGATGAAATTTCCCCCGATTATGAAATCAAGAAATCATTTGCCTGCCCTGCACCAAGTGCCAATCCCGGGGCACGACTGGGTGGGCCCAGGTCGGGGTAAAAGCCGCTTGGGCCCAGGTCTTTTCTGAGGCTATTGGCCGCTGATCGGGAACAATGGACGGAAGGTAAGGATCGCACCAACACAAGGGAACATGGTTACGGCAGATACTTCCCCGCAGGACGGTACCTGGCAGGATGTGCTGGACGCGTTGCGGAACAGAACCATGCAGAGAGACCCTTGTGTATTTCGCGGAGAAAGCCGGCACTTCCCCCGGATTGCCACCAAGCTCTACCGCCGACTCACGGCTTGGCATGTCCCTCTGGGTCAAGGCACAGAGCTCCGCAACAACCTAGTCAGGTATCAGCGCCGTCTTCTGCAAGAGATGGGGGAATTTGTCCCCGCTCTCGCCTACTATGATCAGGAGCAGGACCAATACGGACCAGAGCTGGATATTCTCCTCCAAGGTATGCGGGCAGCGGCCCACCGCAATCCCCAAACCGTGGAGATGCTGTGCCGCTTGCAACACTTCGGGGGAACGACCAATCTGCTGGACTTCACCACGGATTATCTGGTCGCACTCTTTTTTGCCTGTATCCATCATGAAACCCAGGATGGCCGCGTGATCTTTCTGCCCCATGACATCACAGTATGGAAACCTACTCCTACGGATCATCGCATACTGGTCCAGAAGAGTTGTCTGTACTGGCCCTTGCAGGGAGAAATCACTTTAGAGGATCCCTGCCACTCTGTCGTTACAGTACCGGCCCGGCACAAGCCCGATCTCCTCCAATATCTGTATCGGTGTCACAGTATCTCGCCGGCGACTATCTATCCCGACCTGCACGGGGCCATCAGTTGGTCAGAACTTCTGGAAACCGAGGATGAGACATGGGGGCCACCCTCAGCTTTCTGGCGACAGATTCTGGACGAGGCCACGGGGCTGTAGGCGCCTCTGTGGGCCTCCTGTATTCCCGGCCCCGGAGAATTGCGCACGTCTCGTGTATACTTTCCCTGAGGTACCGTCAAACTGGCTCCATGTACAGGCCAAAGCCATGAATTCCCTCTTGTCTTCCCGGAATATTTTTGCGGATCTTCTCTCACCCGTTCGTGCGGATCTGGAAGTAGTGGCCCTGAACAGTGATGGCAAGTTGTGGGTGCGGTACCAGGGGCGGCAATCATTTGTCCTACACAAAACCCTGCAGACCCGGGACGATGTGGCCCGAGCCCTGGATAGTATCCATGATCTGTTGGGCCAGAATCCGCAAACCCTTACGCAGGCGTCGCCGCGGTGTCACCAGGATATTTCCCTGACCAACGCACAAGACGAGGAGGTGGACATACAGATCGTTGCCCTGCATCCCAGCATTGCGCCAGGTCGGGGATTTCCGGCTGTCGTCCTGCAGATTGGCGACGCCATCTATCGCCCGGAACCAGCAACCCAAACCTGAGTCGACAGGGCTGATACCGCAGCCAGCACCACGCCATAAACCGACAGGTGATCAGGAATCCTGGCCGAGACCAAGGCAGGGCAAGACAGAGCCAGGGCAAGATCATAAGGGCGAGAAACGTATAGACTCAAAAAACCTTCTACAGATTCGGAGGGGCGGGGTCCAGGCTGCTTGCAACCAAGACCAGTTACATTCCCCAGCGGTCTGAAACATTGATGAAGCCTCAATACCCATTTGCCCCACTAAGTCATAACCAGTTGGACGCTTGTGTACACCTGAGCGGAGCTATTCTGCGACTGATGAGCCTGGACTCCCAAGAACAAGGCAGTTCGTCAGAAGAACCTCCTCCAGCCTGGCTTGTAAGTGCTGCGGGTGTTATGCATCAGTCAGGCCTTTTCATAGGCACCTGGTTTGTGGACGACACATGTCTCGCCTTGGGATGCCAACCGGAAGACCAGCCTGATTCCCATCATGTTGCCTATATTCCCCTGGAACTAGCCCAGAGTCGTGGGCAAGAAGACCAGGAACACGAAGAGAGTATCCTGGAATTGGAGGCATTCAAGGGGGAAATTGAGTCTGATTCTTGGTCCGAGTGGACGGAAGAGCTGTGGACAGTCACTGAGATAGCCCAATGTCAGCCTCAGGAAGATAGCCTGTTGCCATTCCCTGAGACTCTCCTGCAGATCAAAGGGTTGCGGTCTCACCATGTAGACATGCAGGCCTTACCCAGTTCTTCGTGGCAATGCCAGGCGGCCAGATTGCTTCTGTCCCATCATAGCCTCAGTAGCATTCTGCAAACACTTAACGGATTAGCAGAGGATCATTGGTCAGACATCCGACAATGGAACCAATGGCAATCCTTGTACCGACAATGGAAGGGGCAGTACAGCCCTGGTACTGTACCCCGGCAAGAAGCAAGTATTTCCGCTCACGACCAATATGCCCTACCTGCACAGAATAACTGGCAACCATGTTTGTTTTCTGATGGCTCCTCCATTGGGGCAGACAGGGCACGGGGAACCGGGAGGCAGGGGCTCGTCTTTTGGGACGAACACGAACATTACCTCGGACATATTGGTCCCCGGCTAGACCTCCCTCCAGACCACTCTTGGGTAACTTACCACATTGACTTCCATCCGACTTGGCCCAAGACAGACGACTAACCGTTTTCCGCTATCATGAGACAGGGATTTCCTGATCCCGCCGAACATGGCAGTTCCGGACTAGCTGGCAAGAACCAGACAGCTGTTGTAAGGATCAACATGATAGTGAAAGCTCTGTCCCAAAGCATCCTATTGTCCCTTGGGAGTCCTCGTCATCTTCTTTGTTCAGAGTTAGTAGGCACGGGCATATCCAGACATGGACTGGGCTTGACCGCTGGATCTGTTGTTTTGGGGAAGAGTGTGCACGAGTAGACGGGTTGTAGTCGTTCGTGAAAGTCTTTTGCCGATCCGAGCATCTGGCAAGTTCACGGGCATTTAGTCAGGTTTCAAGGCCGTCATCTTTCAGATTTGAATCAAGTCCCCACCCCAAAGTCTTTCGACAAAGCTAGACACTGTAAGAATATCAATGCCCTCATCCGTTCGGCGGTCCCGTAGTTCCAGACCGACAACCACACGTTTCTGTACCTGGGGATGTTCTTCTTCCAAGGTACGCAGCCCCTTCAGATGCTTCCTGGTGATTCTGTGGCTGGCCTTGGCCTCGATAGCCAATTGCATGTCACCGACAATGAAGTCCACTTCGATACCACTGGGCAAACGCCAATAGGACAGAGACGTATCGATTTCCCGATAACTGATATAGGCACTGAGTTCATGGAAAAGCCAGTTCTCAAATGCCTTGCCAAAGAGTTCGGACCCAGGTTGAACCTCTCCCCGGCGGGCCAGTCGATTGACGACCCCCACGTCCGCCAAATAGAATTTGGGGGCTCTGATCACACGTCGCTTGACCCGGCGGCGGTAAGACGGCAACCAGCTTCCCAGTAGAGTATCTTCCAGAATCTCGAAGTAGCCCTTTGCGGTTTGATTGGAAACTCCACACTCACGACCAATGTTGGTGAAGTTGACCATTTCGCCATCGGATAAGGACACAGCATCCAGAAAGTTGGCGAAATTGGGCAGGTTTCTGACCAAGCCTTCAGCAGCAATTTCCTGGCGAAGATAGTCAGCGATGTAAGCTTCCAGACGACGTCTGGCTCGGCTGGAACCATATATCCTGGGCAAGTAGCCCTGATTGAGAATCTGATTCAGACTGAAGTCTTCTCCCAATTCCCCTGCGGTCAAGCCTTTAAGCTCATACCGGAGGGCCCGGCCCCCCAGCAGATTGGCGGCACCACGCCGTACCTTTCGGGCACTAGACCCGCACAGGGCGAAATGAAGTCCCCTGTTTTCCATCAGCCAATGAACCTCGTTCAAAAGCGCGGGTACCTTCTGGATCTCATCGATAACGATTTGCTGAGGTAGGTTTTCCCTCGCTGTTGTCAACTCCTGCCGTAGTAGTTCCGGACGGGTAGCATAACGGATCAGTTCTTCGCTTTTGAGCAGGTCAATCCATACCGCACCTGGATAGCGTGATCTGAGCAATGTACTCTTTCCCGTTTGCCGTGGTCCCCAAAGGAAGAATGTTTCGGTGTCGGCTTCAGGAAGTTGCAGAAAGCGCGTGTACATAGTCGTTGCAACCAGAATGTCATTCTATACGGAGCTATCATTATAAAATATCATGATAAATTATAGTAATAATACATTATGTCATGGCCATATCTCGTTGTTTCTTTTGCTATGTCACCTATCTGCGAGCAGGTTCAGACCCATCACAGAGTTGCCCTGAGATGATGCTATCCTGCCAGGCAAAAGGCAGCACACGATGACAGGATCACTGCATATATGCCGGGAGCGCCGTTTGCTCAAGACAATGTTCCATGAACCTGTAGGACAGAAATAGTGTTGTTTCTCAACTCACGAACATTGGCCTCGATTTATATGGCTATATTAGAAACAATGGCTGGTTCCCATGCAATTGGAGGTTCAGTTTGACCTGGAAATAAACCCAGAACCCATTGGAATGAGAATCCCCTAACTGGCTTATGAGACTGGAATTTTGGCCGCAGCCTATGACTGACAGAAAATAATCAAGGGATCTCAAAAAACATAATTGACGAGGTCCAATGACAACAAGCCTTCCCACTATAGGTGTCTACACCACAGCTTCAAGCCTTCTTATTGTCAAATTAATCAAGATAAGATACTGACTCCCTGAATGGCGAGCCGGCCATGAAATCAGTACCATCTTGGCTGGAGACCAGGAGTCATATTCATGAGTTACGAAGGCTTTCTTCTAACTGTTACCACCTGGCGGTTTCACGGAATCTGATGAGAACTCAAGTCAACATCAACACACGGCTGGACATAGCACGGAATTTATTTCCCCCAGGTAATGAGCGGCAAAAAAAGCGTGAATTCCTCGGGATTCTATTGGTAGCTACTCTGTCTTGGATGATTCTGAACGTTCCAGTCCTAGCCCAAGATTGTGACGAATTATCCATTTATGACAAAAAGGATGGAGTACTCAAGGAGGAACCGGAGCGATCGGCAGATGGAGAACCTCTTTCCCCAGGAACTCGTGTCTGTCCACTGGAGACGCATGGGCGGTTCATTAGGTGGGTGCGTGTTCGGACCGAAACCGGACGCACAGGTTGGGTTAGGGATGGTGATTTATATAGTCTGGAAGATTATGTGGACCGTATTAGGAACCGCTACCAAGTTGCCTTGGCCACAGTTCAAGCTCTACAAGAGGATATTACGCACCTGCAAAGTGAAATCACGAAATATGATTCTACATTCTCTCCTTCGCTGATCGTTTCAATTGCCACACCAACCCCTGAGAATGTTCTTGAGCCTACCTTCACGCCAACAGCTGCCCGGACATTGAGGTCGGCTGTCGGCGTGCGTATTGTTACACCCACTGCTACTCGCACTCCCAGACCTGCCACTCCTACCCAAACTGCATCCCCTAGACATACATCTACTGCTACTCTTACTCCGACTTCCACTGCCACAGATACTCCAATTCCTCCTCTTGCTGAGGTTACCGGTACAACTGTAAATCTGCGTTCAGGACCAGGTACAGAATTCACGGTTATCGGGCAGGTGCGGCGAGGCTTTGAGCTCAAAGTGATTGCTCGCAATGCAGCAGGTGACTGGGTACAGATTGAAACATCGCAAGGATTCGCCTGGATTTATGTTGCTCTAACGAATGTCTCGCAGACTCAATTGCAATCTCTCTCCATAGTGCAATATGTAGCACCTGAACCTGAGGAGGCTTTACAAGAAAGTCAGGCCGCAGTGGACCAAGTCCGAGGTAGACTGGAGAGTCTGCGAGTTGCCACACATTCTGCATTGACAACATACGATCGAGACGATTGGACTCATTGGAGCGATGTTGACAATGACTGTCAGAATACCCGGGCTGAGGTGCTTATTGAAGAATCAGCAATCTCAGTACAGTTTAGGGACCAAAGGAATTGCGTCGTTGACAGTGGTAGGTGGGTTGGGCCCTGGAGCGGTGAGACCTTTGCCAGAGCTTCAGATCTGGATATTGATCATCACGTTCCTCTGTACAATGCCCATGTATCTGGCGGAGCCAACTGGACCAAAGCACAGAAATCTGCATATGCCAACGATCTTGAGCTGCCTGGAGCATTGCAGGCAACTAAGAATTCTCTGAATCGGCAGAAGGGGGCGCGTGGCCCTGAAGCATGGAAACCTCCTTTGCCAATGTCGTGGTGCCAGTACGCTGGTGACTGGGTCGCAGTGAAATTCAAGTACCAGCTTTCAATTACAATCGCTGAGAAAACCGCATTGCAAGAAATGATAAACACCTGTTCTGGAAACGATATCAGTATTCAACCTGCTACGGATGCCATCACAACTCCAGCGCCAGTTCCTGCTACCCCAACACTCGTACTACCCACCGCAACCTTTACGCCTATTCCACCTAAGCCGGCAACACCTACATTGGTTCCACCAACACCTCTACCAGAATTCTCCCAATCCGGATATCAATGTACAGTAGCCCCGTATGATCCTCCTCCAAGGAGAAATAGCAACGCGTGCCGCGCTTGTACTTCATTCGCATCCAGAGCCGAGTTCGATGCTTGGCATGAAGGCAGTTTCTGTCTCAGCCACGATCGGGACAAGGATTGTATCCCGTGCGAGAACCTAAGTTAGATGCAATTTCTGATTTTGAAAAGAAAGGGTAGCAAAATAGATTTTGACCGATGCTGTCGTTGCTAAACTATTGACAGAACGAATATTGCATCAGACTGCCGTGCTACAGGCAATCCAATAAACCTGACTGACTGTCAGATTGCTAAGATCGCTGGTTTAGAAGGAGCATCAATCGTAACCCGAGATACGAGCGGTTTTGAGGATGTGGGAACGACGTAATAATCCTTGGCAAGACGGACAAACTGTTGTCATCTACTTGACTGAGGAAAGAAAACAGGGACCCGAGTGTGCTTCTAAACAAGCATCTCTGAGCGTCTGAGCTGCTTGAGCGTGATAAAGTCCTTAGGTCATATACGTCGGACTACTGCCAGTCCTGTGCTTTCTTGCTATTAGACTACCTCAGCTAAAGGAGCGATCCAGATCCAACACGATATTCTGGCCAGCTTGAGGCTGGGCCGCCGCGAGAGCATTTGAAATTAGCTCCTGACGCAGACTATCTTCTTGTATCCATTCTTGTAGGACATTTAGTTGCTTGTCTGGGTCCTTTTCGAAAATTCCCATGCCGTGACGGAGGACAAAGGCAGGATTATGTTCCTCCTGCCCTGGCACATAACCACTCAGGATGATGGGTACGCCAAGAGTTGCGGCTTCCATTATTGTATTGGGCCCCGCCTTCGTGATCACACAGTCGCTGGCTGCCATCCAGTCATGCATATTCTCGATGTATCCCAACACCCGCACGCCTGACAAGGACATGGCACCCAGCCGTTTCTGCAGGGCCTGATTACGACCACATACAACCGCCAACTGTACCGGAGGCAGACTTTTCTGTTGCACAGCCTCCGCCGTGCGGGTTACCAATGACGTCAGAGTTCCGGTGCCTTCTCCGCCTCCCATTAACAGGATTAGGGGCACTTCTCCCGCAAAGCCCAGGAGTTTCCGCAAATCTTTCTTGTCCTCTGCACCTACCTGCAAGAACTCCCTCCGTACGGGCAGGCCATAGACTCGGATGTTCCTGGTCTCTACACCGGATCGCTGTGCGGCCAATGCCGCTTGAGGTGTCGGTACAAAGCAGCGGATCTGCTTCCGATGAAACCAGGAACAGTGAGGGACGATCAGATCAGATACCAGCGCCACTACCGGGATGTCCAGCTTCAGGGCCTCCGCAACCCGAAACAGCACAGGACACACCAGAGGATTGACCGTTACAATGAGATCTGGGCGATACAGACTGACGAGCAGGTCGAAATAGGGTTGACAGTAGTCCTTGAGCAGACGAGCCATGAACTCCTCACTGACCCGCGAGCCATAGTTGTCAAATATAGCCTTCCAGATGAAGGGCCAGCGATTGATCAGTACCGGATAGATGTCCGGGAAGGCATTAAAGGGCCACGGTGCCATGTTCCGATAGAAGTCAATAAACGTTACCTGGTGTTTACCCGGTAGCCAGTGGGCAAACTCCTGCTGGAGGGCCAGGGCACTGCTGCGGTGTCCACCCCCCGTGTCTGACATCAGAATGAGAATACGCATGAAGAAACCGTGCCAGCGAGTCGCCGGTACAGGAAGTCAAAGAATTCGGCTGCTTGCTTTGGGCTCAGTAGGCTCCGTGACGGAACAACATGGCCGGAATGGTCCGCAACACAATACGGGCATCCAGACCGAGGTTCCAGTTCTCAGCGTAGTAAATGTCCAGAAGGACCATCTCATCAAAGGTCAGGTCGCTCCGGCCAGATACCTGCCATAAGCCGGAAATGCCAGGCATAACTGCCAGTCTCTTCTGATGCCAAGCCGCATACTGTTCCACCTCTCCAGGCAGTCCGGGACGGGGACCAATGAAGCTCATCTCCCCCTTGACTACATTGACGATTTGCGGGATTTCATCCAAGCTGAAACTGCGCAGTATCCGACCCACCCGGGTACACCGTGGATCGTTTTTGATCTTGAAGAATGCGCCCGTTGCCATGTTTAGGTCTGCCACTTCTTCCTGCCTGGCTTCCGCGTCATTGGTCATGGTCCGAAACTTAAACACCCGGAAGGGGCGCCGATTGCGCCCGATACGCATCTGGGAATAGATAACCGGCGTCCCGGACTCAAGCCATATCGCCAAGGCAATCAGAATGCCCACCAGTAGGGCAGGCACCAGCAGGACGGCAAACAAGACCAGATCTTCCATGCGCTTGAGCCAGTAATTCCAGCCTGCAATAGAGATGGGCTGTTCGCTCAGCAGAGGCACGCCATTAAGTGTCTCCAACATAATCTGGTTGCGTGTGACCTGAAACAGATTCGGCACAACCTGAGTCGGCACACCCGCCTGCTGGCAGGTCTTGAGAGCTCTTTCTACCAGGGCATAGTTCTGCCAGGACAGACAGATAATAACCTTGTCCGGCTTCAGATCCTCTACCACAGACGCCAGCCGCGATACCGGACCCAGCATTTTGAAACGGCCGATATCTCCCTGTTCCAGATTTCGGTCTTCCTTAAGAAAGCCCAGCAGTTCCCATCCTAGTTCCGGCATGGCCACAATATTGCGCATGACCATCAGACCCAGTTCCCCTGTCCCGGCCAGGATTACGCGTTCTACACCCACTCCCTGACTGTGCAGATAGCGCCGAATACTGTGCAGTACCAGGCGGAAGGTCCCTAACAATATCGTCATGCCGAGGGCCGTATAAAGGAACACCAGACGGCTATACAACTGAGGGTTGAAAAAGAGGTGGGCAATGATAAGTACCAGTATGGTCAGGGTAGAGGCGCTGGCCACCACAAATACTTCATGCAACCAGCCATTGCTTCGGCCCATGCGGTACACGCCTGCCATCTGAAACACCACAAATTGGATACCTAGCAGGCCAATAGCCGACGGCAGATAAACGGCGAAGGATTGGATGTGAATGGGTTCTACATCCTTGAACCATTCCAGCTGATAACGCACGATGTAAGCTAGCAGGAAAGCCAGGATAGTAAGCGCAGATTCGGCGATCCACCATAGGACCCGCCAGACGCGTATGTCTACCCCTTGCACAGTTGTGGCAAACCAGCGGGGCGCTATTTTGGGTGAATTGATGGGGATGGAAGCAGTTGAGGGCACAAGCGGGGAATGAGATGGAAGTCGCCGCACACAGTGCTGAATGCCCGCTAGTATAGCACCAAACTATAGGACCTTTTTGTATGTTTCAACCAGTGCTTTACCAGCGGCGCCTTCGGTGTAGCGAGTAACATACGCAAGGCCGCAGTCGATCAGTTGTCGGGATACATCAGCCTCTGACAGCAGAGCATTCATTTGCGACTCGAATGTCCTTGCATTGTCGGTCTGAAAGTATAGCGCGCAGTCCTGGGCAATCTCCCGATAACTGGGAATATCGCTGCACAGGACAGGGGTACCACAGGCCATGGCTTCAAGCAGGGGCATACCAAATCCTTCGTGGCGGCTGGGGAAAAGACAGGCGAGGGCAGCCCTATATAAACTCCCCAAAGAGTCTGCGGGTACATATCCAAGGAAATGGACTCGATCCGACAAACCAAGTTCCTGTGCCATGCCTTGCAGACGGCGGTGTTCATCTTGCCAGCCAGCGGAACCGGCCAGGACCAGATGTACCTCGCTGTCTTTAGCTTTTTCTTGCCAGACCGCGAAAGCCTGGAGGAGCCAACCCAGATTCTTGCGGGGTTCAAGGGTCCCAACATGGAGCAGAAAACGAAGGGGCAACTGTAGCTGGCTGCGTATGGCTGAGTCGTCCTTTCTTGCTCGTGGAGAAAAGGAAGGGTCTACCGGCACATGGATCACATCAATCTTGGATGCCGCTACGTGGTAGTGCCTTATCAGGTCGTCTGCGGTGGCCTGACTTATGGCGATTACACGATCGGCCTGGTCTACGCTGCGAGCACACAGAATCTTCAGGTAGGTCCGTCTTACCCACGGCACGGCATCCGGTGTCTTGACAAAGGACAGATCCATGACCGTCACTACACTGGGACAGGGGCAGTGCAGGGGCAGTACATTCACCAGACCGTGGAACAGGACTGGACTGTCCTTTCGCAGTTGCAGAGGCAATACAGTCTGTTCCCAACCTACCCGGTGCCAGTTGGAACGCAGCTTCCTTTTCGTGGGATGAATAAAGATACCCGGAATTGGGGTGACCGACTGATTCACATAGGCATGGAATTCCCACGGGGACTCAGTGACTTGCCCCAACCCACGCAAGGTACGACGAATATACTGACTGACCCCCGCAGCGCGAAATGTGGGAGTTCCATCCATCAAGGCAGCGTTGAGGACTATGCACATCGAGGAGAGATCACGTTATGCCATGTGCATCTGGTGGTACACATCAACGATCCTGGCGGCCACCGTTCCCATTTCAAAGCTGTCCCGGACTCTTTGCAGAGCTACCTGACCCAACTCCTGCCGCAGAGGATTCGAATCATTTAGGCTTTGCAAGTGGTGCGCTAGCGCCCGTGGATCGGCCTCAGGATACACCAGACCGGCGGAGCCCACTACCTGTTGACAGGCCCCACTATCACTCACCACCGCTGGCACACCGCAAGCCATGGCCTCAATCAGGACGCGGCCAAACTGTTCCTTCCAGTTGGGCCGGGTCCGACTGGGCAAAACCAGCACATGCAACTGCCGGTAAAAGCCGGGCATGTCACGACTGGACTGACGTCCCCACCACTGGATCGAACTGGTTATGTCCAGTTTCTCTGCCAATTGGCGCAAGTGGCTCTCTTCCTGACCTCCGCCGGCAATATGCAAGCGCCAGTCTCCGTCTAACTCAGTACATGCCTGCAATAGGATGTCTACCCCCTTCTCAGGCAGCAGTCCCCCTGCATAGCCAATGGAAAATGGAGTCTTGGCTATGGGCTTTGGGCCAGGAAAGAACAGACGGGAATCCACGCCCATGAGAGGGGTGACCGTTAAGGCGCCCTTGTACCCTTTGGCGCGAACCACTTGCTCTGCTTCCTGTGTACAGGCCAAGGCATGATTTGCGGTCCGATAGGCATATCGCTCAAACCAACGGAAGGGGGGAGGATACCGTCGATCCAGATTTTGCCAAGTCACCCACATTGCCGGGATGCCCTGCCGATGGGCCCACCGCAGGCCCTGAAATGTAGCCAGGTTGTAGGGTTCCTCATCCAAATGAACAAGATCTGGCTTCAGGGCGCGCAATTGCTGCCCAAGCCCCGGATAATGGTGGAGGTGATAATG
Organism: Anaerolineales bacterium; assembly: GCA_034422235.1. Classification (GTDB taxonomy): domain Bacteria; phylum Chloroflexota; class Anaerolineae; order Caldilineales; family Caldilineaceae; genus Bin34. Next base: position 4,282 of record DAOUJU010000025.1, on the reverse strand, counting down.
TCCATTCCAACGGATGGGCATTGCCTGTAACCGAAATTCAGTAGAGGGTAAGCGTTCAAGAGGGTGCTGTCCCCGCGAGTCCTGCCAGCTGGGAGGACATAGCACCGTGAGTTCCACCCCCCGCCGCCCGATTTCCACAGCAAGGTGCTGATAGTTGCCCACTACCAGCGCCTTGCTGACCATTACTACGCGCATACCCGATACAGTCTTCCAGCTGTCCAGTATCTACCCGTCAATGGGCACACGTTCGTCCAAATGGCCCAGTGTGATCATCCGCTCCCAGAATTCGGTCGGAATCGTTACGTCGAGATTGGACAGATTGGCATCGATCTGGGCCGTTTCTTCGGCTCCAATCACAGCGCAGGAGACACCCGGATGCATCAGGGCGAACTGTAAGGAGGCCGCCTGCAGCGGCACCGAGAATTCCTGGCAAACATCCTCAATGGCCGAGACTCGGGTTCTGATATCGGTCGGGGCTAGTCGATAGGCATAGGTGGCTTGGGGCACGTTACCCATAGCCAAAATGCCGCTATTGTAAACACCCCCCAGAATGATCCCAATTCCCTCCCCTTGGCACCGGTTGATGAATTCCAGCCCATCCTGGTGTAACAGGGAATAACGACCTGCCAGGAGAAAACAGTCATATCTCCCGTGCTTCATCAGCTCTTGCCCCAATTCCCACCGATTCATGCCGATCCCTATACCCTTGATTACCCCTTGGGATCGCAAACGATCCAGGGCCGCATAAGCTTCAGTGGCAGCAATTTCCACATGGTTATCCGGATCATGGATGTGCAGAATATCTACTGCCTCCAGTTGCAAGCGTGCCAGGCTCGCTTCCACACTGCGTTGAATGCCCGCCTCCGAGAAATCAAATTGAACGTCTACCCCGAATTGCGTGATCAGACGCCCCACTTTGGTGGCCAAGGCGAAACTGTTCCGGGGCTTGTCTTTTAGCACATGGCCAATATAGGTCTCAGAGCGACCAGCTCCGTAAAGAGGAGCAGTATCAAGAAAGCGAATGCCCTGTTCGTAGGCATGTTGAATAACAGGAGCCGCCTGTTGTACGTTAGCCAGACGACCAACAGGGGCACCACCGAAACTCAGAACCGGTACCTGCAGGTCCAGAGATCCCAGTTGTCGCCAAGGAATCGTCATGAGAGAATAGGGTAGCCTTTTTTCTGCATAGGAAACGCGAGTCCTATTGTGGCAGACTGGGCGACTGTAGCCAAGAAGACATGGGTACGTTGCCTTGCCGCAGGATGTGCGCCGCATCCAACTACCGGACATGGAAGTATCACCTCTCTGTTCTGGGGGCACTGGTAGCCCCCTGTACAGTTGCTAACCCCTGGAGTCTGCCTATGTGATATGTGCACAGTGTCAACCGTTAGTCTACAAAGTCAATGGGTCTTGTAGGTACTCAAACCTGTGCTCGCCAATTTCAATCCAATTCCGGCCCTACGCCAAGGAATAGATCATGGTCACGGAACATCCACCTCGAATCAATATGACAGGGCTACAAGAAGGCATGGCCGCCGCGGGTCTTGATGTATTGATAGCCGCATCTCTGGAAAATTTTTGCTATGTTACCGGTTCCTGGCTTCTGTCTCAGAGTATTATTCCGGCCAGACTCTGTTTTGCCCTACTCGTACAGAACCAAGCGCCCGGTATCGTCGCCTGTTATTGTGAGGAGAAGCAACTCCGGGACGAATCCTGGATTTCGGACATTCAGATCTATCTTGAACATCATGAGTCTCCCTTGTCCGTATTGGCGCAGTACTTGCAGAAACGGGGACTCGGCAGTTCTCGCATCGGGCTCGAGAAACGTTTTTTGGCTTCTGGCTATGTCGATGAACTGGAATCCCTGCTGCCCGATGCCATTCTGGCCGACGCAGACCCAGTCCTGGATCGGGCCCGGGCCATCAAGACCCTGGAAGAACAGGCCCTACTTATCCAGTCTGCCCGAGTCACGGAAGAGGCCATTCTGGCCGCGTTTCAGTCAGTCCAGCCCGGCGTTTCTGAAAAGGAACTGTCAGACGATCTGGTTACACGGGTTCTACGGGCAGGCGCTACTTCCTTTTGGATTACCCTGGCGACAGGAGCCAACACGGCCATCAATCATCCGCCTCCATCGGCCAAACCCTTGACGCCAGGGGAGATCCTTCGGGTTGATGTCGGCGGACTGTTTGACGGGTACCAGTCAGACGTCGCCCGTACCGCGGCGATTGGTACGGCCAGCAAGGAACAACGGTCCGTGTACAGGCGACTGTGGGAAGCCGAAAGAGAAACTATCGCGGCCATCAAGCCGGGTGTCCGTGCCTGCGACATCTATACCACTGGACAGCGAGCTCTGGAAGAGAGGAACTTGACCATTACCAGTCAGGCCATAGGGCATAGCCTGGGCATCGGCATGCACGAATTTCCGCTTCTGCACGGCATAGAAGAGGCTGTGCTGGAACCAGGCATGATTTTGAGCATCGAACCCGCTGTCAAGGATTCACAGGGCTTCCTCTATCACCTTGAAGACCTGGTTTTAGTCACTGAAAGCGGGCATCAAATCCTCACGACCCTGATGGATACGGAAGAACTATTTGTCATTGGGACAGACTAATATCTCTGACTAAGCAGAGAAAGATCAAGCGTATATCCGATATACAACCAGGAAATGATTAACCTTGTCGTATGGCCCTGCCATAGCTCTGGTAGCTACCAGGGACAGGCTGAACCTTCGTGTGCCGGTGTGGTTATTGTCAATATTGCGTGCTGACCCCGCCAACCCTAGAGGAATTTTTACGTTGGCGATGTGTTGTGCCTAGGGAATGTTTCAATGGCCCCATGAATCCTGTTGGCAGAACACGACTTCGCGAGGCTGAGTAGAGACACTTTCGGTACGTTGTCAAAACCTGGCAGGTCCTGGACTGCTGAGAATTCGACAAGACTTTGCCTTTCCCGCAACCCCGCTACTTTGGGACCAGCCTGCCGCGAACGGCTGGTAAGGCCCTGGCAAACGGGTTACACTCAACCGGGAAGTGCGTCGGCACACGGCCTGGACCTGAAGAGATATCCGTCCGAGACAGACTTGCCTCAGGGCTATGGCCAGGATCGGCCAGCCATCGCCTGCGGAGGGCGGACCCTCAAAAATCGAAATCGGATTTGCGCACCGTCCAGGGATTAAACTGGCTTCGTAAACGGACCCTATCGAAAATGGCCGCCAGATCCGCTTGCACGAGGGCAAAAAGTTCTTCGATATCGTGTTCCAGATCAGGTGTGCCATAAATTTCGCCGCCCGCAAAGCGGGACAGCATGTCTACGGGGGACTGCAATCCCTGAAATTCCGGTATTGCCTCGCGGGCATCTGCCTCAAGCCTTATCAAATCGTGTATACGGGCATATTCCTTGCCCCACGATGCCATCAGGGCCCTTAGCGTATGCTCCAGTGCACCTTGAGCCGCGTTACCAAAAGCTACATTGAATTCCTCCTGGGAATGGAAGAGATCCATGATCTCTTCCCGTCTTAAGGCACTCAGCGTAGTGAATTGCAGGCGCGCATGCAACGCCCTTTCCATAGCCTCCAGCCGGAAGGGATCTTGTTCAGGATGTTCTCCTGGAGGGGGGCGATACGGATAGCCCATGGGGGTGACACCATCCTTAACGGCCTTGGCGGCAATATGATTGCGACCAAATTGCATCGTGGCAAAAAGGGCAGGTGAAATCAGAACCACATCTGGACTGATCATTTCCTCATAGATGCGCCTGGCGGCCTGCTAGGCCGTCTGATGACAGGTAGCCGCAACTGCCGTATCGCGCGGATGAACTACCAGCAGGTCTATGTCAGAATCCACGCTGTAGTCGCCTCGAGCCCGAGAGCCAAAGAGAAGAATATCCTCTATCCCGGTAGCTTCCTGTACAGCCAAGGCAACCCGCCGGGCTCTATCGTCATAACCCGTCCTGGCATTTTTCTCCATTTCTTCCCTGGCAGGTACGTTGGCCGAAATCATCCAAAACCCCGCTCATTATACTCCGCACGGCATCTAGTCTTGACGCCTCGGCATCATGCCAGGGCGATTGCAAGAAAGCCAGAGTGACCTCAAGATCAGGGGGACCCCCCGTCTCACCGGAGTAACCTCATGACGGCCTCATCCTCTCCCCGGCCTCTGCTCGATGCCTTGGCTGACCTGACCGATCCCCGCAGCGCGCGGGGATGGCAGTTTTCCTGGGACGCGATTCTACTGATCGCCCTCTGTGCCGTGATCGGCGGCGCCCACGACTTGGTCGCCGTGGC
>DAOUJU010000024.1:0-466144 GCA_034422235.1 Anaerolineales bacterium | reverse complement strand
GGTGATAAAATCTACCGTGGTCATGAGTTCCCTCCTTCGCGAGTGTGTCAACTCACAGGATGAGGGAACCTCGTGACCTTTTTCAACTTTGTCTTCAACTAGCACCAATGGTTTATAGAATCTCTGAAGGCTCTTCTGTTGTTGTTTCGGTCCACCACTGACATTTCCGATTTGCTTGTCGTAAATCCGGAGACGCTTGGAAAAATAAGTAGCGCGTACAAAAATATCATTGCTGTCTTCAGGTTTCAACTGTCCCAAGTCCTGATAGCTGTGAAGGAAATGGCGGCGTTTCGTCTGAAAAACACTATCCTGATATTCATATAACGAAAATACTATGGAGCGGCTAAAGAGTTTTAATTTGTCCATAAACCGATGGATATTGTCTGGGCTGACAATAACTGCATCAGGATCGCCTTGTCTGAACAGCTCGGGGAAAAGCTCCACAACGTTGATCCCAGAATTCTCTAAGCCAGGATCGGTAGAATTATCGGCCACTTTCAAGAAGACAATGTGTCCAAGTTTGTGAATTTCCTCCAGTAAGATATGCATTTTTTGACGATATTTCTCATCTAGAGTGCGGATTTTGTCTTCAAGCTCGCGGGTAAGCACTCTCCCTTCATCTGCAATCAACAATCCGTTTTCATCAACCATTTCCATAAGAAACTGTTTTGCCCAAGACCGGTAATAGCGGTCTTGGAAGTGCTTGGTGTCAAAGGTAGATGGATCGACGAGAACTCTCACTATCATGGTTGAATTCTCCTGATTACCGCAACTCACGCAAACGTTCGGGGAAAAAGCCTTTGGGCCAATTGTCAATGAAATCCCCGTCTTCATCCAGGCGCAGCCTCTGCACACGAGAACCCTCTTCCTCTCTAGTCACATAGAGAATGGAAATGTCATCCTTGCAAAGCTTCTTCTCCCGTACCAGCCTTTGCATCCTGAGCACCAAGTGTTCGCTGTGTGTTTCAATGAGGAACTGGTTATTGTGTGGAGGTGTGATGGCATTCGCCAGCAGATCACCGATATCGGCCTGCAATCTCGGATGTATGTGGACTTCCGGCTGCTCGATCGAAATGATCCGATTATGATCTGCCAGACTTTGGACGATAAAGGGCAAGATCTGGCTGATCCCAAATCCTACATCCATGAGAGTTACGATCACGTCCTTGTTGGTACGACGCAAATCATGTAACCTCACTTCAAAAAGATCATTCAATTGTGATGCGAGTGGCTCAACGTCCAATCTGTAGTCAATCTCCAGACGCTTGAGCCAAGCATTTACTTCGGTAATCAGTCCCTCGTTACGAAGTAGCAAGTCAGGTAGCAGTTCACCTTCATAGCCAACGTCGCGAGGACTTGTACCGGTATAGATATACCACCTAGCAGGAGGTCTGCGGTTGGGGCCCATGGGAAACAAACTCTCCAGCACTTGATCTAGGCGGCGACTGGTCCTGACAGCTACCTCCTCTGCTACATCGTCAAATAGTAGGATGTACAGGAACGACAAGATACTGTGGCTTCTAATTCCTTGGATGCCAATCCTTTCCGGCAGGAAACCATTCAAGCCAATTGGCCTATGTTGGACCTGCCGACGGGACCACTCCACGAACGTTTCCAGATCAAAATCCGATTCGTAGAAATTGAATGCCTCCTCTGCCTGACTTCTCACTTCTTGCGGCAGATCTCCCAGCTGGTCAGTCAGTGCAGTCAAAGCTCCTTTTTCCCGGCTGTATCCTCCCTCCTGGATGCGTTTGGCTCTTTCAAAGAAATGTACCCAGAACCTAGGGTCTTCAGTCACATAGGTGCATTGCAACTTGACTTGGGCAAAGGACTCATATCTCAGAGACTGCTCTTCGTCCTGTATATACGCTTCGAAACGTTCTCTTTCGTTTTCTTGGACTGTTTCGAATCGGAGCACAGGGTCATGTGCTTTCCCTAAAGTCGAATCGAAAATCACCAATTGCTCAAGTTTGATTTCCTCTGCAAGGTGATGGCGCCCAAAGTGAAGCTCAATGCCACTAATCCCTTCTGTCATCGTAAACTCGAGACGAAGTTTCAATGTCCGTTCAAGGTCATGATCAAAGAGCAATTCCTGGAAACTGCCAAGGTCCACAAAACCGCGTTCCGAACGGGGGAGCAAGAGGACGTTTTCATCTTTGCTTTCCCGAGTCTGCTTAAGAAGATTCAGAGCTTGCAGAATCGAACTCTTGCCCGCACTATTTTCGCCGAAGATCAGGGTGATGGGAGCAAGCGGAATCACAGTTCTGTCGCCAAAAGCCTTGAAATTTTCCAAGTGCAAAGACTTCAGCATCTAGCCTCCTAACGGCAAGCAATGTTGGTACAATGCCTTGGTTCAACTTCGTACAAGTCAAACCTGGGTCGCTACACGCGCAACCAAGAGATGGATACAAGCCTTATGGACTGACCCCGTACTTGAACTCATACGGAGCCATGCCATCTGGATCTAATCTGTATATCCCCAACGCCGCACGTAATCCGGTCCAGACAAGAATTCGTCGCCTTGAGCGTGTAGTATCTTGTAGTAGCGTGGTGTCTCTTGGCCTAGATTCTGCTGGCTAAATCCTGATTCACAGGATTCTATAACTGATAAAGTTTCTCTCATCATCATACAATAACCAGGGAACTTCTCGGGAACGTTTTTGCTGTAGAAGCTCCTTGTCTTTTTCTTGACCACCCGGTTCAAGGCAGAAACCTTAGACCAAGGAATCACTGCCATCCAGAACGCCATAATCATGCACTTGGGCTTGATCGCAAAGATAGCGGCGGGTGTCTATGTTAAGTCCCAATCCGCGCACATAAGTGGACCCGTCCGCAAAGAGCATGAAGTAACCCTTGTGCCTGATTTGGGCCAAGGCGGCCTGGGCACTCTGGTTCACCTTGCACTCCACAATAATGGCTTGCCTGTCGTGTTGCACGGCGAGATCCAGTTTGCCGGTATGGGTACTTACTTCAGAAAGCGGGGCCAGGCCTGCGACCTCAAGGGCCACATGCAGCACAAGGTGATAATAGGCTTCCAGCTTGGCATGGAGTGCGTCCGGTTGGGCATGGACATCCACACGGAGAAACGGCCGCTGGCGACTCGTATAAGGAATACGATCCAGAAACTGATTAAAGTAGCGTGCGAACCCCTGTGCGTCTCCCTGTAGTAGTGTTTCACCAAGGCCGTAGGGGGTTGTCTGTCTGTCGAATACGGCGTCCCAAATGCAGTAGCAGTCCTTCATGGAAAGCATGGGCTACTTCATTGTTGGGGAACGTCAATTCCTTCTCTGGAGCCGAGAGGGTCTGGTAGCCCGTCTGGAGCAGAAAAGTCGCCAGATCTTCTGGGTTGGGTTCGGACAGGGTTTCGGCATCCAGCAAATTATGGGTTGCGGTAGAGGCCGATACACGCAGGGCCGAGTCCAGGTTGCTGGGATGGTGGGCAATGAGGTCAAAGAGAAAACGGGGAGGACCGGATTGCATCCAGTAATCAGGCAGACTTTGTGTTGGGTCCAGATTGGCCAGATCTTTGGCCGCGAGGTCACGCAGACAGTGGAACAGCGAGAATGGATTGTAGACGCGTTGACCTTGGGTAGCGAAGCGGTACCCGTTGTACCAGTCGGCCAAACTGGCATGCAGGACATCGGGCTGTAGGTGGGCTGCCTGTGCGGCCAATCGCAAATAGGATTGCAGCGGGGGTATCTGTAACTCGCTGTCTGTAATGCCGCATAAAGTACAGGCAGACAACTTGAAGGAAATATCGTCGAAGTTGTTGGCTCCCGAAAATAATCCCGTGCGTGTAAAGCGTCCTATACCGGTCATGAAGGCAAAATGAAGGACATCGTCACAGGACTTGAGAACGCCATAGAACTGGCGCAGGATCGTCAGAATATCGCGTACTGTGTCCCGGTCCTCCAAACAGGAGGTAATGGGTGTGTCGTATTCGTCAATGAGCACTACGGGTGGACCAAAGTCATGGGCCACGCAGCGGAGCAGGAATTCGAAGAGCTCCGCGGCACTCCGTTCCCCGCGGGGTAGGTCAATGCCATAAGCCGGGAAAAGATAGTCCGTCATGCGGTTGGACAACCAGTTTCGCAGGGTATCCGGCTTCGGTATGTCACGGAGTGACATGTCCAGACGGATCACAGGAAAGGTGACATTCCAGTCCCACAAAGGATGAATGACCGTACCGCGGAACAATGCCTCTTGGCCCTGGAACAGAGCTTCCAGCGTAGAGATCAGGAGGCTCTTGCCAAACCTGCGGGGACGGGCAAGAAACACATGGGTACGGGCGGATTGCAGCAGGGCATGGATCTGTGCGGTCTTGTCTACGTAAAGCCAGCCCCGGTCCCGAATCATCGGGAAGGAGGCAGTGGTTGTGGACAGATCGTGTGCTGACGGCATGGGTGGCAGCCACCTACGAGGGCAATGAAACTGTACGCAGGGGGATCAATGGATCATGTATCGCTTCCGGTGCCATCATGTCCGGGTTACGGCTGATCGCAGGCCGAATTTACTGACCAAAACCAGAAGGCGCGATCCAATACAGCCCAATCAGCCCGTGACTCACTACATTTCGCCCAATTGTAACATCAGGAGACTTCGCACCTGAGGTGCCGCCATGACCGGAAGCCTCAACCTCCAAATCACTGTTTTTCGGGTTGGTGCATCCTCCACACACGCGGCGTCAGTGAGTTTTCCAGGTCCAGCGGACAGTTCCTGAACAAGGTTGCGTACTTCGCTGACGACACGGACCTGGCACCACCAAAGTGGCAATCAGTATGCGGTTTCATCCCGTTACTGGCTGATGTATGTCTCAGGATTGGGGAGGGAGTCGATTGTGAATGGATGGGACTGGGTCTCAGCCCTTGATGCCCGACATAATCACGCCACGTATGAAATAGCGTTGCAAGATAAAAAACAGAATTAGAGACGGCATCATGGAAATAACAGAACCTGCCATTAGCAGGTGTTCTGTAGGCTCTCCCCGCTGGGCCACATTGGCCAAAATCTGTGTGCGCAGGAACATCAAGCCCACGGACACGGTGTAGTTGGTCATACTGGTGAGATAAATCAGGGGGCGCATCAATTCATTCCAGGATTGCTGGAAGAACAGGATGGACAGGGTGATCATGACGGGAATTGACAGGGGGACCAGAATGCTGCGGTAGAACCGGAGCACATGACAGCCATCAATCTTGGCGGCATCACTCAAATCCCGGGGGATGCTCAGAAAAAACTGTCGGAACAGGAAGATCGCGAAGGGCCCGCCGCCAAACCAGGCCGGCAGGAACAAGGGCCAGAAAGTGTCAACCAACCGTAATTCGTTGAAGATCAAATAAGTAGGGATCAAAGTGACTTCCATCGGCAACATCATGGTGGAGAGCATGAGGATGAAGATGGTATGGCGTCCCCGAAACCGGAAATGGGAGAATCCGTAAGCCACCAGCGAGGCGGTGATGACTCCGCCGCCCGTGGTGGCCACCGTGACAACCGCGGTATTGCCCATAAAGCGGAAAAAGGGCAACACGTCATTGACTTCCAGGAAGTTCTGCCACCGCGGAGTTGGGGGAAACCACAAGGGCGGAATCACGTTGAGTTCAATCGGCAGTTTCAGGGCACTGGAGAAAGCCCAGAAAAGCGGAAAACCGAAGACAAACGCCAGCAATACCGTCAGGGCGTTGGTAAAGATATCCCAGGCCTTGAACTGGCGGTGCCTGTCTCCCGCTACTGCGGGATCATGTGTAGTCATGAGGGTCGGTTTTCCACTTCGCCTTCGTAATGTACCCAACTGCCACTAAACCGGAACTGGATTAGAGTGAATACCAACACGATGATAAATAGCACCCAGGCCAGAGCAGAGGCGTAACCCAACTGCCAGTGGGTGAAGGCCTGTGTGAAGAGATGCAGGACATAGAAATAACTGCCATAGAAGGGACCACCCTGGGTCGACACATATACGGCCCCGAAAATCTTGAACGCTGCAATCAGGCCCGTGATCAATACAAAGAAGAGCGTAGGGCTCAACAGCGGCAAGGTAATATGGAGAAAGCGTCGCCACCGACCTGCTCCATCCACCTCCGCCGCGTCGTACATTTCACCGGGAATATTTTGCAGGCCTGCCAGCAGAATAATCATGGTAGGGCCCCCGGCACTCCACAGGGCTAGCAGGATAAAGGTCGGCTTTACCCAAACTCGTGAATTGAACCAGCCAGGCCCTTCGACCTCAAACAGTTTCCACAGCCAGCCATTGATCAGGCCATAGTCAGGCTGGAAAATGTAGAGAAACAGGAACGTGGCCGACACCACGGGTACAATGGAAGGCAGATAGTAGATGGTGCGCCATACCGCACGGCCGGGTATCTTACGGTCCAGCAGGAGCGCAAGCATGAGTGACAGGACAATCCCGAGAGGGACGGCTAGTCCCACATAATACAGAGTATTCCACAGGGAAAGACCAAAGAGTTCGTCTTTGGCAAACGCCTTGATGTAGTTGGCTAGTCCAAGCCAGCGCGGCGACAAAGGAAAGGCGTATTCGGTAAAGCTGAAGTACAGGGACACCAGCATGGGACCTGCCGTGAACAGCAGAAATCCCAGTAGCCAGGGAGAAATCAGCAGGTAACCCCAGAATTCCTCGATACGCGCCACGCGACTACGCAGGCGCAAGGTAGGAAAGGTCATGTCATTCCTGTCACAAGTAAGAAGGGCGCTGAACAGACAGGAAGTTCAGCGCCCGGATGTGTCCAATTATCACTGGTGCTCAGAGTCAGGCGGCTTCTACCGGTGGCATATCCAGGATAGCCTGAATGTCGTCCTGCAGACGCTGACAGCCTTCCTCCGCACTCAGTTCATTCAGATAGATGCCTTCCAGCAGGGGTGCTGTCGCCTGGATTACTTCCGAATCGCGTCCGTTATGGGGAGCAGGGAAGGGCTTGACGTGCTGGAGTACCTGGAAGTGCGGAATGATCAGGGGATCATTGGCCACAGCGGGATCCTCGAATACGTCGTAACGCAGACCTGGTTCGCCAATGCGCCCAATCCCTTCAACGCCTACCTCCTGACTGGACAGGTACTTGATCCACTGGAATGTTTCATAGGGATGTTCACTGGAACTCCAGATGGGGAAGTTGTTGCAACCGGCGAATCCACCCCGCTTGCCCGTAGGACCCTTGGGGCCGGGCACCAGACTGAAAGTCAGGTTTTCGGGGGTAATGTCTCCCAGATATGCACCTTCCCATACCCCTGACAAAGCGGACGCCAGCTTACCCGAAGACCAGAGTTGCTGCTTGCTGGCCGAATCGGCCATTACGGGCAAGGCCTGAACTTCGTGGTACATATCCTGAATCCATTGCATACCCGCAACGGCTCCCGGTTCAGCCCAAGTGGCTTTGGAGCCATCTTCGTTCAGGGGCCAGCCGTCGTGGGCGGAAATCAGGGTCAGGTTGGCCTGGTACCAGGCACCAAACCAAGTGCCCCAACTGTCAGATTTGCCATCACCGTCCGTGTCGCGGGTCAGCTTGGCGGCAGCATCACGGAAATCATCATAGGTCCAGTCTTCCGTGGGGAGATCTACCCCTGCCTCCGCGAAAATCTCCGGAGCGAAATACAGGCCGGCATGTCCGGCGTGACCGTTGACGGGCAAGGCAAAAAGTTTGCCATTGACCCGGTTGGAACTAAGTGGTCCCTCTATGAATACCGACAGATCGTAATCATCCAGCGCTACAAATTCGTCCAGTTCCTGGAGCAAGCCCCTGGTGGTGAACTTGCTCATGCCGAAGTGGGATGCATGGCGAAAGGCGTCACCGGCCGTACCCCCTGCGATGCGGGCCATAATGGTCTGGTCATAGCCTTGCGGAATGACATCCACGGTGACATTGATGCCATCCTGGGATGCATTGAACCGTTCCGCCAGTTCCTTGCGGTATTCAAGATCCTGGACCACATTGCGGTCAAACATCAGGACCTCTACTACAGCCTCGGCGGCGCTATCCATTCCTGCATCCGCCGCCGTGTCAGCGGGAGGTGCGGGGACACAGGCCACTAGGGCCGCAGCGGCACTGGCACCGGCCATGCCGCGCAAGAAACCACGTCTTGATAGCTTTTGGGTTTTCATGAAGCCTCCATTTTGAACTGCGTGTACTGTCCCCTTATTTGAACCTGCAAAATGCGGATTTGGAAATTGGCATGTCAAGGCAGGGAACGTTCGTTATTATGGCAGATTTCCCCATGCCTCCCAAACAACCTTGGGAACAGCGCTGGATTACGTTGGGAAGAACCCTAATAGAGACTGTCCCGTAAGCATTCCAGGATTGCTGCCAGAACTGGGCTTAGTGGGACGAAACTTGCCACTCATTGTCGTACTTCGCCGTAGAAGTCTGTGCTTGACATGAAAGCTTCTGGCCAAAGCAGGAACGGGCAGGGAAATGGGCGTACGACCGGAACCTGCAGAGGCTCAATAACCAGCGCTTAAGGTTTAGGACAGGCCCTTCGCTATGGGAAACTCATTGGCACAAGGGCCGACCGAGGTACGCGCTACGCTGACTCATTTACTGACGACGGATCCGGCAGACGAATGAAGACCAGAATAGGGATGACACAAAACAGGGTCCAGAACAAGAAGGGCGTGCCCGGGCCGAGGGCCGCTAAGGCATTTCCGGCAGGGGGAGACAGGGCACCCCCAAGTCGTAGTCCCGTCATGGCCAGGCCCAGTGCCCCTCCGGCATATTGGGGACCTACGCCCTCGCTCTCCATGAGCCGGGTGATGAAAATACTCATGAAGGCATCCCGCATCAAGCCTCCCGCCAGCATGGCCACAAATACAGGAGCGCCCGCCAACAGGGGGACACTGGCGGTGGCACTGGCCAACAGGATGGCAGCCAGCACCAGGAACCATTGTCGGTTGTTCCGATGGTCGGATAACAAGGTCAGGGGGATGGTCGCCACCAAACTTGCGATATGAAATGTGGTTAGCGCTAAATCAGCCCGGCTCTCAAGCCAGCCGATGTCTCTCAGATACAGGGGCAGGTACCCGAGGACTCCCTCCACACAGGCACCATAGCCTAAGACGGCCAGGCAAATGAGACGGACATCACGAATCTGCCAGACGTGAAGAATGCTTTGCCGCAGCCCTGCATGAATAGTGCGGGGATTGACGTGGGCTACACCGGTTCGACGCGGGAGCAGAGCCCATATCAAACCCATCAGTATGCTGGTGCCTCCCGTCAGGGCCAGTACATTGCCCCAGCCCCCCAGCGCGGGAGACAGGTAGGTAGCGGCTGCGAAGGCCCCTGCCATAAACCCAAAGGCCATACCCACGGATACGCCTCCGTTGGCAATCGCCAGCTGGTGTCTGGGAAACACCTGTGCACCGGCCTTGTGCAGGTTGATGGGAATCACGGCTGCGAAGGGCCCAACCATAAAGGATGTCGCCAGCAGGAAACCGAAATTGGGAGCGAAACCACGGGCCAGACCGAATATGCCCGCCATCACACATCCCACCACCAATGAGGCCCGGGCTCCGTAGCGATCGCTCAGGCCACCACCCAGCACCGAGGCCACAATCCCCGTCAGGGTTTCCATGCCCCAAATCAGGCCAATCTGTACCAGACTCAGTTGCAGCTCCTGGGCGATTTCCGGAAAGAGTACTGCCAGTGCCATACGGGGCGCAGCGCTGGCCAGAGAGGCGGTTGTCAGCATTAACAGCCAAATGGCCCACTTGGCGGCTTCTGACTGACTGATTTCGAATCGTGGGGAATCGTGAATGGGGATTTCCTCAGGTATAGGGCATGGAGTAGGGTAAGGGGAATACCGTGTCCAGAACAAATTCCTGCCCTGTCGCCAATACGCCTGCAAGGTGACTCATGTCCATTCGTTTTTTTCGCCGCATCAAGATTGCTCCCGGTGTCTCCCTGAACCTGAGCAAGTCAGGAGGATCAGTTTCCGTAGGTCCCCGCGGGACTAAGATGACGGTAGGGACCAGTGGCAAACGGATCACTGCCGGCATACCGGGAACTGGTGTTTATTACACAAGGACACTCTCAGCGAAAGGAAGAAACAGCGCCAGGGGTGGTCAGCTGGACCCCAACGCGTTTACGCCTCAGGGAGCCGGTAGACTGACCTTGAATTTCTTTCAGCGTCTCATCACGCCCAGTGAAGAACAGAAGCTGGTGGAAGGTTGCCGGATACTGGCTCAAGGTGATGATGCCAAAGCGCTGGAAGTCCTGGCGGATGCCGTACATTTGGCCGATGGAGCGTATTTGGCGGGTTTTCTGGCCCTGCGCCGCCTGCAACTGCAGGAAGCTGCGACCTATTTGAACGGAGCCCTGTTCAAGGCCAAGGACCTGGGCCAGTACTTTGTCAAGTATGGCATCCAGGCCCAAACGATGCTGCCGGTTACAGATGAAGTAGTGGCTGTTATAGAGCCTAACGAAAGGGGTGTATTACTGGGACTGGTGGAGGTGTATCAGAGGTTAGGCAAACAGCAGGAGGCACTGGCCTGCCTTGAGAAATTGTACGAACTTGACGCCAATGATGTGGTGGTACGCCTGTCTCTGGCCGAGTGCCTGCTGGAATCTCGCCCGGCGGATCAGGATCATTGCCGAAAGGTAGTCCAGTTGGCCAAGGATGTGCAGAATGAGACCGAGATCCATGGGGCTCTACTGCTTTACAAGGCCCGGGCCCTGGAGGACCTGGGACTACATGTCGCGGCCAGGGATACGTTGACGTTGGCCCTGAGACGAAAGAAGGATCGTCCCGTCCAATTGTTGCGGGCCCTGCGCTATGAGCGAGCCAAGGTCTATGAACAACTGAATCAGCATAAGAGAGCCCGCACAGAATTCGAAAGACTGTACGCCGAAGTACCAGACTACGAGGATGTGGCCCTAAGATTGGGACTGTGAAGACGTATGGCAATACGCGGAAGCCAGCCAATCCGCTGCCCATGGCCCTGCATTTGAGCCTGACAAGGAGGCAAAGATGCTCCTATCCATGATGCACCATCTTCCAGTTGAAGCCTATGTATCCCAAGCATGGTTCGAACGCGAGCAGGAAAGCATTTTCTCGCGTACATGGTGTTATGCCGGCTTCCGTGAAGATATCAGTGAGCCGGGCCAATACATTTCCGTACAGGCGGGACTCAACAATATCTTTATCGTCATGGGACGAGACAGACGCCTGCGGGCCTTTCATAACATCTGTCGCCATCGTGGGACCCAGTTGATCCGCGCTGTAGGCAAGACACAGAAGGCCCTCACCTGCCCTTATCACGACTGGACCTACGATCTGGAAGGCAATTTAGTCTCTATTCCTGATGAGGAACAGGAATTCGGGAGAATCGACAAGACTTGCCTGGGGCTGAAACCCGCCTCCATCGATATTTGGCGGGGCATGTTGTTTGTACATCCTGATCAGGAACCCGCCTCCATCATGGAGTGGTTCGGCGGGATTGAACCCCATCTTGGCCCCCACAGGGTGGATGAACTGCCCGAATACACCGCTGCCCGCACTTCCTATGAAATTCAGGCCAATTGGAAGATCGTGGTGGAAAACTACATTGACGTGTATCACCTATCGCATCTGCATGCAAACACCTTGCACATGTATGACCATGCCAAAGCTCGGTACAGTTGGCACGGGCCGCATTATGTGTTCTGGGAACCTGTCTCCATGAATTACGGTGCCGACATCCAGAAAAATGCTCCAGAGCCACTGGTAATTCCGGCGGCACAGGCTGGAGCCTGGGTGCCTATGTTGTTCCCGGGCATTGGTTTGGCCGAAAGTGAAACCTCTTGGTCTACTTTTATTATCACTCCTCTGGGTCCAGATTTGACCAGAGTTGAGAACAGGATACGGGTAGCCAATGTCCCCAAGTGGGAGTTCGCTTTGCAGAGCCTCAAATCCTATGCCTTTTGGAGTAGCAATTACGGAGGCAAGTATGCTCCTGAAGAGAGTCAGGAAAAAGACGACCCATTGGTTACCGGAGATCTCACGGCTGAGGATATCTACGTTTGCGAGCAACAACAAAAGTCACTCTTAAGTCCGTACTTCGAGATTGGCCCTGCGGCCCAAGGGGAAAGTCCGATTCTTCAACATCAGCAAGTAGTCCTGGATTGGCTGGAAAAGGGCTATTGAATTTCGGCAATGCTGGACAAAGTCCTTCCGTTTGCCCCATTCCCGGGAGTTTCTTGGCGGACAGGCTCGGAATTAGCTCTGCTTGGGTCCTGCTTTCGGGTAGTGCGGATATGGAATGTCCGGATAACCAGTACAGAAGCGAGGCGCACTCACGGTAATTCTCCTGTTCCTGGGATTCCCCCGGCTAAAAGGGAGTTCCTCTTTGGGGCATAACCTCCACATCATAGTGGCTGACGGTACCGATTGTAACCAGCAAAGGGGAAGGCTGAACAGATGT
Organism: Anaerolineales bacterium; assembly: GCA_034422235.1. GTDB lineage: Bacteria > Chloroflexota > Anaerolineae > Caldilineales > Caldilineaceae > Bin34. The sequence continues at coordinate 453,741 of DAOUJU010000024.1, read as the reverse complement.
GAAGCAAATGGTTTTGGTGAAGTCCAAGAAGCCAAATTCCTGTTATGGCAGACAACATATTGCCTTCTGGTATTGAACGAAGTCCAATTCGACAAATGAAGGATCATGACAGCCAGTTCGTAGACCTTCGGGTTACCAGCACCCGGATGGAAATTGATGGCCAGGCAAAGTCTGTTGCCTTTGGTATTCCGTCACCTCTCCAGGATCAGTTCACTTATCGGGCAGGACAGCACCTGACATTGCGGTTTGACCTGAATGGTGCCGAAGTGCGCCGGTCCTATTCCCTTTCTGCCGCGCCCGGAACCAGCAAAGATCTTCAGATCACAGTCAAACGAGTCCCGGGCGGACTGGTTTCCAACTACATCAACGACTCCGTTGAATCGGGCACTGTAATTGAGGTCATGCCACCCTTTGGCAATTTCTGCCTCATTCCTGGCAGAACCAAGCACCGCACATTTTATTTCTTTGGTGCGGGGAGTGGTATCACTCCTCTCTATGCCATGATCGACACTGTCATGAGAAACGAACCCTATTCGGTTGCGCATCTGGTCTATGGCAACCAAAATGCCAATACAATTCTGTTCCGGAATGAACTGGACCAATTGGTGGCGCAATATGCCGATAGGTTAACCGTTCAACATGTGCTGTCGAAGCCGGCAATGTGGTCCGGCTTCCGCTACTGGCGCAGAGGCATCGTTGACCAGAAAGTCATTACGGACTTTCTCAGGCATAGGCCACCTTACGCCCAGGATTGCCAATATTATGTTTGTGGTCCCGGGGGGATGAATGCAACGGTCAAGGCGGCATTGATGGATCTGGATGTTCCAGCCCACCGGATCCACATGGAAAGCTTCGGTGCCACGCAAGAAGTGGATAGCAGTGTTAAAGGGCTCGCGGCGGTAGCCGAAGTTGCGCTGGGTGGGACGCAATACACGGTGACAGTTGAAAAAGATCAGACAGTATTGGAAGCTCTGTGTAAAGTGGATCTGACGCCCCGCTTCTCGTGCCAATCCGGTGTTTGCGGTGCCTGCAAGGCCCATCTTCTTGCTGGCACTGTCCATATGCGAGCCCGTACAGCCTTGGAGGAGAGCCAGATCAGCCGGGGGGAAATACTGGTCTGCCAGTCCATAGCCACGTCAAGGCGGCTACGCCTCAGTTTCGACTATTAGGATCGAGGTATGGCAGTTTGTCCCCAGCCATGGGGGGTCGTTGCCGGATGGGGACTTGGCTGGGGGGCAAACACTGAAGATGTTGTTCCCAGTATGTCTTGACAAATGGAAAAACGGTGCCTTTTCCCATCTTGGCGATTGCCGTGAAAAATAGACCCAGGCACCATCAGAGGCTAGGGATCAGCCCTGAAACCCAAGTGGTTGAAAAAGTCCTCCGCGAATGTCAGTCAGGGGAAGACGCAGGCACAGGGTTCTCGGGAACCAGGGCTACTTCAACCAGCTGGTCTACATTCAGAACTACTGGTACCAAATCATTGATCTGCCTGAGGGTCAGGTTATTGATGTACTCCTCGTCTCGATCAATTTGGTTAAGATTGCCGGATCGGTAGACGATTTCGTCGTACAGAGCCTCTATCCAATGGTAATTGCTGTTCCGGTCTGACTTCAGTTCGGCCAGTAATTGCTCCTTTGCCGCCCTCACCTCGCCGGCGTCTACTCCCTGTTCCTGAATTGCTCGCATAACGGTACGGGAGTTTCGCATAAGATCCTCCACCTGTCTTTCGTTGGTGGCAAAACTGACCTCGAGATTCGATCTTGCATACGGCCCTGACCACAGCCAAACATACACATCCACATAGTAGGTGCCACCCAATTCCTCCCGCAGTTGATATTCCAGCCGTGAGTGCAGAATACGGGACAAAGCTCTCAGGGCCACCGCATCCGCCTGATTCAGGTCTTCAACCTGGGTATTGCTATAAACCTGCTCCACCAGAGCCTGGGAACCTTTTCCATGATGGATGTATTTCCGCAGAGGACCGGACTGTGGTTTCACTGACTGATCCTGCCACCTCTCTGCCTTTTGGCTGAACGTTAGCGTTCCAATATAAGTGCTGATCAATCGTTTGGCCTCTTGTAATTCGAAGTCCCCTACCAATGTCAGGGTAGGAACCTCCATATCTTCAAACCGTTCCGTATAGATTTGTTGCGCTTTGCCGAAATCAACGTCTGCAACATCGGCCAGTAACATGGGCCGGAGACGCCGGGAATCCGGGTATTGCAGGGCACCAACCTGGTCTTGCAACACGAAGTGGGGATCGAGAATCTGATTACGCAACTCTGCCCTTTGATCATCCAGGACTCTTTGGAATGCTCCTTCATCAAAGCGGGATTGAGTCACAAACAGATATACGAGCTGAAAGAGAGTTTCCAGATCGTCGGCATCAGTCTGACCGTAATATCCTTCTGCCGGAATGGCCAGATACGGTTCGAAGTAAATGGATGTGTATTCCAGGAACCTGTCAAGCTGGTCTCCATCAAATTGGCCCGCACCACTCTTCAGGATGGCATCAGCCACCAAAAGGGCTGAATAGAAGCCGTCGTCGTCTACCAGGGACCGTCCACCTGGACTAAAAAGGTCTAGCTCCACCTTGTCTTCTTCCGTACGGTTGTACTTGAGCAGGGCTTTCACACCATTGGCGTAGGTCAATTCGTGCAAAGCCAGTCTGGGATGCCATTCCTGCTTGACCGGATCTATAGGTTGAGGCACTTCCACCAGCAGGTCTGCTTCCGGCTGTAGCTCTGCAGTGCTTCTCTTGGTCCGCGACGGACGCCGGGCGAGAATGCGGCGAATCTCGTCAGTACTGGGCAAGACCAAGTCATCCCTGTCAGGAGCTGCCAAGAATATCAGGCTATGCTCAGGGGAGAGGTAACGAGCCGTGAAGTCATTGACTTCACGCAAAGAAATACTTGGCAGGTAATGTCGCACCAAATCCAGTTCGAACTCTAAACTGATCAAGGGGAAACCTGTTGTCAGATGGACTAGGATGTCCTCCTGGATTTCGCGGTTATGTCTTATGCGTGCATCCCCGAAGTCATCTTCGTGCATTCCTAATAGGGAAAACTTGGCGTCGTCCAATTCAGTTCGGGTAAAGCCATGCAGCTGAATATTACGTAGTTCTGTCAGTATCTCCGCCAGACCGCTCATCAGAAACTCTTCGCTTAGACGAGTCTCAAGACTGGCCAAAATGACACCGCCAAAGTCCTGCCTGGCAAGATCTGTCACAGGTTCCTCATACCGAACTTCGGACAGATCATGGAGGTCATCCAAACGAAAATAAAGCAGCCAGTCTGCCAGTTCGGTTAACAAGACCTGCCGATAGTCTTCAAGTGTTTCAAGGGGATGTGCTTCCATCAGCTGAAAAACCTGCAACCACACCTCAGTCAGGGCTGGGTCAGCCCTGACTTCGATATGCCCCTGAGTCTGGGCCGGGAACTGGACCGCAATGGGTTGTCGGGCAGCAGCAGGCACAGGCAAGGCTGCAAAGTATTTCTGAATCTGCTGCTCGGCCCATTCAGGTTCCATTTCTCCAATCACTATCACAGTCATGAGATCGGGACGGTACCAGTCTTGCTGAAATCGGCGCAGGAGGTCAGGGGTGAGTGTGCGAATGACATCAATATCACCGATCGGCTCCCGATCGGCATGAAGGGAGCCATCCAGCAGTATCTGCCAGATCTGACTCCACGTACGATCCCAGGCATCCTCTTGTGAGAGACGCCATTCCTCCTCTACGACTCCCTTTTCCTTTTCCACTTCCTCTCGCTGTAGCAAGCTGCCATGGGTCCAGTCACTCAACAGAGTGAACCCGGCCTCAATCGCTTCGTGTTGTGATTGGTCTAGGCTCACGAAGTAGACAGTATGTTCATATGTAGTGTAGGCATTGAGATGTTGACCCAGAGGTATGCCATTAGCCTCGAAATATTGGCGCAACTGCTCGGTCGAAAAGTGATTGGTGCCATTGAACATCATGTGTTCCAGAAAGTGGGCTACTCCCTTTTGGTCGTCATCTTCGTTCAGGGAACCGGCGTGGACAACCAGCGTCAGGAGAATGCGGTCAGCCGGGTCGTCATTGGGAACAATGTAGTAGGTCAGATCATTGTCCAGCCTGCCTACTCTGACCGCTGGATCCAGGGGAAAGGGTGCAGTGGGCTTGAAGTTCCTCTGAGACCCAAAGGGCAGTCCGGGCCATGAAGAATCCCCATAATTCCTAACCGCAAGGGTCACGGCCAGGGCGGTGGCAGCTATTGCCACTACGAGAAAAGCAAGCAGAAGTTTCCGCTTTCTATGAGTGACTACTTTCAACGCTCTCCCCATCATGCGGGATTGATTCAGTTGGACTGAAAGTCAGCTTGCCTACCTGTACCAGACATAAGCAGAAGGTAACAGATGCCTTTATCCTGGGACCTTGTGGGTTTCCCGGATCAGGAGGGTTGCGCATCCTCTGCGAACTTCAACAGCGCTATGTCCCTGACAGGGGTGCCAGGACTCTTCGACACGGGTCTGCCGACAGGAAGGGCAAGGGATCTGTACAGGACATAGCCCATCAGGTATCTGCACCGGAGCCGCTAACGGCAGTTGGCCCCCCAAAACAATACTGTACTGCGAACCGTGCAGAAACTTCAAGATGGCCAGCTTTCGAACCATGACCCGTGTGTGGCCGATTGTCCTCACTTGCGCCAAACCTGTTCTGGGCAGTTCGCAATCCCAGGAAGGATGTATCAGATCTGGGCTTTGGCTTCCTTGGATATGGGAGAGCAGCCTGACTTCCCTATCTGGCCCTGGTTGGGATCCCATGCCACCGGCTTCTCATAATCCCTGCCAAGTCCTTCCACGGCTAGGCAAGAGGAGGGTTCTGTAAGGGAGGGGCTATGGCCGCGGTCGTGGTGCAGGAACGGGCATTCAGGGTAATACTCCTGTAACTTCAGGAAGCCAAACAGATTTCCGGAACGTCTGCCAAGTCACAGGGGAAATCATGCTGGCACAAGAGATTGCGATTATCTTTCAGCTTGCAAGATGTAACACAGGGGAAGACGGCGTTGCTGCGGAACACGTGGGAACTGTTTTTGCTACAAGACGATTCCACCCTCCTGAAATACTACCGTATCGCGGCCTGCCTACTTTGGGGCGTGAAACAAACCTGCCGCAAGTGATAGTCAGAGGACAGCGGACAGGCAGTGTGGCGAGGACAGGTTTCTTCCCTCTGCACCATCAGGAAATGCGCCACTCCCAGAAAGGAAGTAAAATCAGGCAGGTCCTACAGGGAAAGTATCCGACATACGACCCTTATCACCCTTATCCCGCCCTGCCGGCATTGCCAGGAGAGTGTCCTGTCCCATGTCTTTCCAGCATAATCTTGATCAAGGTATGGTTTGCGCGCCCCAGCCGTATGCGGTTGATGCCGGGACGGATATCCTGCAGCAGGGAGGCAATGCTGTGGATGCGGCCCTGGTAGCTGCCTTCGTGCAAGGCGTAATCGATCCGCATATGTGTGGCCCCGGAGGTTATCTGCTGGTTACGATGAAGCGCCCTGAGGATGATCATCCCTTCGTACTGGATGCCCCGGCCCTAGCAGGTGTGCTGACAAGCCCTGACATGTGGGAAGACCGGTACTTGCGTCCCAATCCCATGGGCTGGGGCTATTTTCTCAGGGACCATGTGAACGATGTGGGATACACGTCCATCTGTACCCCGGGTTCAATTAAAGGTATGCAAACCATGCAGGAGCAGTGGGGGACATTGCCTTGGCAGGATCTGTTTCCCCATGCCATTGAAATGGCGGTCGAGGGACATCGTGTTCTGGCCCGCACGGCCAGTGTATGGCAACGCGTTGCCGAATGTCCAGAGGAACTGGTCCCGATGGACTACATTCGACGGAATGCCGAGGCCTCACGTCTCTACCTGAAGGATGATGGGAGTCCGCCGCGGGTAAACGACTGGTTCCGCAACCCGGACCAAGGCAAGACCCTGGAACACCTGGCCCAGGCAGGAGCGAATGACTTCTATACCGGTGAACTGGCACAGCGTATGACGACGGATTTAGCGCGGCATGGAGCCTATGTCACAGCAGAAGATTTTCGGAACTATACCTTGCCCGAGGTAGAGCCGACGTGCGGCAGATTCGGAGAGTACAGCATCACAACAGCGCCGGCACCCCATGGCGGTGCTACCTTGGTAGCCATTCTCAACATCATGGAAACATTCCGCGATGAACCGGGTCTGGAGCCATCCTCACCCCGGTATCTCTATCTCCTGGGAATGGCCATGAAAGCGGCCTTCGCCGACAGGAATCCCCATATGGCCGATTTGCGCCATGAAGACGTGCCCATCGACTGGATGATTTCCCGGGAACGGGCCCAGTATTGGCACGACGTAATCGAAGCGGGGGACCCCATCCATGTTTCCTTTGTACCGGAAGGATCAAGGGATACGACACATGTCACAACGGTAGATCGGACAGGTATGTGTGTAGCCTTTACACATTCTCTGGGGTCCAGCAGTGGTGTCATCACACCCGGACTGGGGTTTATGTACAATAATTCTATGGTCAATTTTCATCCCCTGCCCGGTCATCCCAACTCCATTGCTGCCGGCAAGGGCCGGACAACAGGCATGGCCCCTACTATCGTGTCCCGGGGAGACCAACCAGTCCTGGTGTTAGGTGCACCCGGATCGACACGTATCATCACTTCGGTGGCTCAGGTAATCCTGAATGTCTTGCTGTGGCAGATGGATGTTGCCACCGCGGTACATGCTCCCCGTATCGACTGCCAGGGAGATGAGATCCAGCTACAGGCTCGTATTCCGCGGCGGACTTGTGAAGCCATTGCTGCCTGGCATCCGGTCAAGCGTATTGGATTCAGTCACGGGGGTATGGCGCTGGTACACGCAATTGCCCTTGATCCGAAAACGGGTCGGGTAACAGGTGGAGCTGACTCGGGTACCGACGGCATGGCGGTGGGAGTACCCTGATTTCACGATCGGCTTGACTGCCAGCGCCCAGATTCTTTCCTCAGGTTCTGGCCTTCTGGTTAGAATGTGGGATCTGAGTCACCCAACAAGGAGAAAGCCTTCTATGCCGTTATCGGCGCTGGATCTCAAGGCCGTCAACACCATTCGCATGCTGGCGGTAGATGCTGTAGAAAAAGCCAATTCCGGCCATCCGGGTATGCCTATGGGTATGGCCCAGGCTGCCTATGTACTGTGGACTCGTTATCTCCGACACAATCCGGCTAATCCGCAGTGGATTGATCGGGATCGCTTCGTGCTGAGTGCAGGCCATGGTTCCATGTTGCTCTATGCACTCCTGCATCTGACGGGATATGCAGTCTCGCTGGAGGATCTCCAGCAATTTCGGCAATGGGACAGTCCTACCCCGGGCCATCCGGAATTCGGCGATACACCGGGAGTCGAAACCACCACGGGGCCCCTGGGTCAAGGTTTTGGCAACGGCGTCGGTATGGCGCTGGCCGCAGAGTGGTTGGCGGCGCGCTACAACCGGGAAGGTTTTCCTGTGGTGAACCATTTCATCTACGGGGTTGTCAGTGATGGCGATCTGATGGAAGGTGTGGCCAGTGAAGCCGCCAGTCTGGCGGGCCACTTGCGTCTGGGACGTCTCATCTATCTGTACGATGACAATCAGATAACGATCGATGGCGGTACGGGGCTGAGCATGTCAGAGGACTGGGCTGCGCGGTTTGAAGCCTACGGTTGGCAGGTACAGAAGGTCGATGGCCTGGACGCCGACGGCGTCGCTCAGGCTATTGAAGCAGCCCAACAGGACGACCGGCCCAGCATCATAGGCTGCGCCACGACGATTGGATACGGTAGCCCAAACAAGGGCGGCACTTCCGATTCCCATGGGGCTGCCCTGGGGGCTGAGGAAGTAGCCCTGACGCGCGAAAATCTGGGCTGGCCCGATACCCTCTTCTGGGTACCCGAGGAAGTAGCGGCTCATATGGGAACAGCCATCGCCAAAGGACAGGAACTGGAATCGCAGCATGCTGATATCATGAGGGATTATCGCCAGATGCATTCCAATCTGGCCACGGAATGGCAAAAGGTGATGCAGGGGGAGATCAATCTGGATTGGGATGCTGTTCTTCCAGAGTTCCCCCCAGGCCAGGGTGATGCCACCCGTAATACCTCAGGAACAGTCCTGAATGCCTTGGCTGCGCAATTGCCCCAATTGATCGGCGGCAGTGCAGATTTGGCCGGGAGCAACAAGACCGATATCAAGGGTACGGGTGACTTTGCCGCAGGTGATCGTCAACAGCGCAATCTGCGGTTTGGTGTTCGGGAACATGGCATGGCGTCTGTACTCAATGGCCTGGCTCTGCATGGAGGTATCATCCCCTACGGTGGCACCTTCCTGGTTTTCACAGACTACATGCGGGCCAGTATGCGCTTGGCAGCCCTTATGGGTCTCCGGGTGATTTATGTTCTTACCCACGATAGTATCGGGCTGGGGGAAGACGGACCGACTCACCAACCCATAGAACATCTGGCCAGTCTGCGGGCCATGCCCAACATGACCCTGATTCGGCCAGCAGACGGGGCCGAAACCGCCCAAGCCTGGCGCGCTGCTATAGAGAACCAATCCGGACCAACAGTCCTGGCCCTGACCCGGCAAACCGTTCCGGAATGGGACCATGGAGATGATCAATTTGGTGTAGCCACAGGCCTGCAACGGGGAGCGTATGTACTGCGCGACACAGGCGCGGTACCTCAAGTAGTGTTGATAGCCAGTGGTAGCGAAGTGGCCATTGTCATGGAGGCTGCTGGACAGTTGGCAGAACAGAAAATTGCGGTCCGGGTCGTCAGCATGCCCTGTTGGGAATTCTTCAGTCAGCAGGATCAGGCCTATCGGAATCAGATATTGCCGCCGGATGTACCCCGCCTTGCGGTTGAGGCTGCCTCGCCCCTGGGTTGGGAACGCTGGGTAGGTAATGATCCGGCACAGGGCACTGTGATTGGTCTGGATCACTTTGGTGCTAGTGCGCCCTATGAACGCCTGTATCAGGAATTCGGCATCACGGCCCAGCATGTGGTGGAACGAGTCCTGTCCCTTCTACCCTGAGCATGTCCGATTTTGTATCTGTAGTCTCCCAGACTTGGCAGTCGCTGCACCATGCAGTCCGGGTTACACGCCAGCACCACGCCTTGGAACATGCGACCCTGCGGATATTGGCGAGGCAAGTAGCAGATCTGGATCTGGTAGGGGGTTTCAGTGATCCGGGCGGTTTTGTCCTCTTTGGTAACCTGACCCAATCTCAGGTGGAAGTAGCCGTGGCCCGTGCCGTGGAAGCCCTGCGTGAAGGTCAGACTGAGTTGGCTATCCATCCCAACTGCGGCACCAATCTTCTTACCCAGGCGGTACTTTCGTTGTGTCTGGCCTATACGGTGCTGAATTTCAGGCGCCGCTTATCCCTGACCGCGATAGTGGTGGCCCTGGTGGGTTTTGTGGCCATAAGTCTGTTTAGCAAGGCTCTGGGGGAACGACTGCAGGAATTCACAACCCTGGCCGATGTCAGGGATCGCCAGGTGGGTGAGATCTATGGCATTGAAGTGCTGGGGCGTCAAGGCCTGCGGGTCTGTATTGCCGATGCTCCATGATCTATCTTTGCAATCGGCCTGATCCCTTCCGCTATCGGCTCTGGCTCCACGAGCTCAAGGCGAAATTGGACCCGGCGATGGCAGATTTCAACTACCAGGAGATCACAGATTCCGATTCTCCGGTCGAGGAGCTTGTCCAGGCTGTAACTGCCCTGCCCCTCATGTCCGATCTGCGCATTGTCGTAGTGCATGGCCTGCTGGCTCGCCTGGCCCGGCAACAGGAGGCGGCCCGACCGGCGGAAAGGGCCCGAAGTGAAGCCCAGTTGCTCTTGCAAACACTGGAAAGTCTGCCGGCCGAATCCTGCCTGGTCATGGTCGAACCACCGGATGACACGCGTATTGACTGGTGTCGGCGCTTCCAGAAAGTAACCCGTACTGATAGCTCAGATCTGGACACACTCCTGGCGGCCAAACGCATTGAGGCGATCAACCTGGCCCGACCGGCCGCCCGGGATTTGGTGCCCTGGATCCAGGAACGATGCCGGGAAAAAGGGCTTTCCTGTGGATCACAGGTGATGCGAATTCTGGCCGAGCGCGTGGGCCATGATCTGCAACTCATGGACCAGGAACTGGACAAACTGGCCGCTTTCGCGGATGGGACTGACTTGTCTGTGCGCGATGTACAGGCCCTGGTCACGGATTATCGGGAAGAACCTGTGTTTCGGTTGGGCAACGCTGTGTTCCAGCAGAATCGCCGTGAGGCTATGTCTGCCCTGGCCCAGCTGCTGGATCAGGGATTCAACCCGATCCAGATATTGGCGACGCTGGGCACGCAGGTACGTCTTCTGGCCGCCATCCGTCTCTCCTCCCGCACCTCCGATCAGGACATCGCCGGCCAGATGGGGGTCAAGCCGTTTGCGGTTGCCATGGCCCGACGCAATGCGAGTCGATACACGCCCGCCCAGGTTATCACGCTCAGTGACATGTTGCTGGAAGCAGACTACGCGATGAAGTCTCAGCCGGATGCTGAACTGATATTGGAAGTGCTGATTGGGCGCATGGTTTATCCTGAATCCTGGCCTGACATGTCTGCTGTTCACTGAGGGGCCCATGGTCGGCCTGCCATGTTCCTTTCCCGTTTGCAGCTGACCCACTTTCGCAACTTCCACCATCTGGACTTGAGGCTTGATCAACCATTTACCATTCTGCAAGGACCCAATGGCGCTGGCAAGACCAATCTGCTGGATTCAATCTGTTATCTGGCCACCAGCCGTTCACACAAATCCCAGACGGATGCTCAGTCCATTGCGGCCGATGTGAGTCGGGATTCGATTCCCTACTTTCAGATTGAGGGCTTGGTGCGGAATGGGGCCGGATCGGATCAGATTCTGCGGGTGTACTTTGGTCCCCGTGAACTGCGGGGCCGCGTATCCAAAGTTCTCCAGGTGAATGGTGAACGCCTGACAGCGCGTAATCTGATGGGACGGCTGCGGGCCGTACTCTTCATCCCGGAAGATACCCGCCTGGTATCCGAGGGACCGGGTGTACGCCGCCGTTATCTTGACATAACTTTATGTCAGGTGGATCGCGCATACTTTGATGCCTTGCTGCAATACCAAAAGGTTCTCAAGAACCGCAATGCTCTGCTGAAGCAACTCCGGGCTTCAGGCTATGGGGCGGATTCCTTCCGGGTAGGGGATGAGACCCGTTTCTGGGATGAATCCCTGATCCAATACGGAGTGGAAGTTACCCATCGCAGGGCCCAATGGCTACAACAACTGGTAGGGATTGCCCGTTCTTACCATGCCCGCATGACCCACGACCAGGAATATCTGGATCTTGTCTATCGCCCCTCTATCCGTCCCCGCGGAAGTCCAGAGGCGAAGTGGCAGGAGCCGGCGGGTATTACCCTGGAGGAATGGCGCGCATCGTTTAGCCAGCGCCTACAGGATTCCCTGCAGCGGGACTTGGGGCGGAGCGCCACCTCAGTGGGCCCTCATCGCGATGACTTTCTGTTTCGGAGCAACGATCTTCTGTTGGGAGAATTTGGCAGTCGGGGCCAGCAACGGACAGCGGTCATTGCCTACCGCTTGGCTGAAGTGGAAGGGATTCGACAACAGTGCCAGGAAGCGCCCCTACTCCTGCTGGATGATGTCATGAGTGAACTGGATGAAATCCGCCGCCATACGGTCGTGGAAGCTATTGATGCTCTGGATCAGGTAATCATGACCACGACGGACTGGTCCCACTATTCGGACGACTTTCTGGGGCAGGCTACCTGTTGGAAAGTGCGCAACGGCACTCTGACACCGGCATAGTCAATAAATACCATACGCTTCATAGTGTACAGTATGGTTTTATTGTCTATAATGGTTATACTTTGGTCACGGACGGGAGGTAACGATGGTCCAAAGTGAGTGCAGTAAGTCTCGCAATTTTGTGCGGCGACCAGCTAAACCTATGCCTCCACTCATCCCGTATACGCATAAAATGTGGCTAGATTTCTCCTGTTTTCCCCGTCCAAACGAGATGGGAGTATCTGCAGGAAAGGAGAAGTACTGAGCACGTTTCTGAACCTGCCTCAATGTCAAAATAGCATCGAATTATAACTACAAAGAGCCCAGGTTACACCTGAAGGTGGATAGGGGCTTTGGGGTCTTTAAAGTGTTGTCTACGGTCCGTCCCAGATTGTGCCAATAATTTGGAGCGGATACACGGATATCCACTTGATACATTAGGAGTTAGAACATGCCCATTCGGATCTTTAGGGGAAGGAGATCTGGTGTTGAACCGCGGCCCAAGAATCCGAAAATTAAGGTCTCTTACTTAGGGGGGGTGTATATAAATCCCAAAGACTTTATTAACAGCGAAGCAGGCCAAAGAGAGAAAGAAAAAATTCTAGCCGCTCGAAAGCAGCTTCAACAACATATCAACAATGAACGATCAAATAACACAAATAATACACTTTCTTAGTTTATTGGTAGGGTTTGCTTTTACCGGTTTCTGGACTCTTCATACATGCCATATTACAAGGTTTATGTGGGGACGAGACAGTGGGTATTCTTTGATATTCTTTGCTGCATTGCCTGGTCTAGCTCTGTATATTGGATCTTACTTAGTTCTGCTGGAAGTGATTGTTTATTGTGATTCCAGGTGGTGTGAAGTTGTAACCAAATATTTTTTCACCGGACCTGATCTTACTTACTTAGCCACCAGCTTAATCATCGGAATATTGTTTAGTTTTGCAGTTAATACAATCATCTGGCCGTCACGTGCCTGGTTCATAGCTGTAGGGATTAGAGGAGACCAGAAGCATAAATTGTTGCGTCGATCTATCAGAGAAAAGTGGTTGCTGGAGTTTACGCTCAACAATGGGAAAAGCTACGTCGGGTGGGTACTTGGGGTGGATTACGCAATAGACCCTGGCAACAACATTAATATATTACCCATCTTTAGTGGTTACCGTCACACAGAAACTCGAAGATTACATTTCACGGAAGACTACTACAAGGTTATTTTTGACAGCCCTCTTATGGATCAAGATGAAAATAAAATAGGTGTAACTTTCTCCCTTTCCGAAGCAGTATCTATACGGCCTTTTGACCTTGACCTATACCTGGATTTCAGGGACAACACTGATTCGCCGTATATAGACAGTTGAAACTGGACATTGCCCTAGAGATACGCTCTGAGAGTATTAATGATGGCAAAAAGACTTCTCTGAAGTTTCAGCTTAAAGCACTTTCGGACATGGCCTCACGTACGATGGCTTCTGCCAACACCTGATTGGATGCAACCAAGGGTATGGGTAGGTCATGGTCTGTCAGAACCAGAGGTAGTTCTGTACAACCCAGAATGATGGCTTCAGCTCCCCGCTGCATCATGGCCGTGCCCACCTGCAATAGCAGGCTGCGGGGCAGATGGTCAGGGGCTCCAGCCTTTATGCCGTCGGGGCCGTAAATGGCCACCATTAGGTATTCGATCTCCTCGGCAGATGGTATTAGAGGCTGCAGATTCGTTGCCTCTAGCGCATCCTGATACAGTCGTACCGCCAGTGTTCCGCGCGTGGCCATAATGCCTACTTTCTTGATGTTGGTGTACTGGTGCCGGATCACCTGGGCCGTCTCCGTGATCATGTTCAGGATGGGGCAGGAACATGCCTGTTGCAACGCAGGCAGGTAATGGTGGACGGTGTTGCAGGGGATGGCAATCAATTCGACTCCCTGATCTTCCAAGCCCTGTATTCCGGCCTGGAGGCTAGGAAGAGGATCCGGGCCGTGATGAAGGATTGCCTCCGTACGGTCCGGAATACCCGTATTATTGTCGATCAGGATATGCAGGTGCTCCTGGTCCGTCTGGGCTGGGGTAGCCCGAACAATACGGTCAAAGAGATCCACAGTAGCGGCTGGGCCCATCCCGCCCAGGATCCCCACAATACGTCTCATGCTGCAGTTCCTGATACCTGAAAATCTGTAAGGGGCAATTACGAACTGATAAGGGTCTTGTTCAAACACCTCATGGAAATACTAGCTTTGACCGATCCGTCACCTGAGGAAAGTGGTCTGAACCGAGGCTATACCCAACGGCCTGGGCCCAGGCCGTTGGAAACATTCATGACTGGCAAACAGAACCCTCATGAGCGGACATGCATGTCGCCTTCAACAATCCACTTGTAAGTAGTGAGAGCCTCCAACCCCAATGGACCCCGGGCATGGAGTTTCTGGGTACTGACAGCGACCTCAGCCCCCATGCCAAACTGTCCGCCGTCGTTGAATCGGGTGCTCGCGTTCACAAACACGGCCGAAGAATTTATGGAATCTACAAAGCGACGGGCGTTAGCCATGTTATTGGTCAGAATGCCATCGGAGTGGTCCAAGCTGTGATCCTGGATATGCGTGATGGCTTCCTCCAGGGTATCCACGATCTTGATGCCCAAAATCAGGTCCATCCATTCCGTGGCAAAGTCGTTCTCCCCCGCTGCCTGTATACAGGCAGTGGAGGGATGGCCGTTCAGGGTAGCCATGGCGTCAGGGGTCAGGCGTAGTTCTACCTTACACTGCGCCATGCGCTCTACTACCTTGGGAATAAATTCTGAGGCAATGGATCGGTGTATCAGAAGCGTATCCAGCGCATTGCAGACGCTGGGACGCTGTACTTTGGCGTTTTCTATGACGTCCAAGGCTCCTTCCTGCACTACGCTTTCATCCACAAAGAAGTGACAGATCCCTATACCGCCTGTGATGACCGGCATCGTGGCCTGTTCCCGGCACAGGGCATGCAGGGCTCCCCCACCACGGGGAATGATCATATCCACATAGTCATCCAGCTGCAGGAGTTGCCGCACCAGATCCCGGTCTGTGTCCTCAATGCTCTGAATGGACGGTGTAGCGACATTCACCCGTTCCAGACCGGCATGAATGACCTGAATCAGAGCCTGATTGCTGTGCTGAATGTCGCTGCCGCCACGCAGAATCACTGCATTGCCTGTCTTGAGGCAGAGGGACGCAATGTCCAGGGTAACGTTAGGACGGGCTTCATATACAACGCCTATCACACCGATGGGTATTCGCCGATGGGTCAGGCGCAAGCCATTGGCCAGCATCTTGCCTTCCAAGTCAGCTCCCACGGGATCAGGCAACCCTACGACATTGCGGATATCCTGGGCCAGACTATTCAGAAGTTCCGGAGTCAGAAGCATGCGATCCAGAAGGCTGGCGGAAAGGTCTGCTTCCTCACCCCGGGACATGTCGATTTGATTGGCCTCCAGAATGAACGCATGCTGTTTGTCCACCTCATCGGCAATGCTAAGCAATGCTTCGTTCTTGGTGGCAGTAGAAAGAGTGGCCAAGTAGCGGCTGGCCTGTCGGGCCGCTTGACCCATCTGCAGAATATAGTCGGAAAGCTTGTCCATAGGATTGCACAACAGGTGAAAAGATCTTGGCTACAGCAGAATCAGATCGTTGCGATGTATGGCTGCGTGACCATAATCATAGCCCAAAATCTCGCTGATTTCAGACGATTGGTGTCCCTTGATGGCCTCCAATTCGTCACTGGAATACCGGGTGATACCCCGAGCAAAGCCCCTTCTGTCGTCCACACTGATGAGTACCGTATCGCCGCGGCCAAAGTGCCCGTTGACGTGGGTAATCCCAGGGGCCAGCAAGCTCCGGCCGCGATTCACCAGGGCATTGCGGGCCCCCTGATCCACCACCACGGTGCCCGCGGGCATGCCGGTCAGAATCCGTTTCTTTCGATTCTCCAGCAGGTTTCCCATACCGGGAAAGAAAGTTCCCAGCTCCTCCTGCGCCTGAACCAAACGCAGCATGATGTCCGGTTCCAGTCCGGCACAGATAATGGTATCGATGCCTGCGCGCTGGGCCACTACGGCCGCATTCAGTTTGGTATACATGCCACCAGTTCCCAAGTCTGAAGAGGTGTCACTGGCCAGCGCCAGTATCTTATCGTCTACACGGGGGACTTCACCGATGAGCTGGGCCTCGGCATGGATTCGTGGATCCTGATCGTATAACCCCTGCTGGTCCGTGAGCAGCAGCAGGAGATCGGCGCGCACCATAACGGCCACCATGGCCGAAATGCTGTCGTTGTCTCCCACCCGAATCTTGGGGGTGGCGACCACATCATTTTCATTGATAAGAGGTACAACACCGCTGTTCAGCATTTCTTCCAGGGTATCCTGGATGTTCAGGTAACTGGTGGCATCGTCCAGTTCATAGCGGGTTAGCAGCACTTGCCCTACACATTCATTCTGGGCCGCGAAATAACGGTCCCAGTGCCAAACTAGCCGCGCCTGACCGACGGCACTGAGCATCTGGCGTGTACTGCCTCTGACGGCCGCCGCATCCGCTTTCAGACGTTCGAGCCCCGCCGCCTTGGCCCCTGAAGTTACCACCAGCATTTCAAAACCGGCCTGTTTCAGATGTACGATCTGGCGGGTCAAGTCCCGCATGAGAGCCTGGTTGAGCGATTCGGAACCGTCGGTCAGGACTGAGGTACCCAGTTTCACCACCACACGTTGATGGGTGCGGTGGCGCCGGACTTGACTTACGCCTTGTTGCGAATAAGAGGCCATGTTGAAAGCGGACAGTATGCATTGCCTCCGGGTTGCGGGAGGCTTTCATACAAGTGTACCCTGTCCAATTCCCCTTGGCAGGAAATACCGGTTTGCCTGGAGCTCGCAGCTTGCACCGTCCGGACGATGGTCTGCCTCTGGTTGCGGTTGACGGAACGGGGGAGACGACCGATGGTAAAGTGGGGATGGAAACGAGCGGATCGGCTCTCCAGACCCAGGTTTTGCAGAACCCCATACAGTTCCGCATGCAACGGGCGCAATTGATCCTGCAGATCCCGAATCTCAATCCAAATGCCGCGGGGCCGTGATGCCTGAGGGAATACTCCGGGTTTTCCCAGGGCAAAAGGGACAGCTCTGAAGTGTTCCAGAACTTCCCCCAAGTCGGACTGTACGGAACGTATCTGGGGTAAACCCAAGGGGCCCAGATAGTGGAGGGTCAGATGCAGGGCGGGACGCAAGATCCACCTGACTGCACTTTGTGCTGGACCTGCGGCCAGATCCTCGTGCAGGTGGGTCTGCCATTGGGAAAGGGCATTGGCTACCTCTTCGCCGGGTGGACATCCCAGGAAGACGACGCGGGTGGGAAGATCCATAATGGGCTAAGGCCTCTGTTGTAACAGGCGCCTCAAATCCCGGGCCAATACCTGAGCTTCCATGCCTGATCCATAGGCCAGTTCCAGTTTGCCTTCTCGATTGAGGACGTAGGTTCGTGTCGAGTGATCTACCAGGTATTGGGATCCTGTATTGCCTTCCGGGACGTTGACTTCAGCGAAAATCCCGTAGCCGGTCTTAAGAGATTCCAAATCCGCTGTATTTTCAATGTAGATGCCTGTGAAGTCGTGGTGGAATGTGGTGGTGTAAAGCGCCAGCTGTTCCGGTGCGTCTCGAGCCGGGTCTATGGTCACGAACAATACTTCAATCTCGTCCTGCTGTCGGGCGAGATGATCGTTATAGGCTTCCGTGATTTCCTGCATGATTGCAGGGCAATAGTCCGGACAGAAAATATACCCAAAGAACACCACTACCACTTTGCCTCTCAGGGAATCGCTATCAAAGGGCTGCGACTCATGGTCGAGACCTGTGATATGAGGCACCTCCAGAGCCGGGTCCAGATGCATGCCCTGGTAAGTGCCCCATCCCCGGCAGGAAACCAGACCGGCGCAGAGGATCAGGGAGCTGATGAGGAAAAAGGAATGAAGCCGCGACATGCAATGGCGGAGAGTTAAGAGGAAATTTCAGAATCCTCGGCGGCATCGGCTTCGTCGGGCAAACTGGCTTCGAGTTGGAGACGCACACCCCGCACAATCGGTTGATTGCGGCGCGAATTGAGCTGGAGACGCAAGGTATCGTAGCGGTTAAGAGCTGGTTTGGGTACGCGTGACAACTCATTGCGCAAGGGGGACCAATCGGCGACGCAAGTCCAGTCGCCATTGAAGAGATAGGCATGGCACTGGGCCTTGCCGGTGCGGTGATCGGCACCTGTCAGGGCTGGCAGGACGGGAAGATGCGGGGCATCGGCAATCACAAGGCGCAGATCCAGATTGACGTTCAGATCGCAGATAGCGGCCAGAGCCGGGACATAGGCTTGGGCTACCGGATTGCTCGGGGTCATCTGTAGGAAGAAATAACGCAGGGCGGGAAACCGCAGGAAGAAATCCATTTCTTCCGGTTCAAACCGGATTTCCTCATAACGGCTTTGCCATTGACGTTGGGGCACGCCAGGCTCCCGTATGAAAGTGGCAAAGGAATAGGTGGAAGCCAGCGCAAAGGTGGGGCTGTGCCTTATAAAATCTTCGTAGGTTGCAGGAAATGTAATGGGTGGACACCTCAAGCATGTTCTCGTTGTGAAGCCTAGTATAGGGGATTCCCGAGATGGTTTCGAACAATAAGCCACTTTCATCTTGGCGTGGATCCCAGGATATCCCCTTATGGCATGACGGTCAGTGACCCGCGAAACTTCATGGCCAGGTTCAGGGAGGATGTAACATGTTTCGAGACTCTGGCGTGGGGTCCCTGGCACCAGGATGGGGATTAAGTGTGAAATCATGAAGGGCTAGCCACAAGGTGAACGGCAAAATCAGGCCAGGTTTGCGGAAAGGGATGTTCTGTTGAAAGAAAGAGGATAGGAAAAATGATAGGAGCACCTGTCTTGACGGACATAGAGCGGGACACGGAAGTATTCGATGCCATCGCCCTGGAACAGAGCCGACAAGTGGACGGTATTGAACTGATTGCCAGTGAAAACTATGTCTCCCGTGGTGTACTTGAAGCCATGGGCAGCGTACTGACCAACAAGTATGCCGAAGGATATCCCGGTAAACGCTACTACGGTGGTTGCCAATACGTGGATGTAGTTGAGCAAATTGCCATCGACAGAGCCAAGGCTCTCTTCAAGGCAGAACATGTCAATGTCCAGCCTCATGCCGGGGCCCAGGCGAATGCGGCGGTCTATCTGGCCCTCCTTAACCCAGGGGATAAGGTCCTGGCCCTGAAACTGGATCATGGCGGTCACCTGACCCACGGATCCCATCTCAACAGTTCGGGCAAACTGTATGAATTCCAACACTACGGCGTACATCCCGAGACGGAACAGTTGGATTATGAAGAGGTGATGGAACTGGCCCTGCGCTTCCAACCCAAGATGATTGTGGCGGGAGCCAGCGCCTACCCCCGCCATTTCGATTTTGTCCAGTTGCGACGCATTGCCGATGAGACCCATTCGTTGCTCATGATGGACATGGCCCATGTGGCGGGGCTGGTCGCCACCGGTTTGCACCCTGATCCGGTACCGTACTGCGATATTGTGACTACAACCACCCACAAGACGCTGCGTTCCGCGCGCGGTGGCATGATTCTCTGTCGCCGGAAGTATGCCCGCAAGATTGATCGCGCTGTATTCCCGGGGCAGCAGGGAGGCCCCCTGATGCATATGATCGCCGGCAAGGCGGTGGGGCTGGGCGAAGCCCTGCGCCCGGAATTCAGGGAATACCAGTGTCAGACGCTGGCCAATGCCCGGGAACTAGGGCATGCCCTGACCGATTCGGGTCTGCGTCTGGTGTCGGGCGGTACGGACAATCACCTGGTACTGATAGACCTGAACAGTGTCCAAGATGAAGCCGTCACCGGAAAAACGGTAGAACAGGCGCTGGACCAGGCGCATCTCCATTGCAACAAGAACATGATTCCGTTCGATCCCCGGCCTCCTCTGGTAACCAGTGGTATCCGGCTAGGTACTCCAGCCGCCACGACAAGGGGTATGGGCACAGCGGAATTCCGCCAGATTGGAACCTGGATTGGCGAAATTGCCCATGAGCCGGCCAACACGGATCTGCAGGATCGCATACGGACGCAGGTACGGGGTATGGTTCAGGATTTTCCCGTACCAGCGTGATGGATTGAAGGTCCCATTGCCTTGTCCAATTGCAACTTTCAGCAGCACCTGCAGGAATATCGCAGGCGTTATGCCTGGTTGTGGGGCCTGATTCAGTCTCCACACCTGATCGGTGAACGGATGGCGCAGGCGCATCCGGACCCGGGTCTCTATCGACGTCGTCTGCAGTCCTTCCTGGATTTCGTAGGGTCCCCCGAGAGACAGTTTCCTGCACTGCATGTTGCCGGCACTAGCGGCAAAGGGTCAGTTACCACTTTGCTGGCCAGAATACTGCAGGCTGCAGGTTACGCGACGGGCTATCACATCAGTCCCTATTTGCAATTGCCTCAGGAAAAGCTGATCGCCCGGAATGAAATGATTTCGGTCCCGGCCTTCAACCGTTTGCTGGCTGGCTTTGCCCGGGACTATGAAAGATGGCAACAGGCCCAGACCCAGTACGATCGTTTGCGGTACGGAGAGGCCTGGGTGGCTCTGACTTTCCTGTTCCTGGCCCAGGAGGCCGTTGATTGGGGTATTGTCGAATGTGGTCTGGGTGGCCGGTGGGATCCCACCAATGTGTTGCAGCCGGTGTTGAGCCTCATTACCAATGTGGGGACGGATCATCTGGTCTCCCTGGGGGGAACCCTGGAGAGTATTGCTCACCACAAGGCAGGAATCATCAAGTCGGGTAGTCTGGCCCTGACGGGTGTCTGGCAATCGGAGCTGCTGACCGTGCTACACCGGGAAGCAGCGGAACAGGGCGTCATGCTACACCGGGTCGGGACTAGGTCAGAAGAGGGCGATTGCACTTTTCGATATGAGACCACGAGACTGTCCAGTGGACATCAGGGACTCACGGTAATCAGTCATTTTGCCCGACACGTTAATCTGGTTGTGGGTGATCGGGCACCTTACCAGGCAACCAATGCGGCCCTTGTCGTGGCGGCTCTGGATCTGTTGCAAGCCCATGGTTGGGTGCAGATTCCAGAGGAAGCCCTGCAGCAGGGCCTCCAGCAGGGAGCCGTACCGGGTCGTATGGAAGTTATACAGGAAGATCCTGCGGTTGTCTTGGACTGTGCCCATAATCCCCCCAAGGCGCAGGCTCTGGTCCGGGCCCTGCAGGAAGCATATCCCGACCGGTCGTTTCTGTTGATCGTGGGCATGCTCAGGACCAAGGATGCAACGGGCATCCTGGAAAACCTGGCCCACCTGCCCGGTACGTTTTTCTTCTGTCAGCCCCATGTCTTTGGCAAATCCAGTCTTCCTCCCGGAGAATTGGCTGTAGCCTTGCCTGGACCTCAGCAGAAACGCATAGGTGGTCTGTTCCAGAGTGTTCGACACGCCTTGGCTCAGGCCCAGCGGATGGCAGCGCCGGAACAGGTTATTGTGGTGACGGGTTCGGTGTATCTGGTGGGGGAGGCTCGGGATCTGTGGTATCCCCGTGACAAGATGCTGGAAGCCTTGGCGCGCCGTCCTCCCTCTTTCCCTGCCGTGATCTGAGTGGCCACACCACCCAGAGGGTAATGAGACCAAAGAACACCGTGGCAGCAAGCAGCAGTAGCCAGGTGTTCAGGTCTGACATGATGAACGGTGCGTATCAGTCTGTTGCAACCGGATCGGTACGTACGGTAGCCGGATGAGGCCAGAGAGCGATCAGGGTACCCAAAATCAGGATGATCCCTCCCACCCATAGCCAAACCATCAAGGGGTTGAGATAAATCGAGAAGGTGGCCGCTGTGGCCCCATCTTCCCAGCCATTCAGGACCACATACAGGTCTTCGCGCCAGGTGGTACGCAAGCCCACTTCACTGGTAGGGGCATCGGGAGCCTTGAAATAAACATTGCGGCGTGGTGCCAGGACGGTTAGCTCCTGACCATTGTCCTGGTGCACGGACAGGAAGGCACGGTATTCGGTCAGGTTGACCTTATCCTCAACCTGCATGCCCTTATAGGTGATCTGATAATGGTCCATGATGTGGGTTTCACCCTGAGCCAGGGTTACGTGCCGTACTTCCTGGTAAAACTCGTTGCCGATGATGGCTACCCCCATGCATACGATCCCCAAATGCACCAGATAACCGCCATACCGGCGTCCTTGTCGTCGGAACAGTTGTTGCAGGGAGACGTGGAGAGCCTCCGTCCGGATCCGCCGGCGGGCCTGCATTCCGTGAACGAATTCCTGTACGGTAGCTGTAAAGACTAGCGCACAAACACCGAATCCGGCCAGGGCAAATAGCGAAAAAGGCCAGTAGAAGCTCCAGACTAGTGCACCGGCCAGAGCTATGACTCCCGGCCAGACCAGTTTAGTCCGCAACATGTCCAGGTTAGTTACCCGCCAATGGAGCATGGGCCCAATCCCCATCAGGAGCAGCAATACCAGGAAAAGAGGGCCATTGACCTTCTGAAAATAGGGTGAAGCCACAGCTATCTGATCGCCGGTAAGCAATTCGCTGAACACCGGAAAGTAGGTACCCCATAAGGTGGCAAAAGCAATGCCGGCGAATAGCCAGTTATTGGCGAGAAAGGCGGATTCCCGACTAAACCAGGCGGCACCGGCGATCGATTCCACCAGCACATCACGCCGGATCCAGAGCAGAGCAAGAAATCCCAACAGGCCCGCCACGAGCAACCCAACGAAATAGAGGCCAATGGCACTCTTGGCAAAACTGTGTACGCTGGCCACAATATCACTGCGCGTGGTGAATGTGCCCAGCAGGACCAGAAAATAGGTGGCCCCAATCATGATCATGTTCCACATTTTCATGGTGCCCCGCTGTTCCTGCACAATGAGGCTGTGCAGGAAACCGGTGGCAGTGAGCCAAGGCAGGAGACTGGCGTTCTCCACTGGATCCCAGGCCCAGTACCCACCCCAGCCCAGTTCCATGTAAGCCCACTGACTTCCCATCAGGATGCCGACCGAAAGGAAGAGCCAGGCGACCAGGGTCCAGCGACGCATCAGACGGAGCCAGGTTACACCCAGCTGACGGTGGACCAGACCGGCTACGGCCAACGCAAAAGGAACGGTGAGGCCAACGTAACCCAGATACAACATGACCGGATGGATAACCATCCAGTAGTTCTGGAGTAGAGGATTGAGGCCGGCTCCGTCAGGGGGTTTGACCGGTATGGTGACAAATGGATTGGCCGGTACCGTGACCAGCAGCAGGAAGAAGGCCAGGTTCAGGCAAAGCACTGCATTAACCCAGGGCATGAGAGGCGACAGGGAACGAGGAAGCCAGCGATTCACTAACAGGGCATAGGCACTCAGAATGAAGGCCCAGAACAAGAGACTGCCCTCCTGTCCACTCCAGAGCGCTGCCAGCTTGTAGAACAGGGGCAGAGCACGCTCGGACTGATTCCAGACATAAAGCAATGCGAACTGATCCTGCCAGAGGGCCCACCAGAGAATTACCGTAGCCATGGCGATCAGACCGGCTGTGGTTACGGTGGCTCGCTGGCTGACCCGAATCCAGACCCCGATGCCTGTAATTCCTCCCCGCACCCCGGTAGTCACGCCGAGGCAGGAAAGAACGAGTCCCGCAATCAACCCCAGATAGGCCAAATCGGTAATCATGGGTGGTGCCTGCTTACGGTCGAATCTGTTCCAGAAACGTATAGAGTCTGTCGTGTTCCAGGGGACCTGTGAACTTGCCCACTATCTTTCCATCCGGCTGGACAAAATACGTAACCGGCACACCGGTCACTGCATAGCGGCGGGAAATGTCTCCTCCTTTGTCCCGGCCGTTAGGATAGGTAATATTGAACTCCTCCAGATAACGCCGCGCGGCGGGTCCCTGATCCAGGTAGGCGATGCCCACGAAAGCTATGCCGTTGTCCTGTTCGGCCCGCCAGGTATTTTCCAGCAAGTCTGCCTCCTCACGACACGGATTGCACCAACTGGCCCAGAAATTCAGTACTACCCCTTGGCCGCGGAAATCCTGCAGGGATACGGTATCGCCCTGGAAAGTTTCCAGGGTGAAGTCGGGTGCCAGTTCGTCCAGGTGCAGGACCGACACGTTGTCACGCAGGACGCGCCAGGTGAGCAGTCCAATGACAAACAGGATGAGGAATAGCACTCCGACTGCAGTCAGCAGGTTGGAGGAAAGGGAAAGACGAACAGAGGAGGTGGTCTCCGGGGCCGACGTATCGGACATGACACAAGGGTAGGGAAAAGACGCCGATCAGGGAGTGGCTACCGGAGGAATGTCCGGCGATCGACTGCGGGCAGCACGGCGCATGCGCGTTCCCAGCACCACTCCCAAAGCCACCATTACCCCTATCGGCACAATCCAGGCCAGACTGTAAAAACCGGTGCGGGGCGGTTCGCCGAGAACCTGGTGGCCGTATTGTTCCTCGAAGTACTGGATGATGTACGTGGCATTATACCCTTCCTGTAACAGCACTATGATTTCTTCCCGCATCTGGATACAGGCCTGAAGTTCACAGGCATCCAGGCGGATTCCGGCACACAGGGGACACCAGAGTTCCCGGGCAATCGCATACATTTCATCTTCCAGGGTGGATTGAGCCAGAACGGTAGTGGTCAGAAGGATCCAGAAGCAGACCACGCCCGGCAAATAGGCCATTCGTCTCAGGTATGGTTTCATGGCATCCGGTCTCATCCTGGGTTTAAGGGGGATGACCTCCTGGGCCAGAACATCGTGGTGGCGATCACGATCAGCAGGAAGAACGTTACGGCCCAGGGCATCCATGGCGGCATCTGGTAGGTCAGGGTAGGGTCGGCCGGCAGTGCGTCAAAGTATACTGCCAGATGGCCATCTGGCAATGAGTCGGCTTGCCAGACGGTAAAGGATTGGTCATCCAGGGCTTCCTGTCCGGCCAGTTCAAAACCCGGTAACCGGACGGTTAACCCCGGCAGGTCACTTATCCGCACGGTCACGTTCTGGAGGGGATACACCCATGCCTGGCTCCATTCTGCCAAAGCTGGGGACAGGGGCAAACTGTAGCCTACCGTAACCCAGTTTCCCGTGGGAGCCGGATAGACAGGTTGGGAATCAAGCAGTACATCCTCGGCCAGGGTAAACCGGTTAGCCTGGTCTTCGGCAATGGTTAACTCGGCTGCTCCCGGCGCGAGCGGAATCTGGACTGTGACGGGATGAGTGGCAACCGAATCGGTGTTTCCCGTGAATACGTAAGGTGTGCCGTTAACCAGCCAGGCGGTCTGTCCCACCAGGATACGCTCTGCACCGACAGACAAAATGACATGCATTCGCCGCACTTCAAGGCCATCGGCTGATGTTGTAGGGCTATAAACGGGCAATTGGATTTCCTTCGTTTCCTCCTCCGGTGACAGAGTTACAGCAGCGGAAGCAAAGGTCAGATTGTCCAACTGGACATGAACCTGATAATCCAGGCGAGAAACTGGATCCAGATGCTGAAACACAAAGCGGTTCTGCTGGTCCAGAGTAGTCTGCAGTTCTTGCAGAACAGTGGTACCTGTTGAAGCCGTCAGTGTGACGGGCAAGTCAGAAGGTAATATCTGATCCGGTGAGCGAGGAATGATTGAACCTGACAGATCACCAGTACCTTGACGGAGGGGTGGGAACCAGGCAGGAGTGAGTATCTGGGATTGCAGGAATCGATGGAGCAAGTCCAGCTCCGACAGGGTCAGAACCCTATCCGGCGGGAGCCTGAAATCCCTGGGAAACACTGTGCGCCATTCCTCTGGGGTAAGGGCCAGAGCCTTGGCGGTCCAGGCTGTGACACTAGGTCTTGGGCCACCGTCAAGGGGCATGGCTTCCCGGAGGGATTGCCACAGGTCCGCGCCTTGGGCTAGTTCCTCCTCCGTCAAAGCCAACTGCCAAAGAAAGGCCACCACATCCCAGATCTCTTCGGCAGTGAGTTGGTTTTCCCAGGGCGGCATTAGGGCTTCAATCCGTCCTGTGCGGGTAACTTCGACCCATTCTGCCGGCGAATGCTCTGCCAACTGGGCTGGCTCGGTAAAATCAATCATGGCGTGATCCTGCTCTGCCATTACCGGACCATCACCCCGACCTTCCGGACCATGACAAGGCTGGCAGTTGGCCTCAAAGATGTCGGATCCCACCACCGCCCAGGCTCTGTCGGGAACATCGGCAGGTACCTGTGGCGCCTCCTGTCCCCTGACTGGAGTGGGCAGGACCAACACATACAGAGACACGGCGAACCAGATACCTGAATACCAGTTCCGTAGAGAATGGTCTCTCCGCAACCACCGCTGTCCCTTGTCTGCAAGTAACCTCATTCCAAGCTGAACTGGCGAATGCGGAGACTATTCCACACCACGAAGATACTGCTCAGAGCCATAGCCCCGGCCGCTACGGCAGGATTCAGTTTGAAGGCAGGACCCAGGAAGGGAATAAAGAGACCGGCAGCCAGCGGAATGGCCGCAATGTTATAAAAAAAGGCCCAAAACAGGTTCTGTTTCACCACCCGCAAGGTCCTTTGACCCAAGTGTAAAGCAGCTGGGATCCGGGACAGCGTTTGGTGCAGGATACCTACATCAGCGGTTTCCAGGGCCAGGTTCTGTCCAGACACCATGGCCATCCCTACATCCGCCTGAGCCAGAGCCGGAGCGTCATTGACTCCGTCCCCTACCATACACACCACACGGCCCTGCTCCTGCAGCTGTCTGACAATGGCGGCCTTGTCTGCGGGTTGCATTTCACTTTCCACTTCAGCCTCAGGATCCAGGCCCATAGCCTGTGCTACGGCTTGGGCCGTAGCGGCCGTGTCACCCGAGAGCATACGAATGCCAAGATGCTGGTGGCGCAGGGCTTCTACCAACTGGCGTGCATCGGCACGCAGGGAATCGGCAATGCCAAAGCAGCCCAGCACTTGGTCGTTATCGGCCACGAAAGTTACGTTCAGGCCTTGCTGTTGCAAAGGCATGGTCAGTGCCTCAAGTTCCCCCAAGTGCAAACCTTGCTCTTGCAGAAATTCCCGACTGCCGACCCGGATGCAATGGCTTTCATGCCTGGCTTCCACACCCCGGCCTGTGAAACTCTGAAAACCCTCCATTTTGTAGGGCACCAAATCCTGATCTTCGGCCGCTGTGCGAATCGCCTGGCCTATGGGGTGGGCACTGCCCTGCAAGGCACTGGCAGCCCAACGCAATAGGGTGTTGGCATTCGTATAGTCACTGACGGCGGGAGACAACACCACTGCCTGTACTTGAGGTACGCCTTGGGTAACGGTTCCGGTTTTGTCAAACACCAGGGCATCCACAGCGGCCAGATGCTGCAATGAAGACGATTCCTTGACCAGAATCCCATCCCGGGCCGCTCGGGTAATACCGGCAATCATGGCCGTGGGCGTTGCCAGACCAAGAGCACAGGGGCAACTAATCAGGAGCACGGCCGCCGCAAACATAAGTCCAATGCTCAGCGGGGAGATATCAGGAAAGTATAGGGAGGCTCCCGCAAAGCTCCAGGTTAAACCGGTCACCAAGGCCAGAATCAGGATTACAGGTACAAAGACACGGGCGATCCGATCCGCCAGTGACTGGACCGGGGCCTTGCTCATCAGCGCGCTCTGTACGGTTTCTGCAATCCGGGCAGCTGCGGTATCTGTACCCACGGCCGTGGCTTCAAAGCGGAATGAGCCTTCCAGATTGACGGTGCCGCCCCAAACCATGTCTCCCGGCTGCTTGTAGATGGGCAGGCTTTCGCCGGACAACATGGACTCGTCCACCGCACTTTCACCCTCCCTTACCATCCCATCGACCGGAATGGTATCTCCGGCCCGTACCACCAGCGTATCGTGAAGTTGCACCTCTTCCAGGGCTACGGCGTGTTCCTCATGGTCTCTCACCACATGCGCCACGTCGGGTTGCAAGGCCAGCAAGGCGGTTATGGCATCGCCGGTCTGGTGGCGGGTCCGAGCTTCCAGGAAACGTCCCAGGTAAATGAAGGTGATGATGAAGGCGGCAGATTCAAAAAAAAGAGGAAATACATTTCGATCCAGATTCAGGAGCAGAGTGGCCAGTCCGGTGAAAAAAGCTACGTTCGAGCCCAGCGATACCAGGGTATCCATATTGGGGTGGAACGTACGCAGGGAACGCCAGGCACGGACATGGAATTCCTGCCCGATCCAGAGCTGCACGATACTGGCCAGTCCGAATACCGTCCACTCGTGCAGAGCTTGAGGCAAGTCCAGAAAAAGGGGCAGAATCATATTTAGACAGAAAATCATGGCACTACAGGCCACGGCTACCCTGAGCCTGAAGCGCCGCTGACGCAGATCAGCCTGCTGGCTACTCTCCCGTTCGGCTTGTGCTTCGGGCTGGGCCACAATTGGCGTCAGGCTATAACCTGCCCGTGCCACTTTCTCCTGCAGGAAAGGCAGGTCAACCTGATCAGGCAGATAGGACAAAAGCGCTTCTTCCTGGGCGAAACTGACCTCGGCCGTAATGACGCCGTCCACGTCGGCCAGGACTCGTGCAACGGAATCGGCACAGCCCGTACAGGTCATGCCGTCGACGGCCAGGCGTGACTCGGCTTGCGGTACCGAATAACCTTGCCTGTCGATCAGTCCGACAATCTGAGACAGGGAAAGAATTCTGGGATCGTAGTCAATTTCAGCTTGGGAAGTAGGATAGTGAACCGATATCTGAAAAATACCTTCATCGTGCTCCAACCCCAATTCGATGGCGTGGGCACAGCCTGTGCAATGCATCCCCTGGACAGGCAGACGCGCCCGGACTCGTTCAGTTGTCATGGCAACTCCGTCCATTATGTAGCAATACCCGTATGGTCCCTTTCACCTGTCTGTATTTTACATGACGGAATTACCCGTGGGAATGTATGCCACCCGGTTTGGTTGACTTGGCGCCTTTGCGCATAGAGCATGCCGCAGGCAGTTGATACTGAAAGACCATTTAACTTGCAGCGGGAGCATTCAAGTTGGAAAAGAGGCCGCTTGAAAACTGTCACAGCGTAGGCAGGTGAACAGATCACCTACTCGCGGTGTGATGTTGCCGGCAACGAACCGACCGGTATGGGTGCGCTGGGCCTGGTCGGAGACGTAGCCCTGTAACGGGTGCAATGGGGCCGACTCTGACAGGGGTTGGCGGCCGGGAAGAAGCAGGCAAGGGCCGTGAGTGCGGTGTTCAGGGTGGCGCATGGCATTGTGACTATGGGCCGAAAGCGGAACTTGGCTGTAGATTTGGACTTTGTATGACTCAACCGACGACTTTACCGTTTTAACACAAACTGGGCCCAGGACGACGATCCCGCCACCGCCTTGGCCGTTTGGGGCGGCCTGGCCACTTTCAATCGGGGCCGCGAACAACGCCGCGGCGGGGATTCCATCTGGGGCGGCCAGGTCGCTGTGGGCCAAACCCTTTATATGGGGATCTCATACGCCACTTTGTCAACCTGTGATCAGCCTTTCTACACCCACTTGTAAGCTCAGGGCCAACCTTTCCAGTTACGTTAGTGCTGCCATGCACAGACTGCTGACCTTCTTAATGCTAGGGTGAGAACTCAGACCCACTGACCCGTACTGCCGCAGGGCATTCTTGAAACTTGGTTCTCAGAACGGTGGCTGTCGGGGGCGGTGTACACGGCCAGACCTATCTGGAGCCCTGGAAGTGACCTTGATTCTTCCGCTGCCGTTCTTCTCACAGGGAAGTTCAACCGAGGCAGCTTTCAGGTTCTCTTGAATGCAAGTATGATTGGATGAAATCTGCTGGAGACGACGGAGATAGCTAACAGATGAATGAGCGCTATACAGGACTGTATGGGAATAGGCGGTCGCCCTGGTGGGCCGTATTCGTAATAGCCCTTTGCCTGATAGCCGTTGTCCTGCTGGCGGCGTGCAGCGTGGCACCAATACCCGCCACCAGGTCGGATATGATTCAATCGGACAAGGTACGGGCCACGCCATTAACCAAGAGTGCGGAACTGGCGGAACTGGTCAATGGCAACAGTGCCTTCGCTTTCGATCTGTATCAAGTTCTGGGGATGCAGGAAGGAAACCTATTCTACTCACCCCACAGCATTTCCCTGGGACTGTCAATGGTGTACGCAGGGGCCCGGGGCCAGACGGAGCGCCAAATGGCGGATGTGCTCCACTTCCTTCTGCTCCAGGATAAGCTTCATCCCGCGTTCAATTCCCTGTCTCTGGCTCTCGATTCACGGGGCGAGAGCGGCCAAGACGACGCCGACCGAGAGAACGCATCGAAACGCCAGGGAGTGAACCTGTTC
Source organism: Anaerolineales bacterium (assembly GCA_034422235.1). Taxonomy (GTDB): domain Bacteria; phylum Chloroflexota; class Anaerolineae; order Caldilineales; family Caldilineaceae; genus Bin34. Next base: position 423,512 of record DAOUJU010000024.1, on the reverse strand, counting down.
CCGAAGCGGGAAAGAGACCAAGGTTTCAGACTGAGTATCGTCAACGCAGTTTGGGGACAGCAAGATCACGATTTCCTGGAGCCGTTTCTGGATGTCTTGGCGGAGAACTACGGAGCGGGCGTGAGACCAGCGGACTTTCGGGCGGCACCTGAGGAAACCCGAACCGAGATCAATGACTGGGTTGCCGCAAGCACCGAGAACAGGATCAAGGATTTGGTGCCGTCCGATGTCATCACCCCGCTGACCCGGATGGTGCTGGTTAACGCCATTTACTTCAAGGCTGCCTGGAGTTACCCTTTCAACGAATCGAACACCCGCAATCGTCCCTTCCACCTGCTGGACGGAGGCAGTACCGATGTCCCGATGATGAAAACGCAGGAGGATTTCGGTTATGCGGCGGCAGACGGATACCAGGCTGTGGATCTGCCCTATGTCGGCCATGAGCTGTCCATGACCATCATGCTGCCGGACAAGGGGCGGTTCAAGGAATTCGAGAGCTCTCTGGACGCCTCTCTGGTGGACCGGATTATCGCAGACCTTGAGGAATACCACGTTGAGCTTGAGTTGCCGAAGTTTGAGTTCGAGTCCAAATTCAGACTTTCGGAACCTCTCCGTTCCATAGGAATGTCTGATGCCTTTAACACGAAGGCCTCCGACTTCTCCGGTATGGACGGACGGTCGTGTCTTGCGGGGGACGATGAATGTCTGTACCTCCGGGAAGTGATTCACCAGTCATTCGTGTCGGTTGACGAAGCAGGCACCGAGGCGGCCGCGGCCACCGCTGCGGTGATGGCGACGGAATCCGCTCCGCCGCAGTGGGTCAAGGTAGTAGTGGACAGGCCCTTCATCTTTCTAATCCGAGACCGCGCAACCGAAGCTATCCTGTTTGTTGGACGGGTGGAGGAGATTTGATGTACCTGTCGGTTCCTTAGGCCAAGCCAGCTGAAAGCCGGCAAAGATGTTTCGGGACTAGTACTAACCTGAATTTGGAGTTAAATCAGGACAGGCAAGAGCGCCGTCTTCTGGTCCGGGAGTGCAATAGCTGCCGGTCGGAACGGCGCCAGCCGCGACTGGCCGAAGACTACGGCAGGGACGTGACAGACCGTACCTACCCCGGGTCCTAGAGACCGCTGACAAGCAAGGTCGTCACGCCCCAGTCTTCCCGGAGCCCGCACAGTATCTGTGTAAATGTCAAGGCATTTGATAGTTTAGGCAGAAGATGGCCACGCGTACTGTGGTAACCAGGGCGTTCCGCGGCGGGCTACCGCATTCAGGTGCAGCAGCAGCTTGCGCATGACCGCGATCAGGGCGACTTTACTGGCTTTGTCTCGCTGCCGCAGGCCCTGATAGAAACGTCGGTAGATGCCTTTGATCCTAATCACAGACATCGCCGCCATATACAGCGCCTGGCGTACGGCGGTCCGCCCGCTCCAGATCGACCGCTTACCGTGCTTGTGGCCACTGTCTCGCGACCACGGGGCAAGCCCTACCAGCGAGGTCAACGCCTTGCTGTCCCCTTGGCCCGGGTACCCCCAGGGTGCGGGCAGAAAGGCCACTAGCATGGCCGCCGCCCTGCGCCCACCCGTACGTCCGGTCCCGGAGACCCACACCCGGGAATGGCAGGCCTGGAGCTGTCGTCGCCGCCCGATCAGGGCCGACATCGCCCAGGCAAACACCCAGCGCCACGCCGCCCCACCCGCGCTCCAAGCGTTGATCCAGGTCCACCTGGACCCACGGCAGGCCGCCTTAACCCAGGTGGACCGAACCCTGGAGGACCGCATTCAGGCCTATCCCGACTGGTGTCGCCAAGCCGCGTGTCTGCAACGTGTGCCCGACGTGGGGGCGGTATGGACTACAGTCTGGTTAGCGGAACTGCCGGAACTGGGTCACATCAGCCACCGCCAGATCGCAGCCTTGGTCGGCGTGGCGCCCCTCAACCGTGACCGTGGTCACTACCACGGGCGCCGACAGATATGAGGGGGCCGTGCTTCTGTACGCACCGCCCTGTACAGGGCCACGCTCGCGGCCACACGCGGGAACCTGGTCATCCGCACCTTCTACACCCGCCTGCGGGCCCGAGGCAACCCCCCTAAGGTCGCCCTGACCGCCGCCATGCACAATTGGCTCACCATCCTGAACGCCATGATGCGGGACCAAAGCACTTGGCAACCGGACCGTCACCTTACCGCCATCTCATCCACTGGCTGCAGGGAACCCTTTTCCCTGTCTGAGACTTGATATTGAACACAGTTGCTATCAGTCCTCCTTCTCCAAGAAGGGGTTGACCACAGTCACATCGAAGGCGTCGCTGACTTGGTTGCCGTCGCTGTTCCGGGCCGTTACCGTGATCGTGGCTGTGCCTTCGGACATCCCGACCACCGTCAACGTGGAGTCGGCCGACAGCCACGCCGACGCTACGGGGTAGTTCGAAGGTGAGGCCATAATGGCCATGCCGTCGGCGTCGTGGAACACGCCAGACAGGGAGACCTGCTTCGTACCGCTCTCGTTGACGATGGTAGCATCCGCTATGGCGGAGGCCACCGTAGGCAATTAGTTGGGCGTCTCCTGCTACCCACCGGACTCCAGCTCACGCAGGGTTGCCGCCACCTCCACCCAACGGGGCCAGCCCCGGTCAGCGTAGCCCTGGGCCTCCGCCGCCGCCATGGGTGTCAGCGTCGTGTCCGCCACCGTCTCGCCAAAGGCCAAGAGAGCCCGGTCCCAGCGATCAGTGTGCGCCTTGTAGCTCACCCACCGGGGGTCGTTGCGCCACTGGTGCATCTGAGCAATGAGGGCGGCGTACTCGTCCTCCTCACGCAGGGTTGCCGCCACCTCCACCCAGCGGGTCCAGCCCCGGTCGGCGTAGCCCTGGGCTTCCGCCGCCGTCATGGGCGTCAGCGTCGTGTCCGCCACCGTCTCGCCAAAGGCCAAGAGGGCCCGGTCCCAGCGGTCGGTGTGCGCCTTGTAGTGCCGCCACTTGGGATCTTCCCGCCACTGGTACATCTGGGCAATGAGGTCGGCGTGCTCGTCCTCCTCCGGCGGCGTCTCCTGCTGATCCTGCAGGGACGTCGCCTTCAGGCTCAGCGACACCTGCTGGTTCACAGACCACGACAGGCCAGGCATGAACCATTGCGTGATCGCATAGTTTTCCCTAGCGCTGGACAAAAGAGTGGCGTTTGCAAGGGCAAACTTTCTGCCGTCGACATGCAACGTCAGCCCCGATTGTTTGAGGTTCGTAGCTGCCTTGTTGAAACCAAAATCGAATTGGGAGTTTCTGGGGGACGGGTGAAGGAAGACTTGCTCTATCTTATAATCCACTCCGTCATATGTGAACTCATTGTCCGAAAGGACGAACGTTGAACTGCACGCATGGTTTGCGAGGCCACCATCTATACAGCCAGTGCCATCGTGAATCGCGTTAAACTCCTTAACCGTCAGTGTGGCGGACCAGACAGTGATGGTGTCGTCAGGCTCGGCAACGACGGGCGGAGTACTGTAGATGAAGAAGACGGCCAAAGCAATCAAGGTGGCGCCCAGCAGGAGCAGGGAGCGACAGCGGAGGCTAAGATTAGAATTAAACTTCGGGAAGGGAGGGGTAACGGCCAAGGCTGCCTTCCGCAGGCGGCGCTGGACGGCCAGGCTCATGGCATAAAACTTCTTGCCAACCATGGGTGCTAGACTCCTTACTAACTATTGGTGCTAGTTGAGAGTCAGAGCAGGAACTGGAACTGTGCGATGGAAAGCTTGATGACGCCTTGTGCATCGAGCTTGAACCCATACTACTGCACCGAGGTGTTGAAAGCCGCCATTAGGTAAGCGAGGCGACCGTATCGTACCCAAGGATAACATAGCCGCATCTGTAATCACAAATTAGTCATAAATTCAATCAAAAATGCCAGTCATCACCCTTCAATTTGCGAACGCAGAAAAGAAATTTTTCGGCAAGAACAGAAGGAGATAGCAATCTTGCGTTTGCCCTGCTCGTTCCACTCCCGTCTCCGGCAGAGCTTGAGGTTCGGTGGAGCGCCTTCAGCATGGTGGAAGCCGGTGTCGCCGAGGGCCACCATCTGTTCCTCAAACCGCTTGATGAGGGGCTGGAACGTGGTCTCGTAGACATGGGCCGTATCACAGTCCCAGGCGACGACGAGGCTGAGTTGGTTCAGGATCAGGCCGAGCTTGCCTCCGCCGATCCAGCAGTCGTGGGACTAGCCCTTTTGGCCGATCTGTCCAGAGCGCCTTCCCTCCCGCACGGGATGAATCAGTTCAATCCCGTGCGGGTCGATGACCCCGAGGCGTGCGGACGAGGCCCAGAAGCGGTCCGTCTCTTCTTGATGGGTCCGCCGTCGGCGAAAGAGGTGGGTGCGCTCAGGCCGGGGGGCACCTGAGCGCGATGGTTGGCCTGCAGCCGACCGGTAGAAGGATCGCGTTCCGACCCCCTTGAGGGCATGGAGCAGGCTTATGGTGACCAACTCACTGGGGGATAGGGAAAGTCTGGCTATAGGGCCCACTTGCGGAGCGGCAGGTTGGAGCAGGCCAGTGGGGTTCCGATCTTGACACTGAAGTAGCTTCGGCAGTCGGAGCACCAGCAGGGCATCGTCTTGTGGTTGGCCTCGCGGGTGCGGGTGGTGTTGCCACACTTCCCACAGCAACGCTCATCCGGCCAAACCACCCCTTCAATCCATGCCCGCGCCGCGTCTTCGGTAGGAAACAATTCCATGACTTCAATGATAGGGAGAGAGACCCGCGCGGAAGTGCTTGCCCGGCGCCGTATTTGCTCCCCAAATCAATGATGTACCCAGACCTCCATACCCAGGGAGACGAACCGGTAAAGCTTTTCCGCATCGGCTTCTGTCATATTGACACAGCCCCGGGACATGGTCTGACCGAAGTTATTGTGCCAATATGTGCCATGCAAGGCATAGTTGCCAATAAAGTACATATTGAATTTCACACCCGGCAACCTATAACCTGGGCCCGACATGGTCTGCTGGGGATTCATGTGCCAAATCTTGAAATGACCGGTAGGAGTCTCGTACCCGGGACGTCCGCTGCTGATAAGAGCATGCAGATAAATCTCGTCACCTTCCCAGGCTGTAACGGTTTGATCAGAAAGATCCACCTCGATCCAGCGACTGCCTTGGTAGCCTGTATCGGAGGGTTGCTTGGCCGGAATGCGCAAGCGTTGACCAATCCGGATCAGATCGCGGGATAGCAAACGGTTGGCGTTACTGATCTTGCTTACCGTAGTGCTGAAGCGCTTGGCCAGTATAGCCAGAGTTTCGCCAGGCTGGACAATATGGATGAAACCCGGTTCAGCTGATTCTTCGACCGGCGTCAGGCTTGGAACTTCCGGTTCATGTTCCGGTAGCGGGGTATCGAGGGGAGCTGGAGGTTGGGGTAGATTCAGGACTGGTTCCGTACCATCAGCATGCAAGGGCAACCGGAGTGACTGACCTATCCAGATCAGCGAGTCGTGTGACAACTCGTTGACCTGTATCAGATTGGAAATAGGCACATTGTAGCTTTGGGCAATGAAGGATAGGGATTCGCCCAAGGTTACCGTATGTCTGGTTTGAGCCAGTTGGACGGGAGCCCTGCCCGAGTCACGGATTTCCCGCGTGGGACTGGTCACTCGCGGGATCGTGAGAGTTTGACCTGTTTGTAAGGTACCCGCGTCCGTTAGCTGGTTGTAGAAAGCCAAAGTCTCCAGTTGTACGCCATAGTGCTGGGCAATGGAGAAAAGGGTTTCCCCCGTACGCACACGGTGATTCTGGCGGGCTCCCCCGGGATTAACTGTTACTGGTACCAGAATAGGTTGTCCCACCCAAATGTTATTTGGACTGGCTAATCCGTTGTAGCTCAGCAGTTTCTCCAGGGGGATATCGTGATCACGGGCAATCTGGTGAAGATCATCCCCCACCCGTACCGTATAGATGCCCAATGGCTGTACTACCTGTTCCGTAGAACCAGGTACCAGCATTCTCTGGCCGACAAAGATGTAATCACTGTGGTCGATACCATTGTGGGCAGCTAGCCGGGATATGCTGACGTCATACTGCCGCGCAATACTGGCGAGGGAGTCACCTCGCCTTACAACATGAACCTTTTCTAGCGCTAGGGTTGACTGGCTAATAACGCCGAATAGCAAGATGACCAAGCAAGCTATTCGTAGGGGACTCGCCAGAGCATAAGACTTCATTACACACCTTCTGACCTTGTACCGTAAATACTAGTACAAGCCTCCGCTTGGCTAACCCAGTGTGTGCAACGAAGAAAACCTCAAAAAACTACCATGAACTTGCAAGAGGCTGTACACTACCTTCTTTCATGATACACCGAATCCCATTCATTCCCAAGTTGCTTTTTACCCATATCAATTTGCGACAGACCTAACTGGACAAGAAGGGTGTAAGGAAAGGCGGAAAATCAATGGGTTATGGGACAAGCAAAACGAGCTAAGCCTGACCCGTAATTGGTACCGGCGAATAGCCAGTACTGGGTGTCACGAGTGAGGCCATAGCTACCAGTTTTAGATTGCGGACAACGGCCTACACAAAATATAGCGGTAGTTATTGTCCCGGAAGCCACCCGCAGCCAGGAAAGTGGTAACTATCCTTTCCCGCCTCATGCTCACGGGTACGGAACCGGCCAGATACCTTGACGTCGCGACTACATTCGTGGAGTATAGCCAATCTCTAAGATGGCCCAAGGGCCACTGGTCTGACGGATTGTCGCAACTGTCACTATGCTGTGTTGAAGATAGCAGTCAGATGGCTGCGTCGTCCGTTTCCCCTGTGCGGATGCGGATCGCCGCTTCCACTGGCAGGACAAAGATCTTGCCATCACCCACATTCCCGGTAGCTGCAGAAGTGCGAATGACCTCACAGGCCTGATCGGCCCGGGCTGACTCCACAAACACTTCAACTTTGAGGCGTTGCAACATGTCGGTTTCCATACCCACGGAAGCACGGCCACTTAACACGCGGGTACGTTGCTGGCCCCGACCGGTGACTTGCGAGACGGTCAGGCCCCGGATACCGGCTTCCGTCAAGGCACTCTTGACATCTTCAAGTTTCTCTGGGCGAATGATGGCTTCTATCTTCTTCACAATTCCCTCCATGCCAAGTCGGTGAAAATGGCAAACAAATTTATATCGGCCCAAGGGCTGGAAGACCCAGTTGCGTGCGTGCAAACATGTTTCTGGTTCTTACATTGCCATTTTTGCGTCTTTCTTGCAAGCCGTGCTGTGTGATCTGTCTCTGATTAAGGCCCAGATAGACGGGGCTTGCCCGTACCCTATTGCATCGTATGACCCTTCATGACATGTGTCCACGATGGGTCATACGATGTGGTGTTGATACCAGTGTGCTGGATAGGCTCAAATAGTGCCAGGGGCAGATGCAGAACCCTAGGTGGCGTAGCCACGTTCACCGTGTTCGGAACTATCCAGACCTACAGATTCTTCCTCCGCAGATACGCGAACGCCTATCACCAGATCTATCACCTTGAAGATGATCCAGGTCATCGCGAAGGCGTAAATCCAGGTGACTATGGTGGCAATGAGCTGGGACACGAACTGGCCGGGATTGCCGCTAAACAATCCGCCACTGGCTAAAGTGGTGGAAGCAAAGAGACCTACGGCCAAGGCTCCCCATGTGCCGGACATGCCATGAATGGCCCATACGTCCAGCGATTCATCGATCTTCCATTTAATCCGCAATTCAGCGGCAAAGAAGGACACAATGGACGCCACAATGCCAATGAGAAGGGCAGGCATGACTTCGACGAAGCCGGCGCCTGGCGTGATGGCTACCAAACCGGCTACAGCTCCCGAAGCAGCACCCAGTACACTGGGTTTTTTAACTACCAGCCAAGCCAGAATCATCCAGGTCAGGGCACCGGCGGCGGCGGCGGTGTTGGTGGTGACCAGAGCGTTGACTGCAATCGTGTCAGCGGCCAGAGCTGAGCCACCGTTGAAACCAAACCAGCCAAACCAGAGCATTCCCGTGCCTAACAGCACAAACATCAGGCTATGCGGTTCCATGGGTACACGGCCAAAACCTTCCCGGCGGCCAATGATTAGGGCTGCGGCCAGGGCACCTACGCCGGAAGACATGTGAACCACATTTCCTCCCGCGAAGTCCAGCGGCGATGGACTCAGGGCCGTATGCAGCCAGCCACCACCCCACACCCAATGGGCGATGGGAGAGTACACCAGCGTGGACCAGAAAATGATGAATATGAGGTATGCCTTGAACTTGATGCGCTCAGCAAAAGCCCCCGCCAACAGGGCTGGTGTAATGGCGGCAAACATACCCTGAAACATCATAAACAACAGAGGTGGAATGTTCGCGCCTTCGGCTTCCAGGCCAACGCCGCGCAGGCCGAAATGCTGCAGATCCCCTATGATGCCGCCCAGGGTATTGGAACTAAAGGCCAGGGAATAGCCCCATAACACCCAGACCAAACCCACAACTCCCATGCAAATGAAACAATGCATGACTGTGGCCAAGACGTTTTTGACGCGGACCAAGCCGCCATAAAAAAGCCCGAGTCCTGGAATCATCAGCATAACCAGAGCTGTTGAAACCATTATCCAGGCTGTATCCGCACCGTTCATGGTGATTTCCTCTCCTTGTTTGTGCCTGGTATCCGGAAATGTCAAGATCCAGGGCAGTTACCTCTCGTTGGTTAGGCGGCAGACCTCATATCTTGGACATCAATGTATATAATATCCATAAACCGAGGGGGTCTGTCTTGTGCATTATGCACAAGACACAATCGCTAATATCGTCAGTTATAGCCAAAAAGCTCTGGGAAATTTCCAGAGCTGCGGAGAGTCAAGTGGGCACTATAGCTAAAATGGCCATCAGGAAAGACTTGGATTATAGCCAGAGGATCCAGGCAGGCCGGACTAGACAAAGTCAAGAACCGGCACCTACTCTGACTCCCTCCCGTGTAAGTTGCGATCTAGCGTCCTGCACCGACCGGCCCCGCCTCTCGCTCCTGCTCAAGGCTGAGCGCCCACTCAAACATCGAGATGCTTGTGGGCCGGGACATGCGGCTGCGGCCCTTCGACTTGACCCACTCTGCGGCCATAAACTCCGCTCAGGAGAACAGCGTCTGCTTGGCTTCCTCATGGTGGCCGTGGCCATTGGCGTGGAGCCCATAGTCTGGCACAAGCTCAACGGTCGGCCTGATGGCGTCCTTGCCGTTGACCGACAAGGTCTCCGGCTCGACTCCGTGTCTAGGCTGGGGCAGGCTCTCGACGGCCTTCGCCCCTCACCTGACCCAGGTGGGTCCGACACAGTGGAAGAGTTCAAGTCCCCTTCATCCCTAGATATGAACAGCGAGCCTGCAGAATACTCAGGAACACTGAAATGAAGTATAGTGCGAGAACGCTTGGACGCAGTCGACCGAGACGTGGGTCCGAGGGGCGAGCCTAGCGAAGGACGAAGCTGTATATGTACTTCCTGTACAGTAGAGGTACTCATGTTTGAGCAGCCTATTCCTGAAATCATGGCGTTGATCGCCCAGGCCACTTGGCACGAAGCGGTCACTTACGAAGATACTTGCCCTCATGAGTACGTGGTGGTCTACAGGGATAGGCAACAGGACCTTTTCGCCGTGTTCCGTGAACGGATCGCGCGTGGTGAAGGTGTCGAGTGCCAGTGGTTCGGTCATACCCGGAAGTACCTCTTCCCGGGCGAATATAAGCATTGGACGATGACAGACTGTTTGGAAATCAACCTCCAGACCGACGACTATGTACTCAACCGCGCGTTGTTGTACCCGGACGATCGCAACTTCATGGTCCGGCCGGGTGACATCGGTTCGCGAGGAGGCTAGCTCGGTATGACCTCGTCCGCAGGTGAACTGGAGCTTTTGGATGTTCGCTTTCTGTGGCCGCATGAGGCCCTCGACTTCACGCCTTGGCTGGCCAGGAACCTCCACCTCTTGGGTAATGAGCTACGCATGGCGTTGAAGTTGGTCCAGGTGGAAAAGCCGATAGGCCCGTTGTTTCTCGATATCTTGGCCCAAGATACCGAAACTGGCGTCCGGGTCGCCATCGAGAACCAGTTGGAGTGGGCCGACATCGGACATCTTGGCCAACTGCTCACCTATGCGACCGGATGCAATGCTCGCGTCGCCATATGGGTTGCGACTGGGTTTAGGTACGAGTTTGCCATGGCCTTGCACCGGCTCAACGAATGGACCAGGGATGAAATCAGGTTCTATGGGATCAAGGTCGAGGTAGTCAGAAAGACGGGAGTCTCTTGCCCCGAACCGAGGTTCCGCAAGGTGGTATATCCCGGCGGTTGGAACAAGGACCTCACATTGCCAACCAAACCGCCGCCACCACCTTATGTTCAGAAGTACAACGACTTCTTCCAGCCCCTGATCGCCGACTTGATGCGGACCGGCTTTGCCGATAAGATCGTCCAACACTTTAACTACACCGGTCGGTTCTTTCCCTCCCGGCTGGTCCCGGACGTAGGTTACGCGGTATCTCTTGAGGGGGAGAACGATGCCTGGGTAACCTTCCACGTTCAAACCAATGACAACAAGCTGACAAAGCGAATTTTTGACGAGTTGCAGGCCGAGCAGGACGCTATTGAAGCAGGCATTGACGCTGGGTCTGACCCGGAATGGCACTGGCGCAGGCATGACAGGTTCACTTTCTCCAGCATAAACGTGAGGAAAATTGGGTCTATCGACGATCCTCCGGTGAAACTGGACGAAACTAGGGCCTGGATGCTTGACCTCGTTTTCAAGTTCAAGGAAACGTTTGACCCGTGTGTGGCAAGGATACTTAGTGAACCCAATGTGCAAGTTTAGATTCAGATGACCAACTTGCAGATCGGCAGAGGAGGATGGCCCTGAGCTTGGTTTGAGCAGGAAGGCGATGGTGTGGCTGAGCGTTTGGCGGAGGAGTCAATAGCTGAGATGCCACAGGTCTCTGGCCCACCACCGTGTCGATGCGATAACGGTAGCGGCGGCGGAACGCGCTTCGCCTTGGCCCGGGATCATGTCCCACCTTCTTGCAAGGGACTTGGCAGATTCAGACCTTGAGGCGCCAGTTCCTCTGGGAGCGGGGATTTCCCGTAGTTACGGTTCCCCACGACGGTGCCCTGTCGTCCGTAGACCCACGCAGGCACGACGGCGGCCATCCTTACTTGCCGAGCCTGTTCAGCCGTTCGTGGAGCGCGGTTACCCCATAGAACAGGACTGGGGCGCCGACTAAATAGTACAACAGGAACCGCAACGCCAAAGTTCTGGATTTTACCCAGTTTGGTAGGAAGGGTGGGATTCGAACCCACACGAGTGTTACCCCGGCGGATTTTAAGTCCGCTGCGTCTACCGTTCCGCCACCTTCCCCTGTCTGCGCGATTGTAGTAGCCACCGGTCATACTGTCAAACACCACCCAGTCTTGCCCGTTCACTCCTGGGCAACCGTAGTCCACAAGGCTACATTGTCCAGATGCTGTTCGTAGGTGGTCGCAAACAAGTGGGTTCCACTACCGTCAGGATTGACCACGAAGTACAGATAGTCGTGACGTTCGGGATACAGGACGGCCTGGATGGCTACCCGTCCGGGATTGGCAATCGGTCCCGGTGGCAGACCCGGAGTCTGGTAGGTATTGTACTCTCCCGGAGTCTGGAGATCTTTAGTGGTAAGGCGAGAGCGCCACCAAGTCTGGTTCTCGGCGTCAAATCCGAGTGCATACTGAATGGTGGCATCGATTTGCAGGTGCATTTCCTGTTCCAGCCGATTGACCAATACCCCTGCTATGCGGGGCATTTCGGCATGAATGTAAGTTTCCTTTTCCACAAGGCTTGCCATGATCAGCACTTCGTGCAGGGTATGAGTCACGGCCCTTTGGGCATAGGCTTCCCGGTATAGAGGGATAACCTGTGTCTGAAACTGCTCCAGCTGCGCCAGGACAAGACTGTGGGCCCTGTCCCCCTCATCCGGTATGAAATAGGTATCAGGGAAAAGGAAACCTTCCAGCGACTGGAGTGGCGGATTGGTGTCCAGGAACGGAAATCGTTGAGCCCATTGGGCGATCATGCCAGGATCCTGAACCAAAGTCAGATACCGTGTCGCCAGTGCCAGCCCCTGGTCTTCTTGGCGAAGAGCCATTTCTTCCAGGCGTAGGCCTTCCGGAAAAGCCATGCTGATGTTCAGGGGGAGACCCCGTTGCAGTTCACGGGCCAATTCAGGTATGGTCATACCCGCACTAAGCTGATAATTGCCTGCTTCCAGCCTCGTATCCAGGCCCATGACCCGAACGTACGCTTCAAACAGGATCGGATCGGCGATAAGGCTGTTGTCGGCCAAAGCCTGGGCAATGATCTGGGCGCTCTGGCCGGGTTCTACAATGAAGTCCTGAAGGGGAGCGTCAGGCCGGAAGGGTTGCTCCAGTTCAGCCTTATGCTGTACCAGGTAGCGTTCAGGAGATATACCGAGACAGGCTGTGATGGTCAGACAGATCAGGATCAGGCTACAGGAGCGTAGCCAGCCGGGCTTATAACAGTTCACTGAAATCTGTGTAAATCCAGGATACTATCCATTGTGTGTCAGGTGGCGATCTGATCGTCTACACTGCGTATCTTGAGCTTCGTGGCGATTACCAAACATGAGGCTACGGACGGTTCACAAGGCTGTCACGGTGGAGAGTTCACCCACCGTCAAGAGTGCGCAGAGACCCCGTAAGACGGTTCCCCGGGGCTGCAGGACCGAGGAAGCACGTGATCCAGCAGACATGCAGTTGTGAGATGTCGAAGAATGTCTGGATAGTCATAAGTCTGGCAGCACAGAAGATGCATTGTCTGGAGGCAAGCAGATAGGCTGTAGCCGAATCAGGCTACGGGCGACGGTGACCGACGAAATGCAGGATCCAAATCATACAGACACTTCAGGCCCGTAACCAAATCCACTCGGGGTTGAAACTGTAACAGTTCCTGGGCCCGGGTAATGTCGGCGACCAGGCGAGGAGTGCCTGGCGTGGCCTCCCAGTTGTGAAGAACATTCGGCTGCATCTGCACTGTGGTACCAATTTCCGCCACCAGTTCATTGATGGATACCTCGCGGCCACTGCCAATATTGATGATTTCACCGTTAGCGTCGGGCGACGTGGCCGCCGCCACCAGCGCATCCACGACATCGTCCACGTAAACAAAGTCCCGGGTCTGTTGGCCATCCCCAAACACGACAACTGAACGGCGGTTAAGTGTGTCTTTCATGACTCGGGGAATCACAGGAGCATGGGCGTGGGGTATGGCTTGGTAGGGCCCATAGGCATTGAAAATCCGCAGGGCTACCGCCTCAAAGCGGTTGAGATGAGCCATGGTAAACAGATAATTCTCGGCGGCGACCTTGGACACGGCATAGGGGACACGGGGTTCCAGAACCGCGTTTTCGGTTACAGGCTGTTGAGGCTGGGTACCATATACCGTGGCGCTGCTGGTCAGCACTACACGCTTCACTCTCATGTCCCGGCAGGCTTCCAGCAAGGCTACAGTTCCGCCCACATTGACTTTGTTGTATTCCCGCGGGTAGTGGGTGGAAGCTGGCACACTGACCAAGGCAGCCAGATGAAACACTACCTCCACACCTTGCAGCAACGACCAGAGACAGGGAATATCATTTATATCTCCCTGCTGCAGGGAGATACCAGGAGCCAGATGATCTGGTTGACCGCTGCTTAGGTTATCGAGGACCTGGACCTGCCAGGCTTGCTGATGCAGGCGATTGGCCAGATGGGTACCGATAAAACCGGCGCCGCCAGTGATCAGAGTTTGCATGATGACGGTATTCTTGTTCGATACTACAGGCAGATCAGCCTCGGGAATTGGCTGTTCAGCGCGTATGGCCTGAATCAATCATATAGGATTTCGGCCCACTCGTCCTGAAGTGCCTTGGCCTTGGGCTGTCTACATCCTGGTTACAATCAGTTCTAATCCCGCATGTCTATCCTAATCTCCGGCATGTCCGGATTCATCGGTTCCCACCTGATCCAGGCTCTGGCGGCGGCCGATGTGGGCCCTGTGTATGGAACCCGACGGCGCCGCGCTGACAATGCATCGGATCATACGGGGCTGAACTGGCTGCAGGGTGATTGGCGCAATGCCGTATGGGCACAGAGTTGCGTGGAACATGCCAAGCCCGAAATCTGCTTTCACCTGGCCGCACAAAGCAATGAAAGATATAGCTGGACCGATCCATGGAGTACCTATGCGGCCAATCTGCAAAGTCAGCTCAACCTGCTGGAAGCCCTCCGGCGGCAAGACGGGCGATGTCATGTCCTCATTGCTTCCAGCAGTGCGGTCTATGGCAACATGCAGGGGGATTACATTGACGAAACCCATCCCCTGCAACCGGTTTCTCCTTACGGGGTAAGCAAGGCCGCTCAGGACCTGATGGGACGCCAGTATGCGCAAACCAGTACCTTGTCCATAGTCGTGTCCCGTACCTTCAACATCATTGGGCCGGGACAGTCATCCCAATACGCTCTCAGTTCGTTCGCTTACCAGATTGCCTTGGCGGAGGCGGGAAAACAAGACCCTGTTTTGGCGGTAGGCAACCTGGATGTGAGCCGCGACTTTCTGGATGTGCGGGATCTGGTTCAGGCGTGGCGGTCACTGGTTACCGAAGGGCAAAGTGGTGAAGCCTATAATGTGGGCCGGGGCCAGTCCCACCGGTTGCGCGACCTGGTGCAGATCCTGTTGCACCAGGCCCGGGTCCCCATGATTATTCAGGAAATGCCCAGTCGTCTGCGTCCGGGGGATCCGCCCAATCTCTGCGCCAATATTCAGAAATTGCAGGCGCAGCTGGACTGGACTCCCACTATTCCGGTGGAGCAAACTCTGCAGGAAATGTTGGACTACTGGCGAAGCCAATTGCAAATCTGATTCTTTTGCCCTGTTTCCCGATTCACGCAACGCAAGGAAAATCTATGTCGCAACCAGTGGCGTTAATCACCGGCATCACGGGCCAGGATGGCAGCTATCTGGCGGAATTCCTTTTAGCCAAGGGTTATACCGTAGTGGGCATGGCCCGCCGCACCAGTTCCGTCAACTACGAACGTATCGAACATATCCTGGACCGTATCCGCCTCGTGCAGGGGGACTTGTTGGATCAGACAAGTCTCATCAATATCATCCGCACTTTTCAACCCTCTGAGATCTACAATCTGGCTGCCCAGAGTTTCATCCCCGCCAGTTTCGAAGCGCCCGTGCTGACGGGTGAAACCACGGCCCTGGGTGTCACACGCATACTGGAAGCCATGCGTACCGTGGATCCGGCTATTCGCTTCTACCAAGCCAGTAGCAGCGAGATGTTTGGTCAGGTACAGGAAACGCCGCAAACGGAAAAGACTCCTTTTTATCCGCGCAGTCCCTATGGTGTGGCCAAGGTCTACGGACACTGGATTACCGTCAATTATCGGGAGGCGTATAATTTGTTTGCCTGTTCCGGTATTTTGTTCAATCACGAGAGTCCGCGACGTGGTCTGGAGTTCGTGTCCCGCAAAATTGCCTACCACGTGGCCCGCATCCGGCACGGTCTGATAGATACGTTGCCCCTGGGCACTCTCGATACGTCACGGGACTGGGGCTATGCACCGGATTACGTGGAAGCCATGTGGCTCATGCTCCAGCAGGATGCACCGGATGACTACGTGGTAGCTACGGGCCAGACCCACTTGGTCCGCGAATTTCTGGAGTCGGCCTTCGCGCTGGTGGATCTTGATTGGCAAAACCATGTGGTGCAGGATGAACGATTTATGCGCGCGGCCGAAGTGAATTGCCTGGTCGGCGATCCATCCAAGGCCCATGCCAAACTGGGCTGGGAACCTTCGGTGGATTTCCCAGGTCTGGTGCAAGTGATGGTAGAGGCAGAATTGGCCAAAGTGGAGGAAGAACGAAAGTAACCTTGGCCTGAGAGCATTACCATTGAAACCCGGAAACTGCTGGCATATAATCAGAACACTTTTCTGCACCGATGGTGAATTCGCATCCCATGTATGGGTGCGTACCCCAAGGGTTGACTTATTACATGGCTGAAACTTTGCGTTTGTTTGTTAGTGCTACTGCGGATCTGGAGGCGGAACGCAGTGTTATCGCCACCACTCTGGCCTCTCTACCTGCCCATAACAAGGTGGAAATTCGGCGTACTCCGGTTCGGGGCGATACCTACGACAACATTTTCGAGAATATCGCCAACTGTGATCGTGTCTTCTTTCTGCTCGGTCAGGATATTACGGCGCCGGCAGGCCAGGAATGGTATCTGGCTGTGGATCTGGAACGCCAAATCATCCCTTTGCGCAAGGAGGGTCCCATGACGCCAGCAGGTCGTTCCTTTCTCCATGGCACCCACCTGCCGTGGCAGGTGTTCCGGACGGCCAGTAGCCTGGAACAGCTGGTGGGAACCCAGCTTGTGCGCGTATTGCTGCATCCCCAGAATCGCTATGGCTTGACCTGGAATGAAAGAACTATGCTAAGGGCCCACCGCTTTGCCGGCACGGAGGTCGAAAGTATTGAGCCAGGCGGTGCTGAAGGGGGTGGAATCCTGCTGGATGAACGGGCCCCTGACACAGTCGTAGGTACGGTACTGGATCAGGAAGACGATTAATGAGATGCCGGGAACCCCACCCAATTCTCACCGGTTTTTGCCACGAATCAAGTAAGACCAGGAGCGAGTTGCATGTTGACCATTAAACATCTGGCGATCCGCTGCCGGGATTTGGACCAGGCACGCACATTCTATGAAAAGGGTCTCGGCTTTTCGTTCGTCGGTTTTCGGCCTAACGGTATTACCATGGACCTCAGTGATGGCCATGTCAACCTGACCCTGCTGCCTTTCGAGACCCAGGCCAGTCCACCGCATGCCGAAGGGGACGAGCACATGCATTTTGGCGTGATGGTCGATAGTCTGGATCCCATTTTCGCACGTCTCAAGGCGATTGAAGCACCCATCATCAAGGAGGATGTCAAGATACGACTGGACTATGACAGGGACACAGTTCCGATTGGGTCCTTCAAGGTCCTGGATCCCGACGGTAATGTCGTTGATATCTCGGAACGCCGTAAAGAATGGCGTACCTGAACTGAAAGCTGGTCCCAGGACCTGACAAATGCTGGCCAAGGAAGCACTCACAGACAGCTGAATTTGGTCTGTCTGCCTGATCGCAATAGACTAGGCAGAATGTCTCCCGTCGGAGACAACGGAAATCCAGCACCAGGCGTGAGAGGATTGCCTTGGCCCGTTTCACGGCCAATTCCTCCGTACCACCCCTTCCGGTATACGAGGACGAAGTGACGGAATTGAGTGCATGCTACGGGGTGCCGATCCGCCGTCATTTTGATATGGAAATCGATGAGTATATGCTGTCAACCCGGCAATCACGCCGCCATGATCGCCGGGCTGAAGTTCTGTTTGCCATCTCGCGTCCAAACGGCAAAATCCTGTTGCACACCAAACGTCATTATCCGCCGGGAGTGTTTCGGTTGTTCACAGGTGGCATTGGATTGCACGAGTCCGTCCAAAATGCTCTTTGGCGTGAAGTGGAGGAGGAAACGGGTCTCGAGTGTAAAATTCACCGTTTCCTGGCTCTCAGTACCTACTGTTTCCAGCAAGATGACTTCATCATGAATTTTGCAACCTACAGTTTTCACCTGTTGACGGATAACGAACAGAGTCCCCATCCTCGTGACACGGTAGAGGTAGCCTGCATTGGGGAGACAACCTTGGCTGGGTTACCCCTTGTAGCCCAGCGTCTGCGCGGCCTGGCTCCGGATCAGCGCCAAGCCTGGGGGCGGTGGCGGGCCATTGGCCACGACATGGTGCATGAAGCTCTCAGGCAAGTGGCGACCTATGAGGGTACATCATGTTAGTACCGCTTACCTGGCTCCGTGAGTATGTGGATTGGACCCAGTCTACGGAAGAACTGGCGGAGAACTTAACCTTGGCCGGACTGGAAGTCACGGGACGGGAACGTGTGGGAGACTGGTGGGATCGGGAGACCCTCAAGGTAGGGGAAGTGGTCGGGGTACATCCACATCCTGATGCGGATCGCTTGGTGCTCGTGGATGTAAACGATGGCGGTCCCGAGCCCGAACAGGTGGTGACCGGGGCGCCCAACCTGTTTCAGTATCGTGACCAGGATGACCTGCCTGCCCTGAAAGTCGCCTTCGCCCGGGCAGGAGCCATTCTGGTAGATGCCTATGCCAAGGAACAGCCACGACCCCGCAAGAAACTAAAGCGGTCCAAGATCCGTGGCATCCCTTCAAGCGGTATGGTTTGTTCGGAGCGGGAGTTGGGCTTGAGTGAAGAACATGAGGGCATCCTGGTGCTGCCGGATGATGCCCCTGTAGGTACACCTCTGACCGACTATTGGGGGGAGGAAATCCTGGAACTGGATCTGACTCCTGACATGGCCCGAGGTCTTAGCATGATGGGAGTGGCGCGGGAAGTGGCTGCGCTCATGGACGGAAGTCTGAAATCTCTGCCTGTACCCCATCAGCCACCCAGTAAATCTGTTTCTCCCCTGGTGGAAGTGCAGATTGATGCTCCGGAACTTTGTCCCCGCTATGTGGCCCTTGTGGTTTGGAATCTGGTAGCGGGACCATCCCCGGCCTGGATGCAGCAGCGTCTGGGGCAGGCGGGAATGCGTCCTGTCAACAACATTGTGGACATTACGAACTACGTAATGCTGGAATTGGGGCAGCCCCTGCATGCGTTTGATTTCGATCTGTTGGTAGCGCGCAGCCAGGCCGACGGTGCCAACCATCCTTGCCTTGGCGTGCGCACGGCCAGGACTGCAGAGACCCTGACCACTCTGGACGGAGTGGCGCGCAAGCTGAACGAGAGCATGTTGCTTATCACGGATCAGTCGGGGCCCATTGCCATTGCGGGGGTCATGGGCGGAGCCGAAACGGAAGTACATGCCCAAACGCAGAGTGTACTCATTGAATCCGCCACCTTTGACGGCATCAACAATCGTCGAACCGCACAGGCTTTGCGCCTGCACAGCGAGGCCAGTCACCGGTTCACCCATGGCGTACCGCCTCTCTTGAATCTGCCCGCCGCTCTGCGCGCTGCCCGCCTGATGTGTGAATTGGCCGGCGGTGAGATTGCGGGACCCGTGGTGGATGCCTATCCCCGTCCCCAGGAAACCGTCACTATTTGCCTGACCGCCAGTGAAGTGAATCGGCAATTGGGATTGGAGCCAGCCCTGGAGCTATCCCGGATCAAAGCGGCCTTGGAGAAACTGGATATTGCCTGTCAGGTGGTGGCCGATATCCCTGACGACAGTTCGGCCCAAGCCCAATTCGGACTGCAACGGCAAGAAGGAGAAGCAGTGCTGGTTTGTACGCCACCATGGTATCGGCTGGACCTGCGGATTCCGGCGGACTTGACAGAGGAAGTGGCCCGTATGGTGGGTTACAACCAGGTAGGGCTGACCTACATGCGAGATGAGGTACCCTGCCATGAACCCAACATGATTCTGGAAACGGAAGAGAAAATCCGGGATATCCTGAGTGGCATTGGCTTGCAGGAAGCCATTGGTTTCTCCTATACCAGTGTGGAAAATCATGCCAAGCTGTACACCCACACGGGGCAAGAGACAGCCAGGGACTCTTTTGTGGAACTGGCTAATCCCCTTACGCAGGATCGCAGTGTAATGCGTAGGGATTTGCTGGTGAGTGCTTTGGAAAATCTGGCTTACAACTTGCGGTACGAGACACGCCTGGCCGCTTTTGAACTTGGCCTGGAGTTCGTGCCTGATGCGGCCATGGCACCTTATCCCCAAGAGTTGCGCAAACTGCAGGTGGTCATGACTGGACCACGCCATCTTGCCCACTTTGAAACGCCGGAAACCAGTGCCTACTTTGATTATTACGATTTGAAGGGAGTGCTGGAAACCCTTTTCCAGCGTCTGGCTCTGGAGGAGAAGATTACCTTTACGGCGGACCAGGATGTCCGGTATGGACCTTATTGTGCCCGTATTGAACTGGATGGTACGCCCATTGGTTGGGCCGGAGAACTGCATCCCGGCATTCGTACTGCCTATGACCTGCCAGCGCAGACCGTGGCCATTGCCAATGTGGCTATCCCGCCCCTGGTATCGCCGGCCTGGTCAGTACGGCAAATGAACCCCATCAGTCCGTACCCTCCGGTTATTGAAGATTTGGCGTTTCAGATGGATGCCGGCATCACGGACCAGCAGGTGGCGACGGCCATGCGCACCGGAGGGGGTGATGCTCTGATTCGGGTCGACCTGTTTGATTTGTATGTGGGCGATCCCCTGCCTCCCGGTACCAAATCCCTGGCCTACCGGGTGACGTATCAGTCTCCGGATGAGAGTTTGAGCGAAAAAGCCATTGCCCGGATCCGGCGCCGTATTGTAGGCCAGGTGGAACGCGAGACCGGAGCTGTACTGCGCTCACTCTGATTCTGTTACTGGGGCAGGACGAGAACGTCGAGTGTGCCAGCGTTCCCAGCCGAGGGGTTCATTTTTCTTGATGGTGAAATGGTCAAGATCTGCTGCTACTACCGTCTCGGGAAACTGGGCCTGGGCTTCCTCCAGTACTTCCCGAAAAGTGTAGCGTCGGCCTACATGGTGAATGACCAGGTGACGGACACGGGCTTCCCGGGCCAGGCGTGCGGCGGCAGCCACCGTCAGGTGTCCAAAATCGGTTGCCAACTCCCGGTCGCGTTGCAGGTAGGTACCCTCGATTACGAGCAGATCAGCCTCAGACACAATAGGGAGCAGATTATCCGTGCGGGCTACATCGCTGACAAAGCACAGTTTGGTGCCAGCAATCGGCTCCCCCAGGACATCGTCAGGGTGGATGACGCGATTGGAGTCCAGAGTAATGGAGTGCCCTGCAACCAATAGTCTTCTTTCCCGGCCAAAGGGAACGCCCAGGGCTTCGGCTTTCTCCACGAGGAAGCGTCGTCGGGCTTTTTCCTGAAACAGAAAGCCAAAACAGGGCGTGTCCCGGTGTTGTACTGCAAAAGCTTCGACCCGCAACTTGGACGTTTCGAAGATACAACCCGCCTGGATAGGGATCAGATCGATCTTGTCATTGGGTTCCCAGCGTCGATGAAACACCACGCGCATCAGGTCCCGGACACGCAATAGGGTGTCGGGACTGCCCATAATTTGCATGGATTCCATGGAGCCCCAGCGCCCGAAAGTACTGGCCAGGCCCCCCAGCCCCAGAATATGATCCAGATGGCGGTGGGTCAGCAGGATCTTGTCGAGGCGTCGGAAACCCAAGCCACTGCGCAGAATTTGGCGCTGGGTGCCTTCACCACAATCGATGAGAAAGCGTTCTGCCTCGAACATGACCAGGGCACTGCAGAGACCGCGTTGGGCAGAAGGAGCAGACGCGGAGGTGCCCAGGAACCGGATTTCAAACATGGATCAGGATTGCAAGGGATGTAGAATCCAGGTCCGTGTAGTGGTGTCGAACAGGCCCCAGCTGGGGACTCCCAGACGTCCCATGATCTCACCTGGGTTGATCAGATGGCACTGGTTTACCTGTTCCCAATTTTGCAGATGATTGTGGCCGTAACACACCAGATCGTAGCGTCCTGACTCGGCTAAGGGGTGGGCAATCTCGGGGTAGTGATTCATGGCAATACGACACCCGTCTATCTCTAGTTCCACAAACTGGCCGTGGATTGTGAGATGATCCCACTGGGCAGCCTGCTGAGCGATGAGGCGGGGATCCCCATCGTTGTTACCCAGGACTCCATGAATGGGTCCGGTAAAACCTTCGCCCAGTTGGGGCATGATGAAGGGCGCCACAAAATCACCGCAATGGAGCAACATGTCCGCGTTAGCTTCCCGGATCTGGTCGAGGGCCAGAGCCAGATTCCAGATATTGTCATGGCTGTCTGACATGATGGCGATTCTGGTCATACGCAATTCCGTCTCCCTTGCCTATGGCCTATTCAGACCAGTGTGCGAAGCTCTGGCTAGAATTCTAATGGGTACCTCCTGCTAGTCCATGTTTTCTGCTTCCAAACTCTCCTTGGGTTCCGTTCGTTTCCCGGCTGCTGGATTGCTGGTGCTATGGAGCTTGTTTGGTGTAGGTGCCTGCCTGTCCTCTCCGGGAGAAGAGACAACGGCCACACCCGTCCCCGCAACGCCCACCGCAACCCCGACACCGACGTGGATAGCCGTTCCTACTTTTACCCCTACGCCTCACATCCGGATTGTGCAGACGGCGCCCACAGGCACGCCTGAACCGACGCCAACGCCAAGGAGCCACAGGATAGTGGAGGGCGATACCCTCATTGGTATTGCGTATCAGTATGGAATAACCGTAGATGAGCTACGAGCGGCCAATTTCATTCACGATGACCGTCTGCTCCAGATAGGTCAGGTGCTGACCATACCCGACCCGGTTTCCGATCCCCTGTTACAGGCTGTCCCCACACCGCTGGCCCATGCCATTGTCCAAGCCTCCGCGGCGGTAGACAGCCTGCGCGTGGCCTGGATTATGGGAAGTGTGGAGAATCTGGCAACGGTTCCCGTAGAACAGGTGCGTGTGGTGGCCCGTCTGCTGACCGAAACGGAGGAAGAAGTGGCTCGTTCCAGAGTCCTGTCGCTGCGTCACATTGTGCCACCAGGGGAAACGACTCCTTTCATGATGCAGGTGAGACCAGGGGGTGAGGACTGGAGTCAATGGGAACTGTCGGTAGCTACCAGCCTGCCGGCGTACGTAGGGCGGTATTATCTGGATTTGGCGGTGTCGGATCTCCGATTCAGGCCCTTTGTGGGAAGAGCTGTTACCGTAGAAGGACAGGTAGAGAATCGGGGAAGGGACACGGTCCAGGATGTGGAAATAATAGTGACGGCGCTGAATGATGTAGGCCAGATCATTGGGATTCGGGTACTGCAACCTGAACCACCCATCCTAACCCCTGGGAATATCGGGGAATTCGAAGGGCCTGTTTTTGCGCTAGGCAGCGATGTGGCATCGGTCGAAGCTTTTGCTCAGGGCATTACGGCAGAATGATCTGACCGATACACTTTGCAGGACCAGTGTTGTAGAGGGTTCTTGGAGGAAGGCGGGGAGACGGCGCCAGACGGGCCTAATAAGGGAGCTACCCGGGGCGCCTGATACGTTCCATCAGAACGAGAACAACAAACCAGGGTAAGCGGATCATGCGGCGCCAGCGTTGAGGTTGCAGATACAGTCGAAACAGCCATTCCAGGCCGTGTCTTTGCATCCACGGCGGAGCTCGTCGAATATGACCGGCCAGGAAGTCAAAAGCTCCCCCTACCCCCATGGCTACCATACCTTGCAGATCTGACCGGTGTTGCGCGATCCAGAGATCCTGTTGCGGATGACCGAAGGCCACCAACAGAATGTGGGGACGGCTCCGGTGGAGTTTGATCTGGATGGCAGGCCAGTCCTGAGCATTGGGGGATCCACTGTGGGTGCCACAAATCTGCAGGGCCGGATTTACATCCCGCAAATGCTGGGCGGCTTCTTCTGCCACACCCGGGGCGGCCCCCAGCAAAAAGAGGCGCCATTCCAGCTGGGCCGCCAGGCGTGCAATGTGCGGAACAAGATCAGTCCCCGTTACCCGGGCTGATAGTCGAATGCCCTGCAGCCGTAACGCCCAGAGAATGCCCGCCCCGTCCGGTACATTGAGTTCTGAGTGCAGGAGTACGGTCTGGAATGAAAGGTTCCGCCGTGCTTCCAGTATGAATTCAGGATTAACGGTACAGATATGAAACAGCAAAGACTGCGGGCCACCAACATCCTCAGTCTCCAGCCATCGTTGAATCAGTCTCAGGGTCGAGTCATAGTCCACGGCCTGAATGGGAATGCCCAGGACCTGATACGAGGAGAGTCCGGCGCGTTCCGCATGCCTCATGACTTGCCCTGGATGACCCTGGCCAGAACAGCCAGGGTTTCCCGGGCCGCCTTTTCCCAGGAGAAACGGGAAAGATTCCGGTAACCTTTTTCGACAAGCTCCTGGCGCAGTTTTTCATCCCGACTCAGACGGAGCATCGCCTGTGCGATTTCCTCCTCGTCTTCTGGATCCACCAGCAGAGCAGCATCACCGGCTACTTCAGGCAATGAGGAATTCTGCGAAGTCATAACAGGCACTCCGAAAGTATGAGCTTCGAGGACCGGCAGTCCAAAACCTTCATGCAGGGAAGGATAACAAAAAAAGAAAGCTCCGGCATAGAGAGCTGAAGCCTGTTCCTGGTCTACATAACCCGGTAAGTGGATACAGTCCCGGGCCACAGAAGTTTGGACCGCTTCCAGAATGGGGTGGCTCAACCAGCCAGGCTTGCCGGCCAATACCAAATCCCAGTCCAGGTTGTGACTTTGCCATAAGCGGGTGTAACTGCGAATTAGCCGTTCCACATTCTTGCGGGGTTGTAGAGTGCTCAGAAACAGGGCATAAGGTCGGGACAGACCCAATGCTGCCAGCTGTCGGGTTACAGTCCCGGACTCCAGACGGGGCAGGGGAGAACAACCTTCATGTACCACCTCCAGACGACTGGGGTTGGCACCATACAGGCAAGTCAAGTCCTGGGCCGTAGCGGTACTGATGCAGACCAGGTTCTGTGCGCGGGCAACAGCATACCGGGTAGTGAGACGCAGATACAGTCTCTGGCGTCGCC
The DNA here is from genome assembly GCA_034422235.1 of Anaerolineales bacterium. Taxonomy (GTDB): domain Bacteria; phylum Chloroflexota; class Anaerolineae; order Caldilineales; family Caldilineaceae; genus Bin34. The sequence goes on along the minus strand of DAOUJU010000024.1, from coordinate 398,847 downwards.
TATGGGCTTCGGGAAAGTATTCATAGCCCAAGTCATGGATGGTCATAACGGAAGGGGGCAAGACTGACTTGCGCCACGTGAAAGGCAGCACATGGGCCGGTACAAAGAGGACCGCAGGCGGTTGACGTCTTACTTCCCAGGCCAAAGCCCGGTGGGTCCACATCCGTCTGCGAGGCAACAGACATACAGAGACATGGTCCGCCTGTAACCAGGGATAGGGATCAGGAATCTCGCTTACATACAGGCGCCAGGTATAGGACTTGGCTTCCTCCAGACTCACCAGGTGCCGCAGGATGTGATGGGCATAATTTTCCGTTCCGGTGGGTGTGGGATGAAAGGAACGGGAGGCATCAAAGCCAATGACGGGCGGGGTCACACTAGCCAGATTTCATCCTCTGCTGTATTGCCCGCATGGCCGCAGAGAGCGAACCTTCCCGGAGTATGGTCACAGTTTCATTGTGGACGGACACTATCGTACTGGGGCGATTGTCACGGGTTTGTCCTCCATCTACGATAAGGGGAATGCGTCCCCGCAACTGATCCTGGACCGAGGCAGCGTCGTTACAGTCTGGCTGTCCAGAGAGATTGGCACTACTGGTGGCCAAAGGACCAAACCGATTGGCAATAGTTTGAAATACCGGATTATCGACTACCCGCACAGCCACTGTAGAACCACCAGCCAGCAACTCTGGGGACAGGGAGGGATTGGCTTCCAGCACCATCGTCAAGGGTCCTGGCCAGAATTCTTCCGTAAGGTACTGTACCAGGGAAGAGGAATTGGGCTGTGTGACCAGAGGTAGTAGGGATACATCTCCCAGGAGAATCGGTAAGGCTTTGTGTCGCGGTCGCCCCTTCACCCGGTACAAGGCCTGAATGGCCACCGGATCGTCAAAGTGACAGGAAAGTCCATACACGGTATCAGTGGGCAGGGCGAACACGGAACGTGCCGCCAAAACGGCTTGTACCTGTTCCAGAATATCAGTAGCGGTGAAGGGAATGATGGAAGTATGCACTAGCAGGATATGAGCCAAGGCTGGCCGTGGGAACGGGAACGTGAAGACTGGTTCATATCATATAGGAGAATGGATACTGGACAATGTTCCGGTGGCAAACCATCCTGTCTACAAGTCGGGTTACATCCCCGAAAATTCTTTCAGGAGAATGGGTTTCTTATCTGAAAGGTACAGGCCCTGTTCTACTGGTAAGAGCTGAAAAGTGTGCTCAGGACTAGAAAAACGTTTTTAACTTTCATACAATCAAGCTAATCCAGGTTCTGGTGGATCTGAAGCTGGCTGTTCTTGTCTTCTTACTATCTGGTTCCTTTCTGTTCACCCTATGCTGCCGCAACATTCCCACCCGGCATTTCTAAATCGATCCTAGCCAGACGTTTAGGGAACGGTCTGGCGTACAGCCACCTACTCTTATCAGCGAGGATGGCACCACACGATGACCTCCGCAGCCATTATTGCGACTGTGCTAGACCGTATTGTCGGACGGTTTCAACCGTCTCGCGTCGTGCTCTTCGGTTCTCAGGCACGTGGAACTGCCACCAAGTCAAGCGATGTAGACCTGCTTGTCGTGATGAGCGACGTATCAGACAAGCGCCGGGCAGCCGTCGAGATACGACGTTCACTGGGGGATATGCCGATCAGCAAGGACATCGTGGTGGCCACACCTGATGAGATTGCGAGTCGAGGTCATGTGGTGGGAACCGTACTTCATGCCGCACTTTCTGAGGGGACGGTCGTTTATGAACGACCCTGATCCCACAATTGTGCACGAGGCCCTCCGTTGGCTACGATTCTCTGCCGAAGACCTCGATGTTGCCTTGCGGCTGATAACGGGGACTTCGACGGCCCCACAGCACGCCTGCTGGCTTTGCCAACAAGCAGCTGAGAAGGCTCTGAAGGCGGCTCTCATACTGGAAGAGATCAAATTCCCGTTCACTCACGTAGATGCCCTGCGCAACCTCCTTCCCCATGGCTGGCCTGTACGGGATTCACATGCTGACTTAGCAGAACTGACAGAGTGGGCGGTGGAAATGAGGTACCCCGGAGACTGGCCAGAGCCTACTGAGGTGGACGCAATTCGTGCGGAGTCGGAGGCTCGCCTGCTTCACAGCTCCGGCGTGACGGAATTCAGGAGGCGTGGCGTACTCGCTGAATAGGGCCTGAATACATACATTAGACCTGCATAGTTGACTCAATAGTGACGCCTAGTGTGAAAAACTATTACTCTGTTTCAGGTCGGTCCAGAAGTCACCCAGTTTTGAGACGATACTGTGGAGCCATACTCCCGGTCCACCGTACCAAGAAACCGGGACACTGAACAGGCGTCTTGTGATGTGACTATGCAGAATCCGTATCAGTTCCAGATTTTATGTTGTAGACTCGAGACAGACCTCACTCTCATGGCAGTCTGATTTCCGGTATTTCTCCTTCCTTTTGCGTGTATGTTGCCAAAACACTCTCGCCTAGCCGTACTGGTACTGTCCGGTTCCCTAGTAGTGGCTGGCTTTCTCCTGATACTCATTAACCTGGGATTCCTGGGTTGGGCTTCACCTCGCCTGGAATACTTCCTGTCCCTGCTGCTATTGGTGGGCGGGATTGTTTTTGCCTGGTTTTTCCTGACCCATCGGGCCAATTGGTGGCAATTGATCCCGTCATTTACCTGTCTATCCTTGGCGGCCATGCTTTACATGACGACCAGGGATAATTTTGACCCACGCCTCAATGCCTCGTTTCTGCTCTGGGGCATGGCCCTCAGCTTTCTGCTGGCCTACATTATTGATCCCAGAGAGCGTTGGTGGGGCCTGGTCATGGCGGGTCTCATGTCCGTGCTGGGAGCCAATACGGCCCTGAGTAGTATGGTGGTATCCATCGAGGCCCTGGGGGCGGTGATGTTCGGTGGGTTGGGTATTGTCTTTATCCTGCTGTTTTTGCAGGGGGACAAGACCCGGTTCTGGTGGGCCCCCATTCCCGGTTTCGTGTTGTGTCTCTATGGAGTGTTTGCCTACTTGGACACCCGTACGGATGACTGGCTCCAGGACTGGCAAATCTGGTGGCCGGCAGTTCTCATCCTGGCCGGGATTTTTGTAGTGGTCAGTGCCTATTTGTTCCCTCGCCTGTATCGCTTTTCACCACTAGCTGCCGAAGCCACAGAGACGGGAGCAGCGGAAGATGCCCAAGCTGTCCGCAGTACTCCGGATGTGTTGCGGGAATTGGAAGGCCGCGTGCCAGGATCTACGACCGTAGTTTTACGTGACGTCCAATACGATCCCCGTCCCACCCGCTCATGAACCCTCTGACCATATCCCTGATCCAAATGGATTGCCGGCTGGCAGATCCTGATACCAATTTCCAGATAGCAACCCATTATCTGGAACAAGCTGTGGAAGCAGGCGCCCAGCTGGCGGTTCTGCCTGAACTTTGGCATTCCGCCTACGCCCTGGAATCTGCTCACGAATTTGCCTGCTCCGTAGCCAGTGGCCCAGATGACACAGGTTGGTTTGGCCGCATGGCGGCGCTGGCGGCTGATTACGGGATTGCCGTGGCAGGTTCTCTGCTGGAGAACGACCAGGGTCGCATCTACAATACTATGGTGCTGTACGATGCACGGGGCATATTAAAGGCTTCCTACCGCAAATTGCATCTTGTACCCATGCTGGATGAACCCCGGTTCTTGGCAGCGGGGGACTCCCTGCAGGATCTGGAATTCCAGGGTAATTCCACAGGGCTCGCTGTCTGTTATGATCTGCGGTTCCCCGAAATGTTTCGCCACTATACGCTCCAGGGATGTCAGCTTATTCTGCTTTGTGCTGAATGGCCTCATCCTCGCGGCCAGCATTGGCAGACGCTTCTCCGCAGTCGGGCCATTGAGAACCAATGCTTTATAGCTGCCTGTAACCGCGTGGGGTCCAGTGCCGGGGTAGATTTCTGTGGTCACAGCGCCATCATCGATCCTTGGGGCGAAGCCTTGGTGGATGGCGGCGAAGTGGAAGGAGTCTATACCGCTACGCTGGATATGAGTCAGGTGTCCGATATTCGCACGCGTATTCCGGTCCTGGCGGATCGTCGCCCCGATGTATACGGCTAGCCTTTCCTGACTTCCCGCGGGATTTGTTATTCCTGTTCGGTCTCGCGCATTTTGCAGACGATTTCCCATTGGCCACGCTGACAGACTTTCCCTTCCTGATTTAGCACTTCCACCTTGAATTGAATAACACCGCCGGCCAAACGGCGCATCTCGCGTTTCTCCTGTACGGTGAGACGTGTACGCACGGTGTCGTTGATGAAGACAGGACGGCGAAACTGCCAATCCAGTCCCAGGAAAGCGACTACCGTATCATCCAGAAAGCCCAGGCGTACCATCTGTCCCGAACCAATACTCAGCACCAGCAGGCCATGGACGACACGCTGTCCATAGTGCTGGTTGCGGGCGTATTCGGCATCGGTGTGGATCAGGTTCCAATCCCCGGACAGCGACGCAAAATTGACCACGTCAGTCTCGGTTATGGTGCGACCGTAGCTCTCAACGGCATCGCCAACGGTGAAGTCTTCATAGTAGAGCGATGAAGGCTGGGCCAAACGCGATTCATTCATATAGGAATCCATATTTTTGTGCGAAGCAGAAAGCGGGATCACAACATGGATATATTGTATACTTGGGGTGGCATGAGGTAGTGACCATAGGTCCTGCCCACTGTATAAGATTGAGCCGGTTACCCAAGCATTGAGGGGGCTAGGCGGCGGGGTGCCGATATAATGGCAGCGGTATCGCTCAGTGAGTCTGACACCCGGACTGTGCCCGCGTCCCATAGTTGGTTCAGGTGGCGTGAGCACCTTGTGGGCTACCTGTACGTTTTGCCCGCCAGCCTTCTGATATTCTGCTTTGGCCTTTTCCCCGTTGGCTACGCCTTTTACATGAGTCTGCGCCGCTGGCGCGTCGTGGACCGGGGATTCGTGGGCATAACAAATTATGCCAAGGCGTTGGGGGATCCCTGGGGTGTTGTGCTGTTCGTAGTGGGATTCCTCGGTTTGGTAGGAGCCTACTACCTGTGGACCCGTTGGGGGCATCCTCGCCGTCCGGCCTATATCATTTTCCGGGTTGCCAGTCTCTTGTTGGTAGCCATCTGCCTGGTACTGGTTCCGCAGGGCTGGCAACTGATGTTGCAGGCCGGGGATGACCGGTTCCTGAACTCCATACCCATCACTTTCTATTTTGCCTTCGGCTCCATTCCGCTACAGCTAGTCATTGCCTTGGGCTTGGCCTACGTTCTATACCAGAAGATCCAGGGTCAACAGACTTTCCGGATGATCTTCTTTCTGCCCTACATTACGCCCGTGATCGCAACGGCTCTGGTGTTTCGCAACATTTTCAGTCCCCGCGAACTTTCGCTGGCCAATCGTTTCATTACGGCCTTGGGTGTGGATCCCCAGCGCTGGCTTTTTGAACCCGAACGCCTTGTCAACCTGGTTTTGGGTACGGAATTCGATAACTTCCTGGTTGGTCCGAGCTTGGCCCTCGTATCCATCATTCTCTTCGGCATTTGGACGTACGTTGGATACAACACCGTGATTTTCCTGGCGGGGCTGGGCAATATTGACCGGGTACTGTACGAAGCGGCCGAAATCGATGGGGCCAATCGCTGGCATCAGTTGCGGTTCATTACCGTACCCCTATTGTCTCCCATCACCTTCTATCTGTCGATCATCGGGTTCATTGGCACTTTCAAAGCCTTCAATCACATTTTTGTCATGCTGGAGCCTTCCGCCCAGGCGACAGTCACCACAACCAGTGTCAATGTCTTCAACACTTTCTACAAGGGCAACCAGTTCGGGTATGCGTCAGCCCAGGCCGTGCTCCTGCTCTGCATTATTCTGTATCTGACATTTGTGCAATCCAAGATTCTGGGAGAACGGGTGTTCTATGGCTAAAGTCACCAAGACGCTGGCCCAACCCGCCTTGTCCATGCCTGTAGCCCAAGCAACGCCGCCCTACCGAATCTGGCTTGGGCGCAGCTTTCTGTATCTGCTGTTGCTGGGTGGAACTTTCATCTCCCTGGTGCCATTTGCATGGATGCTGTCCGCATCACTCATGACCTTGGGGGAGACCATAATTCGCAAGTGGGTGCCCACCGTACCGCAGTTCGCGAATTATGTGCAGGCTTGGCAGGAAGCCAACTTTTCCCGCTATTTCCTGAACAGTGTTCTGATCTCAGCCTCCGTCCTGGCGGGACAGCTGGCCACTTCTATTCTGGCCGGCTACGCTTTTGCCCGCATTGCCTTCAAGGGTAGAAGTCTGCTGTTCGGGATTATGCTGAGCACGATGATGATTCAGGGCATGGTGACCATGATTCCCAATTTCCTGGTCATTTCCAACCGTATTCCCTTTATCCCGTTACCAGGAGGCTCCTGGCTCAATTCATTGCAGGGCATTACTGTTCCCTACATGGCGAGTGTTTTCAGTATCTTTCTGTTGCGTCAGTTCTTCGCCCAGATTCCCTTTGAGTTGTGGGATGCAGCGCGGATTGATGGGGCGGGCCATAATCTGTTTCTGGTGCGCATTGTGCTACCCATGAGCAAGCCGGCTATCTTCACGGTTACCATTTTCGCCTTCATCAATGCCTGGAATGATTTTCTCTGGCCCCTGCTAGTCACCACGACGGAACAATGGCGACCGCTGATGGTGGGGTTGTGGCGGTTCTCCCGTGAGGCTGGTCCCCAGATGCATCTGCTGATGGCCGGTTCCGTCATCACTATATTGCCGATTCTGGTGATCTATTTCCTGACCCAGAAGCAGTATACCGAAGGCATTGCCCTTACCGGTCTGAAAGGGTGAAATGGGTGGTGCGTAAATTTTCTTGTGCTTTATCCAAGCAGTTGGTTGTGTTTTTTCCGTTGATTGAACAAAGGGAGAGGAAGTTGATGACACATCGAGTTTTGAAATGGCCTGTATTGCTGATGGGAGCGGTCCTAATCCTGGCGGCTTGTGTGGTGGCGCCACCTGCCGAAGCTCCCACCACGGACACCATGGCTGAGATGGAAGGCGGAACGTGGGACAATGTCGATCCCGCGGGCCAGACGATTTCGTTCTGGTATCAGCATTCCGGTGGTCGGGAGGAGGCGCTGCAAGAGATTATCGCTGAATTCAATGCCAGCAATGAATGGGGCATAACGGTCAATGGCGAATACCAGGGCGGTTACGGCGACATTTTCAACAAGATGCTGGTGGCGGGTCCCGAGGAACTGCCCAACCTGGTTGTGGCCTACCAGAATCAGGCGGCTACCTACCAGTTGGGGGAATTGCTGGTTGACATGCGCGAACTGGTGAACAGTGAAGTATGGGGCCTGAGTGAGGAGGAAAAGGGTGATTTCTTCCCGGGTTTCTACAACGCGGACCTGTTCCCTTCCTTCGACAACGCCCGGCTGGGTTTCCCCCCCAACCGTTCCATGGAAGTGCTTTACTACAATGCGGACTGGCTAGCGGAACTGGGCTACGACGAACCGCCCACTTCCCCCGAAATGTTCAAGGACATAGCCTGCCAGGCAACGACCAATCCCTTCAGCGGAGCTACCGGTGAAGCTTCACCGCTGGGGTATCAGTTGGACTTCGACGCCTCCACGGTGGCCAGTTTTACCTTCGCCTTCGGCGGTAATATCTTCGACTACGACAATGTACAGTATGCCTATGATGATCCCGCCACGATCGAGGCTATGGGTCTGTTGCAGGAGATGTTCAGTGACGGTTGTGCCGGCCCCGTGACCGAACGCTATGGTGATCAAACCGATTTCGGGAATGGCACCTTGCTCTTTGCTATCGGTTCCAGTTCCGGACTTCCCTATTTCGGGGCCGCGGTCAATGATGGCGCTGGCTTCAATTGGGGTATAGCACCTCTGCCCCGACGCACGGAAGATCCCGTCATGAATATTTACGGCGCCAGTGTGAGCATAGGGCAGTCTACGCCAGAGAAGGAATTGGCCACCTGGCTCTTCATCAAGTATTACACCGGGCCAGAAGCCCAGGCCAAGTGGGCCATGGCCAGCAACTACTTCCCGGTACGTCAGAGCGTGGCCGAAGGACTGGCCGATTATTTTGCCCAGAATCCCAACTATCAGGCAGCTTTTGACTTGCTCTCTTATGGGACCACCGAACCTCCAGTGCCCGGGTATGACTTTGTCCGGGACCGGGTCGAGGAAGTGATGGCAGCCATTGCAGATGGTGCCGACGTCGCGGAAACCCTGAGTGCGCTGACGACAGAAGCCAACGAGATCCTCGCGGATCAGTAGTTAGCAGAGCTTGTCTGTGCAGAAGGCAAGCCAATGAAGCAGAGGGAGCCTTTTTAGGCTCCCTCTGCTTTCCCCTGGGACGCGAACCGTGCATGGAAGATTCTGTGCCGCACTCCCTGTACCAAGAATTCGGCAAGCAGGCCCCAGTGACAGTGCTCTTCCCGACCGGATGAACCTCTTTACCGACACATCTTGGCCCTGGAGTTGGTCAGAATCGGCAAGGATCTGACGTGTCAGTCGTGGAATGGGATCAGGAGGGCCGATAACACTTGGCTTATTCCATGTCCTATACCGCACAGTTGAGAATGTCAGGACCCTGGTTGGGAACCAGTGATAATGGGTATGGCGGAATGAGAAATCTGGCTATCGTTAGTGGTTGTGCCGAATCGTGCCAGTTCCTGAATGCATCAGATAGGTTATACCCTGGCCGCCGGGACTCCCTTGTCCGACTCCCTCGTTTCTCCTTCTGGGGCTATCTGACCTATTCCCGCCCCATCGGCCACAGTTCTGGCAACCTGCCGTTGATTTTCCCTGATGGTTGTCTGTCCAGTTTGCCCAGGTTGTACAATGGTTGACAAGGAGGTGAACCCTATGGCTTTGGCAAAGAAAATGAGGGTGTCTCCAGACGTTGCGGTTCTGGTTCCACCCGTTGACCCTAATGTCAAATATCCGTCCGACGACGGTGAACCCATGGCTGAAACCAAACAACAATACGAGGCTATTACGGCAGCGGTATTTGCTCTGGAACTGCACCTGAAAGGCTTGGACCGTGTGGGTACCGTGCGGGGCGACTGTGCCCTGTATTATGATCCTCACAAACTTACGGCCTATATTGCGCCAGACGTACTCTTCGCGTACGACGTGCAGATCCCCGACGACGAAGGGTTTGCGCCTTGGGTACATCAAAAGGTGCCGGATCTGGTCATGGAGATGGCTTCACCCTCAACCCATACCGAAGACAGCGGAAGCAAATGGCACCGGTATGCCGAACTGGGGATTCCTGAGTATTGGCAATATGATCCCCACCAGAAATACCTGGACCCATTGCTGCAGGGCTGGCAACTGGTGGCAGAGACCTACGAACCGATCCGGCTGGTACCGGACCCGGTCCGGGGCGTACTGGCCGGAGCCAGCGTTGTCCTGGCCACAGAATGGGGGCTGGATTTGATGACAGGGGCTTTGCATCTCTGGAACCCCACGGAAAGCCGGTGGTATCCTACTGATCATGAGGCCGAAGATGAACGCCAGCGGGAAAAAGCCCGCCGCATCCAGGCTGAGGATCAGGTACAGCGGACCGTGGCGGCAGCCGACACCCAAAGAGTCATGGACCGCCTGGATTCATTGCAGCGGGCTTTGGCTTTAAGCGAATTGCCGCCGGATCTTGTCGAACGACTTGAACATTACATCGCGCAAGCCAAAGCACATCAACCTGCCATCGCGTGGGATACGATACCTGATGGTATCGATCTGTTGAATGTCATCCGCCGGCAGGGAGGACCAGACCGCGTATCTTACGCAACGTTGCAGAGTCTTTTACCCCCATTGCCGCCGGAAAGAGGGTGATTTGCGGGCCTCAGACCCAAGCAGGCCTGGGGGGCATCAGGACACCGTTGAAAGCTGTCCCTGGGACCCCATACCAGTTGGCCCTCTTGGACAAGTCGCCAGCATAACGATATTCGCTGCGTTCCTGACTCGGGACTGAGCTGTCGAAATGGGTCAAGGGAGTTTTTCCCATCGGCTTCTGCGTTACGGAAAGAGTCGGGTAGTGAAGGTGGAATCCTACGGAATGCCCCTTCAGGGTAAGTGATCGGGGATTATGTTGTCCTCATCCCATGGTGACATTGCCCACCGTTGGCTACGATCCTATTGATTCTGGCTCTGGCTTGGGCAGAGGCCGAGGTCAAGTTGGGGAGATTCGTTAGTAATCCCTGAGACCAGGTACAAGCTTGTCTGCCACAGCGTTAATGGGTTTCAGCCCCCATGAATTGATCTGGTGATGAACATTTATGGTGCCAATGTGAGCATAGGGCAATCGACGCCGGAAAAGGAATTGGCCACCTGGCTCTTCATCAAGTACTACACGGGAGCGGAAGCCCAAGCCAAATGGGCCATGGCCAGCAAGTACTTCCCGGTGCGTCAGAGCGTAGCGGAAGGGCTGGCAGATTACTTCGCCCAGAATCCCCATTACAAAGCAGCTTTTGACCTGCTCCCTTACGGGACCGCCGAACCGCCCGTGCCTGGGTATGATTTTGTCCGGGATCGGGTAGAGGAGGTGATGGCGGCCATTATGGATGGGGCTGACGTCGCGGAAACCCTGGGTGCCCTGACGATAGAGGCGAATGAGATCTTGGCGGCGCAGTAGCTGCTGTGGTCTGTGGTACCAGACTCGGAGACAACGGAGGAGGCCTGCAGGCCCCTCCGTTTTGTTTTTCTTGCTGATGGACGCCTCACCCTGGCAATCTGTCCGTTGGATTGCCTGATCTCAGGCAAATACTGCAAGTCACAGCAAGAAGGATCGTGGCCTGGACAAGGGCTTCCAACAGAGTCTCTGTTGTGGATGTGAACAATTTAGGTACCTTGGGAGGCACTTTCATCCTGGAATCCGGGTCAATTGGAACCTGCTTCCAGCTCCCGTATCTGGTCCCTTAATTTTGCCAGTTCCGCCTCGGCCCGATCAGCTCGTGCGGCTTCCGTTGCCCGAGCCGCCTCTGCCTCCCGGTCTGTGGGATACCAGCTCTGAGCCGCGTGGTTCCATAACCGCAAGGCACCAGTTGCTGATTCCAATCCCCAATCCGTGCCCAAGACCTGACTCACACCTATCAGGGCTCCTCGCTGTGTGTCATACGTCAAGGGGATAGATTCATAGCGTCCGTCCCGAAGGTGCCAACCCATCAGATCGTGTTCCAGATATTCGTGATGCGGATCATATTGCCAGTACTCAGCAATACCCAAGTCAGCATAACGCGACTTCTTGGGACCACTGTCCAGATTGTGTGTTGTGGGGGCAGCCATTTCCATTACCAAGTCAGGGACTTTGCCATAGACCCAGGGAGCATATCCTTCGGTACCTGGCAGGTCTACATCATAGGCCAGCAATACATCCGGGGCGACATAGGCTGTGAGCCGACCGGGATCGTAATACAGGGCACAGTTCCCGCGCACTGTCGCCGCACGATCCAACCGCTGGAGATGTAGCTTGAGGGCGAACACCGCGTCGGTAATGGCATAGTACTGGGATTCGGTGTCAGCCATAGGTTCATCATCATCGGACGGATAATGCAAGTCCAACGCTCCCGGAGGAGGGATCAGCACAGGGTTGTCTGTCTTGCTGACTTTGAATTGCGTAAGGGTCATAATCGTGCTGCCTCTTGAGGTGGCATTGTACCAGAAGCGCCGATCCTTCTTGCTTGAGGCAATCTATTCATCCCGGTCCCACTTCTGCCTGCCCGGTTGAACAACGATCCAGAAACAGCATTTCTGGAATTGGCTGGGGCCAAGCATGGGGCAGGAATGGTGTCAGGGAGAGGCACCAGCGAGGAAGCTGAAGCGATCATCTTGCGGGTTGCGTCTGCTGCCTCCACTGGACCACATGGCTGTGTGGCATGATCACCGGGAGCGCCTGAATCGCCTACCGGCATCTGTGGGGGCAGGATTTAGCAGGTGCTGGCACAAGCGCTCAAAATTGGTCACTGCACCCTCATAGGTTCGCGATGGCATGTCGCTCTGTACAAACATACGTCCCACGTAATGCTGGTATGCTTGGGCGTAAAAGGGATCCATACGCAGAATGTCGACTGTCGTGCGCATGACAGCCTCCAGCTCGTCATTGCCTTGTGGTAACAGAGACCGCATGCTGCGCACAATGTCCGAAGGCACGTATACGTCATGGCAAAGATACAGGTCCAGCAGGTGGCGGATGAAATCAGCGGAACGCAGTCTCTCTTCCACCACCTGCCACTGGGGAATTTGCTCCAGCAGGGCAGCCACCTTGCCTGACAGAGTCACCCACCGATCAACGCAGGGCAACGTGGCGATGACTTCTTCTGTCGCGTTCAGGGGAGAGGGATGGTTGTATACTTCGCGTTCCACAATTGGAACGTCGTCGTTGATGAAGGCAATCTCCAGTTTGATGCCGGTCCTGACTGTGGATGTCTGGTCGAACATCGAGTCGTAATTGCAAATCACTGCCAGCAGTGGCATGGGGGCGAGATTTCGGACCCTGTGGGAAAACAACGCCCCTGGGCAGGATCGGGAGGAAGTGACGGGTCAGATAATTGATGGTGTATGTGTGGACATCCTGCCTGATCGCGGGGGTGTACACAGAGCCGGGATTGGGCAACACAAGACGGCAGTCGATATCCTCGGAAAACCGGGTCAGGAGACGCCACGCCTTGGTCAGAGCCGTGCCACCTTCAAAGACAAACACGCCATGGGGCGGTTCCATCTGCGCCAGCAGCCGAATGGCCTGGTTCACGTAGAGATCCTTCTCCAGGCGCGCTGGATCGACACCGATGCGTTCCGCTTCCAGCATAAAACCCTCTGTGTCCAGGACAGCAAACGCTGAACACAGAGGAGCAGGATCGTAGGAGGTCATGATCTGTCCCTGGTATTCAGTTCGGATTTCTGCCTTGCCCCACCGCAACCGCAACGCCACTGGAGCTGCGACGCCGACTTCCGCAAATGTGGGGACTCCCCACATGCCTTCTGCCTGGTCAGTTTCCCAGGAAAGCCGGTAATCCTGTTCCGCCACGCTTTCGGTCAGGGGGACGCGGTCACGACGCAGCAGCGACTGCACCAGATATTTGAGATAGGCTGGGGGTGTGTACTGGACAAGTCCATGTCCATCCCGCCATGCGTGCAGTGGAAACCAGATGTCCCGGGCCGGCGACCCCACCTTGTGCTCTCGCTTGAGTTGCGCCAAGGCCTGATCCACCGCCATATCATCGCCCAGATGTGCCAGTTCATGCCGCCGGAAGATACGTTCATGTGCAGGAGGAGTTTCCATGTATTGCAGGATGCGTCCAGCCAATACAGTCGACGACACACCTTTATCCCTCTGCCGAATACCATAACCAAGTATACGGAATTCTAGCATGGCTTAGTGGTTGGGATTCGCACATTCCCCCAACTTTCAGGGTGTGTGGCAGGGCATCAGCACCTGCATGCCCAAGGTGGAGTTCGGATCTGGCCGCTCCTTTGACTGCGGTTGGGATTCTCTTCCAACCGGTCGATGGAAGTGCTTTACGGCAATGCGGACTGGCTGGCCGAACCAGGCTACGATGAATCTCCTACATCACCGGAAATGTCCAAGGAAATTGCCTGCCAGGTAGCAGCCAACCCCTTCAGTGAAACAACCGACGTAGCTTCTCCTCCGGGATTCCATGTTGTACTACATGGCCTGAAGGTATCCACCAAGCTTGTATTCCCCTCCCACTTTACCCGCAGACAAACCAGAGTCTGGTAATTTGGACGCAACTCCAGACGATGGGAGCAAGCTTATCCACCCCTACGCCAAATGATTTCATCCATCAAGGACAACCTGACCTGAAAGGTCCTCGGCATCTGTGGCCCAACGTTGATACAAGTCCGTCTGGCCTGCAGGCCAGACGGTTTCATGTGTAAGGTCTTCTCCTAAAGGTTTACCCAGCAGGGAATATCCCTGCAATCTCCAGGCATCTATCTGTCGGCCTGTTGTATGCAGGGACAGGTCCAGATACAGTCGGGACACGTAGGGTAATGCCGCAGATAGTTGTGATCCTCAATCTGCTTCTGGCCCGAATCGGCACTTTTGTGGTGGCCTGTCTTGAATTCAATCACCAGGATAATGTCATCCCATACGAGAACTGTATCGGAATCTCCGCCCAAGCCCGAGTGCTCCATCCCGTGATAACGGATGCGACCCCGTGACAGCAAGATGGCGAGGTCCAGAACGAGATTACAGGAAGTGCGGGCCTCGCTATGAAAGCGTTGATGCGGCAGCAAGTGCAACAGGGCATTGAGATGGGTGACCATGTCCGGGATCTGCAAAGCCAAGAGTGCCTGCAACAGACTCGCCTGGAACAGAGAGGCCCGTTGCCGCTCCATGGGTCCCAGCCAAGGTTTCAACAGGACATGGCTGAGATACGTGGCGATTTCCCGGTTGGGCGGGGCCAGCGTGTAAGCCCCGGTCAGTGTAAGGTATCCCGTTTGATATAGCAGGGGCACCAACTGGGCTGGCTCCCACTGTTGCAGCATGGCTGCGGGAGATTTACCTGGCGTGAGGTCATCCAGCCAGTCAAAGTGCAATTGATAGTCGGCGATAGGTACCGGACGTGTCAAGTACAAAGGCACCCGGTCCTGCGGTTCAGACTGGGTCCAAGGTGCCTGCAGCAACGCTTCCACGACCCCCAGATGGCCTGTTTGGGACCAGTACTCACCGATTGCCCCCTGGGCCAGACTGCACATTATGGCATACGGATTGTAAATGGGTTCCACTTCCCGCAGGGCAAACCGATACCCGTTGTACCACTCCTGTCAGGCTTCTCGGGACAAGGGAGGCCATCCTTCTTCCAATGGGGACTCCGGTATCCGGTCCTGAACCTGAGCCCACAGGGCATCCAGTTCGGCATCCGTGAAGCCAGTCAGGTCATGAAACCGGGGGTTGTCGGTCTGATCCTGGATCTGATTGAGCTTGGACCAGAGACCCGTCTTGACAAATCGGGTCACCCCAGTCATGACCAGTTTCTCAATTTGGGCTTGCATTGACTTGAAAACACCGTAGAAATTGGCCAGTTGCCGTCTCACCTGGTCTCCCCGGGGCATATGCATATGGTTGAGAATAGGCGCATCATATTCATCCACCAGAATCACAATCCGGGCCTGTCCAGTGGTGGTTGCAGACCGTTTACACAAGGCCAATATCAGGTTTGACAGAGAGATTGCCGGATTTTGTGGCCGGTGATTGTATTGTCCCTGTATGTCCAGTCGGGAAGATGCTGCATCCACCAGATCAGCTAAGGCCGGATTAATTCCTTGCCCTTCATCCATGATGGTCAGCATGTCCAGACGCAAGACCGTATATTCGTGCCATGTCCATATCTCGTCCTGGTACACGGATAGTTCGGGATTGACACCGTCCTCTGCAAACAGGTCCCGGTTGCCACTGTACATGGCCTCGATGGTTGACAGCAACAGGCTTTTGCCGAACCGGCGGGGACGTGTGAACAACTGGGCCTTGTCGTGTCTGAGGAAAGAGACAATCTGCGCTGTCTTGTCCACATACAACAGATGATCCCGGCGCCTGTCCGGAAACTCGCTGACCGACGGGGCTATGCGTAAAGGAGCCCTTGCCATGGATTTCACCCTCATCGCCTCCTGTGGGCCCATTGTATCATTTGGTAGTGACTCAGTTTGAAATTATTGAGTATAATAACTAACAGTGCACTTTTTGTAAGATCTGTTGTTCTATGAGAGAAAAACTGGAATCTGGAGATTAACAACCTGTTTTCTATTCATTCTCTCGTGAAAAGTCTTTGACTCGATTCTATAGCTCAGATTTCAAACTGAGTCACTACCTATCATTCCGAAATCAGCCCTGGCGTGGACCCATCGTGGGGCCTGGAGCCATCGTATTCCGATATGGTCTCAGCTGAACTTTGTACAAAGTCTTTCAGGTTAGACTGGAGCCTTTCTTTCCTTTCTTTTTGTCCTCCAGACCAGTGAGAGACATTTGTTGGACGTCTCAGTCTGACCCCAACAGCGGGTAAATCCGGCCATAATGCCGTTCGCAGAGAGAGAAATTCCTGGATTACACCGATACTTTGTACAAAGTCGAGTTGAGCGCAATTGTGTTGAGAGTCAAGTCTCTTGTGTAGTTTGAGGGAGAGGTCGCCGAGAAGCTTGGTCCCTCACATGAACGCAGGGGGCTCGAGACCGCCTACGATGAACTCAAGACCCACATACTGGGCCCGTGGCCCGGCATCTGTAGGCAAATCCCCGAACTGATCCAGTAGCAAGTGAAAGGGTGGATGCCGGCCTACTATGATGTCCGCTAGTTCCTGCAAGTTGCCACTGCCTCCAGCATCCGGGTCCCTGGATCTGCACCAGACAATATGGGAAGAACGCGGGATCTCCAGCCGAGGGCTGAGCTGTCTCCACGGCGTTAAGGGTAAGAAGGGTATTGCGTCTATTCAGTCTCTCGGCTTCCTGTCACAGCAAAGATAGGCTTGGACCTCCTGACCTTGGCTCCGGCCTGCCGAGTAGACAATATTAGGTGTAGTGCTCCTTCCGTTTTGTTTGTTCCGACGATGAAAGTGTATTGGTCTCGCCGGAAGCATGTTCCTTGGAGAATATTGGGCAAGTCCTACATGTCACTGGCAGCAGGATCGTAGCACAGTCCCTGCAGGCATTTGCCATGCTGTTGCTACTGGTTTTGTACGGGGGTATGGCAGGACTCCTACCCCATCCCGTAACGGTGGCAGTGCCCTGTAATCGCTACTTCCAAACCAACAAGATCCCTGTGCAAGGCTCAGATCATCTCGCGCCAATGAAACGCTGTGCGAGCGTTCAGAATCTCGGGACAAGGATCAGCATCTGCGATCAGGTATAGTCGATCCCGTGCCCGCGTCATGGCAGCATAGAGACGTCCTTTTTCCAGAATAAGGGCTTCTTCCTGTACAGCAGCTGTCCTGGCGTCAAGGGAAGAAGGCGGGTCAGGCATGTACTCACTAATGTCGGGAAAACGGGATTGGGACAGGTAGGGGATAAAAACGACACGAAACTCCCATCCCTTGGTGCGATTGAAAGAACCCAAGTGCACACCTGTTCCCATGGGCGTATCATCTTTGGCGATCAAGGTGCAGACGATGCCTCTCTGTTTCACCAGATATTCCATTAAATCCCGTGCTTGGCCTTGATGTCGCGTCAGGATGCCAATCTGATGTCCTTTATATTCAGGATCCTGAAGGAGTTGCTCAATTTCGGCACCTACGAACTGGGGGTCTCCATTGGGTTCAACCCGAACGAATTGAGGCAGTTCCCGGCTCTCCAATTCCGTCTGAACGAGCGAGTGATCTACCTTGTTTTCGGTCACGCAGTCTTCACCCCGTACCTGACTGGCGGCTTCATAGATTGGCCTTGTATTGCGATAGTTTGTATACAGAATGCGGGAACGGTTGCCTATATCAATGCCAGCTTTCTCCAACGAATGACCACCGGGGAAAATTTGCTGGGCGGCATCTCCAAGGAGCAACATACTGTCCTCTGGCAGAGGATTCCCGGGAGCTCCTACCGCCAGAGCCCGAATGAACTGCAGGGCAACAAGGGGCATGTCCTGAACCTCATCTACAATGACAGACCGGTAAATGCCTTGCTGGTTCCTTTGGGCAATATCTCGAGCTTCAGGGAGTCTGTCAACATAACGAGGAGTGTTGAGTCTCTGCAGATTGCTCTTCCAAACTGTGTGGAGAGACCAGATCTGCTTGAGTGATTCCGGTGGAAAGGAATGTATGCGTCCTAATCTTTCCAGCTTGCCGTATTCTTCAAAATTGCTGATTCCACTTCCAATGATGACGGACTCAATCTCATCGCGCAGGTATTGTTTTGCCACTGTGGCCAATTCGGTTCCTTCTATGACGTGGTGGTATGCCTCATCAAAGGCCTGGCCTACTTTGCTGTCTGCCACCCATTGAGCAAGCCATTGGGAAGGATCGGACTCTGTAACCATGTCGTGGGCGATTTTGTCTACATGTATGAAATCGACGTTGGAAACCTGAGACAGACGCCGGAACTGGGTGTGAAATTGGGTCAGCAAGGCACTCCGTTTGGTCGTGAACAGTATTTGGGTCTGGGGATATCGGTGAGCTAGCGTGGCGGCATAATGCAGGCCGATAACTGTCTTGCCGGTGCCGGCAGCGCCGTCAATACAAGCAGGTCCTGACCATGTCTTGTAGGCCAAGTATTTCTGTCCGGGAAACAGGAACTGTGTCCACGCTTCGAAATCCCCTCGGCGCGCATACTCCAAGCCATTCCCGTCTGGATACGATTCTTTCAGGGGGACCGCCAAGATGGGATCGAAGTCATAATACTGATCTGCCGCCCACTTTTTCATCTCATCCTGAGAACCGGCATTGGCGAGTACACAAACTCCCTCCTGCTCATCCTCCACTTCATCAATCGCCAAGACAATACTCAATGTCCCTGCGGTTTCGGCAGGGCAGTACAGGTATAGATTGGAGTCCGCTGGACCCTCCAAGTGCTCCAAAACAGGTGACTGTCGGGTTTCCCGGAAATTGCGTACGAATTGATCGGCTACTGTCAGGCACAAGGCCTGTTTCTCTTCAGGCAACGAACTTGTGTTGGGATTGAGGACCTGACTGAATTCGCGACTCCATCGAAATTCATATTCGAAGTCTGCCTTCAGGTGTGTCAAATTCCTCATGCTGAAGGGTCCCCAAACATAGCCATGTCCTGTCACGGGTCCCAGTGATTATATAATCAGACAACGCCCAAGGAACTGTTTGTGGTCCGTTGGCAATACCGTTTCTGCGGGTACTGAGAGCATACCGAAACAACCGGTTGCTACAGTCTTCGATACCCACGTTACCAGGGGCTCATGTGTTTGGGATAGCACTATCCCAATCCCGCCTACGCAACATGGAACTCAGGGTTTTCAGGATTGTCTCGATACGACAGTACCCTGCACGGTGACGGGCTGACACTTGCGCAAAGTTACTACATAACGATGTTGCAGATTGACAAGAAGCCTAATCTGAATCTGGCCACTCTGGCTGAAGCCATAAACATTCTGCGGGATGTACTCCGGCGATATGTTACCGAAGAATCCTGCGCTACGGATGATCAACTCCTGAAGGTGATGGAATCATCCAGCAGGTTGCAGGAAGATCCAGTCTTTCGCAAGGAAGTAGACGCCTTCAAACGTGGGCACCGTGATATTGAAGACCTGATCGACATAAGTATTGTTGGGAGGTTTGACCCTAATCTTGTCGAAAAACATATTTCCTACGAATTCTGCTTGCATTTCAGGGAAATAAAGCGATCGGCAGAGAAAGTCACAAATTGGCGCAACAAAGTGTGTCATCCACCCTATCGGGGTATATCCAATGGAGAGCTCAGAACTGGATTGGACAGAATAATCAACCTGTTGGAGCGCATTGGTGCCTATGACCAGGAACTGCGTACGGTTGTGTTGCTCCGTGAGAAGCCATTTACGCAGATTCATTATCATGAAGCAAGGGAAAACCGGGACTTGAAATATCAGGTTGCCCAGTTGCAATCAAGCGTCAAGGGTTATACCCGATTCAATGCCCAGCTCAAAAAGCAAAATGAGGAATTGGAAGTCCAAGTCCAAGGAAAGACGGGACGCCAGGACAAAAAGATCAAGGAGCTGGAATCCAGGCTGGATACGTCAACTAAACATGCTGACCAGGAAGCCAGTGCCAGGCAGGTGGCCGAAGAACAGGTGGCCCAGCTGGAGGCATACGTTATAAAGCTGGAATCCAGGCTGGCCAGCTCAAAGGAACATACTGGACACGAGCGCGAGGCCAGGGAGGCAGCTGAAGCACAGGTGGCTCGGCTGGAGGAAAATGTCAAAGAACTGGATTCCCAGCTTGTCCTTGAGACAGAGGCGAGAAACAGATACCACAGCCGGGCAAACCGACGTGGTGTGGCGGGGATTTTTTCTTTTGTGATTGCATCGGTCATGGTGTCAGTGTTAGCCCTTGCCGTATTCCAGCCCAAGACGTTTCTGCAGGTGCTGGCTCCATTCCGACCGGAGCTGATAACCACTACAGAGATAGTGGAAGAACTGATCGCAATTCAGTCTGTGTTGCAGGAGAGAGCGGAAGAATTGGCCTCGGTTCGGTCTGCGCTGCAGGACAGGGAGGCTGAACTGGCTGCCGTCCAGACTGAGTTGGCGACTCACGCCAGTACAGTGGAAGAACTGAAGGCAACTCAGTCCCAGTTGGCCAATGCGGGGGAAGAGCTGAGGGTAGTTCAGGTGGCACTACAGGATGCAGAAGAGGAACTGGCCGTAATCCAGGTAGCTTCAGTGAACAAGCCGGACACAGTTCTCGCGGTGCCCACACATGTGTATACAGGTCCGGGTACAGAATACGAAAGCAGGTGGGTACTGCCCGCGGGTGCGCCCATCCGGATAATAGGTACAGATATCAGTGGTGACTGGTCTATGCTTTCGTCACGTTACTGGATTCCTGTTGGGCATATTGAAGGGCAAGTCCCTGGCAACTTACCGGTAAGGACCAGTCCCTCTGTGCTGGCGAATGTGGCCAATCTGCGCGAGGAACCCACGAGCAATTCCCCTGTGGGTGAGACAGTCTCTGCCGGACAGACGATCGTTCTAGTGGGGCAAAAGGAAGGGGGACCACCCGCGGGAACTTGGTATCAACTGGATTCTGGCCTTTGGATATGGGGTAATTTGGTAGCGGATGCACCTTCGGATCTGCCGGTTCTTCCGTAAAGCGTTGGGGTCCACAGATACAGGGCAACGGTATACGGGGTGTAGTACCACGTGAAACTTGGCAGGCTAGACCGTCTGTTGCAGCCCGATCCCATACCTCACGAAGAGAGACGATACCTTACAGTTTGTTGACGTCTGTCCGGGACAGTCTTCACTTGGCACTGTCACTGCGGTGTCTGCGACGATGAACGACGCACGGATAGTCCCGATGGCAGAGCGTGATGGAAGGACGGGACAGATACTTTGCCCATAATCCCTGTTGGCCGATAGCTCTTGGTTTGTAGCGGTACGGGATAACCTTACCGCCAGTACTCCGTTATGACTCTGTCCAGTCGGAGGCAAGAGGTGATAGCGGTCATCGTAGAGGTGGCTGACATAGCGGAAACTTCTGCTACTCCGATGGTGGAAACCGATGCGGTCCTCATGAATCCGAAGAACACTCTTACTGTCTTGCCCAGAATTCCTGTAATGTGGAGAAGGCCAACCAAGAAACTCTCATCTGTCCGGTATGGACTGACCAACTTCATTCCGCTTTCCCCTGACCATGAAACCTGCCGGGATGGTTCCGAATTCCATACCGGCAACTTGAATCTCCCCAAGACAGGTCCTGTGAGAGCTACGCGGGGTCCTGGTCGGTGCGGTCAACAGTTTTCTCTGCACTCCGGGAGCTCTGGGGATGGAAGCATGATCCCTTTGCCTGTAGTATCTGTCGTGAGCGCCGAGTCCGTATGGGAACCTGCGTTGAGCGTGAGAGCAGTGCAGGAGCAGGGGAAATCTCTCCTGTCCAGATGCTGTGAGAAGGTTCATTGAACATCTGGTTATCCTTGGGGAAGCGGCTTTGCCCAAAGGGCCAGTGGCAGACTGGATACAGGGTCCCATAAAGCCGCCGGGAGAGACATTACTGGGTATCAACCCGTCGGAAATCCAGACGGTGCATGTTGCCTTCAATGTGGGGTGGTTCTCTGGAGTCTGGGTCGTGCACGAAATTCAGTTGGAAGGCCATAACATCCAGGCCGCGGCTGGCGTATTCGCGTCCGTAGTTGCGCCGGGCGCGTTGCCGTTCGGCATGGATCAGGGATTCGTTGTACTTCAGTTCGAAAACATAGATCCGGTGAGGCAGGAATACGGTCAGATCACAGCGTCCGGCCCAGTTATGCGTCTCGGCCACACTGTCATCAGACAACAGCAGGCAAAGCGCCTGCATGGCGAGCGCACAATCCGATTCGTCCTGCAGATGATCGTAGGGCATTCGGTAGAAACAGGAGGTGAGATCATAAAGAAAATCATCGGCCTTGCCATCGCGCAATGACTCCACCAGCTTGCCCTGTATCCGGGAGGAGGCTGGCAGGTCGCAGGCTTTCAACAAGCTGTGTGCGTAGGCGCGTCGCACCTCACGGTTAGGGTAATCAAGCCACAGTTGGTCCTGTGTACCCCGCAACGTGTAGTAACCGGACTGTAGCATCAAGGTTTTGTAGTCCGGGCTACGCAGGCTGTAGATAGGGTCCGGCGGGCATCCATCGAGTTCATTGTCATGGGATGGTACGCCCTGGCGCCGCACCAGATCGTGCAGCAGTTCCGGTGTGCCCGAATCCGCCCAATGATGGGGCCAATCCACGCCATGAACTGGCCGCGTTTCCGGCCGTGCCAGCAGATCACGCAGACATGAGGTTAGAGTAAAGGGATTGCACACCGTTGGCGTGTCCGTCGGTGCAGCGAAACGGTACCCATTGTAATGGTCGTATACACGATCCAACAAGTCTGTTCCACCTTCAGGCCACTCGCGTTGGATCTGGGCCAAATGGGGCCCCAAGTATCGGATCACTTCCGCGCGGGTGAAACCGCACAGCGCGGCATAACGGGCATCCCACGTAATGTCCTGCAGATTATTGAGGGCTGAAAAGAGGTGGGTGTGGCCGAAACGCGTGATCCCGGTCAGAAACACATAACGCAAGTGGGTCTCAGCGTTTTTAAGGGTCCGAAAGAACAAGCGCAGCACGTCCATGAGAGGTTGTGTCCTGGTATGTTCCCATCCCACCATCCGCGTAATCGGGGCATCGTATTCGTCGATCAGGACTACGGTGGCCGTGCCGTAATACTGGGACAGCCTTTCGATGAGGAATTTCAGGTAATGGCTGGCGGTTTTGCCCGGTGCCACGGGCAGGTCGATGATCTCCAACGGATGCCGGGAATTCTCTGCTCCTGTATCTACCCCGCGCTGGTACCACTCGGTGTAGACATTGGACATCATCTGCAACAGCGAAGCTTGAAGTTCAAGGGGGGTATCTCCGGCAACTGTGGCCATATTTAGACGGATGACAGGATGAAAGGGAGGCTGTGGGTCAGTCTCCAGGATGTCCAAGCCCTCAAACAGTTCTTCGGCCGTATATCTCTGGTGCAGCCAAAAGGGTTTCTATTTCCTGACTTGCACCTCGGGTTCCGGGCGGATAGGGGGCAAGTGGCCCTGAAACCAGGCTTCCAGGGTATGGATCAGCAAGGTCTTGCCGAAACGCCGGGGACGCACCATGAAGTGATAGGAGGGCAACTCGTCTGGGGCAGTGAGCGGATGTTCCGGGGCCAAGAGCTGGGCCAAGTAGCGGGTCTTGTCTACATACAGGCCCTGTGTGGTCCGAATCCCCACGAAATGCGCAAGGGAAGGATGAAGGGAAGCCAGTTGCGTCATACTGTTCATCCCCTGCACAATGAACACCGTGCCGAAACCTGCCGGTAGGATCCGAGTTGCGTGGTGTGGGCACTTCTCAGCATAACGACCGGATCTTGACAGCAAACATCGTCCATGTCCCACGGTATTCCGCTTGTGCAGATACGGCAGATCATAGGGGTGCCGGGCCTTGGAGAATTCACGAAAACACCGATATGTTCTTCACCTGCCAAAAGGGAGCTGTTTGGGACCATGGAGCCCAGCTTCACCTGACAGTCTGTGCGCCACGAGGGGGATACGCCACATCCACGATCAGGTAGCGCCGGTTGTGTAGTGATCTGCGTAATCTCCACAGGGGGCTTCCTGTTGGATCCGGGCCAATCCGATTTCACGATCACGTCCGGTGGATAGAGGGTTCATGACTCCCACCACTGAAATCCTTATCTCTGTTGATTTGCCCTGACCGATTGCTATGATCACCGTGACGTGATGATGCATCCGGAATGTGATCTGCCCACATTCAAACACGATTCTACACTATGGCATGGCTCAGGATCGTGCTGGCAGTTCTCGTACCGGAACAGTCACCAAGTCAGTGAATGCAGTCTTGGCTGATCGACAGAAAAGACCTTTTGGTAATCGGACTACACCCATGACATGAGGGGAGCCCTAACGGGTTCCTTCTTTGTCGTGACACCAGCTATGTCCGCAGGACTCCATTCTCCGCACCTGAGACACTATCAATATCGATTGGGAAATCCTCCAAGACATGAACTGTACCCATGCCAGGAGGATACGGGACACAGAAGTGACCATTGTCCTGATAGAAGTGAGTTACACTGGCCCACACAGCGAGTTGGCAATGGGAAATGTAGTCCAGGCATCCCCCAGGGTGCCGGCAGTTCGGCGAGGTACACGCCCGTAGTGACGGCACTCATGCCTAGGATACTGTGAAGCCGGGAAGCCTGGGTTTGTCCCACCACCTGGGTCTGCCGGCAGGCTTGGATGTCCTGATCCAGCACTTCCCGTTCGGCCGACAACCACACCCGCTGGCGGTCGATCCAGTCTTGTATTTGGATAGAGGCGGAAGGCCGATGGGTGTATTCCTGGTGGATGAGGTTTACCCTCTGGTAACGACATCCCCCTAGCCGCCCGGGAGGACGTGGCCTGCGCGATCACGAGCCTGACCCCTGACCAGGTCCGTTCCCAACGCCTGCTCCCGCTGTGGCAGCAGTACGGGCATAGCGAAAACCGCCTGCCCTATGTCCGGGACGAGACTCTGGAGGAAGACCGCTGCCGGGTACGGACGGGGAACATGCCTCGGGTGCCGACGGGACTGTGCCATACGGTGATCCGTCGGTTGCACATGGCGGACCAGAACTACATCACGACGGCGCTCGGACGCATGGCCGTACACTCGGAGAAGGACCTACGTCGTCTCTTGAAACCTCCTGACCCCAGCTTGCAATGTTCTACGTGCAAGGGTTCCCTCACATGACCATGTTCCCGGCAAAACATGGACCCGTGAGTCTCCTCTTGAATCTGGACAAGCCTCTGTTCAAGTTTTGTCAGGTAATCTGGGGGCAGGGCGGGCGTAGCCAGCCTGTCTGGGCAACGGTAAGGCGAGTCCAGTAAAACGCTACAGCATACGGCTTGGGCTAGTCGTTAGTGTGCAGGTTAGCGGCCTCACGGAGAAAGTGCCACGTGGCTCGTTGGAAGTTGGCAGAGGCCAGAACCTCGTCCAGTAACTCGTTGGGAGTCAGTATCTTGGCTAAAGGCAGAGCCATTAGGGGTTCTACCAGCCATGACGGGGGAATCCCATCCTCCCAATCCATGAACCGACTTGCGGTCTCCAGCAGAAGCTGCAACCGCACTTCCTTTTCACTTTTCCGATAGGGCCATGTACCGGTTTGGCTGTCATAGATCTGAAAGCCATGCGTTTTGTCCAGGCGGGTCTGGGTTTGCAGGACAGGAGAGTAAATGGTGCCATCCTTACTGTTAGGTTGCACCTGTATCCAGTCTCCCTTCTGGGTCCGTTGCCAGCACAGCAACGGATATGCTGCTTCCGGGTCCGGGTCACAAATATAGTATTCCTGAATCCCCATTTCGTAATAAATGCAAGGTTTTCGTTGTGTGTCCTGCACCCGGGTGGAATCAGACAAACATTCCAGGACCAGCAGGGGGGCTCCCTCTGTATCCCAGGGAATACTTCCCGACTCTTCTACATGGGTACCCGATGCCCATAGGCTGAGGTCTGGTACGACGCTGTCCAGACAGTAGCCCAGCGCATTGACGTAAGGCAAACGGCTAATGCTTCGTTCACTGGTGAGAACCCAGGGAAACTTCGCAACCGCGGCACTGTACTCTCTTATGTTACCCACTGTTTTTTCCATGAGGATGGAGTGTCGGAAAGAAAAGGCTAACAGCAAGTCATCCTTTATGTAATAGGGATCGGTTGTGTGGTCATCTGCATATACATACCGATCCGGATCATAAGGATAGTTGGGGTCATAGTGCCATAGTGCCTGTAGTTTCTCAAGCGTCTCTGTGGACAGTATTCTTCCCCTATTCTTGAGTTCCCGCACCTGTGTTACACGCCGAGAGGACAAAACTGCATCTGCCATCTTATTGCCTCGCCACCGTAGATGTCCCGGTTCGGCATTTTACCAAAGGCCGCCACGCGGGGACTGTCGGGAGGCGCTCTTTCAAAAATGGTGGGAAGGGATAAGGGCAAAAGGCTCCATAAATCTTCCAGTTTAGGCCCAATACTGGTTACTTAAGCGCAAAATTCTGTTAACTTAAGGCCGGCTTGAGGCTATGTCAGTTACTCAAAAGATGGTGCCAGAGGTCAAAATTGAGCAAAGTAAACAGTATTGAGTTTAGGCCCCCACACTTCAAGCCAGGCATGCCCTGGACCAGCGCCGGACAACGCAGGGTGTCCGTGAAAGTCTTCAAGCCACACGTCAGACGCACCCGAGTATTGAGACAGCCCCACCCAGCCCCTGAGACACCGAAGTTATGCTTGGACTCGGATTTCTTCAACCCACGCTGGGACCGGAGCCAATTCATAATCCGGCACATTCGATCGTTTGTTAGGCATGTTATGCGTTTGCCTACCCTTTGTTCCAAGTCGACTCCTCTCCTGTTCTCCATTGTCCAAAACCTGGGCAATGGCAAGACTGAAGGGCCTGTGATCCCGGACAACAAGAAGCCACAGTTGCCACAGGACCAGGGAGTGCACGGAAGTGAGTTGCCAGCCCACATAAAGGAAAAAACAGCATTGCAGGATGCGGAAACATAGGGCAGGCAGCAATCCATGGGGCATAGCATCCTGTTCCCGGTTATCTGTTGGCTTCTTCCCGGTTGTACCATAAAGGACACGGAGGTGACTCCTATGGCTTGGGCCAAGAAAAGGCGGATGTCTCCAGAGGCTACGGTTCAGGTCCCCCCGGTGGGCACTGAGATCCGGTATCCGTCCGACGACGACGAACCCATAGCGGATACGAAACAGCAATACGAAGCCATTACGTCCGCTGTATTTGCCTTGGAGCTGCATCTGCAGGGGCTGGATCGTGTGGGTACGGTCCGGGGGACTTGTGGCCCTGTATTAATGATCTCCACAACCTGTCGGCCTATGTGACGTCCGATGTGCTGTTCGCGTATGACGTGCAGATACCGGACATGGAAGGCTATGCTCCCTGGGAATATGCGAAGGCACCGGACCTGGTGATGGAAATGGCATCCCCCCGGAGCCATGGTGAGGAGAGTGGGCGGAAAAGGCATCTGTATGCCGAGCTGGGGGTTCTCGAGTATTGGCAATATGATCCCCACCAGCAGTACCTGGACCCATGGCTTCAGGGCTGGCAACTGGTGGCCGGGCACTACGAGCTGATCCCGCTGATCGAGGATTTGGCCCGGGGCGTGCGGGTCGGGACGAGCTTGGTCTTGGGCACGGAGTGGGGCCTGGATTTGCGTACGTGGGCGCTGCGGCTCTGGAATCCGGCCTCAGATGTGTGGTATCCCACCCGCCATGAGGCCGTAGCCGAACGCCAGTGGGAAAGGACGTGCCGTACCCAGGCCGAAGAGCAGGTGCAGCAGGCCACGACGGCTGCCAACACCCAACGTACCCTGGACCGTCTGGATTCATTGCAGCGAGCCTTGGCTCTAAGCGAATTGCCCCAGGATCTGGTGGAGCAACTTGAGCATTTCATCATCCAGGCCAGAGCCCATCAATCGGTCTTGGCGTGGGACACGATCCCCGATGGAATCGAACTGTTGGCTTTCATCCGCCAGCAGGGGAGGACCCACCGGTGTGTCTTGGGAAGATCTACAGCATCTTCTGCCCCCATTGCCCCAAGGAAACGGGGATGTCCCGGCCGCGGACTAGGGGCCGATGGGAAAATAAAGGTACGGCAGCCAGTTGTAACACACCTCGTTGGTACCTCCAGCCAGCCTTTGTCCCTAGTACTACAGTGGTAATCTCTTAAATTTCCTTGTTTTGTTCTGCTAAGCTCGACTTTGTACAAAGTCGAGCTTAGAGGAAAGCGGTAGGGATGGCTTGGGTCAGCTTAGACACCGCAACGTACAACAGCAGGACGCATCTCCTTGTGTTTGATCCCTCTGAAAGTCCGCCTGAAGTTGTTGAGTGCCGGGGTGTAGGGGGGCACAGCCGAGGCCTGTCGACAAGATGGCTAAGATCAGGACTCAATCCACTTTGAGCCGTGTACCCTATTACTATACATTGACATGCACCGACCCGTCGCGGGACTTTTCTGTACAAAGTCCCGCGAAGACCGGTGGTAGCGCCCACTCTCATGGCCGGAACAGATCGCTTCAGACTGATTGCAGCGGGAAACGTTCCACTTGGACTTGGTCTTCCCGATGGCGTGTCTGGGCCAGATTACAGGTGGTTTGGCAGTACAGCCAGAACTTGGCGTTGGACCATCCTACCTTCTCCAACCGAATAGCCATTTCTGGAGAAATCGCCGCATAGCCCTTCAACACCTGTGACAGGGCGCGACAGGCCACCCACAGCCCTTGACAGAGGATGACCCCGTGTACTGTAGCAATCAAGGCGTCCCTCGGCACCGCATTCAGGTGTAGCAGTCGGAACCCCTGTGTCGTACCCGGTGCCCCCTCCAACTGTGGGCCAAGTCCCACATTGCTGCCTTCCGGTTTCGCACCTCGTGGCTGGGAGGAGGCGATTCACCCACCACGGAAGCGCAGGGGCTAATCAGAATTCCGCGGGGGCTTGTCCTGGTTCACGGCGGCGGGCCACAGTCCACGCATCAAATCCACCAGAGTGGGCCAGGTGTCAGGCGGATTCTGGTCCAGGTGCCGGATCAGGGCGTCCAACTGGTCTGACGACTCGTACAGTTGGTGGGCCGCTTCCAGCAGGGCGCGGTGTCTCTCCGCCATCCGGCCCTCTATCCGGCCCTGTTCCACCAGGTGTTCTGGCGCCAATTCGGCTGGCTGGACGTCTTCCAGTCCTCCCAGGGGGCGGTCGGTGCGGGAGTAGGCGTAGCCCACTTCGTCGGGACGACGCTCCACCAGGGCCAACACCCGGGCCACGATGGCCCCACCCGTCCGTTGCACCACCGCCACGATGGCGGCCGCAGGCCGAAACAGGTCGACCTGATCGGTGTAGGGACCGGTGCGGCGCAGTTTCAGCATGGCCTCACACCAGGCCGGGTCCAGGGCCGTGAAATCTACAACCTGTTCGGCCGCCTGGACCTGTTCGATCAGCGCCTGCAGGTCGTGGTGCTTGCGAAACGTCCCCCCCAAGGCGCTGACATAGGCCTTGAGGGCTGTTTCCAGAGCCTGGTGAGACTGTAGCGCGGCATCCTTGTGCTCGCCGGCCCCTTCGTGCCGCAGGGCGTAAAACAGGGCGCGGTGCGATATCCGCAGGAACTCCTGGACGGCGGGCCAGGGATCATTCTGGCGGATCGGGGGCATGGGTTCTCCTGTGGCCGTCAGGCCGTCGTGCTGGGCCCCGCCGGCCACATGCATGCGCGCCCGGCGCGCCCGGTTGAATTCGGTGCGGGTCAAGGCCACGATCTGGACGGCCACCGGCTCCGGATACAGCCGGGGCGTCTCCCGCTCCAGTTGCCCGCCCAGGTGGCGCAGTTCCTGGTGTCGCTCCGGGGTCAGGGCCTCGGCGATGACCAGCAGGTCGATGTCGGACGCGGCGTGCCAGTCGCCGCGGGCCCGGGAGCCGAACAGCACCACCTGGGCGGGGGCGACCTGGTCCTGCAGCCGCCGGGCCAGGGTCAGGGCGTGCGGGTCGTGGCGCGGGGTCATGGGAGATCCGTCATCTGCGGTCCGTATCCCAGTCAGTGTACCACAAGGCCCAATGCCTCCAACGACCTGCAGAGCCATCTTGGCAGGGCAATCGCATCATGAATGTGTGGCTATGGCGACAACACCTGCAGGAGGTATTCCTCATCCCAGCCGGCCTGCTTGCGTTTGGCGGCGATACCGCCCTTGGCGGTCGGTTCCTGACGCAGCAGATTCAAGGCCAACCGGCGCAGGACGGCCATGTGGTGGGCCGCCTGACCGGTACGGATACGGCTTCCATCCTCGCGAAAGGCCATGTCCAGGGTCCAGTGCAGGGAGTTCTCAATGCCCCAATGCCCCCGCACGGCTGCCAACAGCGTACGGGCACAGGGAGGCAGGCGGGAAAGGAAGTAGCGCGTTTCGGTCGTGGTGCGGTCTCCGAGGCGGCGTTCCGACTGGACCATCACCAAGCTCTACAGGTCCGGCCAGGCGTGGTCAGGATCCACATAGGTTCGGTATTCCGGGTCCCCAATCACCCAGCGCACTGACGGGTTTCCATCCGTCCGTGCCCCTTATTCACGGTTGGGTGGTAGGTATGGGGGCACTGGACGAAGTCTTCCGCCTGCTCGTAGGCAAACATTTTGGCCACTGCGTCGTGCAGTGTGGGTTGGTTGTCTTTGAGCCCCAGCACATAGTCCGCATCCTGGTCCCGGATAGTCTGGGCGATGTCCTTCTGGCACCCCCACCCATAGGGTGCCCGCTCCAGCGTCACAATGCAACCGGCTAACATCAACTGCTGCAGCAGGGCCGGCAGGGCGGTAATCTCGTTGGACTTATGGTCAACGGCCATTTGGCCCAATACTAGGCGGTTGGCCTGGGTAAAGGCACTGACGAGATGCAGTGGCGGGACCCCTGACGCCCGGTTATGGGAACCACGGATGGTCTTGCCGTCCAAGGCTACGACCAGGCCCTCCAGGACGGTCGCCACCGCCTGCACCCAGCGCAGGAAACAGGCTTCAAACTGCTCCGCATCCAGCACAGCAAAGACCCGCCCGAAGGTATCGTGCGAGGGAATGCCATGGGGCAAGTCCAGAAACGTCGCCAGCCAAGGCCGTTTGCGCTGCCCAAACAGCTCAATATCCACCCAGGTGTCGGCCCCGCAGATGACACTGAGGATGGCAATGAGAATGATGGAGGACAGGGGGTGACGGGCAGGTGCGCGGGTCACGCGGATCGTCGATCTCTCCGACCATCGTCACCAAAGGCAGGTTCGTAATCGTAGCGTGAGCGGTCATGGGGGCGACTCCAGAAAGAGAGGGAACGGTAAACGCTCATTCTACGCCTTGACCCTCATGAAACTTTCATGCTGCGATTGCCCTGGCCATCTTGGCTGGACTCCTAAACGATCTCATCAACACCGCCAGAACGACCCCGAGTTCGACCACTGGCTCAATAGTCGGCGCGAACGAGTCGAAGGGTTTCCCATGAGGCGCCGTACACAGTGCGCAATCTGGAACACCTGTAGCGCCAAACAGTCACCGGCTTGGCGACGCCTGTACTAGCACGAATGGACAGTTATACGCTCAAGCTCTACTGGCATCGGTTCTTGGGCCTGGAAATCCAGATTTTCACAGGAATTGGGTGTCCAGGCATCTTCCTCAGGGTTGCCGCGATGAAGCTTCCAAGGTGAGTCAATCCATCACAAATTGTGGCAGTTCAACGAATCCTCCAGCATGAATTCCGCCTGTAGCTGTGCGTGCTGAATCTGTTGGACAATGTCAAGATACTCGGCTTCCGTGAGTAACGAAGCAAGTTCAAGCGCCTTGTCGTAATCCGCTATCGCTTCCGCCAGGCAACCAAGATCCTGTTTCACCAGACCTCGGTGGTAATAGAACCAGCTATGGTTTGGTTCAAGCTGGATCGCCTTGTCATATTCACCCAATCCAACGCTGGCAATGCCTCGTTGCAGATGCCACCAGGCTACATTCGGTCTGGCCTTGACGACGTGATCAAAATCTGACCATGCGGCGGCATAGTCTTCAAGATAGAGCTGAATGAATCCCCTTTGGACATGAATTGCGACTTGGGCTACTTCCGAGAACAAGCTGATGACCTGCATGTCCAGACGCAGAACCCTTCGTTCATCCCAGTCCCACGCCGCATCCTGGTAGATAGCCAGTTCAGGATTGACGCCATCCCCGGCAAACAAATCCCGGTTACCGCTGTACATGGCCTCAATGGTGGACAGCAACAGGCTTTTGCCGAAGCGGCGGGGGCGTGTGAACAATTGGGCCTTGTCGTGTCTCAGAAAGGCGGCAATCTGCGATGTTTTGTCTACATACAGCAGATGGTCACAGCGTCTGTCTGGAAACTCACTTATCGATGGGGCTATGCGTAAGGAAGCCCTTGTCATTACCGCGCCCCCACACCACCTTTTCGGGGCACATTGTATCATGTGGTTCTGACCCTGGCTTTTGTCGAGCCTTGGCAGTTCTAGGGCGACGTCATTCTCATTGGCTATCCGATTTTCCTCAACAGAGAGGGGCAATGCAGAACGGCCAGACAGGAAATGAGAGAGGCAGAGAAAATGGACGGGTGTTTCCGATGGGAAGGAGGGGATTTCAGCCCGTGGTTGACGGATGACATCATCCGTTTGTCCCCTGCCGGTGTGGTTGTGAATGCCGTTGGGAAGAAAGGCAGACCCTTAATGTATGTTCTTGCCGCTGTTATATACCTGAATGGGTTCGCTGTTATACAATGAGCAAAATCCCTGACTTTAACAATGCATAGACGAGGTGATGTCATGCGAATGTTGACGAGGAGATCAGCCCTGTGGCTGATCACGGTAATGCTGTTGCTATCTCTGGGACTGGCCGCCTGTGGTGGACAACCCGATGAGGAAGAAATGGCAGAGCAGCCGATGGCGGAGGAAGCCGCCGACGAGGAGGAAATGGATGAAGCCATGGCCATGGGCCGTTTTATCGACGATCCCCATTCGGGCCAGGACTTCAATTTGGCGGACTATGAAGCGGAATATGGGGTAACCCTTTCCGCCTTCAACGAGTCACCCATGCTGGCGGAAATGGTCGCCGCCGGTACTTTGCCCCCTGTTGAGGAACGATTGCCCGACAATCCTGTGGTCCAGATTCCCCTGGAAGACATCGGCAAGTATGGAGGCAACCTCCATTGGGTGGAATACACCATTGACTACGATCACTACATCCGCCATCTGAACGAGACCAACCTACTGGAGTTGAGGCCGGCTAAAGGTACGGCGCGCTACAAGTGGATGGGTGGCGAACTCATGCCCGGGGTCTATGAAGCCTGGAGCAAGTCCGATGACAGCACGACCTTCGAGTTCACATTGCGCGAAGGATACAAATGGTCCGATGGGGATGATGTAACGACAGAAGACATCCGCTTTTACATCGAGGACATTCTGCTCAACGAGGAAGTCACCCCCAACGTACCTTCATGGCTCAAGTACCGTGGCCAGCCCACTGTCTTCGAAGTGGTAGATGATCAGACTGTGCGGTTTGTGTTCGCCGAACCCAACGGCTTTTTCCTGCCCCAAATGGTGAACTGGGCTTGGAGTTCCAACCTGCGTCCTTCCCACTACTTCAAGCAGTACCACACGGGGTATACCGATATTGCGGAACTGATGCCCCTGATGGAAAAGGAAGAATACACGGCGGCTGAGGATTGGGGCCGCTGGTTCGCTGGTATTCAGAACAATGTCACGGGGGGCAGCTATTCTCGCCGCACCCCGGATTACAGGAATATGCCGGTATTGCAGCCCTACGCCTGGGACAGTGAACCTCAGCAGGGCGAGTTCATCATGACGCGCAATCCGTATTTCTACAAAGTGGATCCTGACGGGAATCAGCTCCCCTATATTGATTCGCTTTCCCGCAGTCTGGTGACCGATCTTGAGGTCGAGAATCTCAAGATCATTTCGGGGGAGACGGATATTCAGGGACAATTCATTCGCTTGTCCGATTACCCGATGTTCTCCCAGAATCAGGAAGCCGGCAACTATCACCTGATGGCCCTGCCCGCCTGGCAGGATCAGCTCTTGATTTTCCCGTTCAACTTCGACCCTGCCGATCCGGTATTGGGTGAGATTATCCGGGACAAACGCTTCCGACAGGCTCTGTCCCTGGCCGTGGATCGCGAGGAAGTCAAGAAATCGATTTTCCTGGATTTCGGTATTCCCAGTGCCTTTGCGCCGGTGGCCGGTAGCCCCTGGTACAAGGATGAATTCCGTGACGCTTATGCAGAGTTCGATCTGGACAGAGCCAATGCCTTACTGGATGAAATGGGCCTTGAGTGGGATGCCAACAATGAATTTCGGCTGCGACCGGATGGCGAGCGTCTGGTGTTGCCTATTGATTACTACGATGTGACTCCTCCTGCGACACCGGGTGGCGAACTCGTCCGGGAATTCTGGGTGGAAATCGGTGTGGATACCAAGGTGGAACAGGTCAATGGCCAGTTTTATTGGCAGAAACGAGGCGCCAATGAAACGGTAGGTACCATCTGGTGGGCCAATGGTCTTTCACCGGCTGATGCTGTCTTCGTGAGCAGTTTCCTCATGACACCGTCTTGGTGGATTTGGTACAACGCGCAGGGAGAAGATGGCACGGAACCCCAGGATCCTGAGGCTGTCAAGATGGTAGAACTCTTCTGGGAACTCCAGACGGCGACCACGGAAGAGGAGCAGACAAGACTTGGGATTGAAATTTTCGAGAGCCACAAGGAAAATGTGTGGAATATCGGCACGGTGGCCAGTGCCCCTCAGCCTTTTGTCTACAATCAGGGCTTGGGGAATATCGCGGTGGCCGAAGAGCGTGAGTACTATCACATTTCCCTGATGGAATTATCGGAACAGTTTTACTGGAAATAAGTACATAATGGCCTGCGGGACCGGGGAGAATGCGTACTCCCCGGTCCCGCAGGCGTGACTAAATCAGCCTCTTTCCCGCGGCAGAGATTTGAACCTGTGATCACCTATACACTCCAGCGCTTCCTGTACATGGTGGTACTGTTGCTGTTGCTGAGTGTCACCACCTTCGTCATTATCCAGCTGCCTCCAGGTGATTACCTGACTATGTACATCACCCGGCTGGAGGCCAGTGGGGAGAAGGTAGATCAATCCGAGATCGATTCCCTGAAGCGCCAGTATGGTCTGGACAGGCCCATGTATGTCCAGTTCCTGCGCTGGTTTGCCGGCATGTTTCGCGGGCATTTTGGCACTTCATTGCAGTGGAATCGGCCTGTGACTGACATCATTGGTGATCGCATGGCCCTGACCCTCGTGGTCAATCTGACGTCCTTGGTGTTTGTGTATTTCCTTTCCATTATCGTGGGTGTCTATTCCGCCACGCACCAGTATTCAGTGGGTGATTATGGGGCCACGGCCGTGGGCTTTATCGGCTTGGCTACACCTCCCTTTCTCCTGGCCCTGTTGGTCATGGTCTTCTTCCATACCCAGTTTGACATGAGTGTGGGCGGCCTGTTTTCGAAGGAATATGCCCATGAGCCTTGGAGCTCGGCCAAGGTGATGGACATGATCAAACACCTGCCGGTACCTATTGTGGTCATCGCCATAGGCCAGACGGCAGCCCTGATCCGCGTAATGCGCGGGGTGTTGCTGGATGAACTCGGCAAGCAATATGTAATCACGGCCCGTACCAAGGGGCTGTCCCGGCGTAAGGTTCTGTTCAAGTATCCGGTCCGAGTGGCCATCAACCCGGTGGTGAGTACCGTGGGTTGGGTATTGCCGGGGCTGGTGTCAGGCGGGGCCATCGTGGCGATCGTGCTGAGTTTGCCCACCGTGGGTCCGCTCCTGTACCGTGCCTTGCTCAGTGAAGATATGTATCTGGCGGGGACCTTGGTCCTCTTTCTGGGCATCCTGACTATTGTGGGTACTTTCGTTTCCGATCTGTTACTCATGGTTGTAGATCCCCGCATCCGGCTGGACCGCTGACGGGCCGCAGGTTGGTTGGTATGACAACACAGGCCTTGGCGCAGAACCCGCCCCGATCACAGACAACGGAGCAGGATCGCTTCTTCATGGCGTCGCAGGGACAGCTCATGTGGCGCAAGTTTGTCCGTCACCGGCTGGCCATCGTGGGTGGATGCATTTTGATTGCGATGTATCTGAGTGCCCTGGTCTGCGAATTTATCGCCCCCTACGATGTGCACCGGCGTAATTCCGACTATATCTTTGCCCCTCCCCAAGTTCTCCGGTTTCGGCACGAAGATGGCCGCTTTACCCTTCGTCCCTTCGTGTACGGCTACACACAGGAACGGAACCCGGAGACCTTTGCCCTTGAGTTTGCGATGGACAAGGAGCAGGCATTCCCCCTGCGCTTGTTCCATCGCGGCGATGAGGTAAAGCTGTGGGGTCTGTTTACCACGAATCTGCACCTGCTGGGCGTAGAGGAGCCAGGCTATGTCTTTCTACTGGGAACGGACAAGCTGGGTCGGGATATATTCTCGCGAATTTTCTACGGTGCCCGTATTTCCCTGACGATTGGTTTGGTGGGAGTAGCCATCAGTTTCGTGCTGGGTTGTCTGTTTGGTGGCATTTCCGGGTATTTCGGTGGTGTATCCGATACGATCATTCAACGCCTGGTAGAGTTCCTGCTCGTGATTCCCACGATTCCGCTCTGGATGGCGCTTTCGGCCGCAATCCCGCGGGAAATGCCCCAACTACAGGTGTATTTTCTGGTTACCATCATTATCGCTCTGGTCGCCTGGAGTGGACTGGCCAGAGTGGTGAGGGGCAAGATTATCAGTCTGCGGGAAGAGGATTACGTGCTGGCGGCTCGTATTGCGGGGGAGACGGATATGAAGATCATCCGTACCCACATGCTGCCTGGTTTCATGAGTTACCTGATTGTGAATCTGACGTTGGCGATTCCTGGCATGGTATTGGCTGAAACCGCTCTCAGTTTCCTGGGACTTGGCATCCGTCCACCCTTGGTAAGTTGGGGCACATTGCTCAATGAGGCGCAGCAGGTGCAGGTGGTAATTCTCTATCCCTGGCTGCTTTTCCCCGGTCTCGTGCTTGTGATCACGCTCGTAGCTTTCAATTTCCTGGGTGATGGTCTCCGCGATGCCGCCGATCCTTACAAATGAAATGGCTAACCTGATGGAGATTCTGATGCGTAGGGCACAAAGGCTGGCCGATTTACGGGTAACATCCGAAATCAGCCCGACCTGCGTCAGGCCCATCTGGGCAACCGACTGAGACGAAGCAGGTTGGGTCCGTGGACGATATCACGCTGGAACTCAGAGACGTAGAGACGCATTTCTTTCTGCGCGAAGGAATTCTGAAGGCGCTCAACGGCGTGAGTTTCAGTATTACGCGTCATAGCACCGTGGGGGTAATTGGCGAGAGCGGTTGTGGCAAGAGTGTCACGACCCAATCTATCCTGCGCATTGTCCCCTCACCCGGCAGAACCATAAACGGTACCATCACGTTCACGCCTGCGGATGGGGAAGAAGTCAACCTGCTGGATCTGGAACCTGACGGTCCGGCCATTCGCGCTATTCGGGGCCGTGAAATCTCCATGATTTTCCAGGAGCCGATGGCCAGTCTGTCACCGGTCCACACCATAGGGGACCAGATCAGCGAAATGATTCTGCTGCATCGCACGCAAGATCGGGATGAGGCCAAGGAAATCACGATTGACATGTTGCGCAAGGTAGGCATTTCCAATGCGCCCCAGCGCTTCGACGAATACCCTCATCAGCTGTCCGGGGGCATGCGGCAACGGGCCATGATCGCCATGGCTCTGTCCTGTAATCCGTCCCTGCTCATTGCCGATGAACCCACGACAGCCTTGGATGTGACGGTACAGGCGCAGATCCTGGATCTGATGCAACAGATGCAGGCCGAGATAGGTATGTCCATGCTTTACATCACACATGATCTGGCGGTAATCTCGGATATTGCCGATGAAGTGGTGGTCATGTACTTGGGTATGGTGGTGGAACAGACGGATGTCCATGCCTTGTTCAAGGAACCGCTGCATCCCTACACCCGTCTGCTTCTGAAATCCATTCCGCGCGTAGGCCGAAAGGTCCGCCAGCGACTGGATGCCATCGAGGGTTCCGTGCCGATCCCTTTGAATCTCGCGACCCAATGCCCATTCGTGGAACGCTGTCCAGAGGTTATACCCGGCGTTTGCGACTCGGCCATTCCACCCCTTTATGAACCGCAGATCGGACATCGGGTGCGGTGTTTTCTGTACGAAGACCAGGATACAGCCCATGCCGAATCCACCTGACCGCAAACCCATGTTGCGTGTGGAAGGGATCAAGAAATATTTCCCTATTGAGAAAGGTCTTTTTCGGCGCGTGGTGGGTCAAGTCAAGGCGGTTGACAATGTGGAACTTGAAGTCAGGGAAGGGGAAACTCTGGGCCTGGTAGGGGAATCTGGATGCGGCAAGACCACGCTGGGCCGTTGTATTGTCCGCGCCATTGAACCGACGGAGGGTCGCATTCTCCTGCGCTTGGAAGGAGATAAGATGACAGATCTCCTGCAGCTGGACAAGGAGGAATTACGGAGCCAAAGACGACATATGCAGATGATCTTCCAGGACCCGTATTCTTCGCTGGACCCACGCAAGACGATTCTGGACATTATTGCGCAACCCTTGCGCGCCAATCGCATGGGTTCCTCCACTGATGTCGAAGACCGCGTCCGTCATTTGGTGGACTT
Organism: Anaerolineales bacterium; assembly: GCA_034422235.1. Classification (GTDB taxonomy): domain Bacteria; phylum Chloroflexota; class Anaerolineae; order Caldilineales; family Caldilineaceae; genus Bin34. The sequence continues at coordinate 360,414 of DAOUJU010000024.1, read as the reverse complement.
GGTGGGACTCAATGTCGAGTCTCTCATACGATATCCCCACGCCTTTTCCGGGGGCCAGCGCCAACGCATTGGTATCGCCCGGGCCCTCGCTACCAATCCACGCATTGTGATTGCCGACGAACCCGTGTCCGCCCTGGACGTTTCCGTACAGGCTCAGATTCTGAATTTGCTGCAGGATCTGCGGGAGGAATTCAACCTCACAATGCTGTTTATTGCCCATGATCTGAGCGTAGTGGAGCATGTTTCCGACCGGGTAGCCGTCATGTATGTGGGCAAGATCGTGGAAACGGCCGAAACCGAGGAATTGTATCTGCATCCCCTCCATCCCTATACCGAAGCTCTCTTATCTGCTGTTTCTGTTCCCGATCCAGATATAGGCAAGGACCACATGATTTTGCCGGGTGAAGCGGCCAATCCCGCCGACCTGCCTTCCGGGTGCTATTTTCATCCTCGCTGTCAATATGCCGAAGACCGTTGTCGCACGGAAGAACCCGCCTGGACTGAAGTGAGGCCCGGACACTTCTCCCGCTGTCATTTTGCCGGGGAACTGGAACTAACGGGCGTTGATGTGTGATCGGTTGACCCTATGCTTATTCTGCTCTTTGCTCTCGGTTTCCTGGTTTTTGTGATTCTGTTCACGCTGGCGGCAATCCGGGGCACACGTATGGCGGGCCGTGTAATGGGAGAGCGCATTAACGCTTTGCATCAGGCGGCCGAGAGCATTCTGGAGACGGAACAGATCCCGGCTGAATGGCTTGAGCCACTGCCAGCTGACAATAGACGCATGGAGCGCTGGGCACAACGTCAGCAGCGCCGGGCAGTCCGACGCATCCGCAAGGTGCGAACCTACATGGAGCGTACGCCGTGCATCGTCGATGTCGAATCGCGGGAGTATGTTCTGACAGAATTGGACCGCATTCGAGACCAGTGGCGTGCCAGTCAACCGCAGAACCTGATCAATCATGACTCCGGCTCATCGATTTCCCGTACCCAGCCCTCTCCCTCACCGACGGGCTAAAGATGGTGGGTAGGGGGCAATAAAGTCCACATCGTTTCCCCTAGCCTCGGCTCTTTTCAATCCGATCCCTGCATTCCGCATCCAGATACGGTGAAACCTTCCTGGGAGTAACTTCACCGTTTCCTTGAGGCATGAGAGGGTTGCCGACCCAGCATTCCTTGGTCAGCTGGCAAGCTGACCCCGGTCCCAGCTACCGCCCAGCTGCGTAGGGTGCCAAGGCCTGGATAAGTGTGGTCGTGTATGGGCAAGGGCCAGTGTTCTGTCCCGCTCGGTACCCGTTATAATTGGGTTTGAGACAGGATCAGGAATTCCGCATGGTTATGGTTGACCAGCATCATGATGACCGGGCCCGGCAAGTGGCCTTCGCGGTTCAACAATCCACTGGCATAGATACGGTCCTCCTGTTCGGGTCTCGTGCCAGGGGAGATTTCGGCCGGGATTCCGATATTGACCTGCTGGTTGTACACTCGGAGAACCGGGAGTTGGCCTCTGTATGCCGCCATGTGGCCGAAGCGGAGGCCCGGCAACTGTACGGACACCACATCCCCGCTGATGTGGTGATGATAGCGCCTTCTCTGTTTCACACGATGCGATCTGGATTGAATCATATCGCGGCTCAAGCTGTCCGGGAGGGTATCACGCCGATGGGATATACCTACCAACCTCCTGACGGGGAAGAAGAGTCCGAGGTTGACGTTGCGGTCTTGGAGGCCATGGAACGTTGCCTTCATGCACGCAGGTATCACACCCTGATGCGATATGTCGTGGAGGGGGCTCAACGGGACCAGGCGGGAGAGTTCGATGTTGCCGACCCATTGGATGTGGAACTGTCATTCGGTGATGCGGCGCAAGGGGCCCTGGAACATGCCCTTAAAGCTGTGATAGCCGTCAATGGCGAAGAATACACACATACGCACGATCTGCGGGTGCTGGAAAGGAAGGTGCGAGAGCTGGTTCCCGGATTCCGGGAGTTGGTTTCCCCCGCTGCGGAACTTTCCCGATTTGCCGGACGTAGCATTTACGGAACGCCCCAGTTACCGCAGGACATGTCGGCTCTGATGGGACAGGTACAGTCCGATCTCAAGCAACTGTTTGCCTTGGTGGAGACGCAGGGAGATTTCGACCCGTGGACGGTAAGAGGACAGGATTTTCAAGGGAGTTAGGGAGTTGGGCAAATGCTGAACTCCTGGATAGGGCGATGCTGCACACACTGGATCTGAAGTTGCCCGCAACGCTATGCAAGGAATCCGCCAGTATTCCTTGCAGGTACCGTCCGGATCTCTGCCGTCGTCATGTCCTGGCTGTGCAGTCCATATATGGGTAGGATCTGGCCAGGGTCAACCAGTCAGTATTCACGTCCAGGAAGTCTGGCTACAGGTGACCCGGGCGTAGCAGAGTGACTCCGCTATCCCCTCCTGGGCTCTCCGTCAGATCGCCGAACATCGTCTGGCGCATCGGTTTCGGTGGGACCTGCGTCAGACCCATAACCGGGGCTGCCCAAGAACAGCGATCCAGCACTATCTGGTCGTGGCCACTCTCACCCGGACTTGGGCTCTCACCTGAGAGGTTGGCCGAGGCAGTGCCTCTTGGGTCCAGCTTGGCCTCCTGTTCGTGTCTTTGCCAGTCGGTTCGGGTTCCTCTCTGTGCCACCAACCCCCTGTTTCTACCTTCCATGTCCTGCCTGGCCCCAGTGCTGGACGCCGGACCCGGCTAATGTCTACCGGTCCCGCCAAGAGCCTTGCCGATAGGACTTCCAAGTCTGAGCATCAATCTGATGCTACTTTGAGCGGTTTGGCATATCGTTTGTCTCTACCTGCCCATGTAACATCTCCGTGGTTACAGTAACCGATTTCGGCCAATGGAAAGTCAAATTGCATTCCGAAGGAGTCTACGCCATGTCAAATCCCCAAATTTACAACGTTGTCTGGCATGCCCCCAGTCACGATGCCCAAGGGTCGGTACCGCTGGGCAACGGCGAGATTGGCCTCAACGCCTGGATGTCAAAGCAGGGGGAGTTGTGCTTCTACATTGGGCGCACCGATTCCTGGGATGAAAATGGACGGCTGCTGAAAATCGGTCGCGTGCGCGTAGTCCTGGATCCAGCTCCCAATCCGTCGATAATCCGGCAGACCCTTGATCTGCCAACAGGTACTTGGCATGTACAGTTTGGACCCTGTGAGGATCATCACCTGGATGCCCAGGTTGATATACGACTTTGGGTGGATGCCCATCATTCGGTAATCCACGTCGATATCGACTCCACGACCCCCATTGCAGCCACAGCGCATATTGAGCTGTGGCGCACGGAACGGGAGGAACTGATGGAGCTTCAGGTCAGTGACATCATGCTGGACCGCAGTTGTCCGGATCAGAAGCATGCGGCCACCATCGCTGAACCTGACACAGTGTTGCAGGACCTGCCGGACTGGATTGGCTGGTATCACCACAATACGAAGTCCGTGGGCCCTGAACTGACCGCGGAACTCCAGGGCCTTGGGGGTTTTGACCGAAAGGATCCCCTGCTGGACCGGATATTCGGAGCGGCAGTCCTGACCCGGGAGGGCACCAGGGTGAATGATCAGGAACTGCGTTCGGACTCGGGGCAACAGGTGGACTTCCAAATCCCCGTTCTGGTCCTGCATCCAACATCGCCCTCCGCTTGGCTTTCGGCCATGGAAGACCAGATCACAACCACACGCCAAGCCGCTCTCACCGCGCGTCGGGAAAGCCATGTGCAGTGGTGGCAGGAATTCTGGGATCGGAGCTGGATCGAGATTTCGGCGGCAGAGGCAAATGCAGCGCGGGAAGCCGAATTGGTCAGCCGTTCCTATGCCCTGCAACGGTATGTTCAGGCCTGTGCCGGCCGTGGGCGCTATCCCATCAAGTTCAACGGGTCGATTTTCAATGTACCTTATCCGGGCAAGCAGGGGGATGCCGACTACCGGCGCTGGGGACCGGGTTACTGGTGGCAGAACACACGGTTACCGTATTACAGCATGTGTGCCGCTGGGGATTACGACATGCTCCAACCTCTGTTTCGGATGTATGCCCAGGATCTGCTGGCCCTTTGGCGCTACCGCACGCAACACTACTTTGGATACGACGGCATTTTCTTCTCGGAATGCGTCTACTTCTGGGGGGATGTGTTCACCGAAACCTACGGTTGGACTCCCTACGCCGACAGAGCAGATCCGCTGCAGGAAAGTCGTTACCACAAATGGGAATGGGTGGGCGGCCTGGAACTGATCTTCCTGATGCTGGATTATTTCGATCATCAGCAGAATCAGCCATTCCTCCAGGACACGATCCTGCCATTCGCCGACCTGACGCTGATCTTCTTTGACCATTACTATCCCACCAATGATCAGGGAAAGCTGGTCATGCATCCCTCCCAGTCCCTTGAGACCTGGTGGGAATGTACCAATCCCATGCCGGAGATTGCGGGTTTGCGGGCGGTGGCCCAACGTTTGCTCACGTTACCCGAGGAACTCACCACACTACAGCAACGAACAACCTGGGCAGAGTTACTCCGCAAAATCCCGGATCTACCCACACGTGAGGAGGAAGGTGTCCGCATGTTGGCGCCAGCAGACGCCTATGCCTGGCGCCGGAACATAGAAAATGCGGAACTCTACGCCGTATTTCCTTTTCGTCTGTTGTCGTTCGAAAAGGATGATGAGGATTTGGCGAAGGCGGCCCTGCAACATCGCCAATTCCTGGGATATTACGGCTGGCGCCAGAACGATCTGTTTCTGGCTTATCTGGGCTTGGTGGACAGTGCACGGGAGGCTGTTGTCAGCCGGGCAGGCAACCAGAATCACGACTGCCAGGGCGTGGATGATCCCACAAGGGCCATGCAGAATTACTCCCGCTTTCCGGCCTTTTGGGGACCGAACTACGATTGGTACCCGGATCAGTGCCATGGCGGTGTGCTGAATACGGCTCTCCAAGCCATGTTGTTGCAAAGTGATGGCAGAAAGATTTACCTGTGCCCTGCCTGGCCTCGGGAGTGGAACGTATCATTCCGGCTGCACGCTCCTTATCACACCATGATTGAGGGATCCGTAGTCGACGGGGAATTGGAGTATCGGGTGACACCTGCCGAACGGGAAGAGGATGTGGTGGTCTGCTTGAATAAGGATCGTCCTAATTCTGTTTCCTGACTTCAGGCTAGCCAAGACGAAGGCACCTCCCGCATCGACGTCCTTGGTGAAGGTCCGGGCTGATGGGAAATGAAGTCGTTTTCTGGATGGAAGTCTGGACATCAATTCCGGTGTAGTGACGCAAGAGAAACTTGGGGGTGTGACGGATCACCACGCCGATGACCGTTTTGCGCAACAGTGGCTCTCGGTTGCGGCCGGTGTTCTGTACTTCGTTGAAGGCTCTTATGCATTCGTGTTCCTAGTGGAGCCATGGGGTAAATTCCGGGAGAAAGGTGGAGTTCTGAATGGGTAAGTGCCCGGATGCGTTTGCCCTGCAGGCCGCGCTGGGTTTGTTGCTAGTTGGCTCCTAAGAAGCCTTTGTCCTCCAGCACATCACAGTGCCACAAAGTGGGCCGCACTGCTTCTGCAGACCTCAGCCAATATCCTGGCCAGAGGGTAGGCAACCCCACATCCTCCGGTCGTGAGCCATGGCTGCTTGTACGTTGGGTTTTGCACTGTGTTCAGATATAGGACTTAGCCGGAGCCCTGCCTTTTGGCCGCGCACAGACAAGAGTTCCCAGGGCAGGCCACAGAGAGATCCTTACTCCTGATGGTCTCTACCCATATCGATCCTGTAAAGAAACGGGCCAGCCCATCCGTTACATCTGGCTGAAGTATACCGTTCGGCCCTGCAACGGCTGTGTGGGACGGGCATTATTGGGAAAGAGCTCTGCAAACTGGGCGATCTGTTCGGCAGAGACTGCCACCGGTGACCGGAAGACGAACCAATTTATATTCTCCGTGCATGGTGGTGTCGTGAGCGAACCGGTATAGCTGAAGTAAGCCTGTTCTGCCGGTAGCATGTCGGTAATATTGCCGGTGTCGCCTTCTACCAGCCTTTTTTGACCGGCCTGACGCGGCAGGTTCCGCCATAGGCGTTGCAGAAATTCATTCTGGGGCCCTTCCGTCAAGAAAATGCCTACCACGGCGAGCTGGCCGCGGGTATCGCGATGCACAAGATGCAATTCCATGTCTGCCGGCACGCCGTCTATGGTGTGTTCACTTAGGTGATGGAAGTGAAACTGCAGCAATTCATACTCCTGGTCGCCGGTGATGAGCCTGCTGCCCGGAGCATAGTCAATATGGAGGGTATGTCCATTGTGGAACACCTCTAACGGCGAGGGAGCATAGTGAAACTCCAAATCATGGCGTTGCGCCTGCGTGTTGTCCGTCAGATCAATAGGAGACTGGGAAACACCACTCTGGCAGGTGGCGTATTCGGGGGCCAGTGAACCCCAATGCTCCGGGCCGTTGTTTCCTTCATAGCCCCAGGAAGCGGTGTGAGGGACAGCTTTTTCCTCAGGAACAACAGTTGATTCGGGCATTACACAACAGGCTAAGGTTGACATAGCAAACCCTCCAAGTACACAACGGCGAATTCACGTCTCCTGATCTTTCGCATAATCTTGCTCCTCTGGTGACAGGATATGTATCCATTTCATCTGGTGTGAAATTACATTACGCAGAAACAAGGACAAGCCTGAACATCCGGTACAAGGCAACGGCATAGCAGACGGAGAAACCGCCACCAGCCATGGGCGTGCACGCAGGCCAGAACCTGCGTCTTGCCCAGTAGGGTCGGAAAATCAAGCGGCCGGAGCAGTGGGAACACCGCACTATCACTGCAGAGAAGCTTGTCTCTCACTTGGCTTTGACACCTACGGACACCATCGGCTTGGTCCGTCATCCGCCCTTACATACATCACGGTCGCCCGCTCCTGCAGTGCTATAGGCTATGGCAAGGGATACTTCCACATGTGATTTGTATCACATTCATTCTGGCAGGTGCCCTGTTATGGCCCAATTGCCAATTCTACATTATGCGTATTGCACGGGATGTGGCTGTCAGTCGGGCAGGCAACCAGAATCATAGCGGCCAGGGCGTGGCTAATCCTGCCAGCGCCATGCAGGATTATTCCTGATTTCTGGGGACTGAACTACGATTGGTACCCGGATCAGTGCCATGAGGGGCCTGAATACGGCACGCCAAGCCATGTTGCTGCAATGTAATGGCCGCAAGAATTATCTGTATCCGGCCTGGCCTCGGGAGTGGAGCGCGTCATTCCGGCTGCATGCTCCTTATCACTCTACGATTGAGGGGCCCGTAACGACAGCTTCCAGGGAGAAATGCCGCTAGAGGATTTCCTGTAATCCCGTGAAGTCAAGCACTAATTCCCGACTTTGGCGGACATTCGATTCCTTGCCACCTTCTATTCAGCACATCGCACGGCAGAAATTCCAACTCTGGATGGCCAATCCCATCCAGCCTGGTTTTGCCTATCATGCAGGTGCATCCGCAGAGCTTCCTCTGGTCCGTGCGCATCACTGGCAATTACCGCGCGCTTGGGTACAGAGAAGCGGACACCATGAATTGGTTCTGGATTGGTACCTGCGACGAATATGACCGCCTGCGCAAGCGATCATGATTTAGCGTGGTTTTCGTTTATTTGTCGGTAGTCTATCCCTGCTTCACACGGTAAGAGTGTGTAGATTGGGGCTGGTACGGTTTCTGGCAGTCAGAAGCACCGAATTAGCTGTCGTCTTCTGACTCTGCGTTGTTTTCGCTTTCTTCTTCCTCGTCTGTACGCCGGGGCTGGAATTCCATTACCTGGAAGTATTCCCAATACGTGCGGGTTCCATCTTCGTTTTCTTCACCCCAACGCTTCATCCAGCGTCGCATGGCTTGCTGTTCGCGATTTGCGAATTGGGTCTTGTGACAGAGGATCGCATCCATTTTGGTTTCGACCACATCCGAGACATCAACCCGTACGTTGCCCTGATCAAAGTTGGTAATATAGAGTTGCTGGATCTTGTGAGGCATAAACCCTTCATCCAGCATTTCAGGAAAGAACATCATGTTGTCGGCGGCGGGGAATATGGCCTCCAACGCCACCAAACCGGTGTTTCTGTGATCAGGATGATTGATGTACCCGCTGCCGGCGAAATAGCGGGTGGGGTCTGGACAAATGATGATCTCCGGCTTGATCGCCCGGATAATACGGGTCACCCGTTCCCGCAGGTCACGGGTAGGGGTAAGGAAGCCGTCTTCTTCCCCCATGAACAGAACTTGCTTGACACCGGAAACCCGAGCGGCATTCCGCTGTTCTTCCTTGCGTAACAACACGAGCTGGTTGTGGGTGATTTCCGGATCGTGGTTCCCCTTGTCCCCGTTGGTGAGGATCATGTAGTGGACATCAATCCCCTGTTTGGCCATCTGGATGGCGGTGCCACCACAGGAAATGTCCGGATCATCCGGATGGGCCATGATCACCAACACATTGCGGACGCCTTCCCAATTGGGCTCTTTCCACTCTCGTTCGTTTTCGGCCATGGTTGTCAAGATCTCCCCAGAATCCCGTCCCCGCGGATACGCCCGCGGGGACGACAGTGTAGAGTGCTTTAACGGTCAGGTTTACAAGGTGTGAAAAGGCTGGCTACATATCCAGCGCTGCATACCCTGGTCCTTCGGTAAAGTACATGGCATTGAGCTCTGTACAGTATTCCTGATCTTCCGGCAGATCTTCCTCGGGCAGGATGGCATCCACCGGGCATTCCGGTACACAGGCCCCGCAATCAATGCAAGTCTCAGGATCAATATAGAACCACGGCCATTCACTTTCAGGTTCACCCGGAATGATACATTCCACGGGACAAACCTCAACGCAGGCTCCGTCACGGATGCACTCGTCGAAGATCACATGGGTCATTTCACTTCTCCACCTTCTCAGGCCTCAAGGCGACTCGAGTCCTACTATCTTTGGTGCGGGATGTATCTGCCGTAACAACGCACCCGCCATATGGTTAGAGTATACAAAATTGCAGAGAAATTTGGTATACGAAAAGACCCTGGGAGATCAAATGTTGTCAAGGGTTTCCCTCTGCCTGTAAATATTGTTGTTACCATAGGGTTGCACTTTGGGAAGTTGGCATGAGGCACGACATTTCACGAGCTGAATAGCGTGATCCAGAACGGATGAACAGAGTAGGAGAAGCAAGATGAGCGAAGCGGCAACCAATCCCTATCGGGCCGTACTTTGTGGTTGTGGTGGTATTAGCCGTACCTGGTTACGCAGTATCACGCCCCGCGCAGATGTGGAAATTGTGGGTATGGTGGATCTGATTCCCGAGATCGTGGAAGCCCGGCGCAAAGAATGGTCTCTGGAACATGTGCCCATGGGTACGGAGCTGGCCCGCATGATTCAGGATACGGGAGCGGAAGTTGTTTTTGACTGCACAGTGCCCAGTGCTCATCCTCACGTCACGTTGACCGCCTTGGGCCTGGGATGTCACGTGTTGGGAGAAAAACCTCTGGCTCCTACCATGGACGAGGCCCGACGCATGGTGGAGGCGGCCCAAACCCACGAACGGATTTATGCCGTGATCCAGAATCGCCGCTACCGGGATTCCATTATGCAGTACCGGGACATGGTGCAGTCAAAAGCGGTAGGTCATCTGACAACCGTCACCTCCGATTTCTTTCTGGGTCCGCATTTCGGAGGCTTCCGGGCTGAGATGGATCATGTGCTGCTCATAGATATGGCTATTCATACCTTCGATCAGGCCCGTTTCATTACCGGCAAGGATCCCGTGGGTGTCTATTGTCACGAATGGAATCCGGCAGGTTCCTGGTATGCCCATGGTGCGGCCGCCATGTGCATCTTCGAAATGACTGATGGCGTGGTCTACAGTTACAACGGTAGCTGGTGTGCGGAAGGCATGAACAATTCCTGGAACTGTGACTGGCGGGTCATCGGGACGAACGGGTCGGCCCTGTGGGATGGAGAAGACGTGATCCGCGGCGAACATGTGGTGGGTTCCGAAGGGTTCTTTCTTGAAACCGAAGCTATTCCGATACCCGAAGCCCCTGCCTTGGAACATACTCTGCATGGTGGTGTCATTCACGATTTTCTGACTTCCGTTCGCGCGGGTACGGAGCCTCAAACTGTCTGTACCGATAACATCAAGAGCCTGGCCATGATGCTGGGTGCTGTGGAAAGTGCTGAGTCAGGTAAAAGGGTAGAGATTCAGGTATAGATTCCAGAAATATGTGTCCTGGTTTGGCTTCGTGACAGGTCAGTCTAGTGCACTTGTGTCTGTTGCTATCCGGTTCTTCAGCAAGGTATAGAGTCAGGCTGGAAGCACAGAGTGGGCAAAGGACTCAACGGCCGGGCAAGACAGGCAGGACGTGGTTCCCGGAGCAGCATGTTATAGTCAGGGTGAAGAAAGCTCAGCCGACGAAGCAGTAGTTCTTGTCATCCTGTAACACTTCTTGTTGGCAAAACCTGTCAGAAACAGGCGGGCTTCAGTTCAGGTGTAGTTTCAGATTCCAGAGGTAGTTATAACCTTGGACGATTATTGGATTCGGGTGGCGTCTGTATCATGAACCTTGAAATCCCACTGGTGGCACCTTCCACCCTTGAGGAGGGACAGATACCCCAGTCCTTCCACATCATGCTCAAACCACGGGGGGCTATCTGTAATCTGGATTGCACCTACTGCTATTTCCTGTCCAAGGAACGGATGTATCCAGACAGCGACTTCTTAATGCCACTGGATATGCTGGAAGAATACACACGCCAGTATATTGAGGCACAGAGCGTGCCTGATGTTACGTTTGCCTGGCAAGGAGGCGAACCCACCCTGATGGGTCTGGATTACTTTCGACAGGCCGTAACCTACCAGCAGAAATACCGCAAACCGGGCATGCGCATCCAGAATGCCCTACAAACCAATGGCACCCTGTTGGATGATGAATGGTGTGAATTCTTCCACGAGCACGATTTTCTCATTGGCCTAAGCATGGATGGCCCACCGGACCTGCATGACAAGTATCGGGTAGACAAGGGCGGTGCCCCTACCCACGCCAAGGTGCTGAAAGCAGCCCGGTTCATGCAGAAGCATCAGGTGGAATTCAATATTCTGACCACGGTGCATGCGGGCAATGCGCGGTATCCCCTGGAGGTTTACCGGTATCTGCGTGATGAGGTTGGAACCCAGTTCATGCAGTTCATACCGATAGTGGAACGGGATAATATGACCGGCTACCAGGAAGGTTCAGAGGTCAAGGATCGTAGCGTGACCTCCCGCCAGTACGGTGACTTCCTGATTGCCATTTTCGAGGACTGGGTCCGCCGTGATGTGGGACGGGTGTTTGTCCAGATATTTGATGTCGCCCTGGCCGCCTGGACGGGCAATCGTCCCGGGCTATGTATCTTTGAGGAGACATGCGGGTCCGCCCTGGCCATGGAACACAATGGCGACCTGTTTTCGTGTGATCATTATGTGGAACCCCGGTACTTGCTAGGCAACCTGGCGGATCGTACCCTCGTCGAGATGGTGGGGTCCACCATTCAGAACCAATTTGGCCAGGCCAAGAAGGACACACTCCCTCAATACTGTCTGGACTGCGAAGTCCGTTTCGTTTGCAACGGTGGGTGTCCCAAAAACCGGTTCATTGAAACGCCTACGGGAGAAGAGGGCCTGAACTACCTGTGTGAAGGGTACCGTGCCTTCTTCAACCATGTGCGTCAGCCGATGGAAATCATGGCTATGCTCCTGCGGCAGCGACGTGCACCCGCCGAAATCATGGGGATCTACGCCCAACAGGATCAGGCTCAATCTGTCGCACCTGCAGGCAAGATCAACCGCAATGCTCCCTGCCCCTGTGGCAGTGGACGCAAGTACAAGGTATGTTGCGGCCGCCGTCAAGCCCAGTTACGCCAGATTCGGACTTAGCTGGACTTTGTACAAAATGGGCAGGTAAATCGAAAGTGAAGGCAGGATGGCGTGATAGACCAAAATGCGTCAAGCGGTTCATCATGCTCTGCCTGCCGGTTCCCTTGATAGTGTGACTGCCTCATTTTGTGCCTCTCTTCGGTACGCGGACCTAGTGCAAAGTCTAGTTGCTGCTGGTGGGCATCATGCTGGCACCCGGCCAGCGCACGGTGTCCGCGGCTTGGTCTGTGCCGGGTCTCCAGCTTGAAACCACCTGGACAGTCTGTCTGCCCTTCCGACTTTGTACAAAGTCCAGTTGAGGGTGGGAAACCTATAAATGTGGGCATTCGTGCCGTATTTAGGTGCTCACCCGCAGTCCAACTGCAGTCTTAGAATCAGCAAGTGTAACTTTTCTTACATAGGGCCCATGGGACATTACGTATTTGTCCTACAGGTGATCTCTACAGGTTGATACTGATGTGTAACTGTCCAGTACCCTTAAATAAAGGATTGTATGGACGGATTTCTTTCACCCAAGTTATCACTGACGAGGGATTATTATGAATCGTATTCTTTCATCGATATCAAAAAAGGTATCCCAGCACCGACTGATTTCAACGCTGGTTCTCTTGGTGGTATTGAGCACACCCCTGGCTTGGCTGGATCCTGTCCAGACAGCGTGGGACTACGCTGTCCATACAGCGGTAATTGAAGGTCAAGTGGTGTATGACGAATCCTGTATGGTGACCGAATTGGACATCAACCAGAGCATAGGCAGTTCACAGAACGTAGATGCCTTGATAGAGCGCACACGGGCCGAACTGAACGAGCCATATGACCCTTTCCACCCTCTTGTCCATTTCCACACTCTTGGCGAACTGGAAGAGTGGCTGCAAAGCCGGTCAATAGAAACAACCGAAGAGTTGCTGCAGGCTTTGGCCACGTCGATATCGTCTGATTGTGCTCGCCAGTATGCGATACGGGTCACGCAGGGCCGCTCCCCGTGGACTTGGTTGGGACAGCCGACGTGGGCGATGTTCCAAAAGGAGATAACCTCCTAATCCCCACGGCTCGATGCGGCTGGGAGAGACTTTCTCACCAGCGGTTAGAAGCAGTAAGTACAGACGGTGGCAGACCCTCTTGGGGACGTAGAATGCAATCCCAGCCTGGGATTGCATTCCATACTTGGGATTTCGCTACAGAAGAGTGGTTCAATCTCCAGAAGGTATATACTGAAGGAAGTCCGCCAGATGCAAGGTTCGGTTGCTTAATTCTGGGCGGTTTTCTCCTTTATAAACTATCCTACAATTCTCTATAAGGCGTACCGACACTAGGCAGGTTCCCAATCCGGATTGGGTTCTGGCAAGCGGGCGGCAACGCTGGTACGCCAGGCGAGCAGGCGTTCATGAAGTTCCCAGACCCGCTCTGGCTCGTCCGCAGCCAGGTTCCGGGTTTCACTGATATCTTCTGCCAGGTTGTACAGTTCTAACCGATTGTCTTCATAGAATTCGATCAGTTTGTAATCCCCGTGGCGTACGGAGGAACCGGGAGTTCCTCCCTGATTGCCGTAGTGGGGGTAGTGCCAGAAGAGCGCATCCCGGTCAAGGACGTTGCTGCCGTCCAGCAGTTGGGTCAGGTCGACGCCGTCGATGGCGATATGGCTGGCATCAACACCAGCCAGTGACATAAAGGTAGGGAACAGATCTATGCTGCAAATGGGGACCGAACAGGTGGTGCCAAGCGTAATACGTCCGGGCCAGTGCGCGATCAGGGGAGCCCGGGTACCTCCTTCATACATCCAGCCCTTACCTTCGGACAGAGGGGCATTGCACGTAGGCGCGTTTTCTGAAGTAGATAAGCCTCCGTTGTCAGAAGTGAAGATCACCAATGTATCTTCCGCAATCCCTTCTGATTCCAGCGTGTCCAACAGACGACCCACGTTTTCGTCCATACTTTCTACCATGGCGGCATACACCGGATCCGACTGCAAGATGCGCCGGGTTATCCGCTCGTGCTTCTTGTGCTCCATGGGAAAGTATTCACCCTTTACCAGTGCTTCCTGCTGATCCAGACCCAGTTCCCGGGCCTTGGTACGGTACTTTTCGATTTTTTCGTCCTTGGCTTCAATGGGTGTGTGCACTGTGTAGTAACACATGTTCAGAAAGAAAGGCTTGTCTCCCCGCTGCCGGATTAGGGCGATGGCTTCGTCGGTCAGGCGATCTGTCATGTATTCGCCTGGTGGGCCCGATTCCAGGTTGGGGATGCCGTAGGGACTGAAATACCCACCACGACCCAGCGAGCCGAGGTAGCTGCCCGCCACATTGACGTCGAAACCGTGCTTTTCCGGGTATGTGTCCTCAAAACCGAGATGCCACTTCCCCACATGCCAGGTACTGTAACCATGACGACGCAACAGGGAAGCCGAGGTAATTTCGGTCAGGGGCAGATGGCGGACATAGGGCACATCAACCAGTTTGCCCCGGGCTGGATGAATCCGGCCACCAAAATCGATCCAGTCCGTAAGACCGATCCGGGCCGGATAGCGACCCGTTAGCAGACTAGCGCGGGTCGGCGAACAGACGGGACAGGAGGCATAGGCATCCGTGAATAGCCGGCCCTGAGCAGCCAGCCGATCCAGGTTGGGCGTTTCATAGAAACTGCTGCCATAGCAGGTCAGGTCACTCCAGCCCAGATCATCGATCAGAATAAACAGGAAATTGGGTTGTGACATGAGCAGTCCTGGTCCTGAATACCGGTGCGTGGCGAACTGCTCTCCATTGTACTGGCTTGACCTGTCAGTCCCGATTACTTCCTGTTACCGGGATGTAGCGTCCCATTTGAAGGTGAAAGGGATAAGGAGGATGCAGACTACGCCCACACCGACGACAACCAGACCTGATACCCACCAGTTCTCCACGGGCAGGCCCAGCCAGATGTCTACCAGCATTTCGGTTACATGGGCCAGCGGATTGAATTCAGTGAGGTTATAGAGCCATTGGGGAAAGTCGTTACGAGGAAAGGCTGCGCCCGAAGTGAAATACAGCACAAAGAACAGCACCGAAGCAATGGCCTGCGTCGTCTGGGGACTGCGAAACAGGCCGCCAAGCAGGAATCCCACACCACCCAAGGCCACGAAACAAACAGTGACTCCCAGGAGGTACGGACCGAAATGGCCCCAAAACTGGACCTGGAAGAGAATGCGGGCCAGCAGATACAGAAGCGCGTAAGAAAATACAAAGGTGGCACCATAGACCGCGATGCGCACCAGAATCACCGTAAGCAGCGAAACAGGACTCACCTGAATGGCCCGGAAATAGCCAGATTCCCGCTGGTAGGCCAGAAAGTTGGGTACCGACATGATGCACAGGTTGGCAATAACGAATCCCACAAACCCCGGGTACATGGTATCGATGGAATGGAGGGTTTCGCCTGCCAAAGTCTCAGAAATGACCTCACCTGGAATCTCAAAGGAACCGTACACGCTACCCAGAATGACGAACAGGAGACCCGGAAAGGCAAACGTGAAAAAGGCCGCCGCAGGTTCTCGTACATACTGCAGAATATCCTTGGCAAAGAGTTGCCCAATCGTGCTGCGTGTGGTTGGGTGCTTCATGTTGGACATCCTTGTATCAGGTACCGGGACGGTAGGTCCGGCCCGTACGCATCAAATAGAGATCTTCCAAACGGGCAGGACGCATTTCCAAAACCTCAAGGGAGGCGAGCTTCTTGAGCTGGCTGTAAACAGCGTCCGTGTGGCTATAGACATGCCAATGGTCATCCACCTTTTCTACCAGACTTGCACCCTCCAGTTCCAAGAGACCAGATTGAGTCACCGTCGCACTCTCCGGCACCCTGACCAATACCTTCATATTGTGTTCCGCCAACAGTCGGATGGGATTGCCCTGGACCTGGATGACGCCATGATCCAGCAAACACAGGTCATCACAATATTCTTCCGCCTCTTCCATGTAATGGGTGGACAGGAAAATAGTGCCGCCCTCGTCGCGAAACCGGAGCAAGGCGCGCCAGATGTTGTAACGGGATTGGGGATCCAGGCCACTGGTAGGTTCGTCCAGGATCAGTAACCTGGGCCGACCGACAAAAGCCAGGGCCACGGCCAGCCGCCGGCGTTGGCCCCCTGACAGTTGCTGTGTCATGACATGCAGGTGAGATTCCAGGCCGCAGATATCCAGGATCTCATCAACCGGCAGGGGATTGGGATAAAAGGAACGGTACAGATCCAGGAGTTCCCGAGTGCGCAGGCGGGGAGGCAGAAGTTCGTTCTCCTGGAGGAGAACACCCACTTGGGAGAATACGGACTGACGACGGGCAAAGGGCGACTGACCCAGAAGCAGGACCCGCCCTGAAGTGGGCTGACGGAGGCCCTCTATACATTCAATGGTCGTGGATTTGCCGGCTCCGTTAGGGCCCACAAGACCAAAAATGGTACCGGACGTCACCTCAAAGCTGATATCGTTTACTGCAGTGACCGACCCATAGGTCTTGCACAGGTTTTCTACAGCGACGATGGGCTGGTCCAAAGTGTACCTCTCTTGTAATTCGCCTTGGGTCTGAAAACCGCAGTCACCAACAGTCTGTTATAGATACGTCAGTCGGCAGAATTCGGTTGCTCTTCAGAGGAAAAGGGTCGGCCTGAGGCCTGTTGCTGGCTGAGTCAGATTCTGGCAAGGTGTTAACCCAGTTGAGATCCTCTGGCCAGGCCATGTCTGTGGCAGAATGCAACCATCTCGATTCGGATCCAGACAAGGAGTATATCGGCATGAAGGCCATAATGGTCATGTTTGATTCCCTAAATCGCCGCATGTTGCCTTCGTATGGTTGTGACTGGACGCACGCTCCGAATTTCCAGCGTCTGGCAGAACGTACCGTGCAATTCGACAACTGCTATGTGGGCAGCATGCCTTGTATGCCTGCGCGAAGGGAACTGCATACGGGCCGCTACAACTTCCTGCACCGGAGTTGGGGGCCTCTGGAACCCTTTGACGATTCCATGCCGCGGACTTTGCGCGAACACGGTGTCTATACCCATCTTTCCAGCGACCACTACCACTATTGGGAAACGGGTGGCGCTACCTACCACACGCAGTACCAGTCCTGGGATTTCCACCGAGGCCAGGAAGGCGATCCCTGGATCGGTCAGGTACGGGATCCGGAGATTCCTCCGGCCATAGCACCCAGGGAAGGCGAAATGTGGCGCCAAGACTGGATCAATCGGGAATTCATGTGTCAGGAAGGGTGTCAGTCCCAAGCCAAGACCATGGCAGCCGGCATGGATTTCATACAGCGCAATCATGCCGAGGACAACTGGTTTCTGCAGATAGAAACCTTTGATCCACATGAGCCCTTCTACACCAGCCAGCATTACAAGGATCTGTATCCCCATGACTACGACGGCGACCACTTTGACTGGCCGCCCTATCGCCAGATTGAAGAGGCTCCCGAGGAAGTCCAGCACATGCGCTATCAGTACGCTGCTCTGCTGAGTATGTGTGACCGGTATCTGGGCGAAGTACTGGATCTGATGGATCGACTGTCACTATGGGATGACACGATGCTGATTGTCTGCACTGATCATGGCTTCTTTCTGGGTGAGCATGACTGGTGGGCCAAGATTGTGCCGCCCTGGTACAACGAACTGGCCCGTACCCCTCTCTTCATATGGGATCCAAGAAGTGGCAAACGGCAGGAAAGCCGCTCCCAACTGGTGCAGATGATTGATCTGGCACCAACTCTTCTGGAGTACTTTGGCGTAGCAGTGCCTGCCGATACCCAAGGATTACCCTTGGGACCCGTAATGGCTCACGATGCAGCCACGCGGGAAGCCGCTTTGTTCGGGCATCATGGAGGGCATGTTAACGTCACGGACGGTCGCCATGTCTACATGAGAGCAGCGAATCCAGACAATGCGCCTTTGTATGAATACACTCTTATGCCCACCCATATGCGAGACCGTTTTGAGCCTTCGGAATTACAGGAAATCACCCTGGCGGAACCCTTTGCTTTTACCAAAGGGTGTCCTGTGATGCGCATTCCCTCGCGGGGTATCTTCAGTGGCCGGTCTGGTTCCCACAGCCACGGTCACCTGCTTTTCGATCTGGAACAGGACCCAGGCCAGAATACGCCCAGCCAGGACAAGAATCTGGAGCGACACATGCAGCATGTCATGGTTCAGGCCATGCTTGATGCGGAGGCACCAGCAGAACAGTTCGAGCGTTTAGGTCTTTCCCACCTGGTAGATACCTGAAGGGAATAGCTCAGATGTCGCGCAAGCAAGCTATCTGCTGTCTGAGCCAAGAGTAATGGTGGAAAGCCGATTGCTGATGTTTTGGTCTGGTTTGCCAGTTAAAATTTCAGTTGTTTAGTGAAAGGAACGCAATGTCGCATCTCTTAGGTGCTTGGCCAGCACTCATGACTCCGTGCCAGGCAGATGGTAGTATCAACCAGGTTGCCCTGCGATCTCTGGTCCACCTGCTGCTGACCCAACCCATCGGCGGCCTGTATGTCAATGGCTCCACCGGTGAGGGCATCTTCATGTCAGTTCCGGAACGGGAATCCGTCCTGGATGTTGTTTTGGATGAAGTAGCGGGGGCGGTGCCCGTAGTTGCCCATGTCGGTGCCATGGCTTTGGCTGATGCCTGTCATCTGGCCCGACATGCCCAGGCTGCAGGAGCTGCGGGATTTGCCAGCATAATCCCTCCCATGTATGCCGATATGAAGGGTGTGACTGCGTACTATCAGCAATTGGCGGCCACGGCCCCCAATCTGCCTTTCTTCATGTACCTGATCAATGCCTCGGTGCCCGTCCTGCCCTTGGTGACTCGTTTGCTAGACATTCCTAATCTGGCAGGCGGCAAATATACAGGACCTGATATGTTCGAATTCCGACGTGTACTGGATGTAGGCGCGGGGCGGGAGGCATGGAGCCTGTCCACAGGTATGGATGAGATGTGTTTGGCTGGAATACTGTCTGGATCCTGCGGTAATATCGGATCTACGCTCAACTTCATGCCTGGGCTCTATGCCCGCATGCGTAACCTGGTCCAGTCCGGTCAACATGAGGCCGCTATGGATCTGCAGATTCGAGGCAACCGAGTCACGGCGGTTATGATCGAACATGGTTTTCAGGGTTCTTTGTATGCTGTCATGCAGCGCTTGGGAATCGATAGCGGAACACCCCGTCTACCCCATATGGCTCTGACGGACGAAGAGGTACGTTCCTTGCACAAGGCACTGGATAAGGTTGGATTTGACGCAGTTGTAGCTATTTGAGATTGAAGCAATACCCTAACCCCGAATTCTGACTGTGGGAATTACCTAAACTGAATTGGCTTGGTTTATCAGTATGAGAAACCATTGGTGTCGCCTGTAGGATAAGACAGGAAAGGGCAGCGTCTACGAGATAGGACAGTAAACTCAGTGGTCTGCATCATAGACCAAGACAAGACCTATAAGGGCCACGCATCCGTATCCCTACAACTTTGGACAGCAGGTTCCTGATGTTGCCGCCAAAACGACTGATCCGTTGGGGCTGCTAGTTCAGCTTCTTCACACAGTTGCACACAAAAGTCTTGTAACTCAGCAAGATCCACCTAGGCCACAGAGTGCCCATCAACAGGTTTCGGTGAATAACTGCTAGCACTCGGCTGCTCACTATTACGGTTCAATACATCTATTCATGAATATCGACGGGGACGTGGCCGAATTCAATGTAGGTAGTGCGTCAATACTCTTCGCAGGCCATAACAATCGGGAAACAGTTATTGGGACAGCTTATTGAAATGTATTGGGACACGATTTGGGCAGCTTTGGGTGTGCAGAGGGAGGGTATCAAAACGGATCCCTTTTGGGACACCATCTCCACCAGCACAGGGGGTGACCGGCGGGGGACTATATATTCTGTATAAGAGTGTAAGGGGACCCGCCACATAGCATGGCGCCGGCTGGCAGACAGCCAGATATAGTCTATCAACGCACCGACACCGACCAATCCAGAGTTACTGACATAGGGACAGGTTGAGGTATTCACACACTGTGTGTCTATACATCCGGTTGGCCGGTTTTTCCAGAGGTAAGGCTAGTTTAGCTGGGACAGTTGGGGTGGCTGGATCTGCCAGGCGTCTATAGTTGTCGCAGTACAAGCAATTGGATTACCCTAGTTTCATGGACACACGGACTGATGAACAAAGAAATGCAGAAGGATTGATAGACGTTTCGTCTATTGCTCCTGCCGAAGGTGAACGCAGGGCCATCAGCGGTTATCACAAGCAGTACAGGATCGCCGCCATGCTGATCCTGCAGAAACTCAGGCAGGAGAATTTGGAATGGATCCGGGTAGCCGACCCTCTGGCTGGCCGCGTAGATGACCTTCAAATCGGTAGTCCAGGAAGAGTGGACGCCTATCAAGTCAAAACAAGCCAATACGGGGGGCTGTTTACATTCAGGGACCTGACAGTTGCCCACGGCAGCAAGCCTGGATTGATGGCTCAGCTCGGCCAGGGATGGCTAGAACTAAAAGACGCATATCCTCTCAGCAATGTTGTAGTCCATCTCGTAACCAACCAGTCGGCATCCAATTCTTCGCAAGCACAAATTCCCATAGGAGATCCGCCTCCCACTCCCAAGCATTTTGCCGCATTCATCGAACAGGTTTGGAAGCCCGCACATCAGAACCCAAGGGATACTGCCTATAAGGTCCCCGAAGAATGGTTCACTACCTGGAATGCCCTTCGTGATGAGAGCGGACTCTCTGAGGAAGTCTTCAATGTCTTCGTCCGGGCGTGCGCGTTGGATTTCGGCTTCGATACCCAGCCTATGTCTAGAACCACTTCAATTCGGGACCATCAAATTGCCGAAGAGGATATTGAGAAAATCACTTATGAACTGTTTCAAACTGTCGCAGACCCAGAACGAATTGTATACCTTTCTCGTGAAGAACTGCTCCACCGTCTGAATTGGTTGGACAGGTTCGAATATAAAAGCCTCCACCGATTTCCTATATCGGATCAGTTGTACCAAGAGATCGAACCTACTGCAACGAAACTTGCTGAGGCGATTGATAGCCTGCCCGGCGGCTACATCGCGGTACTAGGTGCTCCTGGCTCTGGAAAGTCCACCCTGCTGACCAAGATTCACAGAAACCTAGATGTACGTTGGATTCCCTATTACACCTATGTTCCGGATGATCCCGGTCCACGTTCAAGGCGTGGTGAGTCGGTGAATTTCCTTCACGATATGGTACTTGGAATGGATCAGAGCGGATTTCAGGTCGGCAAGAGTCCAAATCGACCTGATCGAAATCAGCTTCTCGAACGATTCCATCAACAACTCAAACTTCTGCATCAGGACTGGAAAAAGACAGCCCGCAAGACTGTTATCTTAATAGATGGCCTTGATCATATCGAGCGGGAACAAAAACCTGTCCAGTCACTCCTGGATGACCTTCCAACCCCCGATCAGGTGCCGGAGGGTGTGTACCTAGTACTCGGAACACAGACGGATTCCATTATCCCGTCCAGGATCCAAACTGCAGTGCGAAAACCAGGCCGGAAAATCAAGATGGCACCGCTGAAACGGCTTCAAGTGCATGACGTGGTTCATGCAGCTAAGCTACCAGTTGTAATTAAGCCTGAGCAGTTCGACCTTGTTTACGGTTTGTCCAATGGACACCCTCTTTATCTGAACTACTTGGTAAAGAGAATGGGATCATGCTCAAATCCAAAGCAACTTGATGAGGTACTTCAGGTAACAGAGCCGTACGACGATGACATAGAAACCACCTATCACAGCTATTGGCAAAGGTTCCATGAAGATGCGGATTTGCGTCGTCTTCTCGGCTTGCTGGCCAGAATCAGGGGCGTGATTGATCTGTCATGGGTAAGAACATGGGCGGGTCGCACAGTGATTCAACGTATTGGTGATCATTTCGCGCATTACTTCCGAATTGAAAATGCTAATCACTGGTATTTCTTTCATAACAGTTTCCGTCTGTTTCTCATCGCCAAGACTTCCGAATTCCCGGCAGGATGCCATGATCCGCTAATAGATCGCGAGTTCTACGCTGAACTTGCTGACCGGTATGCCACCAATGCTGTAGAGGAACACTCCATGCAGATTTGGGAGGAATTGCACCATCGTGTTGCCGCCATGCAACACCCTAGAGTGTTGGAGTTGGCAACCCAAGAGTATTTCCGCAAGCAGTTTCTGTCTTTCCGCCCCCTTGAAACCATCCGTACCGACATTCTGGGGGCCCTCCGTTCTGCAGTCTGTTGTCAAGATCCGATAGCCTTCATCCGCCTTTGCCTGGCTGGATCAGAAATGACCCAGCGCAGATACTATCTTGAGGATATAGCACTGGTGCCACTACTCTTGAGGCTTGGTCTAAAACATCTTGCACTTGAGCAACTACGGACTGGGACTAAGCTTCGGACCAATCGCAGTACAGCTCTTCAGGCCGTAAAGCTACTCAAGCGACAGGGGCTTGAAGAAGAGGCCCATCGAATCTTCGAAATAGCTGAGCCACTGGATTTGCTGTCCGGCACTATGTTGACACCGTCGGATTGGCCAGATGACACATCCAGCCTTCTGCAAGACTGGGCTAGGGCAGCTGTTTGGTGTCGGGAGTTGGACCAAGTTATCGACACCATCCACCATATACCGTATAAGGATCAGGAAACAGAGAAAACATTCGACAATCAGCCAACCAAATCCCTGCAGGTGCGTCTGCTCTTTGAAATCGGACTTGAACTTCTGGAGCAGAAGCATTGGACAGACTTGACAAAATTACTGAACACCTTCGAACTCACATGTTTGGATCATTCGTTAGCTCAGTTCTGGCTCCATTTCCACGTCTACAGGGATCGACACCTAGCTGGTGACAATTCCCGCGCTCTGGAGCAATTGCATGCAATGTCAAGCGTTGCCAGGAATTTTCTGAGGCCGAAAGAGCTTATCGTGTTAGCCGAGAGTGTGTATCGTTCACAGGGGGATATTGAGACAGCGAGAAATCTGATAGCGGAGTTACATCTGCCGGAACCACCCACCATTTCGATTGGAGACGAGGGTGCTGAGTTCGATTATCAACTTCTCAGGACAATCCGGCTCATGTACGTCTTGGGTGAATACAGAGAGCCTACAGAAATTTTTCCAGATCCCGAAGATCCTCGGGATAAAGGCATGACGTTATATAGGCGGGCAATCTGTACCGTAGCTCACATATGGGCCCAAGGATGGGTCGGACACCTCTTGGAGCTGGCAGAGATCCAACCCCTCGTGAAATCTCTGTGCAGTCCGTTCTACAATTCCCGGGCCGATTTCAATCGTTGGGCTTTTGGACCTGAGATCCCCAGAGCCATGGAGTGGTTCTTTGGACTTCTCATAGAGGCCGTCGCGGTGCATGGGAAAGAAGCGCTTGACCGACTCCGCGATGTATTCGAACAGGAATGGCACGGTCCAGACACCAGACACTATTGGCCGATTGCAGTGCGGCGATCGCTCATCCAGTGTTTCGCCAGGCAGGGAATTCCGCGGGAATGGGCCAAGAAGGCACTTCAGGAACTGGATGCTTCGGTGCCTGACTATGGTGATGTATCAAGCCGCGTCGAAGAATATGTTAAGCAAGCCGAAGCATGGCTGGACATGGAAGACAAAGAACGTGCGCAGCACTTCCTGGAACTCGCACTGCAGGTGGGGTTTGGTGTGGGGTACCGTAAAGACTATCAAATGGAGCAATGGATTGGCTGGTTGGACAAAATCAACCATTTAGAACCTGAAAAGTCTTTGGAGCGTATAGCACGGTACGCGCACGCGATAGAAGGACTCGAAGAAAGTACTGAAGGATGGGCAGTGGCTTACGCGGCCGAGGAATTGCTCGTCGTGACCTTTCACCATAGTCCTATGAGGACTATGCAGTTGCTCTCTTGGTTTGAGGACAGGGGGCTCATCAATCACTGGACGGGCATTGGGGCTCTCTTGAAGGAAGGGCTGAAAATATCCGAACCTCCCATACAGGTCACCTTACAGGTTGTACAGGAATTTCTGGTGCCTTTTGATACAACTGGTGATCCCGACTTAATGAGAAAGCTTGTGGGACATATCATCGATTCTTGGGATGGTGATCAGGCGATTGATACGATTCGGTCCCTCGTTGACAAAGTACGGTTGAATGCAAGACCATCCGTGAGGTCAGAGTGGTTCAGCGGAATAGTGGACGGCGCGGAGGGCTTCGGGATTTCTGGTCCAAACGTGGGTGTGGGGATCGATGATCTTGAGGGCGATGAGGACCAAGTGCCAAGTGTGAGCAAATTGATGCTGAGAGATGAAGCAAGACCACTGAGTATCCGAGAGGTCCAGGCTAGAGTCAACTCCGTTGCGGACATCCACCAATTGCTGAAGAAAGAGACGGAAGGTTCCTATTTTAATTGGACTCCTGTAGTTTCCCTGCTAAGCCAACGCATAAACGATGCCCAAGAGCTGGATAAACTGGCACAACTTTTCAGACAGAGGCGCAATGCAAATAGCATACTTGCTGACATTAGTATTCGTCTGAACCATCTCGGGTACAAACAGGCAGCATGGAACATGGGGCGGGAAGCCCTAAAACTGTCCAGAGGAATAGGCTGGTCTGCCTGGTTCGCTGAGGAGAGCAGGATTTTTGCTTTCAAAGCCCTGGATTGCATAGATAAAGACCACATGCTCCCTCTGGTGTATGAAACATTAATACAGGACCTTGAGGAAAACTTCGATCTGGTTGCACCCCTGGGGGCGGCTCTGGACGATATATGGGCATTGCTGTGTTCTCCTACCTCGGTACCTGACATCTGGACGGAAATTGAAGAGCACACCCATGCCCTGCTGGGAGCAGCCCTTTCTTCGTCACCTCCAAACGTGTTCCAAGGAGAGGTATCCAGGGACACTGCCCAAAGAACTCTCTTAGAACTGATAACAGTGCATCTAGATCATCCGTGTCAGGCCCTACCACAGGCGGCGCAACGGAGTTTGGGCAACCTGCTTCTGGACGACGTGTCCGATGTCTCTGATGTGCTCATGGATGTTCTTGAACGGTCTGAGGGATATCAGGAAAGTGTCCTTATGCTCTTACACGCGGTTAGCTTAGCCAAACCTGACGTGCTAGCTGCCTTTCGCAACCATATATACAGGTTGGCCAACTCACCCAACTGGCGGATTAGGATGATGACACATGCGATATTCTGCCAATTGGGTTGGATTGCACCTGAAGTTAGTAAGAGGTTGGAGCAAGCTCCTTCTGTTTACAGTCCTTGGCCTATTCGCGATACTCCGATATTTGAACCTGGAGAGTCTACTGGTCGGCCAATTTCTGACCCAGATGATCCTTTCCAAATCGTCAAGATTTTTAGCCCTGAAATCGAACAGCTCTCCGAACTTGCTCTCGTTGCAGTAGAAAACTTACACCAGCGTGTTGTTGAGTTCATGCATACGCTTGTCTCTGAACCATCAGAATGGTCCAGTCAGGTTGAGAAGGAGCTTCAATCCTTGCTAGCTGCATCTGGAAGACGTATGACTTACATAAGGCCCCGGTTTCGAATCGCACAAAGGGCCTTGTTCCATGTCATTGCAGAAATGTTGGACTTCAATATCATCTCTCACCAGGCTGTCGGCATCTTGGATTCCTGGCTAAGAACATACGATCCCCAGATGGTGCTGGCAGAGCCTACGTATAGGCCAGCACAGATTGCTCGGATGTCAACCATACCAATGACCTTTGACCCGGGTGAATGGTCCCATGATGCAGAAACTGCGCTGCCCTTGACAGAGTGGACCCCAACTGACCAGCGAACGGTGCTTGCAGAAGCAACCAGTCTTAAATGGGAGGACAACCTATACTCTCCGACGGAAACTCGCTATAGCGTGCTGGAAACCGATCGCAGCCCCCCCGGAGTCTGGCGGCACAACCGAAAACCTTGTTTGCAACTGCAACGAACGCTCTGATATCGGAGTACACTACACTGAAGCAGTTCCCCCAGATTCCTGCCGTGGCACTTTGTATGAATGCTTTTTGGTTTGACTCACCTGGATCCAACTGGCTTGCACTTAACCCTCTCATAGGACACCAACTGGGTTGGTCAATTGCTGAAGATGGAATGTTCAAATGGGTTGATTCCCAAAACCGCCCGATGGTGGAGAGCATTTGGTGGCAGGATGGACGGATGGAATTATTAACGACTGGACTAGCGTCTGTTGAAGTGGGAGAAGGGTGGCTGGTATTTGCTTCCGAACCAGCATTGGACCTTATTCAGCGGAAATTCGGTCCTCTATTACGGAAGTCAATGATTGTCAGGCAATACAAAGAAAATGGAGAAACTATTGAGCATCTGGCAGTATCTTGATGATAGGCAACTGTGACTGAAAGGTATTTATGGCCCCTCATCTGAGAGGAGAAAAGTTGAACTGTAGTTGCCTAGTGTAGGGGCCAGCCGGTTTCAGCTCCCGGCACGCACTAGTGCTATGTACTCCATATGGACACTGCGCCAGAGGGCATAGATGGCCTGGGGACCATACAGCACACGAGTCTGGCGCCAGACTGCGTGCGTCTTGAAGTCGAAACGGCAGCGCGTGAGGACAGTTCCCAACGACTCCGGTAGACGTTCCCCACCTCGTCACCCGCACCCTCAGCGACGTAGGCCTCAAATCCCTGCCGCCGGGGGCTCAGAGCTACACCGGCCAGGCCCCTTTGCCGACGGACCCCGTTTTGCAGTCCGCTGGGACCATGTTTTCTGTACCCTGCGGTTTGGGTCAAAGAAGGTGCGAAAAGAGTAGCGTTTTTCGGGGTTACAGCGAGTTAGGAGCGTCGCGGCGGAATCCGCCGTCACCAAGGGTCAGACCGCTCCCCTGGGAGTGCAAGGTGTGTGGCTACCACAATCGGGGTGGCACCGTCCACCTTGTCTCAAAGGTGTGCTTTACCCTGAATTGAGCCGATGCGGGAATTTCGTGTCGGCTTCGCGCTTACGCGAGGAAGCTTCCGGGTTGCGATGTGCGCACGGTTTCCCCCGCGATGCTCTCGAGGAAGTGCTCTGGAAGGACGCGTTCCCAAACCGCCAGTGAGGCTCGCACTAGAGCGAGATACTGACCTTCGTCTCCCCCTTCGATACGCCTCCATTTGCTCGGCATGTAGCGCACCATGATCGACAAGGCGTACAGCGTCACCACGGCGATCGTCCTGTACTGCTGAAGACCACCCACTGTCGGCAAAAGAAGCAGGGCGATACTGTTATTGAACGGCGAATTATACGTCGGGAGCACTGTCCAAAAATAGTCATGGCCGGCGTGATCCACACGACCGCGAAACTCGGTCCCCGGGCCTTCGGGATCTTCTACTTGTCGGATTTCCGCTAACGGCCAGCCGGCGCTCTTTAACATTTCAACGGGAACTTCCCCCGAGCGATTGATAAAGAGCGCATATGTACTGACCACTTTCTTAGCCGTTGCGGCCGACGCAGATGTTCTCGCGTTGGCTAGGGTCTGTTTACAAAAGAATTACCGTGCGGAAAAGGGCCTGATTTTGGCTAAAACCACCTTGTTTTTTCGTCCCCTTGGCCGAGCGAAAACCGGGAGGTATAAGCCCTATGGTGCGCCCTATCTGATCGCACCGTCCATGGCGGCGGTGGCCAGTATGGCTACCCCGTGCACAGGGACATCACGGACGCCCCTACCGTCCAAGTCATCGGCGGACGATGGCGGGTATGCTGTGGGTGGCTCGCACGGGCGCGCCCTGGCGTGATTTACCCCCCTGTTTGGGCCAATGGGGTTCGGTCTCTCCACGGTGTAACCGCGGGACCCAGCGGGGTATTGTCCGCGTGGGGTTCCCGAACCGGTGGCCTGCGTGGCGCTGGGGTGTGGGACGGATGGACGGCACCTTGATCCAGGTCCATCCTCATGCGGCTGGCGCCCCAAAAGGGGACGCCCACCGGAGCAGGCACAACCAGAGGAGGCGCGGGGCCGGAGTCAAGGGGGGCGGACCCCCAGGGTCATTGCATTCTAAAGGAATGGGGGTAAACTGGGGGAAACGGCTCCCCCCAGGAGGACGGATGACCCTGGCCGAAACCTGACAGACCGTACCCGATCCCCGCCGGGCGCAAGGTCGCCGCTATCCGTTGGGGGCTTTGCTGAACCTGGCCGTCATGGCCATGCTGTGTGGCGCCCGCAGTGTCTACGCCATGAGCCAGTGGGGTAAGGATCAGGACCCGGCAATGGTCCAAGCGCTCGGGTTTCCCCAAGCCGAGACCCCTCATCAAACGACCTTGCACCGCACTTGGCAAGCGCTGGATCACGGGGCGTTTGAGCGGGTGTTGGGGGCGTGGATGCGGCGCCACGGCTGGGATCCCGACGAAGCCCTGGCCCTGGACGGCAAGCAACTGCGCGGCTGGCATGGCGAAGAGATGCCTGGCGTGCACCTAGTCGCGTTGCTGGGCCATCGGAGCGGGGTGGTAGGCGCCCAGGAGGCGGTAGGCCAGGGCAGTGAACTGGCGGCGTGGCGGCGGTTGCAGGCACTGGTGCCTTTAGAGGGTCGCCTCGTGACCGGTGACGCCCAATTTGCGCAACGGGAGGACTGCGAAGCCGTGGTCAGTCGGGGGGGGCCTATTTCTGGGGGGTAAAGCGCAATCAACCCCGCTTGTGGCAGGCGATGGTGGCCCGTTGGCCGGAGCCGGTCACCGAGCCCCCCGCCTACACGGACGTCTCCAAGCGTGCGGGACGGGTCGAGACGCGGAGACTCTGGGTCTCCTCCCACTTGCCGGCGCACGGGGATTGGCCCCATTTCGCCCAAGCCTGCCGCATCCTCCGCCGGGTCCAGCGTCCCGGCCAACCGCCCCGCGAAGAGGTGGCCTATGCGGTGACCAGCCTGATCGTAGAGCAGGCGAGTCCGCAACGCCTGCTGGCACTGTGGCGGCAACATTGGCATATTGAAAACCGCCTGCCCTACGTGCGGGACGAGACCCTGGGAGAAGACCGTTGTCAGGTACGTACGGGCAATGCGCCCTTGGTCTTGGCGGGACTGCGCAATACGGTGATTAGCCTGTTACGCATGGCGGAGGAGACGAACATCGCGGCCGCACTCCGGCGTCGGGCCGTACGCCCGGAGGAGGCCCTGCGTCTGCTCTTTGAACCCCCTTGACTCTAGAATGCAATGACCCTGGGGCGGACCCCGCAGATCATTACCTTGACCGATCGCGCCGGCAGGGGGATCAGGTTCCAACTGCAACCGGGGAACGCCGCTGAGAGTAAAGCGTTGGCGCCTCTTCTCCACGACGACCCCGTGAAGGTAAAAACGCCAGCACGGATAGGGGACAAGGCGTAGGATACAGAGCCGGTCCGCTGGTTCTGGGCTTGGGAGGCGATTAGAGCCCCCCTTCCCTCCCAGTCCCACCGCCAGGTGCAGAGGCCCTACGATACCCGTACCGATAAAGGGCGGCACCCGAGCGAGAACCGCTTGATCGCTATCCAGCAGTGCCGGGGCCTCGCGACCCGCTATGGCCAACGAGGCATCATGTCCGAAGGCCTGTGGGAACGGGTCGCGTGGTTCGTCGGCACCAAGCCCAAGCCGCGGGGTACCTCACGCGATTGGCGGTAACCCTACGCGTACGGTGGGCGGCACGGCCTGACCTGGGTAGGAGGGGCCATTACAGGCGGAGGCAAGATACCGACCTCCGCCTGACCGGTAGCGCTTTTCTCACGTGACGGCGAGGGCTTGCGCCCAAGCCCAGCAGGCCCCATCAGTCCACCGTGCGGTTACGGGCGGCCCGACTGAGGACAAGCGGTCGCTCACCGCCAACGGGGGTACGCCTCTAACGCGGTGATGACACCTGCCGTCTATCCTTTGGGGGACCACTGGCAAAACCGCAAATTCGGCCTTTTGTAAACAGACCCTAGCAGGTCGTTGGCGACCGAGACCCAACGGGGCGGCCCTCCGAAAACTTCGGCGAAGAGGTCGGCAATCTCAGGCATGGATGCAAACAGGTCTCGAAGTGAGCAGACCATGCCGGCACACACCCCTTTGAGATCGTCCTCCGATTTAGGCCTCTTCTGCGTATAGCCGGAGGTGTCAAGCCCGAGGAATTTCATCCACTTCGGGAAAAAGCCATTTGCGAGGACACCGACGCGAAGGTCCGCAAACCCGCCCTACCCCGTAGACAACACATAGAGTCCGTGGCCGTTCCGTGTCATGCTCTCCACGTCATCCAAACTGGTAGATCCCACGGGCGAGGCCAGCATCTCCGCCTGAGCAAGAGCCATCGCGCCGTAATAAAGCCCGAGGACCCTCCGATTGAGAGTATCGCGCGGTGTCGAGACGATGTAGTCGAGAGCACCGCGCATCGCATAGGCGATACCGATCGCCTTAGAGCAGATCACTTCGGCCGTCAGTGATTTAGATTCGGCTTCAGCCCGACGCTCCACCAACTTACGAGCCAGCGTCGTGCTCGTGAACTGTTGCAGGTGGGCGATAACCGCGTCGAGGGGGTTTTCTGCCGTGAGGCGTAGAACCTTCGGCGGCGGCCTGCGGGAATTGGCGGGCTGAGAGCAGTCCGGTTCCACCATCTTGTTCAAGCCAACCAGAAACGGAAAGAAGTCACGGAGCGATTGAACCGGAACGGTAACGTCCCTTGCGAAGGACTCTAGCACATTGGGTTGACCGTGGCAGAAGATGCAAGCAACCTCCTTCGACAACCCCTTGTAGCGTGTATTCGAGATGCCGCTGCTGCTGTAGAGCACTGCGATCCGCGTAGTGACAGCGTCTCTCTGCGCGGCGATTTCGAGGCAATCGTCTCCGTCAATCTCGCGTACGATCTCTGCCGACCAGCCGTGCGAGCGGAAGGGGTTCAGCACCTTTTCCTCCACCTCTGGACGGAGAATGTCTAGACGGGGGTTCGCAGTTCGCCTAAGAAGATCCACAAAGCATCATAGCCGCTGGAGAAGTCGGTCACGCAGTCGCGTTCTCTCTGTTAAGGTGTCATTCTGGCAACATCACCTGATAGCAAACCACGCCAAGGTCGTCCTCCGTGATGGGAGCCGGCGCTCGGGGTATGGGAACCGGCCGCAAACCAAACTGGGCTACCACGTCAATGATCCGGCGGGCACAGTCCGTCACACTCATGCCGCCATCTTCGTATTCCCGTCGCAGCCCTGACAGCTCGCGACGCACCAGGTTGTTTCTGCCCGCGGACAGGGCTTGGTCTCCCTTGTCGTATTCCTCCCCTGCGGGAGCGTCCGGTGAGCGCAGCACGTCTAACGCCCATCGCTGGCTGGCTGGCAATGCGGCGAACCTTGCTTCCGGGTCAAGTAGCGCATTGTGAGTGGCACAAATGTCTGCAGCTGCCACTGTAAACAGCCGCTCCAGGTCAAGGTCGTCAGGAATAGGACACCCAGGCTGCTCCTGTGGGTCTACCAACCGCAGCATGGGTAAGTCTTCCCTGTACAGGATTGTTCCCGACTGGGACACCATGCGCCAATACCGCTCATCGTGGCGTGTGCGGCAGGCGAAAAACACCGCTGGTTCTGTTAGTGCGGGCGTTCGTTGCACGAAGGCCGCACCAATGCCCCAGGGCAGACCCTGAAGCCTGCTCACTTCCCCTTCCTCGGCGGCGCGCCGGAGATGGGCGCGGAAGATCTCCCCGGCGAACGCAGAACCACTCTCCTGTTCGTCCAGCAAGGTCGCATCCCCTCTGGACAGACGTTCCGCGAATGTGTTCAGGTCCGCATATACCTGGGATTCTAGCGCCACGTCGGCTAATACAGGGGTCTCCATACCCACCGAGGTGTTCGCTGCCAGGATCTTAGTCTGTAGCTTGGCCTCCAGCTTGAGCAGCCTTTCCAAATCTCCCTGCTGGGGCAACAGCGTATACAGATAGGCGGTGTTGTGGGGACTACGCAGCCGTATGATGCGGCCATTGCGCTGTACCACGCGCTGTGGGTTCCAGGGCATATCGTAGGAGAGCACTGCCTGGGCCTGTTGCAGGTTCTGTCCCTCGGAGAGGATATCGGTGCTGATGATCACGTCCACCTCGCCCCCTGCGGGTTGAAATCCCGGCTCGTCTGTCACTGACTCAGGGCAGAATCTCTCCAGCTCCCGGGTGCGGGCGTTGGCACTGGTTTCTGCGCCCATGACCACCGTCCACGCGCGTTCTCCCAGCACGTCCGGTTGGTGGGCAATACGCTCCTGCAGATAGGCCGCCGTGTCCTGAAAGGCCGTAAAGATAGCGACTTTCTGCGACGGTGTCGCTGCCATTACACTCTTAAGGGTATCCAGCTTGGGATCTAGGCGGCCTTGCAGGTTTTCCAGTTGTGTGGCCATGGCCGCCAGGCTGTCCCGGTCTTTCTGCAAATCGACCCGGAACTGGTCGGTGAAACTGTCGGCGGGCATCCCGCCCTCGGCCCCCGCCAGCGCCTCTTCAATCAAGTCCGCGCTGAGGAATGTGTCATCGCCCTCAGCCTCACCCACCAAGTCGCGGATGACCCCCGGCGGAGGTACCGTGCCCTGCTCAACGATGACACGGAGTATCACGTCGTTCCCCTCCCGCATCCGGTTCACGGTTTGCAGGGCAGCGTACCACGACGACTCAAAGCGTTTCAGCAACTGCGATTGCATCAGTCCGGCCAGAGCTTCCTCTGACGCCGACTCGCCCGTCTTGTCCAACCTGTAGGCAGAAAAGCGGTACCGCGCCATCGTCAATCCATCGATCCCGTTATAGATGGCCTGGACAAGCCCTGGATGGGCCTTGTCCAGGTCATAGCGCCGCTCCTGCAATTCCGGTACGGGAAACTGCACGGGCGTCCCGTCCGTGAAGCGCTCGTTCCGGTAACGTTCCGTGATGAAGGCTCGATCCCGGCGCACCGTCAACGCATCTATCAGCGGAAAGAGTGTGGCCTCGGACACATTCTCTGACTTGGAAGCACCGGCCCCGGCAAAGAA
This sequence comes from Anaerolineales bacterium, assembly GCA_034422235.1. Lineage (GTDB taxonomy): Bacteria > Chloroflexota > Anaerolineae > Caldilineales > Caldilineaceae > Bin34. Next base: position 327,521 of record DAOUJU010000024.1, on the reverse strand, counting down.
CCGGCGCAGACTGGGAATGCGTAGCGGCGCCCCGTTGAAGGCGCCGTCATGCCGGCCAAACAGCAGGAAGAGGTTGTGCAGATCCCACAGGGAGTTGTTGACCGGCGTGGCCGTGAGTAGCAGCAGTTTCTTCGGCGTGCCTCCCATCAGCCGGTCCAGGGCCGCGTACCACGTATTGCCCACATTGCGGTAGGCATGAGCCTCATCAATAACTACGAACCGGTACACGTCCTTGTGCACTGGCAGGACTCGTTGTCTGCTGTTGGGGGTCAGTTGCCGATCCTGGGCCAGCTGCTGATACGAGACCACGGTACCCGGCAGATTTTCTTCCGCCAGGCGCTGCTCCCAGAGACGGTCCCGGAGCTGGGCCGGGGAAATCACCAGCACGTGCTGCCCCAGGTCCTGCGTATGCTCCCGAATGAACTGCACACCAATTTCGGTCTTGCCCATACCCACCCCGTCGGCGTAGAGAACGCCACCGTAGCGTTCGAGAATCCGTTTCGCCCGGGATAACCCATCCTGTTGGAAGGCAGTAAGAGTATAAAGATCCGGCAGAGGCTCCTCGTCGTCCAGGTCACCTCCGTAGAGTTCCAGCAAGGCCCGCAGGAAAACGGTCTGAGGGTCGCTCTCCAGGACCGGTGGCCGCAACAGTTCCAGCAGCTCTGCCCGAAAGTCCTGGGCCTCGTGCCACAGACGCTGATACCAACCCAGCGCCATGCTCACCACATTCGGCTGGTAATGCACCATGCCTAGCTCCAGATTCTTGACAAGACCGCCTTGGGTCAGGTTGGCGGAGGACACCAAAGCCGCCCCGAGACCTGTTGGAGACCCGGTGTCATTCAACTCACCGACAATGTAGGCCTTGCCGTGCAGGAAGCGTCGGAGATAACGACGCACCGCCACGTGATCAGACTCGAAGAAGCGGGTAACTCGTTCCAGGACAACGCGCCGGGCCGCGGGGAAGGCCGAGAAGTCCCGCTGGCGACGCACCGCGGCCACCGATTGTTCAAAACGGTCAGCGACGGTTTCTCCCGGCGAGCCAGACAACGCCTCCGGCGCTACGCCTATCAGCAAGTAGGTGGGCTGTTCCCGTACTGTCGCTAATTTAGCCAGAGCGTCCAGCCCTTCTAGGCTGATGTAGCCTGTAGCCACCTGCAGCGGTCCTGTGCAGCGTTCTGCCAGCCAGGTCAGCGCCTGCTGGTGGTTCCCGTAGTCAACGTTGTCTACCAGTTCATAGGAACCATGTTGCGAATCACGGCTAATGGCAGTCACATCTTCCTCTGCTCTACAGGCGCTCAAACTTCGCCAACACTTCGTTCCGATACGAGGGACTGACGGCTTTTTCGGTGAATTCGGTGAAGATAAACCGGAGTTCGTCCTCGTTCAGTTCGTAGGCCCGGGCCACCAGGGCGTCTATCTCCGCTCTTATTTCACTGCGTTGTGCATCGGTCAATGACCCGCAATGCACTCCGGCCTCCGCCGCAAACTCCACAAATCGGTCATCCACGCAGGAAAGACGGGCCGCCAACTGGCCAATACGTTCCCAAGGGGTGTTGTCTGGCGCTGGAAAGGTGAGCATATTGAGTATGAAGTAATTCAGGTTCGCCTGAACATAGCGGCGAGCGATCCAGTCAAAGGCCAAGCTGTTCATTATCCCCAAGACGTGGGCTTGGGCCAAGGCACTCCACTCTCCGAAAATCAGATACGGGACTGCGTTCGTCAGGGGCGTCCGCGGCGGCACCAGGCAGGCGATTGCGGTCCGTGAATCAGTCCGGTTGGCTATAGCACGGTACGCAATACGGCAGTGGTGTAGCGGGTGTGTATGGGGGTCTGCGAGGTAGTCCTTGGGAAACATGCGTCGGCAGAGGCGAGAGCGCTTCCGTTTCTCTTGTGCGAAGTCAAGCACGTCCTCCCATACTGCATAGCCAGCCGGTTCGTTCCCATGCGGTTCGTATTGATAAAAGGAGCGGCCCTTCCACACGGGAATGCCTTCAGAATGAGCGAATAGGGCGCGCTGCTGCGTCTCATCTAGTTCCCTATACAGAATTGCATGAGACGCAGCAGCGCGCCCTATCGCAGTTTCGGTGACTTTGGGGTTCTGAAGAGAGTCGAACTGAACTCCACGCCGCAGCTTGACCAGCACATCAGCGTGTTTCTGGCTTGGTAGCAACGGGACTACCCGAGCGCTTCCTAGAGAGGACACTTGAATACTCACGCCCGACCTGTGTATTGCCTCTAGGAATGCCTTGAGATTGGCCGATGGTCCTGTGACCTGGAAGGTGGCTAGTTCAGTTGGTGTTCTTCGCTGACCCGCCAGTAGAGCAATCGTCCACTGAGGATGGATGGAGAAAGCCCATTTCCTGTTGTTAAGAAGAAAATCAAGGCGTCGCAAACTGTTGTGGGTGAATAACCACTGTCTGAAGCCCCTAGCTCCCCTTGCGAGGAACGCGTTTCGGGGCAACACCACGCCCAAATGTCCGTCCTGCCGGACGAGATGACTATAACGTTCACAAAAGAGCTGGTACAGGTCTTTGTCGCCTACCCCCTGCAGTTGGTACCCCCCACTCTCGGAAAAGAATTCCCGGACGGTGGCCAGTTGCTCCTGCTGGTGCTGGAACTCCGCCCGCAGGTCAGGGTTCTGTTCGTCAAGCAGGGCAATGCGTTTTCGCCTGTCGGCCAAGCTTGACAACCCTTGTAGCCCTGGTTCTTGCAGCCCATAGAAGGCAAGCTCTTCAACCTTTACCTCTTCCCAAGGGGGATTCCCCACCACCACGTCGAACCCTGGTCGCTCTTTGTGAAAGACCGTAGGGAACTCCAAGGGCCAATGGAAGAAGCGGTAATGCGTCGCGTGGGTGGAGGCCTCGGCCATCATATCTGCTATCGCAGTGATCTTGCTTTCGTCGCACGCGACAATTGCATCAGCATAGGTTTCTAGACAGTTACGAGCACCTCCCAGACCCAACGGTTCCACTGCCCACAGGTCAAAAGCGGCCCGCAGTCCGGCGGTGGCTCCGTGAAGCTCTGCATTCAGCTCCTCGGAGCGTTTCACCTCATCCGGGGTGCGATCCGGATTCTCCGCCAGCTGACGGCGCAGACTGGCTGCTCGCGACATGGCCTCCTCCACGACCTGTCCGGTGAACAGCGGGCTGTCGCTGGCCCCCACCACAAGGGGATCGGCCACACCGATGAGGGCGTCGCCACACTTGAGATTGCTGCCGAGGTACGAGAGGGCCAAGCCAGGGACGAAGGAAGCCAGCCACAGGGTGACGTTTGCTACCTCCACCGCCATGGGGGAAATGTCAACGCCGTAGATGCAGCGCTTCAGTATGAGCCTACGTAGCAAGTCACCGTCCTCTAGAGGCTGAGAAACCGACCCATGGTCCTGACTCAACTCATTAAGCTGCTGGGCAATGCCGGGCAGACCCCCGACTTCGGCAAGGAAGAGACCCATGCGATCGGCGATCATGTCCAGAGCCGCGGTAAGGAAGTGGGCACTGCCCATAGCCGGATCAACCACCGAGAAATCGAATAGCCGCCGCCCTGCCTCCTTGGGATCACGATCAGTTACCTTCTTGATCTCTTCAAGGTGGCCGTCAAGGGCGGGTAGCAGTGAATGGTGCAGCAGATGGTCTACAAACTCATGCCGCGTGTAGAATACGCCTCCGGCCTTACGTCCGCCCTTTTCCGCTTGGTAGTAGAGTTGGGTCCGGGTTACTTCTGGCTGCTCTCCAGCCTGGGCGGGACGAAACACGTCCTGCTTCGGGTCGTAGGCCAAGTCTTTGGAAGCACGGGTCAGCCGCAAAGTCAGCAATACCTCGTAGATAGCGCCCAAATGCCCAATCTGAAGTCCGGCATAATCCAAACCTGGAGCGTCAGGCTTGTTGGTTTCATAGGCAATTGCCACCAACGCCGGAGACAAATAAATGTCGGCGATCTCAGCCCTTTCCAGCAGGTCGCTACCGGGAAAACCGGAGGAGGCAAAGAGGCTCCCGTTATACGCAGGAACCACAGCCGAGCGGGCCCCCGTGCGCACCATACGCACCAGAGTCCGCAGCCGATCCGAGCGCTGGGTAGACCACTGGTCGAAAGAAGACTGGGCCAGTCGGGAGTCCTCGGCTAGCTGGCGGGCACTGTGGGGCCGGTACGCCGCCGAGCCAATGGGCAGATAGCCGCGGGCCTCGGTATGGAGCAGGAACATGAACCGAAACACCAAGGTCAGCGCGGCCTCCTCGATCTGCCGGAGTTGCTCCCGGTCGCTGAGGTCGGCGCCTTGCGCTTCCAGCCACTTCCCCAGGCCTCGCGCAAGGTTGGGCAGCGCATCCTTGATGAGCCTTTCCTCCAGTCCCTGGCGCAACTCTTCCCCGAAGTCCTTCGCTTCACCAACCCAACCGGTTAGCCAGCCGTTTTCCTGCAGCGACTCCGGCGCCAGGAGACCGAGGTAGAGGTAGTCCTTCCGCTCCAACTCACTCAGATCCAGCTCCAGGTGTTGTCCGGTCGCGGGGCCTACAGGAGGCCTCCGCTGAAATAAACGATAGCGCTCCTGCGCCACCAACACCCCCCAGTGCGCCCCGTGCTCACCGCAGTCGGCTAGCACCAGCCCTTCCGGTAGTTCACCATTTTCGGTAAGCCGGCTGAACTGCGCAGCGTCGCGGTGAGGGTGGACAACAGCCACCGGCGTGTTGTCATATTTCAGCAGGTATCCTCGCCGGGGAAGCTGTTCGACCTGATAACCCATTCTCTGGAACAGAGAGCGCCATGAAGTGGAACCAGCAGGAGTCATATCTGCGATGGCTTGGGACAGGCGATGCTCATTGCAGGACCAGCGCAGACGTTCACGCACAAAGTGAGGGGTGAGCAGATCCTTGACTCGCAGTCCAGGGAACACTGCCTCTTCCAGCCGGCTGAACTCTCGCGTTAGAAAGGAGGCAGCCTCACGAGTTGCTTTACTACGGCTTGTCTCCAGTAGGTCGAGGACCCGGCTGGCAGGTAACTCACGGATGGGCCGGGCCTCCTGGGGGCCGGCCACACGGACTTGGGATTCATCGTCTGTAGGGGCCAGCAAAATAACTGGATAAGCCTGGCGACCCTTTCTGGCTTCCCACAGCCTGCGCAACTCCGTATCGCTCGCTGCATCATCAACCCACAGGAGATGGAAGGGCGAGATTTCCCATACCGTCGCGGTGGATCCCGTCTGCGCTGTCCAACTGCGCCCCAGGCCGAAGGACACCTCAAGCCGCACCGGTATCTGGCTAACAGTAGATGTTGTCATAGCCATTCGCCACTGGTGATCACCGTAGACCACCCCTCCATTTCCGTCCGTTCCACATCAATGGCGCTTAGTATAGGTCCTTCTGCCATTCCTTCACTCCGATTTTATTTCAAGTCTGTCTGTAACTGGCCGTCCGTAGCTCACTATCTGGTAGCGGTGCTGCGGTCTGCAACCTGCTTGACAGGTCAGTTGCTGAGTTCAAACAGACCCGGCTGGGGTGCACCCGTATCCTGCTTTCGGTCCCGCTTGGTTGTGCGGAGCTGCCCGTCGGGTGTCAGGTAGCGGTAGAGCGTGGTGAGGCTGGGGCACACTGACCTTCGTACCGTCCGTGACGGGATCCCTTGCAGGATCATGAACCACCGCTCCGGTTATGTCCGTAAACCCACTGCAGGGGGGCTTCGCAATCCGTTCCTATCTCTTCTTCGTCAGGGTAGTGCTTCACCACGGCCGCCATCCAGCTTACCGGTTCAGACTTGCGGGTCATCGTCGCCGGTCCCCACCGACAGGCGGATGGTCTGTTCGTCGAGCAGGAGCAACTCCCCCGAGGATAGTTGATATTCCCGGTCATTGACCTGCTGGACGGTAATCCAGTCCAGCACGCCACCTGACTTCGGGTGCTCCAGGCGGTCATCCCCCCGGCGTTCCCAGCCCTCGTGCCCGCTTTGCTGGGCCGCCGCGCACGCTTCGTCCAGGGCCCGGTCTAGGTCGCCCGAGGCGCGCAGTGCGGCGACCAGCAACCAAAATACCGTACGAATGTCTGAGACCTTCAGTGGCTACTCGTTGCCGATCGGTGACGTGACAGACGCCTGCCAAGCCTCCAGCACGCCGCACACCCGGCAGGCACGCGCCATCGTCGGGGGCCGATACCCGCACAGGTCGTTGTCTATCAGCAAGACTGCCTCCAAGTGCGAGAGCGGTCCGACCCACAGCAGTCCCAGGACCTCTACGCGGGAGGCAATACGGCGCTTCATACAGAACAATCCTTACGGTACCGAGGGAGAGCCTGATTTTATCGTGTCAATTGTCAAGTCACAATCGGCCACGGCCCACAATCTGCTAACCAGCCAGTTTATCAATTTGAAGTTTCCAATATTCCAGACGTCGTGCCTGGATTGAAGGGAGATCCACCGACACCCGGAACCGCTTGACACAGTTCAAGCGAGCGTAGGCTTCCATCCACTACCTCATACCGATTTCCACCTAAAGACATCCTAACGAACTCTGCGACGACTACAGCCGCTGTGACAGCTCCGACAAATGACGCCCCGACAGTGCGTCCTGCCAGTGTGGTGATCCCACATTCATCAGTCCCGTCTCTAGCCAGTGCTCGATACGCCGGATTGTCAACGACAGTGTCCCTGGTTAGCTCGTGTATATCCGATCCCCAGCGGGACCTGGCAGTGTGGCATCCGGGAAAGGTGTGCATCTGAAATGCGAGGTATTCCTGAGTGCCAGCACCAAGCCCTGCCTCAATAACGTGTCTGAACCCGACGTCCTCGAGGTCGGCTCTGGCAAGTGCGTTGTCGACTCCACAAAAAGCAACATGTGGTTCATTCTGGGCAACGCGAAAGTCGTTCGAGAATCTACGTTCCACAATCGAACTGCGAAATCCGCGCTCTTCCCCCCAACGGGCCATTGCTCTTGTTTTCTTCATCCCGAGATCAGCATGTGTCGTGAGTAATGATGTACTGTCGTTTGCCTCGACGAGTTCATCGAAATCCTGCAATACAAGGTGGACATCTTCTGGGGACTCGTAAGGTAGGAGCCCAAGTGCCCAGAGGAATGCCTGGCCTAAATGACCGAGCCCGATCACCCAGATATCCGCAGGTAATCTTTCTAGCGGTGGACCCAACTCGTCAGGGGCGAACCAATTGATGCTCTCCTCTGGCTGCCACAGTGACATTCCAACTTTCCTCCGTCCTGCCATTGCGTTGTCATCACGAACGAATTGGAACGCTTCAGAAACACCGAGTGCCCCTGCCAGTACTCCTGACAACACGCACTCCTGTCGCTCCGTCAATCGGACAGGGTCATCGAGAGGCACAACACCTCCGCACCAACCATCGAAAGTGGTGCGCACAGCGAAGTCCGTTTCGGCTGATGCATCAGACGCTTCTCCTATCACAATACGGGGAATGCCGGGCGCAAGAGTTCTGTTTATGCCCTGCAGATCTACCACAGCCTCCCTCAGAGTTCGACAGTTACCCCATCGGACCAGGAGGGGTACGTCAAGCGGGCCCTCCACGGACACGCCTCCAAGGAAACTGCGACGTCCTGCATTTACGGCTGTCAGTACAGCCGCCTGCAATGTTGTGGAGCATGCGACTTCATTCCCTACCACAAGACCGAGTTGATAGCTTTCAAAAAGCCGTTGGGCCTCGACCATGCTCGATACCTCACCGGTGTCGAGAGCCAGCTTCATATGACGGTGCAATTGGTCTGGACCAATTTCCTGGGTAGTAGTCATGCCCATATCCCTGTGTAGAAGAATCGCCTACCGCGAACGCCACTGTAATCGAGCCACTTGTGATCACCGAGGTACTCGTAGACACCCATGTCCATCATCCTGAAGTCGCGTGCAAAGTTCGGTACGATGAGTGCTACATGCCCAGTCAGTGCGATCATTGGATTGTCCCTATCGAGATCGCTCTGGCGTGCCGGTCCAGAATCGCTGTGGGTATGAAGATCAGCGAGGACACTAAGGTTAGTCTTCCGACAGAGTTCCCACAGCAGCCCGAAACCGGCTCCATCAAATTCGATAATTCCGGAGTCAAGACACAAGGGGTCGAAGTCATCGTAGAAGGCGAATTGCACGACGCGCCCACGAGAACCGTGACGATGACCCAAAAGGAAGGCACCGCTCTCACGTTGCCCTTCTCCGCGACGGGCGACTTCCGCGAGGCCTCGCTTCCAGACTTGGCGTGGGCAACTCAGCCGGTGTTCAGGGGCCGCAAGGCCCCGAATAATCGCTCGAGGTGAGAAGGTCATAAACGATCCTCAGGTATTGTGTGATATCTCCTTCCGGTGACCAGATCATCTCGGGATACCGGGTTCGCCACCCGTCGTGTCCTTCGATAGAGAGGCGATCACACGGCAGATACAGGCACTGTCCGTTTTTCCATTTGGGATTAAAGGCGGCAGAGACGCGCCTTTCGCCGCTTGGCCAGCAGGCTGAGGCAAGCGGTGTGTTTGTCTGGGCGTCCCACAGTTGAGCCGTTGGTGGCGCCACAGGATAGTTGCTACACTCGAAACGCAGGATGTACTCTTCCGGCCCATTGTCCCTTGCTGCCGCCTTGACGGCGATTAGGGCATACGGCCAATTCAGAATGAGCAGGCGCCACCTACCTCGATCCAGGCCACTTTGAAATGGGCCAGCCTCGAGATGAGTTCGGAACACCTGCTCATCCACTCTCACTGGGCTATCGGCCATACCTAACCCTCTATCCTCTTCTTAGCCACCAGGTCGAAGCAAATCGACTGGTCAGCGCCCTTCGTAAGAGTGCCAATGTGCACGTCCTCATCAGGCCTGGCTGCTGAGCCGCACACCTGGAGTAAGTGTTCGGCTGCGTCCACGTCCGACATGCCGAACCCATCCTCGCTAACTGCCCACTTCTTGACCCAAGCGACTGTTACCGATGGCGGGAAAAAGTCCTTGAGTTGATCTTTATTGAAGTTAACCGTTACTTCCAGTCGCTGACAGTGGTGGATATGCACGCGGCTACGGGAATATAGGCCAGTCTCGTCGATCTTCACCTCCAATGCCAGGGGGGTGTCCGTGTCTTCAATGAAGATGCAGACTTCCTCCTCCTCTGGCGTGCTTAGTCCATGCTCTCTGGCGATCTTGATTAGGTCGGCGACTGTATCTTTGGGATTCACTTTCAGCAGCGTGATCTTTGGGATCCCCTCGCCCTGGATGAATAGCTCTATCTGGTCTGCTGTGTTTAACTGAGTCATTGTTTTCTTCTGTTCCTCACTATATTGGTATTGGTGGGCTCATTTAGTAGTGGATAATTCCCCGCCGATTACCCAAGACGGGTTTCTTGATACCCTAATAAGACAATCGTTGGAGGAGGAACAGACCGGAAAATTCTGCACCCGCTACCTGAGGCTTCAGGCATTCTCTCCAAGAGGGCAGATGAAGTAATGAGGGCACCGGGGGCAGTTGCGGTCGTTGGGCCGCGGGGAGAAATCCTTTTGTAAGATTCCAGCAATGGCATCGTTGTAGTGTCTTAACCGAGTCTCGACGGTCTTGTCGCTCAGTTTGAGTGGCATTACTTGGCCATTTGACAAGTACCTTACTTGCGCCTGCCGAGAAACGTGTGGCTCGGTGTTTCGAACTGCTGCCGCGTATAGACCATAGATGTCTTTCTTAGTTTCACTCTCCGACGGATGCCCCGTACGGATACGTTCTATTATCTGAGTGCCGTCATCAAGTATCCCTACATGGTCCGGGACAAATCGAATACGACCGAGCTCCACTTGCACTTCCCATGGTGGCTGCGTGGCTTTGCAACGCAGGGTCTCTGGCAGATACAACAGCTGTTTTACTAGCGTAATTGCCGAGTTTCGATATAACTCTTCAAACAGATGCCCTTGTGGACCTTGTTCCTGCCAGACTTCCGCCAGCTTTGCAAGAGTAGCGGATTCATTGGGAGGTTGCCCAGAGGTGCGCATGTCGGCTAGCCAACGCATTACGGCATAGACACAACGATGAAACTGGACGTATCCTGAATCCTGTCGTTCGCGACTAAGACCCAGAACAGACTCGTAATAGAATTTCCTAGGACACTGGATATAGACATCTAAGTCTTCCGCCACGTAAGATCTGTTGCCTTCTGTTGGCATAGGCTCAGGAGCTGGCTCTGTCGTTCTGGACAACCAAGTAACGTGTCTGTCAGGACGGGCAGGCAACACACTAGAAATCTCAAGGAGCAAAGCTGACGGATGGTTATTCCGGTTCCCATACCGTTGGGCGCGGGATAAGCACAATATGTCTCTGGCTCGGGAAAGTGCAACAAAGAAGAGACACTCCTCTTCCTCATCGTGGTCATCGTGATTAGGGACCATACCTTTGGGTGGTGGACACTGCATGGCCTGGCGCTGAACCGGGAAGATACCGCGACCTAGCGTAGGCAAGTAGACGGCCGTGAACTCAAGTCCCTTGCTTGCATGCACTGTTAGAAGTCGAACAGCCTCTATATGGTCTGCCCAGCTAGGCAACTGGCTGAGGTTCTTCTCATCTCCGTAGATCACAAGTTGTCGGATATGCAAGAGCAAACGCAACTTCGTGTCGCCTACGTCTCGATGAGATTGCGGTCGTTGCTCACGGGCAAACTGAAGGAACTGATATAGTGCCAATAGGCGCTGCTGCCCCACCACAGAGCTGTCCGCCAAGAAAGGATGTAGATAGGCGCTCCGTTCGAACAGGTAATACGCAAGCAGTGCCCAAGGCGGACTGTAGCGCAAGCCTTTGAGATGGCTTGCCAGGAGCCCAAGCCCCGCTTTGCCCTCCTCTGAGATGGCATCGGCAGTCGCGGCTAGCTCCAAGGCGTCTGGAAAGGGAACCCTCAAGTCGCGAGCCAAATTGATCAGCGAGAGAACATCATCAAGTGGAACCTTGTATTCAGGAAACCACGCGACTCGCACTAGGCCTCTCCCATCAGGTTCACACGTGAGGGACAAAAGGGAAAGCATGTCGCGTACTTCGGGACGTTCAAAGAGATTTCCTAGGTATAAGACGGGTACACCGAGGTGCTCAAGCTCCGCCCCTACCCTTCGGAGGTAAGTGTGTGAGCGACATAGAACCGCTTGGTCACTGTAGGGGATGCCTGCGGCTAGCTGGCGCTCAATCTCCTTTGCTAACCCCTTTGCCTCAGCAGTAAGGTCGGTGGCAACCTCCATCATAACCTGGCCGTCAGACGGCCGCTTTGGCTTCCAGGGGACGAAATCTGGGCGGCCTTGACCAGCTTGCATCCTGGGAGCCAACGCTGCGAAGACATCAACTATGACTGGTCGGGACCGATAGTTATACTGGAGGGTTTTTACTTTCGCTCCGGGGAAATCCTTGGTGAAACATCGAATGTTTGTTGGGGCCGCACCCCGAAACCGGTAGATCGCCTGACGAGGATCCCCAACCACCCAAAGACCCGCACCAGCCCCCGCTACTTCCTTTAGGAAGAGGCTGCTAGCATGGTTCATGTCCTGGTACTCGTCGACTAAGACATGGCGGTACTGACGTCGCAGAGAATCGCGCACATCGGATTGCGTCCGGAGTAAAGACACAGGCTTGGATATGAGGTCACCAAAATCTACCAGATGCTCGCGGTCCAGTGCTTCTTGGTACGTTGCATAAACCCGTGCGACCTCTGCCGCCCTTTCCGCTCTTTCTATATCCTTGGGGCTGATCGCCTCATGGCACATTCTCTCGGCAAGCGCCATGTATTCCTCTGGCCCCACCAACTCGTCCTTGGCACGCGAGATCGCCGAAATGATATCTCGCAGGTAGAACGCAGGATCATACAGGTATTGATAGTAATCAAGATCCAGCTCCGTTAGCATGCGCTCCAATAACGCGATCGAGCCAGACTGATCCAACATGGTTATCCGCGGGGGCAGCCCTAGGTATGTACCGTATTTGCGCAATACCTCAAGACCAAAGGCGTGGAATGTTCCCATCCATATATGGATGGCAGCTTCTGGATGAACCTCTGCCACACGTGACCGCATTTCCTCGGCCGCGCGGTTCGAGAACGTCAATGCGAGGATCGCCGCCGGCGGTACGTCTTGGCGAAGAAGGAAGTCGATTCTGGCAACGAGGGTACGGGTTTTCCCAGTGCCTGGACCAGCCTCCAAGAGTATTGGCCCTCTTGGCGCGTGAGCAGCTTCCTCTTGGCTGTTGTCAAGGGGCCATTTGTTATTTTCTACTGGCGTTGGAGGTGTCTGATGAATTTCTGGTGTGAGCAGCGCGCGAGACATCTGATGTAGGACCATTCCTTCAGGAAGGCCTAGCCGATTGGCAATAGCATTCGCCCCAATACCGCTTGTTCTGTACCACTCCCGCAGTTTGTCGGTCGGGAGTAGAAATTCACGCGCATAGACATTCGCCTCGCGTTCTCGCAACTCCTCTGGACCGTATCCTTCTACAAGGTTCACGCCAACCGGCAAGGGTTCCTCGGCAACCGCAGGATCAGGATCAAATTCCAGAGATTCACCCTGGCGGTGGAGCCACAGATGTGCATACTCGTGAGCTTGATAAAACAGCGCTAGCCGAGGTTCGACGTCGCGGTTAAACCAGACCCGTGCCATTTCAAGGTCTAGAGCTGCCTCACCTCCATCAAGTAGTGGGTCGCCAGCGGGCAGACCAATTCGTTTAAAGCCAGTCCACCGATCCGCAGCCGAAAGGAGGCATGTAGCGGATGTTTCACCATTCGCTTCGGGAAGCACTAAGGCACGTTGCGCACGTGCCGCCAGCCGTATGTCATCCCAATGGCTCATGCTGCCCCATAGATTGTTCGAAGCCCAGCCAATATGCAGCATCTTCTTTGGTGATAGTCGGGTCGGCGCGGACTGCGTCAAAGAAATCTTCGGAATCAATGAGCATAGGTGCTTGTTCAGACCGATGTTCGGTCGCCACCGAGAGTATTGGGCTCTGTTGCAGGTAGGTTACGACGCTAACAGTCTCCTTTTGTATTGCTTGTGCAAGGCCTTCAATTACCTCTCGCGGGATTGAAGCATAATGAACCAGGCGACGGTCCAGTTTTCTCAGCGAGGAGTCGCCCAGTCTAACTTTCTCCGCCATCTCACTGGGCTTTAATCCCTTTGCCTTACCCTCCTCTAGTAGACTGTCGAAAGGCATGATAGACTTGGAAGGGGATTCTGTTAGCTGCTCATGTAGCAGTCCCTGAACAACACTCATTCCCCGCAATACGAGCGTTTCCTCGTCAACTTTCTCAGCATCTGGGCTCGGTGGCAAGAACTCCATCAAGCTCCAACTGGCTGCGAACTCTGTGAGTTCTTTCTCATACTCAGGATAACGACGAATCCATTCGTCGAGTGTCCCACCTGGATCGGTGCCGGATGCAACGTAGGCATCCAGTACGTCCTCTAACTCAATATTCTTTGGTCGTTTGTTCATCTCTTCTCTCCTTTGTTCGCCACTCTGCAAGGCACCTATCGGCTTTAGTCAACCAGTTTCGGATCGTGCGGGGCGTCTTGTCGAAGTACCGGCTTATTGTGAGTACGGCTGGGTTTTGGTCTTCGATTTGCAAGCCTATGTAGTGCCTAAGTAGGTACGCTGACCGGATTGGTTCTTCCAGCTGGCTCAGGGCTTCACGAATCAAAGACTCGTTAATTACTTCCGTTTCAACCGGGGAAGATACGACTGTACTCGCTGCTCGCAATCCTACGCCCTGTCCTACGGCGTCGACATCCTCGCCGTCGTAACCTGGATGAGGCTTAAGCAAGTCACTGAAAGTTTGTACCGTGAGGCTTTTGAGGACCACCCAGAAACGGACTTGGAGGAAATCTCCTTGGTCACTGTCAAGATCGAGAATACGCTCAAACAACATCGCTATAACGTCCGCGTATCCCTGAGATTCCAATTCGGGGTCTCGGATACTACACAATTGGCCTTTGATCCATGTCCCACATCGACGCAACAGGGATTCAGTCAGTCCGTTCACGCATTGTCGATTCCCCTCTTTGTGGTGGTGGCGGATCAAATAGACAAGACATTCCTCCTTGAGGAATTCGGGAGAGGTCTGATCTGTAATGACAGAGCGTGCCTGAAGTTCCTCGGTTTCAAGCGCAAGAGCCATCTGGATTTGGCTGTCTACTTCCCCCAGGCGCTGATACACCTTACCTTTCTTGTTTCGGTGAGTTAACGGTTCTGGAAAATACAATCCTTGCCGCTCTGCAGTTTCATGATTCATCTAATTTCTCACGTCTTGGTCTCCAGTTTAGAATCCCCTTTAATACTTTAATCTCTTTCTGGCCCATAAACCGGAAGTGTCACTTTCGGAATTGTTAATCTTTCGTCGCTTCTTGGTTATTTAGCCAGCGGGAGTCGTGGGGAAACTTATCTGTATTCAGGTAAGTGTCTTTCCTCCAGCGCACCAAAGAATTCTAGGGCCCGTGGCCAAGTTCTGACCTGGCTGGTTCTACAGGTTTATGACCTAAAGGTGGGGCCTCCAGGTTTCCGGGAACGGCTGAACCTGCAGTTAGCCATTGTTCGGAGCATGGGGTTGGGAGCCGCACCCTAACGCCCAATAAGGGGAGTTCCGAGGGTTTTTAGTTCCAGCCACAGGCTAATTCCGTTTGCTCCCAGTAGATACTGCACCGGAGGTAGAACGAAGTCTCGGGACCATACACATCACAGGCTTTGTACCAGACGTCCTTGGCGGCGGGGACAAAGTCTGGAAGATCCTTGGCTGTCTGAAAACCCAGGCGTTTAAATGACTCGAACCAAGAAGATTTCCCCAACTATATCCCATAGCTCTGGAACCCAGAGAGCAGGTGCATTGGCAGTCCATTTATATATAGTGGCACCCATGGTGTTTACCAGCGCCACGCCTACTGCTCAGTGTGAAGTAGCGTGTTCCCTTGGTAGAGCCATATGCGAGTAATGCAACGATGGTTACTGACCGCTTGCGGCCGTCAGGGGCTCTGATCCCCTACCACCACGTCCCTTGCCCTATGAAGCTCTCTTTTTTCTTTGAGGATCAGCCGCGCGGGCCTGATTTGGTATCTTTGGGTCTGTGAGTCAACTCTACCCTCCCGGAAAGGAGCAGGAGCACGATGGGTACAAGAATAATGCGCGAGGGCACCGACAGGGTATATGGGGCGGCCCAGAAGTGGGTGGATGCGGTACTGTGTGCTGATTCCTCTCTGTTTACCCCGGGACATGAAGTCTGGGCCCCCGACTGCCTTGGAGAATTGCGAGCTCGTTACCTGGATAATCCCGACCGGTCACAGCGTGACTTTATGGCAAAACTGCAGGATCAACTGGCAGGCAGCCCGCCTGCGGTCTACCAGTTGCTGGCCGAAGCCCTCTTTTTCCATCACCTCATCACGTCCACCCAGAATCCGGCCAGAAAGTGGAACCGCATCGAGATGGTGCTCCAATGGTCCCCCACCCCGGTGCCCATACCTGACTCGTTGGGACTGGCCCTGTCCCCGGGTCTTGTCCATCCCGGGCAGTACTTTCACCGCAAGCGGCCCTTTCAGGTAGGTTTCATCATCGAGTTTGTGGAGCAGTGGAAGAACCTGAGGTCGGCGCAACAGGAGCATCTGCTGGGGGACCCCTGGGCGTTCAAGGCGTTCAACATGGGGATCCAGCCAGTCAGCCGGATGTTGCGGGAGGAGCCTAGCAGCTACCGCGCCCAAAGAGAGGCCCTCAACCACCTCACCTTTCCCGACACCTTTGAAGCGATTGTCTCGGTTGCCCACAAACAACTGATTGCCAAGGCTTTCTCAAAGAGGGTGCCCACACCCGCGCAGGATCTGGATCGTCTGCTGCAGCAAATTCGGCCGGAAGTGGAAACTCTCTATGGGGCGGGAGATCATCTGTTTTATCAACCTGCGGTAAGAGACGAATGGGACCCCAACTACCAGGCCAGCGGCTGGCGTGCCTTGGTGGACGCCGCCCGCCCCTATCACGCCGCCCTGGACCTGGAAATACACCAACTGTCCCCCAAGCGCGAAACGGGTAGGAGATTGAGCCAGGCCCGTCAGGCAGTGCTGGCAGGGGCCGATAAGTGGGCGGAACTGGTGGTACAGGGCTGTCATGACACTCATTGGGTCGAACACGAGGCGCGCGAATTCTGGCAGTGGCTGGAAGCAGACCCCCAGACAGCCCTGAACGCCCTGCGCAGCCTGTGGACCGCAGACCCGGTAAGTCCTGCGGAACGGGTCCAAGCGTTTCTTGGGTTGTTGCCCCCCTCCGTCCTAGGCGGTCCAGGGCGCAGGACGGCTCTGGCTTCCATCCTGCTGATGGGACTGGACGCGGAGCAGTATCCTCCCTACCGCTGGACCCTCATGGAAAGGGCTTACGACCGGACGGGGTACGACGGCCCTGAAGAGGGAGCCAGCGGCGCCAACCACTATGACTGCATGTTGCAATTCCTGGACCGTTTCATTCAGGTGGCGTACCAACAGAACCTGCCCCTGGCCAGTCGGCTGGAAGCTCAGTCTCTGGTGTGGCTGGTCGAAAATCCTCCCCCTCCCCCGAAACCGGGAGTAAACGAGCTGGCTGAGGAACTGCTTTGTGAACCCTCGTGGCTACACTAGGTCATCCAGGCTCTGGAGGAGAAGAAACAGGTCATTTTCCAGGGACCTCCCGGTACCGGCAAGACCTATGTGGCCAAGAAGATCGCCCAGTGGTACCGGGAGCGGGGTGGGGATTACCGAATAGTCCAGTTTCATCCCTCCTATGCCTACGAGGATTTCGTGGAAGGCTATCGGCCCACCACTTCTGCGGAGGGCCAACCGACCTTCCGCTTGGTGCCGGGCCCCCTGCGCCAGTTGGCCGCGGCCGCCCAGGAAAAACCGGACCAGGCCTTTATCCTTCTCATCGACGAGATCAACCGGGGCAACATTGCCAAGATTCTGGGGGAACTCTACTTCCTGCTGGAATACCGGAACGAACAGGTAAGTCTGCAGTACAGTACGGAGGAACTGTTTTCCCTGCCGCCCAACCTGATGTTGGTTGGTACCATGAACACTGCCGACCGTTCCATCGCCCTAGTGGACGCCGCCTTGCGCCGCCGGTTCTACTTCTTCGACTTCTACCCCGACCGTCCCCCCGTCTAGGATCTCCTCCTCCGCTGGTTGGAGGCGTACCACCCCGAGGCGATGTGGGTGGCGGATCTGCTGGCGGCCGCCAACGACAAACTCAGAGACCGCCACCTGAGCCTGGGTCCCAGTTACTTCATGCAAGAGGGCATCCCGCTGAACGAAGAACGAGTCCGTTTCCTGTGGGAGCAGGCGGTCCTGCCCTATATCGAGGAGCAGTACCTGGACGATGTTTCCCAGTTGGAGGCCTTTGCCTTCGACCGGCTGCTGGCGGCCCTCGACTAGGCAGCTAGGCCAGGGCTGCAGAACGGACAACTCTCCGGCGATTGGCAAGATGGGACTGTTTAACCTGCAGGAGGGGCAGCCGGTTCGGTGGCCCGGCCCACTCTCCGTCGCACAATTGCAAGCGCTCCGGGCAGCCCACGTGGCTGTCTCGCCCAGGGTGGAACCGGCAGGGCATTATCTCCTCACCCCGTCTGCCGCCCCTTCCTATGTCGGCGCCGTGCGCGTGGGCGAAACGGTGGTGATTATCCGCCCCAAGATTCCGGTTAACCGGGTGATGTTCCTGCTCAGCTATGCCCTGGATCCCGCCCAGTGGCGGGATACGTGCATTGAACTGGCACCGGACAGCGATGTGCTCGAGGCCGTGGCCCTAGCCTTCACCCACCAGGTGCGACAGGCCATCCGTCAGGGTCTGCTCCGGGGCTATCGAGCCCGAGAAGAGGCTCTCCCCAGCGTACGCGGGCGCATTCGGTTTCCCGAGCAGATGGGTCGCCGCTTTGGTCAGCTCCTGCCGGTGGAATTGGCCTTTGATGACTACACCCAGGATATCGAGGAAAACCGCCTGCTCAAGGCTGCCCTGCAGCGGCTGTCCCACACCCGCATACGCACGGCCTCCATCGCCCAGCGGCTGCACCAGCTGCGGCCGCCCTTCGACCTGGTGACCTCTATAGCCTACCTGCCGGGACGGATACCTTCGCTGCGCTTTACCCGCCTTAACCAACATTATCGCCGGGCGGTGGCACTGGCCTGCCTCATACTGGAAAACAGCAGTCTGGAACTCGACGGCGGCGAGGTGGCGGGCACCTCCTTCCTAGTCAATATGAGTGGGGTATTTGAACAGTTTCTGTATGTCGCCCTCAGGGAAGCGCTGGACCTTTCCCCGGGCCAATGGCGGCGAGGGGAAAAGCTGTTATTGGACCAGGACGCCCTGATCCCGGTCCAGCCGGACTTTTCCTGGTGGCCGGCCCCCGCCACGCGCAGGCCGTACCCGCCCCTTTTCGTGGGGGATGCCAAATACAAGGTTTTGAAGCGGTCTATAGCCGGGGGGACCTCACCTGCCCCCCAGGCCGACATCTACCAGATGCTGGCCTATTGCACCGCGGCCAACTTGCCCACCGGCCTCCTGGTATATGCGGCGGGGGAGGGTAATGGCGCCTTCCATCAAATTCGGCATGTGGATACCACCATTGAGGTAGCGGTCCTGGATATCACGGGACCCCCAGAAACCATCCTGGAGGAGGTCAGGCAGTTGGCGGACCGCATCGCCACGCAGGCCCTGCCGGCCCGGCGCCATCGGGGCTAGCAGGGCCTACGGCAGAGCGGCACCGTAGCTCAGGTGGTTCTTGGGCTCCCTGTCATCAGTATCCTTGCCTACCGGCACGAGTGGACCTATCACCAGGCTTTATCTTGCCGGCTTGCCAGTAATTTAAGGATCCTGCGCGGGGTTTAATGGAAAAGGCTAGGGCGATTTCTTGGCTGTACACCGAGGGTCTGGACCCCTGAGAACAGGAGGCGATTGGGTCCATTTAGGTATGGGTTTTGGTGCAAACCGTTGGCACAATGTATACACCTTGGTTGTCGTTATGGAACAAGCGTAACCTCCTGCATCATGTGTTAGAGAACCCAATGACCTAGCCTTTCCTCAACTTTCGACCTGTTTTTCTCTCGTTCTGCCTGTCGGTCGTAGTCCTCGGCAATGGAGTGAAGAATCCCTCCGACACGTGGGAAATCATACTCCCGCATGTTGGCCCAGTTCCGATACCTGGCGGCGAGTTCTCGTTCCTGTTCACCGCTCGAATCGCGGAAATATGCGCCGCGGCTGTTGAACACCCCGATACGAAAGTTATCGCTGATTTGCGATGAAGGAAAGTGTGTCAATGCCTTGCATACTGGAAGACACGGCCAGCTTCCATCTTCTTCGGTCGGAGCCTTAGACAACAGGCTGCCGATCCGGTGATCACCTGCCTCGATACGCCCATGTATCGTGCAGAGCCGACGCACCTCGGATATCCAGTCGAGCAATGATGCTTCATGGATCCTACCGTCTTGATCAGTACCTGGAAGGCGTCCTATTCTTTCAAGCACGCCATATGCACGTTGTGCCAATTGGCGTCGATGTTGCTCATCTTCCACCTGCCATTCTGGCGGATCACAGCCGTCGTCATTCCGTTTGAAAATGAGACTCAGCAATTGGACAAAGAATGCCGGGGACTCCGAAATCTGCTTTTCCAGATTGGGGATGCCATAATCACTACGTTCTAGAGCCGGAAGATACCAGAACTCCAGTTGCGCTAATTCATCTGGCGTCCCCTCAGAACGGTCGTTCAACTCTGCCAAAGCCTCCGCTACGTAATACGAGTCCAGTCTATGCTTTTCTGAGGCGTCCACGTTGCCCGTAGCAATCGCGAATAATAACGACTTCAGACGCGATGTCTCCACTTGCGCCCAGTTGTACTGGACAACGTTGAAGGCGACAATGGGCCTATTCACTTCCAGCAAGCGGTCAATGATTTCAGACGCCTCCGCTACGTTGCGTGCACCTGGTAGAGGATTGATTGTCTGCCAGTAGTTACCCTGAATGGTTTTGTCGTAAGAGTCCAGTTGCCTCCAGGTGCTCTGTCTGAATGGGCAGCATCGGAACAGTCGCACAACCTGACAAGGTTCCACGCTGTCAGCCACATGCGCAAGAAGCGTTTCGACCTCTTCCCGGTCTACAGCCGTTAGGAAGCCTTGGATGAAACCGTCGGCTTTTCTGGCCAGACTACCTGAAATGGATAAGCAGCGCTGCAAGAACTCCACCTGTGTTTCTGCGCTTCCCAGTGTTTCTGCCAGCGCAACTCCAACCGTACCAGGGGCGCTGCTACGAGTCAGAACTTCCAACACGCCTTCTGAGCCGCATTCGAACCAGATCTCTTGCATCGCTTGGGCACGGAGCTCACGGGATTTTCGGGTTTGCCTGGTGTGGTCAAAGTTCTCATCATCCATCTCGCCACCCACTGAGGCAACCCAATGCTGGTCAAAAAGCCAGGCATGATTGATGATGGGATTGGAGGGTTGCAGCTTGTTGTAGACCTCGCGTGCCCGGAGCCTTACCTCGTCGGTTAGGGAACGGCGACCGAACGGATTGAAAGCAATCCCGCGAATTCGTGCCCGGAGTTCTGCTACCTCCCAGTCATCCGGTTGTGAGTTGGCCCAGACGTCAACAGCAGCCCAGACCCGGGAATGAATGTCATCGGGCCAATTCTCAAGTCGGGCAACAAGGTCCCCAAGAGTCTTTGAGTTGTGATGCGGCCATTTGAGTGCCAGGTCAAGCGCCTTGCGCTTGAATGGCCACTTTTCATCTTGTGTCACAGGTAACCCAGCACCGGAAGCATCGTTGCGCCACAGCGGCCGCCGGCTGGGTGACGCGGTGTCAAAGCCTGTTCCCAACTGATCGACACAGATCATCCAACCGATATCAGGGAAATCTGCTACCAATGTCTCGAGCGCTCTGATGCGGTCCTCAAGAGGAGCGGACGTTTGCGGCCACCAGGATCGATAAATCGATTTCAAGCTGGCGCTCGGGGTATTGGATATGTTGTCATCGATGTTGAATCTCGACAGCCGCCCTAATATCAGGTTCACGCGCGGGAGGTGCCGCCAGGCAAGACATTCGAGAGCCCAGAGAAGTCCAGCTCTGGGACTTGTGAATAAGCTGTCCGCGTGGTTCAGCAGAGCAACAACAGCGGGTTGGGATTCTTGCAAATCATCCTCAATCAGTTGGAGGAATACCTGGGGAGCCGCTTCAGCAAAGTGTGGGAGATCCTGATTCTGCGAGAGCAGTGTCTCAAGGGTTAGTGGCGTCAGCAGGCCTCTTATGAGACTTGAGACTTCGCTTTCAATATCAACACCGAGTCGTTCCTGGAACAGATCATTGCCGTGCACTGCCAGGATTAACAGTGTTTCACAGATCGCTTCGCGCAGTACGCGCGAGTGGTCTCTCAATTTGTCATACAGGCCTGCCAGCCATCGCTGATCTTCCGGCAACTCGAGGGCAGGATCGCTTTCCGAAAGTACGTTCCCCGCAAGCCCCCAAAACCTGTTCAGGTGCGTCTTGGTCACACCATGGGATATAGCAAACAGAGCATCGATTTTGGACATTACCCCCTGATACCCACCCACAGACCAAACAGGGGAGTCGTCAAGCCCCAGCAACTTCGTGACTGTCTCTTCGATTTCAGAGTATTGCCTGTTGGCAAGTGTGGAGAGGATGGCGCAATCCGCGTCGGAGTTGGTGTGCCAGGTTCCAATCAAGACTAATGGAATTAGGCTCCCCACAAGATCTGCGTCTTGGCTCCACGATGGATCTCTTATCGCATCATTCTGGGAGAGCCTCCGGCGCAAGATTGTCCGTGAACGCCCGGACTCGCGCGCCAGCTGTTCGGCCTCATTATCTTCTATACCCATCGTGGCAAGTGCCTTCTCAAAGTCCTCGTGACTAAGAAGACCAAGAGAGAGATCCGGGTCCCTTACTGCATTGCGAGGTTGGAAGACAATGTAGGGCAGTGGGCGCTCGATAGTGGCCAGAACGTGTTGGGTGTCAATATCGTGAACTATCGGAATGAATGGCGCGTTGGCCAGAGTCAATCTCTCCAGAGTTTCAGCAGACGTAAAAACACAGGCGCAATCTTTTGAGTCAGGTGCACTGTCCTGGAAAAGACAGTCAAGAAACGCCAGGGCCTCTTCCTTAGAATCTGCTGTAATCTGGAGAGGGTCTGGGTTGGGTTGTTCAAGCCATTTCTGAAACGTCTCGCGGTAGGTAACAACAGCCGTCTCGAACAGCGCCCGGGTTATCCGTGGCTCACTGGTGTTTTGCCATGCCTGCCAGCATTGCTCGAGCGTTTTGAAACCTGTGGTCGGCACCCCCAGTTGCTCGGCAAGCCATATCCTTGCTGTTATTGATGTCTCAAGCCATTGTTCCAGGTCGCTGGCGTCAAGAGCCCTAACCGCTTTCCAGCCACCTTCCTTGCTCTTGGCCCATGCCTTTTTGCCAGGCCAATTCCGAGGTGTGACAAACACAAATGTGGTTTCAGATCTCTCTACGGGAGAAACGGAACGACATCTGTTATCGAAATCATCGTTGGCTTTCTTATCAACCTTTATGTTTGTCCCAAACTCCCAACCGGACTTGCCCTTGGGAATCCATGGCATGGCTGCCGTGGTCTCGACCTGACCGTCCCACCCTCTTCGTTCTGCATTGTCGTATCCGGGAAAGTCAACACACTGCAAACCACTACCGGTTGTGTTAACCAACTTGCGCAGCAGAACGGCCAGAAGGTGACGAGTGTCTATACTGTCTGCCCATCTCTCAATCTGTAAAGCTTTTATCTCCATGAAACTGGGTACATACACCCGTGCGGAACCATCCCTCTCCGTTTCGTGCCTAAGGGAACGATCATATGCTGTCTGTCGATCCAGAAGCTCGTGGTGTGGCACACCAAAAGTCTGTTCCATCTTCGCGGCCATTTCCGGTGATAGTTGAGACCGGCCATTGAGTAAACTGGACAAAGCGGGTCTACTAACGCCCAACATATCGGCCGCGGCAGTCACAGACAGGTCAGACGGAATTACCTTCTCCCTAATGAAAGTGCTGGGGTGTTCTGGCTTTGAATGCGGTCTCGTCACTTCTGACTCCGTAAAAGGATTTGCAGTTCTGTATAGTGTAGCGTCATACTATACAGATATCAAGGGGACGCTGGGATTCAGCCCCTTGGCCCCAGACCAGGCCCTCCTGGAGCTCTTTGGGCAGGTTCTCGGCCCCGTTCAGCTCTTTGCTCTAGGATCCCGTCCCAAATCTGGCGTCAGCGAGCGACAAACCCGATGGCTGGCGAGATGCTGGCGACGTGCACAGATTGCCTCCCGTGGCGAGTCACCCCCCAACTCCAAGTCACAGGACCGTGATAATTGGCCTTCCTGGCCATCTCAGTGCGTCGTTCTTGCGGGGCTTAGAACGGATTTAGCCCAATAACTGGGTTTTCAGTTCCAGGGCCAGATCAGTTCGGTGGGCGGGTCTTAGTCGGCAGGAAACACAGAACACAGTCAAAGACCGTTCTGCTGGAATATAGTCTTTGGGCCCGGGTCTGAGGGTATACCAAACTACAGGCTTGTTCCTTTCTATTTTCTTGGCCTATCTATGGAATCCCTGCCTGGGTTCATTTTACTCATTCTTGTAGTCGCCGTGTTGCTACGCCTGTTTGACAAGAGTCCCCCCATCGAACACACACTGTCAGACGATCCATCACACGCCCTCTCCAGCAGCACAGTACGTCAAAGACCACTGTCGATTACTTACACCATCGATGACGCACAGCGCCTGACATCTCTACCAGGCAGTCTTTTCGATACGTGGTCTGCAACATGGCTCTGATGGTCCTACCCGGTCTTGAAGAGACCTACGGGGCAGTCCGACGGATACTCCGTGACGACGGGACATTCGTCTTCAGTATTGTGCATCCGTGTTTTGAAACGTCATTCAACGCCGCGAATCCGGCGTTCATCACAGATGAGAACGGGAATTTCGTGGCCAAGGGAGTCACTCGGTACGGGGAAGAAGGGAAGTGGTTCTCAGACGGCGACGGGATGTACGGTACGCTTGGTTCCTTTCACAGGAAGCTTTCCACGTACGTAGAACACCTTGGTCGGGGCAGGATTTACCACCGTTGAGGTCTCTGAGCCTATGCTCCCTCTCGGGGAGTATGGCTCAATCACGGATCAGTGGGCGAGTACGGTACCCTGTTTCCTAATCATCAAATCAATGAAAGTCGGTTGAAGTTCAGGCTGGGGGGATTAACTTCCGCTGTCTAGACCTGGGACACCGTCTGCCCGCTTAATATCAAATCCTTGCCGCGCCGGGAGGTTGGAATGCGTTTGCCGTTGGCCTTCGAGTTCTCAGCCATCTCAGGACCTCCAGGGTATATGGGCAGGGAAATCACGTCGCCGTGGGAGGGGAAGGAGTACAGTCCCTGTCAGGGCGCCGTATCCCTTCCCTACCGCTTCCTTGCTGCCCCGTCCGCAGACAGTGGGCCACACACCATGCCAGCCCCAGGGTGCCGTGTACACCGGGATACGTGTTCACTCGCCCACGGCCGGACGACAGCCAAAAGGCCGTGTACCGGACACGGTATTGAGGGAATGGGAATTGTGTTACAGTGGCGATTAGCAGTCATGGAAGTCCGTTTTCCATGTCAATTCGCGTGCAACTGACCGTGACCCTGTAGCACACACAAGAACACAGAACTGCGCTGGCTCTACTACAGCTGGGCAGTCAGCGGGTTCCTGAAAATAGCCCGGCTGAGTGAAGAGGGCTATGTATGGTTTCTGGTCGGTCCAGATGCCGCCAAAGGCCTCCACGCCAAGTTGCAGCGGTATACCGTCTGAGGGTTCCCGACGGGGCCTGTAGCACCGCACTGCCAGGACCGCAGGGAGCAACTCCGAAAATATCTGGCTGGCTCAATCGCGTCCTGGGTTCTGTCTGTTCGGCTACCCTATAACCTCTGTCCTGTTAGGTAGTCGGGGGTTCCGGGGATACGGCCTATACTGGGACAGAAGCTGATACTTCCAACGAATAGGGAGGCAGGTTGAACCACAAGCTGGAGGCTAAGAAAACGATAGCGGTCCTGGTAGTCAGTGCTGTCCTGCTATGGAGCCTGGAACCCAGGTGGTCGGTCGTGGCCTTCCTGACCTTCTCATCCAGGGCCCTCCCCGTGTCTGTAGCGCATGCTCAGGCTAATTCCACCCCCGCCGCCTCGATAGACGTGGCGGCGTTGGCCAGCCAGATCGAAGACTATATGGACGAAGTCTACGCCTTTGTCGGCGACGTTGTGGCCGTGGAAAGGGGGCCGGACAGCGACGCAATTACCTGGATTGTGGCCGTCCGCGGGAACGCGGTATCGTCACCCCAGTATCTGTACGTAGGTCTCGACCAAACCCTGGAGGAACAGATCCGGGTCGGGGATACTATCCAGTTTACGGGACGCGTCGTGGGTTTGGTCACGTATGAGGCCCGATCGGTGCCGGCAGTGATCCTGGTGGCGTATCTGGGCCAGTTGGTGTGTGAAGGCGACCCGCCCACCTGCACGGACCTCCTAACCCCCACTCCGGCCGCCACCTTGCCGTCTACCGCCACGTTCACCGACTTTATCGTCAAGGGCTATACCACGGTCCGCGCCGCCCCCCACTTTGGGGCTCCCATTGTGGACCAGAAGACGAAGGGCACGCGCGTGGCGCCTCTGGCCCGCACCGCCGATGGGCAGTGGCTCCAGTTAGCGGAGGGCCAGTGGCTGGCCTTGATCCGTGTCCAGGGCCCTGTCGCCGGGTTGCCCGTGATCCCTGTCCCACTGTCGCCCACGCCCATGCCCACCCACTTTACCGTCCAGCGCACCGCCCTGGTCCTCGCCGGACCGGACTGGGCGTACCGCATGGTGAGCCGTCAGCAGCCGGGCGACGTGGTCGCGCCCATCGCCCGCACCGCGGACGGCCAATGGCTCCAGTTGGCGGAGGGCCAGTGGATTTTCGCGGAGGCCGTGGACGGTCCCACCGCATCCCTCCCGCTGGTCACCGGAGTCGTCACCCCGGATCCCCAGAGGACCACCACCCCCACGCCGACACCCCACGACGCGGATCAACCAACCCCCGACACCTCTGCGCATGCCCATTATGAACAGGGGATCGCCAAAGCCGTCCGGGGCCAGTACCAAGAGGCTCTGGCCGACTTCGAGGCGGCCGTACGCCTCCGCCCCCGCAATGCCGTGTATTACTACTATCGGGGAGCCATGAAGGCGCACGTCGGCCGCCAGGCCGAGGCGGAAGCCGACTTCGACACGGCCCTGAACCTCTTCCCCAACTTGGCCCTGCTTCTGCATAACCAGGGCGTAACCAAGGCGTCTGAGGGCC
This sequence comes from Anaerolineales bacterium, assembly GCA_034422235.1. Lineage (GTDB taxonomy): Bacteria > Chloroflexota > Anaerolineae > Caldilineales > Caldilineaceae > Bin34. The sequence continues at coordinate 301,249 of DAOUJU010000024.1, read as the reverse complement.
GCTATGAAGAGGCCATCGCTGACTACGATGGCGCCCTGCGCTTTGACTCCCGCAATGCCGGACTCTGGAATGACCGGGGCTTGGCCAAGTATCACCTCGGCCACTATGCCGAGGCCCTTGTCGATTTTGACGCCGCCCTGCAACGTGATCCCGACCAGGCCCTTTTCTGGACGAACCGGGGGCTGGCCAAGTCTGACCTGGGCCTGGAGGCCGAGGCCATTGCGGACTATGACGCTGCCCTGCAACGCGACCCTCACTATGTCCCGGCCCTGGTTAACCGGGCCGCAGCCAAGATTGCCCTGGACCGCTATGATGAGGCCATTGACGACTGCAACGCCGCGCTGAGAATCGACCCTCACAGTGTCCTGGCCTTGACAAACCGGGGCGCCGCCAAGGCGTTCCTCGGCCTCACGGATGAGGCGCTGGCCGACTTCGCCGCCGCCCTGCAACTTGACCCCTACCATGTCGAGACGCTCAGAAGCCGGGGCCGTGCTAGACAACACCTCGGCCACTATGCCGACGCGATTGCCGACTTCGACACTGTCCTGCGGCTGGACCCGCGCAATGCCGTGGTCCTGAATGACCGCGGCCTGGCCAAATACCACCTGGGTCTGGCAGACGAGGCGCTGGCCGACTTCGCCGCCGCCCTGGAACTCGACCCCAACTACATCCTGGCCCTGTTTGCCAAGGCCGGGACGTTGGTCGCGCTGGGCCGTTATGACGAGGCGCTGGCCCACTACGATGCCGCCCTGCGCATCGACCCCCACCTGACCGCGGCTCTGCGGTATCGCGGCGTAACCAACATTAACCTGGGCCGTTATGAGGAGGCCATTGCCGACTACAACACGGCCCTGGAAGTCGACCCCGATGATGCCGAGGCCCTGATGGGCCGGGGCGCCGCCAACCATAACCTGGGCCGTTATGAGGAGGCCATTGCCGACTACGATACCGCCCTGCAACGCGACCCCGATAATGCCGTGACGCTCCGGAATCGCGGCTTGGCCCAGGCGGCCCGCGGCCACTATGCCGAGGCCATTGCCGACTACAACGCTGTCCTGCGCCTGGATCCCGATGATCCGCTGGCCATGGACTACCGCGAACAGGCGCGGTCCCAGTTGCCCTCCGAGTCCCGCGCCACCGCCAATGTCAATGCCAATCTGCGCGCCGGGCCGGGGACCGACTATGCCATTGTTGGCCAGGTTTACCAGGGCGACATCGTCCAGCCCGTGGCCCGTTCCCGCGGTGGCGCTTGGCTGCAACTGGAATCAGGCCACTGGATCTATGCCTCCCTCGTGGACCATATCCCGCCGGCGTTGGTGCCTCTTCCGGCCAAGACCACGGACTTCCCTCCCCCCTCCCGTATCCTGTCCGTGAGTCAGGCCGCTATGTGTGCAGTCCTGGCGGAGGGGCCCCTCCGCTGCTGGGACGTCTGGGAATCGAATCCCCTGGACGTACCGGCGGATGACTTCCAGGCTGTGTCTACCGGGCAATATCATTCCTGTGGGATCCGTACGGATGGGACTCTGCTCTGCTGGGGGCGTAACGAGGCGGGACAGTTGAATGCCCCGCCCGGCCAGTACCAGGATGTAGCCACGGGGGAATATCATTCGTGCGGGGTGCGCGCCGATGGCACTCTCCTGTGCTGGGGCTACAACAGCTATGGGCAGACCGAGGCCCCCGCGGGAGACTTCCGTGCTGTTACCGCCGGCCACAACTATGCCTGTGGGGTGCGCACGGACGGGACCCTGCACTGCTGGGGTCAGCTGGAGCCTGCCTTGGCCGCCCTTCCGGCCGGTTCGTACCAGTCGTTGGCCACTACCCCCAACCAGGCCTGTGCGATCCACGCCAATGGCACGGTGTACTGCTGGGGAGACAACGAATACGGGCAGACATGGGCCCCGCCCGGGCAGTTTCAGGCGGTGGCGGTCAGCGGGCGCCACGCCTGTGGGATCCGCCTGGACCACACGGTCACCTGCTGGGGTAGTGATACCGCGGGGCAGACCCAAGCGCCCGCTGAAACATTCGCGGCCATCATTGCCATCGGGGCCCACTCCTGCGGGATGCGTACCGATGGCCGTATCCGCTGTTGGGGCTGGGGCTATACCCGGGCTCCGGCGGGGCAGTTTCGTGCCGTGGCGGCCGGTGGGGTTCATACGTGTGCCCTCAGGACGGAGGGCACTGTTTACTGCTGGGGCCAGGATACGGACGGTCAGACCCAGGCTCCCACAGAGCCGTTCACGGCCCTGGCGTCCGGAGCCGCCCATACCTGTGGCTTGCGGGCGGATGGTTCCGTCCGCTGTTGGGGCCGGAGCAGTACCGGGCAGCTGGAGGCCCCGGCCGGACCCTTCCAATTCATTGCCGCCACGTATTTTCACAATTGTGGCGTACGCACCAACGGCACCCTGGTCTGCTGGGGCTTGAACAATGCGGGTCAGTCCGATGCCGCAGCCGGCACCTACACGTCCGTCGCCATGGGGGAATTCCACGGGTGTGGCCTGGGTACGGACGGCCTGGTTCGTTGCTGGGGCGGCAACTACTACGGCCAGGCGGATCCTCCCGCTGAACCATTCATGGCCCTCGCCGCCGGGGGGTATCACAACTGTGGGTTACGGGCTGAGGGCTCGCTGCATTGTTGGGGTCGGGATGATTACCAACAGTCCCAGCCTCCGCCAGGCCCGTTTCAGGCGGTGAGTGCCGGCCGGTTTCATACCTGTGGGTTACGTACGGATGGTACCCTCCACTGTTGGGGGGACAATCGTCTCGGGCAACTGCATTCACCGGACGGGACCTTCACATCCCTATCGGCGGGACTGGACCATACCTGCGCGGTCCGCACCGAGGGCACCGTCCACTGCTGGCGCAGTGAGGAAGTATATAACTGAGGGGGCCCGGAGACCGCTGACAGCAAGGGCCTGCGCTTGGGTCAGGAACCGGTAGGCGGTACGATGCTCTTCATGCGCCACACAGGGGCAGGTCCGCGTTTACTTGGCCCCTGGCATGCAACTCGCGCCAGGCGACCGGCAGGCAACCTGTCAGTTGATTCTCTCTCAGGTCCACCCAGCGCACGTCCTGGCGGTTGGCGAATCCCTCCGGCAGGTCTCCTTCCAGCTGATTATGACTGAGGTCCAGGTAGCCCAGCCAGACCTCGCCCAGCGTCCAGGGGATAGGGCCCCACAATTGGTTGTGCGACAGGTCCAGTTCCGCCAGCGACCGGAAATAGGTCGGGAACGGATGCGACGGGAGGGGGCCCCATAGCTGGTTGTGTGACAGATAGAGCCATACCAGAGACTCCAGCTGCGCCAGTTCGGGCGGAATGGGACCATCCAGGTTGTTGTAGGCCAGGTTGATGCCCCCCAGTTCCGTCAGGAGCCCCAGTTCGGGGGGGATGGGACCGGACAGCTGGTTGTTCTTGAGCATCAGCAACTCCAGGCGGCTCATTTGGCCCCACGCGGGCGGCAAACGACCGTCCAGTTGGTTGTAGGACAGATCCAGATGCAACAGATTCTGGAGCTGGCCCAGGGTAGCGGGCAGCGGACCCCGCAACTGGTTTTCGGTCAAATCCAGGTGTTGCAGGTGCGCCAGCTGGCCCAGTTCCGCGGGTAGGGCCCCACTCAGACCACTGTCCTTGATGATCAGCTTGCGCAGGTGGCGGAGTTGCCCCCAGGCGGGCGGAATGGGGCCCAGGTTCTGCAGGGATTCAAACCACAGGGTTTCCAGAGCGGCCAGCTGTCCCAACTCGGGGGGCAAGGGCCCCGTCAGATTGTTGTGCAGGAAGTGCAGCTCCTCCAGATTCGTGAGTTGGCCCAGAGCGGCGGGGATCGGACCGGACAGGGCGTTGCCCGACAGATCCAGGTGGCGCAGATTCGTCAGCTGCCCCAATTCCGGGGGCAGGGCGCCCGTCAGACCGGCGCGGGACAGATCCAGGTACTCCAGTTGGGCCAGCTGGCCCAGTTCCGGCGGGATCGGGCCTGACAGCCCGGAATTGGACAGATCCAGCTGCCGCAGGTTCGTCAACTGGCCCAGCACAGGCGGTATCTTGCCTTCCAGGTAGGGACTGGCGAGCTGCAGGACTTCCAGATTGGCCAGCTGCCCCAATTCCGGTGGGATCGGGCCGGTCAGGGCGTCTGTCGTCACCTGCAGGGTGGTCAGGGCGGAGAGATTTCCCACTTCCGGAGGGAGGCGGCCAAAAGGCCCTCTGCCTTCCCCGTAATAGTAGTCGTCGGGCGCGATGATCAACTCCTCCAGAGCGGTCAGCTCGCCCAGAACCACTGACAGAGCGTCCCAATTGACACTCGACTCTTTCAGATCCAGGTGCGTGATGCGGCCGTCCGCATTGGTGGTCACCCCCTGTATCTGGATCAGGGGATGTTCCAGGCTCTCCCACACATAGCCCGGAAGGATTTCCGTTCCCAGCACATCCAGGGCCAGCGCCAGAGCCAGCCGATCCCCGATGATTACGTTGGTACTCCAGGTGGTGTGCAAGGTATAGGCCCCGAAAGCTGTGGGGTCTGCGTCGGTGGCGGGCGCATACCGGACCGTGCCGTCGGGCCGTATCTGCACCCGTACCGGCAGTGAATCATTGGGTGGGTCCAGCGGCTGGCCTTCCGCGTTGACCAAGGTGCCCGTGACCGCCCGTGTCACCGTGGTGGCCGGCCGATAGGCTGGAGGCACGGTAAAGAGCACGGCCTGCGGATCACCGTCAGCCGTCAGGGGAGAACGGGTGGAGGAAAATTCAGCCGTGACGATGGTCCCCTGGCGGCGCAACAGATAGCGGCCCTCGAGATGGGCCGCCAGGTCCTGATAATCCCCGGTCAGGGCCGCCTCGGCCGCCGGCCAACTGCCCGTTACGGTGAAACCCCAGGGGACTCCCCACTGCTGTGCCACCTGGCCCGCCTGCGAGGAACTGAGGTAGTACACGGCCCCTTGGGGATCCAATCTTACGTCCAGGCGCAGAGGCTGGACGTCCGGTACCGCGGAGCCATCCGCCTGTAGCGGTCGGGTTTCCACTTGCAACGTGACGGGAGTCAGGGGCCGATAGCCCTCGGGGACTGTGAACAGCAGTTCGGGCCCGGCTGACTCATAAGCCGACCCGGTGGTCAGGATCCCGAACAGACCGCTCAGGAAACTGGCGATCACATGGGTCCGGCCCCCCACTACCACCGGTTCATGGGAGGTGGTAAACGTGGCGGCTACGCGGTCCTCTTCCCACGCCAACTGGTACACCGTATCCGTGGTGACCGTGATCACCGAGGGGAACCACTCCAGGGGGATGGAGAAATGGGTCCGGTTATCCCGGTAGGTGCCGGAGACCGATGCCAGCGGTGTCGGCGCAGGAGTAATGAGGGGATCCGCGGCCGTGTCCTCACGGGTGGGACTTGCGGGGGTAGGCAGGGCCGCCACCGGCGTCGGAGTTGAGGTCGGCGTGGGCGGGACCGGCGTGGCGGCCGCAACAGGGGTGGCCGCCGTTCCCGGAATACAGAGAGTCTGCCCCGCCTGAATGGCGTTAACGTCCGCAATTCCGTTGGCCTGGGCGATCCGGGTAGTGGCCACCCCATAGGCTTGGGCAATGCCCAACAAGCTCTCCCCGGCCTGCACCTCGTGGGTGTGTATACAGATGGTGGTTATCACAGCCGTGGGTGTGGGACTGGCAACGCTGGGGATCTGCAGCACCTGGCCCACGTAGATGGCAGCGGTGGCCTCCAGGCCGTTCTGGGCCAGCAGGGCGTCCACCGTCACGCCAAAGCGCGCGGCGATGGAGGCCAAGGAGTCCCCGGCCCGCACGGTATAGGATTGCGGCGGGGTCTGCGCGTTCAGATCGGAGGTCTGCCCGAGCAGGCCCACCAGGCAGACCAGACCCAGGATCAGGAGCGGTAGGCGCCGGATAGCCAGGAAGGTTCGCATGCAATGTTTCCCCTGTGACAGGTAGTGTGGTTCCTTCCCAGCGGCGGGGTTTAACCCTGTCTGGGGAAAGGGTATGCTGCTTTCCATATAGGACGAAGGAGGGAAACGAATGTTGCGGCCCCCATCCTTTATGATCTGATTGGTTTCGTGCTCGTGTCGTGGGCGACCAAGGGCTGCCTACCCTCCCACCTAAGACCCCGAATTCCGCTCTTAAAGCAGCCTTTCTCTGATCCACAGTCTCAAAGTCCGAACAAACAGCGCATCTGCGAGAAAGGCGGCGTGGCGGCTGACATCGGAGCCTGATTTGTAGCCGAGCTTCACCGCTCATGCAGAGACGCAGGGCGATCTGCATCGTCCGTCGCAGGTCGGTGCCCTGTTCCCGGGCCACTTCCAGGTGCTTAGTGTGCTAGATGGCCTTGTATCACACTGTCTGGAGTGCATAGCACACGGTTTCGTCCCCCATTGGTGAAGATCCCTCTGCTCTATAGCCATAGATGAAGCACGAACCAGTGGCCAAATGGCACGGGTTCCAGGCGCATGGCCGGGTGTTCTGGGCATACGGAATATACTGGAACTGAACCCGCGAACAGAGGTGACCTGCGGGACAGACGCGGGGATCCTCGGCTTTAGGTGACCAAGATCTGAGCCGCTGACTCCGTCAGCAGCCAAGGGAGACAAAGTTGAATAATAGGCGTAAGCGCAAGGGAATGATGTCGGTACTGGTAGGCCGTGCTGTTCTGCTCTGGATGTTGGGACCACGAGGGACGGTCGCAGCTTTCCTGACGGCCCTATCCAGGGCCCTCCCAGTGTCTGTAGCTCATGCTCAGTCCATGTCTACCTCCGCCAACGCGGTGGACGTGGCGGTGCTATCTCACCATATCGAAGACTATATGAGCGAAGTCTACGCCTTTGCTGGCGAAAACGTTGCCGTGGAAAGGGGGCCAGACGGCGACAATACAACAGCTGACAACATGCAATGAATTTGACCCAATCACAATTGGCAGCCCTTGAGCATTTCACAAGACTCGGCAGAAGTCAGCACGAGACAGCATGGCGCGCGCTTGCGGAAATCCTCTACCAAGCCGACATACCTCCGGAGGTTTTTTCACACGCTGTCGGCCAAGTAAAGACGTACGCCAGAGTCGCGTTACATTTTCATCCCGACAGGCCGACCAGGGACATGAAGCCGGTCGTCGAAGCATTGCTTGAAGAAGGTGTGTACCGGAACCAGTTCGAGACACGACTGTCCAGTGGTGGTGAAACAGCGTACCCAGGCGGGGAGCGAGATGAGTGGGAGCAAGCGCTCTTCGGTGGCGCGTATCATATCGATGGGACCACTGATGCTGAGCGGCCTAAATACGGTGCCCTGGATCTGATGCTTCATCCCGACGGTCCATCGCCCCGATTTGGCTGTTGTTATTTTCTGCTCAGACCGCAAGTTTCGCAACGCAGCACATTCACGTACCTGGACTCATCTCAATTAGGTGAACGGGGCACGTATGCGGCCTTCGACGCTGTGCTGGCGGCGGTAATGAAGGCGGCCTTCTTTGGTGATTTCGCTATCGGCGAGAGAAATCTGACCGTACCCAGGCTAGTCAACCACTTCCTGTCCAATCTCGATAAGCCGTTCACCGATCCTTCAACGCGGAAAGCGAACCGGAACTTAAATCATTACATTGAGGCCCAGGTCCACGGAGATATTTCACTCGTTGAGGACGTCGAGTTGCTTGTCGCTGACCCGTCGTTCAAGATGACGGCTGTGGGGCAAACCATTGAGGAGTTGTGTGCGGTCTATTCGATCAATCTTCATTGGCACATGGGTTTCACGATGCAGGCCGAGGATGTCCCCCGCCACTTCAGGGGGCCTACTATGCCATCTCTCGCCCAGCGCATTGCCCAAGATGGACGCTTTGACGCGCGTTCGATTGGCTGTGCGGCCCTGGATTTGAGGCGCGATCCGGGGGCATGGCGCGATCGAGGTCCAGCCGAGGAGGTTCGCCGGGAACTGAGACACCTTTGGCACACGTTGGTGAGATATGGTGAACCCTATGAGTCAAAATAGCCTGCGGTGACAATGCAATCGCATAACCGCACGGTTTGCACTGCGGCGCTATTGCACCTTGACCTTTGGCAACCCGCTCCGTGGGTTTGCCAACCGGAAGACGTTATGTGTTAGCTGGGAGAATCAAACTCATATGTTTGACGGGTACTGACTCAGTTTGAAATTATTGAGCCCTAACCACTCATCTGCGCTCGAGCCCGCAACTCACAAAGACTTTTCAGGAATTCTTATTACTCCCCAGCCAACGGGGAGCATACAGGTATTCTAAACCACGGGCTATCTGCTTGGCTTCCTTCAATTTTTCCTCAAGAAACTGCTCATGTTTCTTGTCCTGTTTCTTTTGCCGTTTTGCTTCCGTCATTATGTCTGGGAAATAGTCTTTGTACTCCGAAAGATGATTGGATATCTTGACTAAAGAAGCACCGGTTGCTATATGCAGAACTTGCTCGAATTCCCGCCAGTGCCACTCAACAGTCTCAACTTCATAGTGACCAATACCATAGCGTTCATGACGCCACTTGCGGAAGATGGGCTCCATCACCCTCTGTGCTTCCTCTGTGTTTCTTATTACCCTATGCTTTTCGGACATAGAATCTCTCCTGTTCTGCAATTTTTCGGAGGGGGTGCTGTGATATAATGACGTTATCAGGCCTTGGGTGAGGGTCCTCACCCGGGTCTGTTCGGCCCAGTTGGAGCTGTAACCAGCAGCTCAGTGGGAGGCCAATATCTAGTGGCTTTGGAAGAGTTAGACAATGGCCATTCACCATCATTCTACCCCAGTTCCACGTACACGCGTCTACGAACAAGGCACTATATGCCTGCGAAAAGGGCGGTACAAATGCCTCTGGTGCAATGATTCTCTTCAAACCCCACGCATTATCTCGGTGCGAAGAGGACAACGTTTCCCTGCCTGTAAGCACTGCAATAACGAAGATGGAGCTAGCTGGATTTCCACTAGTGACAAGTCGCTGTTTGAGTTATAGGAAGATCATGTTCAAAGAACCAGATAGGATCATCATCCTCCCCTATTTTTACAGGGGGAAACACGTCCCCTTCCTGTAGGGGTAGAGACAGGTCTGCTCCTATCCATTCACGGGAGATAAACAGGGCATAGTAGACCCCGGTACAGGGACAGACATCCCCTGTTTCCCAACAGAAGATATCGAAGATCTCATCCTCGTAGTCTGGGTTTGAAGTATAATGGGAGTGGTCACACATGTAGATGCCTCCTATATGTGTGGTTATATGGATCTGGCTCCAGTCAGATTGGAAAACCAGATTATTTGACAGCCTCGGACCGTTAATTCGAGGCTGTTTCTTATTGTAGCACAGACGATTCTAAATTCAGAACGCTTGTGACTGACTTCAAGCTCAGACTACGGGGATGGGAAACTACTGAAACATGAAGGGTTCCTCGTAGTGAGGCAACATCAGCCACTGGGTATCAACAGTGGTAAGAGGAGAAGTGTAAGTAAGAAGAAACCCCTCTTCATGGGGTAAACGAAAGCAAAGCTTAATGAGACGATCAAAACCCCCATAAATAGCCATATGATAGAAGCCACCTGCACTTACACAATCCTCGGGATCACTGGCTAGCTGCATAACCAGACCATAGGCACTCACGATAGCAAAATTCTGTCGTTCTACTACGATTACAGGTGCATCTATATGTCCTGTATGCTGGACTCTGAGCATAATTTCCAGAGTAACCAAAGGATTAAGTAAGCCATGCAGACGCGCCATCTCGTAATCGGTAGTATCGCGTGCCTCTACAATTTGCAGTGACAAATCTGGCATTTCCAGAACAGAACCTAAGGGCAAAGGCCGACTGCGTTTTGTCTGTTCTATGAGTAGAATCGTAGGTTCTGCTGTCACTATGATTGGCGTAGACACAGTGACACTTGCAAGCTCGGATGTTTCCATTACTGTCGGGGCTTGATCCCATTGCACAATAACAATGAAAATCCCGGCAATCGACAAAGCCACAATCCCTATGATTGTGCGGGTAAACCACTTGCTTCCAAACATGAGAAGCCCCCTACAGGTGGACGTGGACATTCTTGCCAGAACAGTCCGGAATAGTACTCGCCGGCAGGGGGCACGTATGCCCTCGTCTTGCGAGTAGCTATTCCACTGTTCTGGCAAGGGGATACTCACACAGCGCAGGTAATCTGTCAAACCAGCAGAATCTACCTGCTATACTCTCAGCAGACAAGGAGGAATTACCCCATGCCTATTGGACCCCAAGGCCAAAAGAGACCCCACGGTGCCGTGGCTACCGCCTGGAAAGTAGCTCGGATCCTCACAGGGGAAGATCCGGAAGAGTATGAGCCAGCGAAGTCTAGCGCGACTTCCGCAACAGGGAAATCACCAGATACAACATTAGGAGAGGAAAAGACAGGTGCAAGAGTGCCCCCAGCACAAGCACCAGGTAGCGTGCCACTTCCATAAGATCTGATTGTGTAAGTGAAAATTCGGCAGGCAGTATAGCAGTAAACAACCCACCAGAAAAAAAGAAAGACTCCTGTCGTTATCCCAGAGGTCTTGTTATGTACGATAACGACGCAATCTATCTACTTGTTCCGCAATTTCAGTTGACTTGTCCTTAATAAATCTCTGTGCTGTAGCTTCGTCACGCTCAGATCTTTCTTCTTCTGCACGTTGGCGACGGGCCATGTCCATAGCGTCAATTAAGGCTTGGTGGTAACTCTCGAAGTTATAGGCAATCCGACAGATATTAACTGCCTCACCTTCTTTCTCTGCGGCCGCTTCCTGCATTAACTCATAGAACTCCTGCCAGCGTTCATGATCCTGTAGATATTCCTGTGCATCCTGTACGGCAAGACCATAACGAGTTTCAAGCCACCAAAGGAAAGGTGCTTGCAACAAAGTACGCACATCTTCCATAATTCCTATCTCCTTCATAGGTATGTACTTTACTTTGTAGTTATCCTACCACACGTTTCTTGTACGGGCCCCGCTTCTTGGGTGGAGGCTTGATCCGGTCGATTAACTCCGCAATGAACGCAATGGATAGAGGGTTATCGGCCAGACACATCTCGACTGCTGGCGTAGTGTCCAGACTTTCATGCACCCGACACCAGTTGTAATAGGTAAAGTAGAGAGCTGTCATGTCACAATGCCCGCTGTACTTCTTGCTGTGGGCATTGGTCTTGCGTGAGTACCGCTTCATGGACATGCGCATGGTCAGGTGTTGACGCTCTACATAGGTGTTGTTGATTTCATCAATGTCAGGGTACCCTATCAGTGCAGTCTTGATCCGGGTTTCGTCATCCTTACTTCGAGTGACCTGGGCATAATCTATGTCATCGCCAAAGGTATCGATGACCGCTTGTAGATAAGATTGATGAGCATCAGTAGACAGTTGACAGGGCCAGGCTAAGCGACTATTCAGGTCTGCCATAAACCGGCGTGCGAATTCCAGGGTACGATTACCCACTACCCGGGAGACTATGAACCGAGTGTCTACATCAATGGCATTCCAAGTCCAGATATCCCCTGCCAATACATCCTGGCGCTTGAGTTTGGAGATTCGTTTCTGCTTGGCATAGAGAAAGGACCAGGCCTCGTCGCATTGTACGTAGCGACAGATAAGATTCTGTGCCTGTTGATTGTGAAAGACTTCACAAGCTAGGCCCGCATCAGACAGGAGGGAGTAAACTGTATTGATGGAAACTCCTGTGATCCGGGCGATGGACCGGAGAGCAGATCCTTCTACCATCAGCTGGAGGATCTGCACTCTCTTGGTTAGAGAGAGTTTGTTCATGTCTGAATCCTAGCACAAAACGTGCTAAATACTAAGACATAATTTCGTGAATAAGGAGAAACCCTTGAACTCTAATATATTTCAAACTGAGTCAGTACCGTTTGACGGGACAGCAGTGTTGGATATCCAAGCCCACTACTGCCCTGATCCTTCGCAATTTATAGAGCAATTGCATTCTATTTTTGCTGAGCCAGATAGTACTCCACAGAATTCTCATGGGGGTGTCGTGATATCTAACTCCCGTGTTCTGTAGACCTCAGACGCAGTCCCAAAAGCACCTTATGCCGGCAGTTCTACGTTTTCTCCTCTAATTCGTAATACCCCAGGGCATTTAATCTGCAATGAGAATGCGATGCCCCTAACCGACGGCTAGGGATCCCCAAGAGTCCCAGTACATTCGGCCGTGCTGTACGCTCGTATTTGCGTCGTTGCTTGTTCTCCACCAAGTTCAAGGCCTCCGTACGGGACTGCGGTGTCGACCCGCCGCGAAGCACACCCATCTGGCTATAGCTAGGCCGACTGTAGCCTGTCACCCGACCTCACTGATGCACCAGTGTTCCTTCCAGATACCCGAGGGTTGGTTTCCCAAGTGCCCCCACATGCCGCTTGGCTTACGCCGTCTCCCCGCCATCATGTCTCTTCAGTTCAAACCGGCCCAAGAAGCGAAGAATGTCGACGTGGATCTCCTCCCGATGCCGGCGCAGTCCGTGGGTATCATCCGTGAACACGCGCAATGTACATTCCCCGCCCGTGGCCTGAATGCGTTGCTGAATGACCGACAGTTCCTCCACCGTACCGACAGGATCCAGGGCCCCATGGCAGATTCGAATCGGGACGCGAATGTGACGGGCCCTGGCCAAGGGTGACCGCTCGGTCATCGCCTGGTATCGTTCTTCCCACCCCTCGGGGAGGGCGCGGTGAGCATGGCTGGGGAACCGATGGAGTCCCGTTACCGGCCACAGGATGATCCCACCGGCCAGTAAGGTCACGGTCTGAGACAGTACGAGGAGACCCAGAAACCCGCCATAGCTGTAGCCGACCAAGACCAAAGGACGGGAGCCGCCCGTCCGCTCCTTCCAGTCCTGAGCGCAGGCCACCACATCCCAGACATCGGCCCTGCCATACTCCCCGCGGTTGGCGTCCTGATGCTCAGGTCCGTACCCGGCACTGCCCCGGTACGCCGCGCAGATAACCTCGTACCTCTCACCGAGGAGACGGCGCATTGTGGCATCGTCCGGATTAATCGGCGCGCCTGGGCCACCGTGGACGTACAGGACCGCGGGAGCCTTGGCGTTAGGTGGGATGAACCGCTGAATGGGGACCGAGAGTCCGTCGCTGGAAACTACCGTGTACTCTTCGTGAGAGCACGGAGGTCCAGGTTCCAGCGCCTCCTGTAGCAAGGTGACGGCTTGGCCGCTGACTTGCCACCGCTCAATGGCCGAGTCTTCATGCAGGAAGTAGACGGAATCGTCGGCACCAAGGCTGACGTTCGGGCCGGTGAAGTAGCCTGTAACGGGTGCCGGCAATGGCAGACTGTCGTTTAACTTGCTCGACGGGAAGGCGACCCAGGTGAGATCGTCTTCCCTGATGCGTAGAACCCTATCACCGTTGGTGGAGAACGCCCCGCCGTGAATGCGAGCCGCTTCGTGGGTCCAGACCACCACTGCGTCCCTCCTGCCAATAGCACGCAGGCTCGTAGCGTCGCCTTGTCCCTCTTGGACCAGCAAAAGAGAAGAGTCGGGACTCCAGCCAAACCGTTGCAGTGCCCCGTGGCTCACGGCACGACAGTTCTGGAACTTGACGTCAACGACGTAGACCCACGACGGCCGATCCAGCTCGTTGAGGTGTTGGCGCTGGAAGGCGACCCAGCGTCCGGAGGGTGACCATACCGGAAAGCGGTCCACTGTATTGTCGTCGTCCGTCAGTTGAGTGGTCAATCCTGTCTGTAGATCAAGAAGATAGATATTCGGGGGACTATGAGAAGCACGCCTCCAGGCCGAGAAAGCCAACGCGCTGCCCTCGGGTGACCATTCGGGGAACCCGGCCTGTAGAGACTCGTGTCGGAAGACAACCTCCGGCGCAGCGCCCCCGACCGTGTACAGATACAGCAGGCCGTCGTTGCTCCCGAAGGCGATCCGCGACCCATCCGGTGACCACCGGGGAGCGTTGGGCAAGAAGGTGTGGTTGATTTCGCCAACAATAACCCCCTGAGCGGTCCGCAGCTCCAGGTATATGCTTCCTTGAGAGTCAGCCTTGCGGACGGCTAAACGCTGGGAGTTTGCATGAAGGTCAAAGTGCGTAAGCATCGAGTCTTGTTAGCTTAAAACCGCTACCATCATCAGCATATTGTCCTGCTGCCCCGGGCCCCGGATCATGTGATCCAAACAGGGACTGGAGCAGACGTTGACGACACTCTCTGTCATCTGCACCGTTGGCAGCGTGAGAACATCGGCCTCTGAAGTCGGTGTTTCTGTGGTCTCGTCGGCAACGGCACTGTCCATCATATCCGTTGCCGGTATCTCGCCGCCAACAGCAGCCCTAGAACCAGGACCACAAAGCTACAGATAATAACACGCTTCATACAGAACCCTCCTGATAGAAGGGATCACTCCGTCCATGATGGAGTAGCCTCCAACCCTGGTGGGACGAGGTTCGTGGGACTCATGCAGGATCGCCTGACTAAATCCCTTTATTAGGACCTTTCCACAGTACACAATAGGCACGCAAAACCTCCTTCCTCCTGGCAACAGGACTGGGCGACGGCATCCTGAGTTACCAGCAGGTTATTCGGGTGTTGTCAATACGGGTTCAGGTTAATCATGGCTCCAGTTACGCCAAATACGACTTGCGGTACTGCAGTCGCCCTGGAACTGGCTGAAAGCCCGTAGCCTTATTGATCTGGAACATGGGGTTGTCCTCTTCATGGTCAGTCTTGATTGTTTCCCATTGCCAATCCTGATAGTGGTAGCTAAAGGTGGTTTCCTGGTTAAGTAGCGACTATATGTATCCCTTTCCAGCGATGAGTCTATCCATTGCAGCTCCCAAAGTGGGTCCGGGTCAGGCGTGGGTTGCAGCCAGATTCGGCTCCAAGCATAGTCCCGGGCTATCAGTAGTTGGATCTGGCACATAGCATGGTAGCTCAGTATGTTCTCTGTAACCTGCCATGATTTGCAGGTCCTGAAGCAAGCCAAGTCTTGGCAATTGAGCAAAAGACAAATCTCACCACGAGACCTTCTCAAACTGGATTGGCAAGAGCCACCGATTGCAACAGATCATCGAACCCGGTTCCAGCGGGTCGGGAGACACCGACGCCAGCTCCACTCAAGCGAGTACATCCGCGCCGCCATCCTCCAGCGTGTCCGGGCGGCTCCAATAGGTAAACTGGGGAGTCCAATCCTCTTCTCCTAGTCCTGCCAAGCCCAGCAGGCTCCACATAGCACAGTAGAGGTCACCGGGACCAAATACGCAAGCGTTCTGGCGCAGGATGATGTCGCTCTGCCGTTGGTACACTACGGCACCGGGGAAGTTGCTCTGGCCTTCCACCACCGACTGCTCACGCAGGTAAACCCCACCACCATGCGACGCCAGGCGAAACCGCCAGCCCCGGGCATTGGCAAACCGGCGCTGCACGGCCGGTGGATCCTTCGAAAGCAGCACGACAGATAGGGCGGACTCCAGATGGGGCAGCAAGCCGTTGAAACCGTCTGCCCATAACGTGCAATAGCGGCAGCCCTGTCCCATGTTATGGATGGCGAGCAGCTTGTTATTGCCACCGAAAAGGTCGTGCAACGTTGCCTGTCCCGTCAACGTTTCGAAGGTGTAATTGGGGACCGGCGTTCCCGGTCGGTTCTTGCGGAGGGTGTTGAGCTCCGCCATTAACGCACCGATCTGCCGTTCAATTTCGACAATCCTCTCATCTGTCATGGTTATCTCCTGACTTCGCCCCTCATCCGCTGCCCAGGATATGGCGTTTCCTGAACCATATCTTTTTTGATGTGCCTCTTCCTGCATTCCTTGGTGGTGACGGTCGAAAGCCGAGGTTGCAGTTGCCAGCGCTTGCTTCTGCGCCTCGGCTGACGGCAACGGCCTAGTGGCGCGCAATGCCTTCTTGAGCCTTTCCAGTTCGTCCTTCACGAGTCCCTCTCCTCGTCCTCGGCAGCCAGGGCACGCAGACGCTTGCGCACCTCGTGCATCCGCCAAGACACTGTTGATTCGGATACACCGAGCACTGCGCCGGCTTCGGCATGTAGTAGGCCCTCCTCAATCACCAGAACCACCGTGGCCCGCATCTCGTCCGACAGTTGACCTAGCGCCCGCCTCAGCCAGACCAACTCTTCAGTTGTCCCAGCGTGACCATCATGCTCAATCTCACGGATCTCGACATAATCGCGTTGCTTCTTGGAGCGAGCATGGTTGCGACGCATGACATCGTGAGCCGCATTGAAAACGACCCGGTAGAGCCAGGTGGAGAACCGGCTTTCGCCACGATACGAGGGCAGCTTGGTGACCAAGGCGACACAGACATCCTGGGTTAGATCTTCAGCCTCCTCGACGTTGCCAAGCAGTCGCACCGCAATCCGGAAAATCCGCTCGTAATGCCGCTCCAGCAACATCGAGAAGGCGCTACGATCACCTGCACAGGCTAGGCGGACCAGTTGGCTGTCGTCTATTCTTACATCATCCATCATCCAGCCATTGTCTGCGTGGAATAGGGTCCACTAACTGTAAGACGTGGCCCGGCACCAAATCCTTGGGGACGGCCATGCGATCCAGCGTGACTGTCGAGATCATCTCCGCAACCAAGTCCGGTCCGGGGACACTGCATTATCAACATACGAGACCAACAGTAGCCATTGGGCACAAACATTGTTAAGAGTTGTGAATCGGCGGAATTAGGGAACGTTCTGGCTGAGTCCCAAATCCTCGTCGACTCAATTTCACCCAGTTCCTGCGCAGCTGTGAGCACTGGCGTCCAGCCTACTTGCATCGTCGGCTGGACACTGAGTGTTGCAACCATTGTTTCTTTGACAACGTAAGTTCTGTTACCGTATCCCTTGTGTGGGAAAGGACGGTCAGATTCCTGAAAGTAGGTTTATGGCACGCCGGAAGCTTCTTTGGCTGACCTCGGCTCTCGTTCTCTTGTTGGTGTTACTTTCACCCTCTCTCCGGGGTCTTAGCTGGAATCCTTTCTCCAGCGAGAGTATTAGAGAAAGGGTCTTGGGCGAAGAATGCCGTGTGATCTCACATGAGAGTGAAATTGTGAGTTCTTTCGACTATAAATTAATATCGACACGGAAAGAACTCGCGATCTGTTGCACTCCAGATCCCACAGCTCCATGCAGTGGCAGGGCTGTCTGGCAAGCAAAAAGAGGTCCTTTACTTTTCCACGCTGTGCTTGAGGAAGAAATGGTGTTTGACGAAAATTGTGAATTGGTTTCGCTCAAGAGAATGCGAGAGACGGGCAGTCCGCAAAGTCTGCGAGAACTGGAAGAATTCGCAGGTACAAGACGGTTAGAAACGAGTCACGGTTGCGTCTGGTTACCAGAATTGCTGGAAGGTAAACAGAGAATGGCTGAATCCACTGGTTCTAAGGATAGACATCGTCCGGTTGTCAGTGGCAATCTGTATTGTGGGATATCAATAAGGGAGTTAAAAGCGTTGCCTGTGGACAGCCATTGCATAATCCCTATAGTCTTTGACAACATAGAAACAATTGCTAGCAGTATTACCCAAAATACCGCACGTTACATATGGGGATTTGGCCTTCAATTCAGAGATAGAGGTCTCAATTTCATTTAAGATGTGATTCCAATTTTGATCTCTGGTAAGACATCTAACCTGCCACGGCCCCCTCATGTGGTTCTCATCACGGTGATACATGCCCATCGCCATCAGCAATTCCAGTCTATTGAAAACAGGTACGTATTGCTGATGATCCAGTCCGAGTCTCGTAATTGATGGTCTCAATGCCCCATGTACAAAATCATTGAAAGGAGTAACTTGGGTAATTCCATCGCTCTCCAAAGTCTCCCAAGCAATGTCTTGCTGATTAGCAAAGAGTGCCCATAAGGCACTTCCAGAATATCCGGTTATCGGGTCGCTAAGATTCATCTTGGCTTGAAACAAGGAATTGAGACATCCAAAATGTCTTGCAGCAACTGCCCCCAAACCTAGAGCATACAGCAGCAGGATACCGGGCAATCTGTGGAGATTGATCACAGTTGTAGTTCCTCCAGTCACAGAAGGTCCTCTCGACAGTAAACGGTCCAAGGCTTTTTCCCACAGGGCCAACTGGGACTCCTTTATCCAGTAACCACCAAGGACAGCAAGTTCCATAAGTGTGCAACTTGCCATTGTGTATGACCGAACACGTTCTGTCAGTTGACTCGAATTAAGAGCCATACTGGTACGAGTGTCGAATGCGTCACCTGTTGTCTGGTCAAGCAGGTGGTCAACCGTGTGATCAATCAAGTCTGATAGCTGAATACGATGCCTTTCTTCCGGTAGGTATCGCTTCATGCGGGCTATAGATACTTCAACTGAAAGAGGATGGACAGTGGAGAATTCCTTAATGGACATCACATGATCCCTGACGTCCTGAAAGAAACTATCAGCATCCCCAATAGATATAAGTTCCGCCTGACGATGCTCAATCAACCGACAAGCTGTGTCACTGGGCTCTCCTCGTGCAGCCCAATATGTGGTGAAACGCCGGGACTGGCAACGGTATATCGCATTCTGCAAGGCTGTGTCCCATTCTGCAGACCATCCGCAGACCACCAGCCCATACTCATCAAAAATTCGGTCTAGCAACTGGTTGATTGCACAGGGATACTGGGCCAGTTCGTCTGGAGTATTCAGAATATGGGGGTCAAGATAGTCACCATGCACTTTGAATACACATCTTTGCAGATGTACGAGTGGGATCGCACCCTCAACCTGTTCCTTCGTACTCAGGACGGTGGGTACAATGTTTCTCTGTTCTAAGGCTCTCTCCATCAGTCGATCGAAGTTGGTGGTGATTATGACCTTGACAAAACCTTGCTGGACTAGATCTGCAATGGCATGGTGGGCACGTGTGGGTTGTTTGTCGCCCTCTGTTCGTTCCTCGTCAGTAGCTTCCCAATACGACCGTAGTAGTAGTTGTCGTTCTGGTGGAGTCTTCGCCACAGCTGCCAGTATGTCTGAATAAGACGGATCTTTCCCGGCTTTCTTTCGATACCATTCTTCAAGTTTCTCAGGCGTGATTGATTCTTCTTCACTCTGGGCCAACTTGCCCAGCAAATTCAGTACAACCTCCCATCCCGTGGGAATACCTGCAGCTTTGGAAATCCCGGAGCCCAGCAAAAGGGCATACACCCCTGGATTGGCTTGAATGGCAAAGGATAGAGACTGAATGGGATCAATCATTGCGATTAGGCTGGTTCATACTTTGGTAGTTCGACTGTGAACTTGTGAAATCTTATTCATCGTAATGTCGCCGAAGAAAACCGTCAGCATCCCGCAACGACTCAAATAAAACCCAAAATAGGTCAGATCTCCAAGCCAGACACATGCCTGGATGCATTTCAGTAGTGAACTGCACACCACGGCTATTCATACAAAGCCTGTCGCACTCTTTGCCTGCTACAGCATTGTCTCACTGACCCAAGATGGACAGGGTCGGTCACACTGCCACAGTGTGGGAAATGGGCTCCTCAATTTCTTGTCAGCGGAGTATTGTCCTCGTACCACTCGCGACCTCTGTAGGTAGGGGTCAGCAAAAGATATTCGTATGGACTAGACATCGTCAGCAATTTCTGAGTCTTGGCCTCGTTCACTAATTCACGGCAGTCTTGGACACTGCGACAGGCGCCTGCCGCCAAGAGGAAGCCCTTATAGCGTTGATGGAGAGCTTGGTTAAGGCGGGTATTACGTCGGGAATCTTCCGACTCCTTAGCATTCGAGACGATGAAGGTGCGCCTTGGGGTCTCCGGCAACTCCCTGTCGTTCTGCCGGATAACTTCACCAACAAAGGAAAGTAGGCGCTCCTTGGCAGAGGGATAGCGGTGGACGTGCTGGGCCAACCAGTTATCGTTTCCTAGTTGGGACTGCAGAGGCACCAAGTGATCGAGACAGTGAGGATTGTTTGGGGGGAGCAGCCCATACATGGTCATTTCGACTTCCCACCGCAGATACTCTTCCAGTGAGGAGAAAACCGGCCTGTCCGACGGTACACGGTGCAACCAGCCATGACAGAGATTATACTGATAAATGTGGTAGCTCAAGGCCGCTCGTTCTCTCACGTTCAATAAGCTGGCACCGGGAACGTCACCCGTGATGTTCTCTCCTCCATCCGGCCCCTGAATGTAGAAACCCCCACCTGCACGGCTGAGAAGGGTAGGTAAAACGTGACAGGGGGTTAAAATCCGGTCAAAGAAGCGGAAAAAGCATGGTGTGTGGGTACATACGGTTCGTGTCATCACACCCGAACAGAGGGCCCAAGGCCATGCTTCTTCCGCCTGAATTCTATCCTTTTCACGACCAGATCCGAAAGTATCTGCCCCACCTGTCGCCGGCCCAGCAGAAAGGCTTGGTCCTGTGGGTGGGAGCCACTTTGAAGGCCAGCAGCGGGTGCCAGCATGCCGTGTTGGGCGCCTTGCTCATCCTGGGCTATCACTGGCATACCGTGCGCCAGTACCTGCGGGAATGGCTCTACGACGGCGCGGACCGCGCCGCGCCCTGTGCCACCCAACTGGACGTCGCCACCTGTTTCGCGCCCCTGCTGCGCTGGATCCTGGACTGGTGGGAAGGGACCGAACTAACGCTGGCGATTGATCCCACGGCCAAAGGGGAGGAACTGGTGGCGCTGGTCATCAGCGTCGTCTACCGGGGCTGTGCGCTCCCGGTGGCCTGGCGTCTCAAGCCGGGGGGGCAGCCAGGCGCCTGGAAGCCCGATCTCTGCGCCTTGCTGGACTCATTGGGGGCGGCGGTGCCTGACAGTTGGACGGTACGTGTGCTCTGTGACCGGGGCCTGCCCAGTCCTGACTTGTGGCAAGCTATCCCACGGCAGGGCTGGCATCCCTACATGCGTTACCCGCACCATATCACCTTTCAGGCCCCCACGGGACCCCGCGGTCGCGCCCGGCAGTTCGTGGCCGGCCCCGGCCCGTATACGGTGACCGAGGGATGGGCTTTCCACCGGCAGAAGCGCCGCTGCACCCTGCTCGTGCTGTGGGAGCCGCGCCAGGAGGCCCCCTGGGTGGTGCTCACGGATGAAGCGCCGGCGGCCGTGGACGTGGGGACCTATGGGATGCGGGTGTGGATCGAGCAGGGCTTCCGCGTGCTCAAGCGCATGGGCTGGCAGTGGCACCGTACACGCCGCACGGACCCGGACCGGGGGGACCGCCACTGGCTCGTGCTGGCCGTGGCCACGTTGTGGGTCCTGGCCTATGGCACGCGGGTGGAGGAAGCCGCCCTGCGTGGTTTGGCACCCGGACAGGTGCGGAGGCCCCCCTTGACGCCGACCGTGCCCCAAGCACGATCCCTGAGTGTCTTTCAGCTGGGCCTGGCCCAAGTCCAACACCTGTTACCCCGCGGCTATGCCTGGGCCCGGGTCTGGCTGCAACCCACGCCGGGACCCGATCCGCCACCGGATCTGCAGTGGGTGGCCCCGCGGTTCAGACCGGTACATACGGTCGCTTCTTAACCGGTCAGCAGGCTTTACCTACCCTTATCAGACCTGCACGGGGGGAATAGTACCAATTGATCCAAAGGTCGTCTTCATGTTGTATCGGGCCCTTCAGGCACCTAGGCAAAGGTTTCTGATGGAAGCGATCAGCATAAAAGTCTTTGGCACTGGTCCAGGCAATGGGTTGTTGGCTGTCCATCTGCAGAGGATCCTTGTCCTGCCACAGGGGACATACTGTTTCCTTCAACTCTATATCCATCATGGCTACCGCCACATGATTTATCATTTCCTACTCCAAATCTGTCTCTCTGCTTTGTTGCTACGCGTAGTCCATCTTGTCCCGCAACCGTCCAATGCAGGCTCCTAGCTCAAAGTCAGCATCTAGCTGCTCCCATGTGCTTCCAATACGACACTGGATGCCCTCTAGCTCAGCCTTGGCGTGTGTGTGCAAAACCCTCTGCAGCTTTCTCCTGTCCTGGCAGAAAGTGAATACACGTACATGATCCAGCTGCCCATCTAGCCAAAATTGCACAGGCGATATTGCTTCTGCATCTTCCAGCGGGCAGGTCTCAAGGTGCCAATTGTCGCGATGTAGTATCAATAGATGAGTTGTGGACAACATTAGGATTCTCTCCTTTGGGGCTTGTTCGGTGGCTTCGATCTGTTTGGCTTGGCGCATATAGAACCTACCTACTTCGGAATGTGGAAAAATGCCGGTCAATTCTGCTACTTGCAGGCCCAGTGCAACCACCGCCAGTGATGGGTCGACGAGGATGAGCAAAGAACTTGGGCACTTTCATGGATCGTTGCGCGGTTTCCGGCGGTTTCTGAACACGTCAGTTCCTCCGCCAAGGATCCTCAGGAGGTCTCTGGTGCTTACGCGTCAAGCCGGGAGGTAGAACCTGTCCCTGAGGTCTGCCCGGCGGGAGAGGTGGATCCAGCGCCTGTTGACCCCGCTGCACGGCCTGCTTCATTTCCTGATGCCACGACTGCCAGACAGGATTCCCCGGCCTTATGTCCGTGGCCAGCTCCGCCTGCAGTCGGTCCAGTGTGGCTAACGCTATGCGGAGTTCACTAATCCGCACAGCCGAAAGTTGTTGCGCCAGACGATGACCCATATCCCCCGCCGCGTCGACCTCTGGTCCAGACCGGGGTACTGGATCCTGCCTGCCCGGCCGACGTATCCCGCACCGCTCGCAGACTTCCTGCCAATAGCGTTCATGCATTTCATACAGGGCGGCCCGTCCCTTGGGCGCTGACCCCTGCGGATGGGGATGCATGAAGCCCGGTTTGATGGCATTCCAGCCCCAGCGCTCCTGTGCATTCCGGGCTACCAGCGCCACATGCAGATGGGGAGCTTCTTCATCCTGGTGCAACGCCACATGGCTGACCGTACTGTGGGGGGTGCAGCGGAACAGCCATGCGAGGGTGGCCTCGGCCCACTGGTCCACCACTTCCTTGGCCAAGGGCGGTATATCTCCTTCTTTCTGCGGGTAGGGTGGAGGCCCCCATAACCGAAACACCACCCACGGTTTGCGCACTTGAAAGCCCAGAGTAGGAGGGCGCGACTGGAATTCGGCTATCGCTTGGGCGCAGGCAATAGGTCCATACCGCGGCCTGTCTGCACTCCGGGGATAGCGTGACAACCAGTTCTCGACCGATATCAGCCCGGGTTGGGGACGCGCCCAAGGCGGCCGCGTGGCACCCTCAAAGTGCTGCACCAACTCCAGGAGCAGAGATTCGTAAAGCTTTACTTCGATCATGGCAGCTTCCGTGGACGACTTGAAGTCATGGTCTACAGCGGCGAGATACGGGAGATATACCTTACGGCTATTATAATAGCTGGATCTTATCACAACTATTATAACGGTAGCAACAGGACAACCAAATCACAGAATAAGATCCTGGCTCGGGACTGCTGGCTACCAACGCTTATTCTGTGTCTGCATACGGACCACCAAGGGTAGCAGTCTATGGGCATGGGTTTATCCTCTTGCCTCCCACGCCTATGCTATTGAACCAGACACCCTCTGTCGCGGCCGCTCTGGACTGGGAAGCATGGACAGGAGACACTCAGGGACTTTGCGGACTGTTCGGGGCTGGTAAGCTCGCGTCCAAGTTTCCAGGGGGGGCTCTTAGTATTAGTGTGCGTTATCTTTCGTGCTTCCCGGCAGGCCCGTAGAACACGAACCTTAGGCTAAAGTCCCAAGCGGTCAAGTAACTCGGTGCAAAGGGCCAGGGCGATTGCATCTAAATTGAGGGGATGAGCGACAGAATACAATGGAGAGGTTAAGAAACAGCTTGCGGAAATCTCCTCATGGACGTCATTACGGCCTCGCCTTTGGTCAAAACCTGGGAAAAACTGGACGATCCGCGTGTGGATCGGACGAAACTGCACAGCTTGACGGATATTTGGTGCTGGCCGTGCTCGCTGTCATTTGCGGGGCAGACAATTTTGTGGCGATGGCTCTCTTCGGCCAGCTCCATGAGGCCTGGCTGCGCACTTTCCTGGCGTTGCCGAACGGGATGCCTTCGCACGATACGCTGGGTCGGGTCTTGGCCCGGCGGGATGCGACCCAATTCGAAGAAGGTTTTCTGACCTGGGTACAGAGTGCGTTTACGCTGACCGCCGGTCAGGTGGTGCCGATTGACGGCAAGTGCGTGCGGGGGTCCCATGACCGTAACCAGGGGTTGGGGCCACTGCCTCTGGTCAGTGCCTGGGCGCAGGCCAATCGCCTGGTACGGGCCCAGACGGCGGTGGCGGACAAGTCCAACGAAATCACCGCCATTCCCCACTTGCTGCGTCTGCTGTGTCTGCGCGGATGCATCGTGACGTTGGATGCGCTGGGATGCCAGAAGGCCATCGCGCACTTGATCCGAGAACAGAAAGCCGATTACGTGCTGGGCGTCAAGCAAAACCAAAAGGGTCTCTACGACCGCTTGCAAGACACATTTACCCAGGAAAGCGCGGAGGACTTCGCCGACTGTCCGCATGATTTCGTGGAAACGGTCGAAAAAGACCACGGTCGGGTGGCAACCCGCCGCTGCTGGACCCTCGGGGACCCCGCCTATCTCGCCTATGTGGACCCGCACCAGGCTTGGTGTGACCTGACCCGTCGGGTCTGGGTCGAAGCCGAACGCCGCTGCGGGGACCAAGTCACGACCGAAGTCCGATGCTTTATCTCCCGCCTGCCTCCGCAGGCCAAGCCCTTGCTGAACTCCGTGCGCCAGCCCTGGAGCATTGAAAACACCCATCACTGGGTCATGGATGTCGCCTTTCGCGAAGATGACAGTCGCATCCGCACAGGGCAGGCAGCCCCTAACATGGCCATCCTGAGACGCATTGCGCACAACCTGCTCCCACAGGACCAATCCCTGAAAGTGGGCGTGGCCCACAAGCGTTTGGCCGCGGCCTGGAACAAGGATTATCTGTGCCATCTGATAGGCCTCAAGCAAAAACCCATTTAGATGCAATCGCCCTGGTGCAAAGGGCCAGATTCCCACTGGCCCTGTAAGTCACAGCATACTGAAATTCGCCCTTCTTGATCCTCTCCGGGCGTCGTTGTGAAAGATATAATGTCCATGAGTGAAGAGGTTCGTGAATCATCCGGTGCGAGGTATTGAATGGCCAACCCTGCAGAAATCGAAGGTCAGGTCCGTTTTGCTCTTACTCTGTTGCCAGATCACAATGCCCATCACGTATTCGAGCATATCTGCAGGCATCTAACCCAGCAGTTCATCTGCTCGAACATCTTACCCGCAACTGGCCCCGTGTCTGCGGGGGGCGATCAAGGTCGTGACTTTGAGACATTCCGCACTTATCTGCGTAAAGAACTCGGTCCGCATGGGGCATTTCTGGGACTGGTCAGCGAAGGAACAGTCGCTTTTGTCTGCACGACCCAGGCGAACGGTCTACTTGGGAAACTAAGGCAGGATATCAAGAAAGTCTGTGCCTCTGGACACCCAGTTCACGAAATTTGCGCGTTCACTCTGGAGTCGGTTTCAGCGGCGAATCGACACACACTGGAAACCGAGACTTGGAAATCGTACAAAGTCCGGCTTGAATTTCACGATGCTGAATCCATCGCCAGTCGTCTTGCTACATCCGAAGGGTTTTGGATTGCGGAGCATTTTCTTTCCATTCCATCAGAAATTCAGCCAGAAGTAGCTGCTGCCAATGGTGACCACTCAGCCGAGTACGCAGATCGGAGACGTAAATGGCGTGAGAGAGGTTCTCCGAATCTTACTCTCGGCGACTTTATTGACTTGAAGACAGGTTTGCGCGAAGCGGTTTTCCACCAGAAGGCGCGTGGAGACCTACCCTTTTGGCTCGGACTTTTAAGACAGCTCCTGGCCATCCCAGGGTTGCCCATTCACATTCAACAACGTGCGCGATACGAACTGGTGGTAGCCACGTTACGCGGGACGAATGAATTTCAGCCTGTCGAAGACGTAGCACGTGCGTATCTCGACGAGTCACTGAACGAGAGCGAACCGGCCCGTTTGGCGGATGCAAGCGCCCTTCTCCTCTTCGCAAATGCTGCAGTCAAAGCTGGATTGACTTCGCTCACGCCGGCTGAACTCCGAGACTGGAACGGCCATCTGACGAGCCGGATACAGGAACTCGTTACGCATGTGACACCGCATCGGCGTGCAAGCCTCTTGTATGCGCTCGGCCATCTTGGTATTCATCCCGTGCCTTCGGAAGCCGACATCCAAGACTTGAATGACCAAGCGTACATAAAGGAACGTTGGGATGAGGTTGATTATCAGACTGCTTCGGCTGATGTCTCACTGCCGGAAGACGTCGTGTTTACCGACACGTCACGAGCACTTTCGGCGTGGTCGGAATTGGTGGACAGCCTGCAGGAAGTACCTCTCTTCCCAATTCAGACCTTGGCAGATATTCTTCAGTTACTCGTCCCTCTTTGGAGCAAACAGGCAGAATGGCGGGAGTTGCTTGACCTGGTCGATGACGCTGTAGGTGAGCGAAAAGGGAAACATGCTATCGCCGCTCTCGCCCGGGATCGAGCCATGAAGTTACTTCAGGGTGGACGTCGCCTTGATGCATTGGAGGAGTTCCACCGGGCAAAGATCGACTGGTGGTCGGGTGAAACGGTTCGTGGGTCGTTGCTCTCAATGATTATCATTGCGGAGCTCTACCTTGAGCTAAGGCTTCCCCATGCGTCGAAAACCTATGCGCTGGCGGTTGCCTACATCGCTAAAATGAAAGGTGACGAGAAACTTGCGGACCTGATCCCCGCTGGTCTACTCATGGCGGCCAATGCAGACTTCGCTGCCGGGGCTTGGTGCAGTGCTTTAGAGATGTGCGAGCTGAGTCTGGCTGCGCAGCACGAACTCATTGCGGATGGAACAGATTCGGAAAAACACCAAGACATGGTCGAAGACTCTCTCTCGATTCTCGCTCACATCACTGCATGTGCCAAGTGCGTCGATCCTGACTTGGCCGCCTGTGTCGATGCCATGACAGAACGAATCGGCATTCAAGAAATCATCGCAGACGCGGTCAACGAGCTGGATGCGCAAGACAAGGACTTCTGGGAGTCTGTCGGCGACAAAGAGCTTGTCGCGCGGCCATTCTCCGATCTTGGTGAAGAACGGAACATCCTCTTCTCTGCTTTGGGTACTGACTGGTCCTTGGTCGCGGACAACGATATTGACTCTGTACGAGCGGTCGAACGATTCGCTGCGGCCGCACAAGTGATGCTGGCGGCACTTGCCCAAGAGGATCTGTGTTTGGTTCAAACTCAAATCAAGGTACGTATTAGGTGCAACGATAGAGTCGGGACACCTGATGTGGAGGACCACATTGAATCGATTCCAAGCAATGATGGTCGAGAATGGGTGGTCCAACTGGCATCTGTCGGAAATTCAGCGAATACGAACTTCGAAGAGCACGATATCGAACTGTTGACGATACTTACGACCATCCTCCGTGAAGCCTCGCTTCTCCCTGATGACGACTTTTCCGTGAGTCTAAGAAGAGCCTTTAAGAGCGGACTGGGACACAAGCTCTCACCTGGCAGGCCATACGACCAGCTGGTTGCAGCGTTTACCGCAGACGGTGAGCCTGAGATTCAGAGGTCACGATACATCACTCCTTGGGATTGCGGTGAAGGGTCATTTGCGGCACTCGACGAACTTCGTTGGCAGGATGGACCAGGTCCCACTTATTCCCATGATAGAGCTGAGGAATTGCTCCAGACGCGCTACGATAATCTGGCCAAGAGCCTCCGACTCACGGTGGCAAGGCTCGCATCTGCTGCGGAATTTCGGCCCACTGTAGATAGACTCCGTGCCAGGGGCTGGCTTGACTGGCATATCTTGACCGCCATCTTCAACATAGTGATGAACTACCGCTTTCCCTCTGACCTCTTGGACTCATTCTCAGAGGAGGCTCAAAGGGAGATGTTAGCACCGGCTTTCGGACCAGAGAGTGCGACTGCCGAACCTGTTCCCGTTGGTCTCTTTACATTCAAGGTGATGAACAACCATAGGCAGGGCGCAATGTTGCAACTCCTGAATCACTGGGGACTGGAATGCCAACAAGAGACCCCAGACTTTCCTGCGATCGAACGACTATTAGCGAAGCGGTACAGATATTGGAATGCTGACGTTCCGCACGCCGATCCGTTCCCAAGCTCTGGTAATGGAGGAATCAATAGCGGACTTGCAGTGTTGGACGATGTTCCGCCATAACTGACGGATGTCTATATATCAGTAAGTAAGGAGACGGAAAGGGATGTAGACAACATAGAACTGGACTGGGTAAAGAACCCAGAAGGTGAATGGTACGGTATATTTGATATTGATCAAGAAAAATCCGCACCTAAGTCAAGTGGATTCTTGATTGCTTGGATAGACGAAGCCAACGGATCAAGAAGAATTCTATTTATAAATCATGTTCATGATATTAGGCGCCAAATAAGAATGCTTGTTGGTGGCAGCGATCTTGATGTTAATTTGGGATGGCAACATAAAATTTGTGTGTCATGGTCAGAAACACATAATGTAAAAATATATGGCCCACAAATACATAGAATAACAAGGTCCTTAATTGATCAAATATGTTCTATTGAACCTCTTAAGGTCAATCTTCCTTGGGATGAATGAACCAAATTCTCCGATCTCAACCACAACATCTGCTCCGCTATACGGAGCTTGGTTTTTTCGAGCTTGCCGGCTGCAGTCGTGGTGTTGATGTTTCATGCAGGGAGATGGAAAGGGCCGGAGGCACCACATAGTGAACACAACGGCAATATCCGCATCCTGAGCCCGACTACGGCGCCGTTCCTCTTGTCTGCTTCCCAAGTGTCGTACAAACCTAGTCGAAGCAATGTTACTGGCAGCATTGAAGGCCTTTAACCAAGAACGATACTATGATCCAAACTGGATTCTAAGTTTTCCTAGCCTTCAAAAGGAACGAGGAATGTGTTCGCAATCTGCCGCGAATCGAGACCCCGTTCCCTGATCTTCGCCTCACACCTGGCAACCAATTCACTTTCTGATCTTAACTCAGAGGTCAGATCCGACAGGAGCGCCCGGACATCTCCTACCATTCTTCCTAGGTCTGAAAGCGTCAAGGCCATCGTCTCACCAGCCGTGACTCGTTCTGAAACGAGAGTATTAGGATGAACTACCACTCTGATTCCTTTCAGATTCTCATAGTTGTCATTAAACCACCCTTCGGCTTCCCGCACCTGACCATGTTCAGCCTTGCTCAGCGGGTTTTTCGCATCTTTCCTGCTCTTTGCCTCTATGATCCAAGCAGTCTCTTCATCCAAGATCCACAACACGTCCGGTCCGATATCGTATTCTTTTTCTGGTCTTTCACAAGAAAACCCCAAGAGCCGACCCAGTTGCAGAAGCGCCTCTTCAAACTGATTACTTGTGGCATCCGGAACGAGGTGACTGACGCGACGATCAAATTCCAATACCGCCCCACCAATGAGGGCGAACCCACTAACATAGTGGGCGATGTTCTCAGTCTGCTTCGTAGGGTTGGTAACGGGCGTATATTGCATCCGCACTGCTGGGCGGTGTAGGTTGCGGTTGCATCCGTACGCCTGCTTTTGCAATTTGTCTCTATGCGCGTAATTCCTGTCCAAGTGGGCTGCTCTGGCACCCAATTCCAATAACCAGCCCAGTTCACTCCTGTCCCGCTCTGCCTTCTCGCGAGCGAACTTCTCAATCATCGTGGCTGCTTTGCCGTAATCTCCGTTTTTCAGTTGGGCAAAATAACGACGTTCCACGTGAGCCATCTGCAGACTGTCTGTATTCACCACATGTTGGCTGGTGGCATCTGCCAGGGCCTGTGCGTGGTACCCTAGCCAGTCAGGGTCCCGAGCAAGGCACTTCCTGACTGTTTCGGACAAGGTTTCCACGGAATCTATGTGCTGGCTTACGAAGACCCCCAAGTGAACCTGTGCTTGAGTGGCCGTGGTCAGCAATTCCAAATTGGAATTGCGGCTAATCCAACTGGCAAGGTCCAGGCCTTCCAACAGTACTACACAGTGGTCTCCACTCCCTCGTGTGCCTCTTCCCATTCCCTGTTCAATCCGTTGGGCTAGGGTCGTATTGACGGGATCGCTGCCGTGAAGGACAGCACTCCGAAACAATTCATAGTTGCTGATGCCTCGCGGTGCCCCGATAAGGATCAACAGACGACAACCTTCCTCCGGTAGGTCTATACCGTCATACCGGTTCACAAGAACCACTGGGCCCTGGGTTTTCCCAGAAACCAGCTCCTCTACCGTTTCTTCCACATCGGAGCCGTGAGTGGCGGAGGCTACGTCAGACCAGGTGTCTGCCCTGGATCTTGACGGAGCAATTGCCACTACAGCACAGGACTGGGAGAACGTCTGGGCCAAGTCCTTTGATACTGACCACTCTTCCTCTTCCGTTAAATTCATCAACTGAGGGATCAGAACCATCCGTTCTCCCACCCCCGCCAGGGAGCTGGACATAATGGGCTTCGTAACAGTTTCAATGGAGGCGTCGAAAGTTCTTATAATCGAGCTGTCTTCGGCCACGGTAGCGGACATATATACCCGACGTGGACATTTCAGGAAACTCGGGAACATGTCGACCATCGGGTAAAGGGGAGTAATGGTGAATTCACGGCCACTTATCAGGGCGTGACAGAGGTCAAAGGAGTCTCTTATCAGGGGCCAGACAAACGGAAAAGACTCACGAGCGACCGGAGAGACAAGCTGTTGAATGTGATCTGATCTGTTTGACCAACTGACGTAGGGTACCTCCAGAACTATATTCTCACTACCTGTCAGGACATCCGTAAAGGTTCCCTGTCGACCCTGTGTTACGAAGTCATGTCGAAAGAGAGCAGTTAGTTCGTCGTAAAGGTCTGGGTGGTTGGCCTGTTCAATGGAGAGGGTGAAATTCTTACGCAAGTTAGAGAAGGCCGTGTGGGCATCATCCAGTATGATGCCCTGCAGTTCAATGTAACCCGCAGGATGGCCCGTGACTCCGAATTTGCTTCGTCCATTGAAGAGTGCCTCATAGGTAGCGATCAGGACAGCCTTGGCATTATAAAAGTCACGGGGCAGGCCTTGGCCGCTGGTATACGCAACCGCTGGGAGCTTATATCGTGCTGACTGTTGCAGGATCTGATTCTGCAACTGGCGCGTAGGACACAGATAAAGTACGGGACCCTTTAATTCGTTGATAATGGAATGGGCGATAAGCAGGCCCACCAGTGTCTTTCCGCCCCCCGTATTCAGCTTGATAACAAGATCCTGATCCTTGCGCCTCCCATACCACTTCTGCAGGGCATCCGCCTGGCTGTGCCACAGGTCATTGAATCCAGGAGATTTTGGAAGTCGCCGAAAGATCTCAATGGGATCAATGGGTTTTGCCTGGCGTTGTTGGTTCTGGAGTTTCTTGAAATCAACCACGGGCACCTACTTTAGGCATCGGATATGAAGTCAGCATCTGAGCTGGTTGCTCAGGAAGTATCCCCTGTTCCACACCAGTTTTTCAAAAACTGTCAATGGACAAGAAAGCCACCAGACCAAGAGGCCTGTGGCTTGCGGTGGAACGCCGGTATAGAGTTAGTACCCTCAAGACATGGGTTCTAGGCCCATCATCCACCCATTCGTAATATTCTGATGACTATTTCTTATAAGACCGTCTCGTTTTTCCCCACCAGCACCCGTAGGATTACGCCTTCAAGCTGGGATTGCAATACGGCTATCAAGTGAACTGGTATCACAGCCCACCACTAGGCTTGTCCTCTCGGTTTGCAACGTCCAGAAAGACTTCCCTGATATATTCGGACGCTGCTTTTTGTATTGAGGGGAGAGTTTCAAATGGCTCATTAGGTTCCTGGACCGACGTTCCCTTTTCTCCTCCGTACTCTTCAGTGTGTTTCGATAATTGACCTTAGCTCGACTTTGTACAAAGTCGAGCTAAGACAAAGCTGTTGTATAGGTGAGTTGGAAAATCATGGTATTTAGCCAAGTCTGGAACTCGGTATTTCCGGTATACGCCTTGTATATCTCGGTATTGGTACGGACTCCCGCTGTAATCAGTCGCTGGAGGGCAGCATCGTGTTCAATCTGGGCATTCTGTCGGTCGGAGTTCTGCATGGCATTCTTGTAAGCGGGATCCTTGATCACCTGCTCGGGTATCGACTGGATTAGTTCAACCACGTGATCTGCGTCAGTGAAGTCTCCTCCCCATATCTCATTGAATTCCGCCACGATCCGGGACAGCGGCTCCATCTCCGGCTCAACCATGTGCCCACCGCCGCTACCTGGGACCGGTTCGATTTCAGCGTCTTCATCGGCCAGAGCTATGCGCTGGACGGCTTGTTTCTCGGCCCGGTAGCTGTCCATATCTACGGCTTTCAGGATCCCGATCGCAGAGTCATCTTCCTCAGGAGATGGCAAGCGAGGAACTAGGAAATTCAGGAAGATGGACAGTTTTTCCCACTCGACACTGCTGTAGGGCAGTACCTGGGCCAGAAAGGTGTACAGTCGCCCGAAAGCCTTGGCGGAGCCTTTGAAATTCACTTGCCCCTCTTCGTCCAGCGCCCTGTAGGGTTCCAGGCAGGCGTCCAGAATGGGATCGAGGACCGACCGGTCCCTACCCTCCAGATAGTGCTGCACCAGTTGGTCAACCTGCTGCGGGGAATAGACCTGGTAGTGATCCAGCATGGCCTTGAGATCGTGCAGCTTGTTGGGATCGGTTTCATCCGCCAGGATCGTGGTGCGATAGTAGTCGGCGAAAGCCTCCTGGATCGTATCGGCGCTGTTCATGAAGTCCAGGACGAAGGTCTCGGTCTTGCCGGGATAGGCGCGGTTGAGGCGTGACAGGGTCTGCACAGCCTTAATGCCCGCCAGGGTTTTGTCCACATACATGGTATGTAGCAGGGGCTCGTCGTATCCCGTCTGAAACTTGTCGGCGCAGACTAGAATGCGGTATCTGTCCTCTTGGAAGCGCGCGGGAATCTGATTGGAAGGAAAGCCATTCAAGGTGGCTTCCGATACGTTCTTGCCCCGGTATTCCCGTTCCCCGGAAAAAGCTACCAAAGCCTGAAAGGGCAATCCCCTCTGGGCTATGCACTCCCGGATGGTGTGGTAGTAATCGATGGCCCTGAGGACCCCATCAGTGACGACCATCGCCCGGGCGCGCCCTTTGATCTTGCGGGGGCGGAATACAGAATCATGGAAGTGGTCCACCATGATCTCCGCCTTCCGGTGAATGGCGTATTGATGTCCTTCCACATAGTAACGCAGACGGCGCTGGGCACGTCGGGCATCAAACTCGGGATCGTCCTTGACTTTCTTGACCAAGTTGAAATAACTGTGGACGGTGGTGTAATGGCCCAGCACATCCAGGATAAAGCCTTCTTCAATGGCCTGTTTCATGGTATAGCTGTGAAACGGCCAGTGCCGGGTACTGTCCCCCTGGGGATCAGGGGTGCCGAATAGCTGAAGAGTCTTGTTCTTGGGGGTGGCCGTAAAGGCAAAATAGCTGGCATTGGCGAGACGACGCCGGCTTTCGATGATGCGGTTGATTTGGTCCTCATAGGTATCCTCGTCATCCTCGTCATGTCTGGCACGGCCCAAAGACACATTCATGGCCGCCGCGGCACGGCCCCCCTGACTGGAATGGGCCTCATCGATAATGATGGCGAAGTGACGGCCGCGGTGTTCCGCACTGATGGCATCCAGGATGAAAGGAAATTTCTGCACCGTCGAGATGATGATTTTCTTGCCTTCCGTGATAAAGCGCCGTAGATCTGTGGAACTCTCGGCATGCCCGACGGTGGCGCTGACCTGGGTGAATTGCCGAATAGTGGCGTTGATCTGGTTGTCCAGAACGACGCGATCTGTCACGACGATGATGGAGTCGAATACTGGCAGACTCTCTCTGTCAAGCCCTATGAGCTGTCGGGCCAGCCAGGCAATGGAGTTGGATTTACCACTGCCGGCCGAATGCTGGATGAGATAGCTGTGCCCGACTCCGCGGGCCACCGCATCCGCTAACAGACGGCGTACTACGTCCAGCTGGTGGTAGCGGGGCCAGATATGGGCTTTACTCACGCGCTGAGCATAGTTCTCAATGATATCGGTGAGGCTTGCGGGAGTAAGGATCTCCTGCCAGAGATAATCCGTCTTGAGCCCATTGGGATTGCCGGGATTGCCGGCACCCCCATCATGGCCCCGGTTGAAAGGCAGGAATACCGAGTCCTTACCCGCCAGTTGCGTACAAAACCTCACTTCCTGCTCATCCACGGCAAAGTGAACCACACAGCGACCCGGCCGGAACAGGTCTTCCCACGGATTGCGGTCACGGCGATATTGCTCAACGGCATCGTTCACCGTCTGTTTGGTCAGATTGTTCTTCAGTTCGAAGGTAGCCAGGGGCAAGCCATTGATGAATAACACCAGGTCCAGTGCCAATCCGCGCTGGTCTCGGCTGTAACGTAGTTGGCGAGTTACAGAAAAACGGTTCTGTGTATAGCGTTCCACGGCCGTCTCGTTGCCAGGAGAAGGTGTGCCATAGAAGAAGGTGAGGTTGTGTTGCCGGTGTTGGATGCCTCTCCGCAGGACATCAATGATGCCGCGGCTTCCGGTTTCTCGCTTCAGGCGCGTGAGGAACTGCCGCCGGGTGGGATTGTCATCAGCTAGCGCCAGCGCGGTCGCGGTTTCGGGTTGAGTTTGTGACAGGAAGGCCTTCAGCTGCACCAGATCAACGCAGGAGTCCCGGTCATAGTCGGCAGGACTGCCGAGTAGCCAGGCTATAGTGCCCTCTTCACTGGCAGCGGTCAGCATATGCGTAATGCGTTGCTCCAGGCCACGCTCAGTAGTGTCAGTAGTTGGCATGGTAATGTCTATGGCTTGGTCGTCAGCACGGTAACAAGGCTACGGGGATTCTGAAGGTAATGCCGCCGCTGCTTCACGGACATCCAGTTGGCCGGTGACAACATCGGCGATCAGGCGGTTGCGGTATTCGGCAATGAGATCGATTTCCTGAGTGGTGTTTTCGATGGCTCTGTCAATAACCCCTGTGGTTTGGTCAAGGTATTCGGCAATCTCTTTCCGTTCTGTAGCCGACGGCCAAGGGATCTTCATGACGTAAAGCATTCTCTGTGTCAGTTGGTTTATGGTGGATGTAACAACGTCTGCACACTGGTTTTTAAACAGCATGGAATTGAACACGTGCTGTAGATAATTGTTGTACTTGCTTCTGAACACGGTCATGAAAACCCCGAACGTTCTCCCCGACGAGGCGGCGTTGATTCTTATGCTTTTCCCGATTAATGCCCTACTTCCACTTCTGGAGCAAATGAGTATATCCCCGTCTTGTGTGATTAGGCGTTCGGGAACTTGGGATTGGACGTAAACACTGTCTTCGTAACTAATTCGACCGTTTTGGATGTTGGATGCACGGAAAACCAGCATCCCGTCTTCCGAGTCCACGATATCTTGGGGTCCGTAAGTCAACCCGATTATCGCTTCACCTAAATTACGTAGTCGAGGAAAAGTCCAATGCTTAGGTATACCCCCCAACCACGGGATTCCAGATGGTTTGAGTGGGGCATCTGGATCGAGCCCACGGGTAACAGCTTGGTGAATGACCGCTTGCCGTTGCTCCTCCAGCAACGTGATGAGCCGTTCCTTGGCTCTGATGTAGCGATCAATGCGGTCGTTGGTGTGTTCGAGGTAATGGATGATGGCCACTTGTTCATCAAGTGGTGGAACTAGACAGGGGAGATACTTGAAATCGGACCAATCCAGATTCTGCCTAAGTCCTGAGCCCAGTCCATAAAAAATCTTTTTTAGGTCGTAGGCATGAAGGACAAGGTGCCCATACTCAGGTTTGACGCCGTCCATTACTCGCAAACAAAGGTATGCCGAAGTGATAATACCCTTGTGATGGCTTATACCAAACCTTAGACTGTGCTGGTCATTCTGTAAATCTGTAGGGCGGCATACGATGTCTCTAGGGGCGATTACTTGGTATGTCTCAAATGATGCAGGTACCAATCCATGTAGGGCATTCTCTGGTTTGACCCGTATTTGGCCGTAGCTCAAGGAAAGTACTGTCGACTCCTGCATCCCGAGATTGCTTACCTTCTTGAGGCGGTACACCTCTTTTCCGGGTGCAACGTGCCAGTGTGCTGGCACTTTACCTATCCAGGGCATTCCTGAACACTTATAGGTTTCAAAACGGATTGGTACAAGAGACATATGATCGCTATCACGCACCAATCAAGTCGGAGAGGAGTCCTTCCGTTTCCCGTTCCAGTGCTACGATGTCAGCCTGTATTTCCGCCAAGTCACGCATGGGTTGCGGCTTGTAGAAGTAACGATTGAAGTTAATCTCATAGCCTACCTTGATGCTGTCGTATTTATACCAAGCATCAGGGGTATAGGGCATGACCTCGCGACGCAGAAAAGCCTCGATGCCACCATTCTCTAGCAGGGAAATTTGCTCCACGTCTCGCAGATCAGTGTCTGGCTCGTATTCCACCACTGCTTGATTATCGCTGATTGTGGTAGCGAAAAGACCCTGTAAGGGGTTGGGCTGCGTACTGGCTGGATGAATCTTACGGATAACGGGAAAGCCATCGTCAGCACGGTTAGCCGTCTTGCGGAGTTCCCGGATTTCAGTTGCCTTGTAAACACGTTCCGGATCTATTCCTTCCACCTTCAGCGGGCGCTCCACTGTCACTTTCCAATAGCCGAAAGCTGCATTCGGAAAGATTTTGGACTCCTCGGTTTCCTCGAAAGCCAGAAAGGTGTCACAGATCCGTTCGATGTCGTTCTGGGACAGTTCACAGTTCTTCTGACCCAGATTCTTGCGCAGCGGCGTAAACCACTGGGTGGCATCAATCAGTTGCACATGGCCCTGTCGATGGGTTGGTTTGCGGTTGCTCAGCACCCAGATATAGGTGGCAATGCCTGTGTTGTAAAACATATTGAGAGGTAGGGCTACGATCACTTCAAGCCAGTCGTTTTCCAGGATCCAGCGGCGGATGTTGCTCTCCCCTTGACCCGCATCACCTGTGAACAGGGAGCTGCCGTTATGCACTTCAGCAATACGACTGCCCAACGGTGTGTCATGTTTCATCTTGCTGAGCATATTGGCTAGAAACAGCATCTGACCATCGCTAGTACGTGTGATCAGAGAATACTCTGGGTCGTCGCCGTGTTGGATGATGAACCGGGGATCCGTAATACCGGACTTGCCTCCCATACGGTCGCAATCTGTCTTCCAGCTCTTGCCATATGGAGGATTACTAAGCATGAAGTCAAAGGTATGGGATTGGAACATGTCGTTGGATAGAGTCGAAAACTGGGGACCACCCACGACATTGGCGGTGGCACTTTTCTCACCCTTGAGCAACAGATCTGCCTTGCAGATAGCGTAGGTTTCCGAGTTGACCTCCTGGCCGTAGAGGTGTGTAGAGATTTCTTGGCTCCGCCGTTGTCCCAGGTCCTGCAAGGTGTGCTCGGCGATGGTAAGCATCCCCCCAGTCCCAATGGCTCCGTCGTACAGCAGATACGTGCCCGACTGAATGTCATTCACCACTGGCCGGAACACTAGCTGAGCCATCAGTTCGACGGCATCACGGGGTGTCCAGTGCTCTCCTGCCTCTTCATTGTTGTCCTCATTAAAACGGCGTACCAACTCCTCAAAGATAGTGCCCATGGCATGGTTATCCAGCCCGGGCAACCGGACAGAACTATCGACATTCAGGATAGGCTTAGGACTGAAGTTAATCTGGGGTGACAGAAAGCGCTCAATCAAGGGAGCCAGTGCATCACCGTTGGAAAGTCGGTTTATCTGATGACGGAACTCGAAGTTGTCCAGGATGTCCTGCACATTGGGGGAGAACCCATCGAGGTAGGTTATGAAATCGTCACGCAGCTGTTGCTGGGATGCGCGGGAAGTAAGGTCCCGCAGCGTGAAAGGGGATGTGTTGTAGAAGGCTTGGTTCGCGGCTTGTTCCAGTACACTGGTTTGATCCGTGATACCGGCCTCGTCCAGCCACTGTTTTTCTTGCAGCACTTTTTGCTTGGTTGGTTCCAGCACGGCGTCCAAACGGCGGATCACCGTCATGGGTAGGATAACGTCGCGATACTTGCCACGGACATACAGGTCACGGAGGACATCATCTGCGACGATCCAGATAAAGTTGGAGAGCCGACTAATCTGGGTGTCTTGCATGGTTTTAGTAGCGCTTTGGTTCAGAAGTCCAATGGGGTGAACTGGGGCTGAAGCAGGTCAGTCAATCTAGATGTTTGGAATTCACTTCAAGTGTACAGCTATGGATGTTAAGTCATTATCAGGGATCAAATCCAAACGCATAAGACTATAGGTGTCTGCACCAAGACCTTGCACCGTAGAACTCCCGGGTTTAATGTCAGTAGGTCCGAAAACTACCTTGCCTCCGAAATTGACGAATCCTCTGACGTAAAGGTCAAGGTATTCATAGAGAATCTGGTAAAGGTCTTTGCCAAATGAATGTTGATTACGATAATCATTTGTGCGCAGATTGAAGCGGTCTTTCACTACGGATAGCTTCAATAGGCATAGCTGTCGATAGGTCAACAACTCGGCCACTTTTGTTATCTGATGTGCCATATCAACGCTGATGCTAATGTCGAAAGCCAGATTTTCCAACAGATGTGCCATGTAGGGCAGTTTCTTCTCTTCAGGTTCTCGCTGACTTTTTAGCAACACACTCTCCCAGACTTCCTCTGCATTGGAGTACCCTGGCGCTTGTTCCGTGAAGAAACCGTCGTCACGGACTTTCTCACCACTAACGCAGCGCTTGACTATCTCTGATGCCGCAAGCGTGATCACTCGTCCTACTCGCCTAGCTTCGCGAGGTCCCAGTTGGCGAGACAAAATTTCATCCCCAATTCGCTGTACCGCTATGGAGGCTGTCACACCGACAACGCCACCAGACCCCTGTAGAAATTCACCGATTGCGGCACTGTCAGGAATTCCTGTGGCTTCCCCAGCAATCTTCTCCCTCTCATTGAGCAGAATGCGAAGATGGTTCTGTCTTTCTGGATCAGTACTATTTCCCATTAACATTAATCCTCCCTGCCGCAACCCCCAGCTGTCGGCATACCAGAATCAACCCTAGGGCTATATATGAGGGTGTTTGCCAATCTGCTTGGCGGAACAAATAAGCTTGAGCACGTCTTTGCGCCAGCACAGCCCGAGGGCTGCTTCATTTTGCTGGACTCCCACACGTCCGCTGTAACAACCAACGAATTCAACTGCTGTTCCTGACAGGATCACATCTTCTCGGTTCCAAAAATTAGGCTCTTCAAAATCTAAAGGCCCATAGGGATTAGCAGAGTCCCATGCACCCGTAAACGAAGCAAATACCGGTGAACCTGACATTCCGGCACGGGTCAGAGAGTCGACAAAAAATGCGGGAATTGTGAGCCCACCCTGTAGACCGCCTACCTTCGCCATTTGGCCTTCAATGGTTACATCGTAGTACGGCTCTGATGCAATATAACCTGACTTCCATAGGGGCAATCCAATGCCTACACTGATCGCCAACGGAAAACCTATGATGAAGACGGTAACGCCTGGCTGCACCGGGATTGGCGTTGAGCTAATCCTGTTTGCCGCATTGTGCATGAATGGTGGACAACTCTGAGGTCGCTCAAGAGGCAAAGCAATCACGTCACAGAAAGAACCCAAATCGGGATGTTCGTACCACCTTGGTTGGTTGCCATCGTAGATTTCAACTCGATGAGCCACAGTAGTAAATGAAGGGCCTCCATTGAGATAAGAGGCATATTTCACCTGGAAATACTCAGGTATATTCGAGGATAACAGTTCCTTGGTAAAAGGTGATCTTCCACTGAGGACGTGCCAGTTTGTGATGAGAAACCAGTTGTCATTCAGTTCGTAAAAAAATCCTGTTCCAGCACTCAAGCAACTTTGACTACTCCACACTTGAATCTGGAAAGGGCACTGCGAGTATGTGCTCCTTATCCCCTGTTCTGGCATCTTCAACTCCTGTATTTCACTGATCCTCTGTGGCAGTCTTTTTGGTCACGCTGGGAGTAATGTGCTACATGGCTCAGTTTATATCCTAGGGATCGACTTTGTGACTGGGCAGTTGTAGGTTGCTGCAATACCATTACGGTTGCTCTAAGTAACATACCGCTTCCCAGTCGGAACAGGCCAATTCTGTCAGGTGGATGGTGCTTGCTTGGGAGGACTTACACCCGGCTAGGCTTCAGTGCGGCTCTGCAAACGTTGCCGAAATCCGTCTAGACTCCCCGTCTAGCTCCTGAGGCTGTCTGCGGACCCTTGCAGACACTTGGGTGCTGGCTGTTGATCGAATAACTGGCAAGAAGCAATCGTTCCAAAGGTACTGACATCATGGATATATTACTTGAACGCACTAGACAAAAAAGGAAGCGTAACAGGCAGTAGGGCAGTCACATCACACATTGCGATCTTTTCCCATGGATCAGTGCGCCTTCCGTGTGCCATACCCAGTACACCGTACAGTGACGATGTCGGTTTGTCTTAGCATCGTGGTTCGCCAGTCTGTCGTACCCGCCGTTAGTCCTCTGCATAGTTCGCTCCTAGTAACTTGAAGTCCTCACCCGAAGTTTGGTAGTTCGTCCTCCGTGTCCCGCAGGTCATGGACCGTGCAGTTCGCACTTTTGGGGAATGGGTAGAGTCCTAAGTCCTCGTCTGGATCAATGTCGTCTTCCAGCAGGTACAGATCAGTTAAGTCTAGCTGCTTCAGTACCGTATATCACTGTCATATTCCATCAGTTATCCAGTTGCTTCCACCAAGCTGGAGCAAGGGTTCAGGTGGCATCAATGTCGGGATGTAAGGTCAATGGTCCGGTGATTTGTCATGTGTAAGTTTTTCCTTCATCTTGAGACTTCAAGATCCCTTCCCATACGGCTCTAGAGTGTTTTTAGGAAATCTAGCCATGTATTGGAATCCTTGGTGCAATAGAAGCGAGGATTCCACCCTACTAGGAACAGTTCCTGCTCTCATTCGCCCTAACCCTATTCGGGCTATAATGGAAACCTGTTACTAGGGTGATATCCACAGTATCCCATCCGACTAATTTCCACTTGGGGAAGGGGTTTTGTTTATCTGGGCTCCAGTACCGCCCATTTAGGTTCTTGTTTTTTCATGTTCACAGGTCGTTGGCCACCGAAATTCGGTGGGAGTTGGCTAGAGAAGCCATGGCCGCCGATGGAAACTTTCCATAACCAAGGAGTAGCTGTGTATGCCCCGTCCCAATATCATTTATCTTCATTCCCATGATACGGGGCGCTATATAAGTCCCTACGGCCATCGACTCCCCACACCCCATTTACAGCGGTTGGCGGAAGAAGGGGTTCTGTTTCGCAAGGCTTTCTGTGCGGCACCTACCTGTTCCCCTAGCCGTGCCGCCCTATTGACGGGTAGCAGTCCACATAGCTGTGGGCAATTGGGGTTGACCAACCGTGGATTCAATCTGCGGGATACGCACAAACATCTCTGCCATACCCTGAAGTCGGCAGGTTACCATACCGCCCTGTTTGGCGTTTCTCACCTGCACACGAACCAGGAGTTGCTGGGCTATGACCAGCGTACTCCCCTGACCTCATGGGATAGAGCTGAGGCTACAACCAGGATCACTGATGCGGCGGTGGAGTTCATTCGGCAAACCCACGAGCAGCCCTTCTTTGCCAGCATCGGCTATTTTGAAACCCATCGCCGTTTTCCAGATCCGGACCCGGATATCAATCCTGCCTATCTGGCTCCGCCTTTACCCCTGCCGGATTTGCCCGAGACCAGACAGGACATGGCGGCCTACGCCACGATGGTACGTCAACTGGATACCCATTATGGACGTATCCTCCAGGCACTGGATGAGACGGGTCTGGCAGAAAACACCCTGGTCATTGCGACAACCGACCACGGTCTGGCATTTCCGCTAATGAAATGCAACTTGACCGATCACGGGATGGGCATCCTGCTCATCATGCGCGGTCCCGGTTTCACAGGTGGCAAGACCGTTGATGGTCTCGTTTCTCACATTGACATCTTCCCGACACTGTGTGATTGCCTTGGCCTAGATCCACCGGATTGGCTGGAGGGCGCAAGTCTGGTACCTCTGGTGGACGGCACCCGTGAGGAAGTCAACGATCATGTCTTTGCCGAAGTCACCTACCATGCTGCCCATGAACCCAAACGGGCAGTACGCACGCAACGTTACAAGTACGTACGCCGCTACGACCAGGAAGACGCGCCGCCCATGGCCAACATAGATGCCAGCATCAGCAAGGACGTAATGCTGAGTATGGGTCTGCAGACGCGCCCACGTGCCAAGGAACAGCTGTACGACCTGATGTGGGACCCGCACGAAACAAACAATCTGGCCGCGGATCCAGCGGCCTTGGGGAGACTGGTGGATATGCGGCAGAGACTGGATGCCTGGATGGAACGCACCCAGGATCCTCTGCTGCAGGGCGAGGTTCCAGCCCCTGAGGGTTCCTGGCTCAATCCCCATGCGGATCTGCATCCTCATGAACGGCCCAAGACGTCGTAAATCTGCCTGAGCAAGAGGAAATTATCTGATGAATCGAATCCATATCGATCCCCAACGCAGGATAGATGCCATTCATCCCCATCTATTTGGGGGCTTCGCCGAGCATCTGGGCCGTTGCATTTATGGTGGAATTTATGATCCGGATTCCCCCTTGGCTGACGCCAACGGCTTGCGCAGTGATGTGCGGCAGGCCCTGATGGAACTGCGCATGCCCATCATGCGCTATCCCGGGGGTAATTTCGTGTCTGGCTACCGTTGGCGCGATGGCGTGGGTCCGCGGGAGGAGCGGCGACCCCAGTATGATCTGGCTTGGCACGCCGTGGATCCCAATACCTTCGGCACCAACGAGTTCGTGGAATTCTGTCGCAGCATTAGTACTGAGCCCTACCTTGTCGTGAACTGTGGTGACGGTGACATTCGGGAAGCGCGGGATTGGGTCGAATATTGCAATGGCAAGGACAACACCGCGCAGGCCAACCTGCGTCGGGCCCATGGTTGGGAACGGCCTCATGAGGTCAAGTACTGGGGAATCGGCAATGAGGTCGATGGCGAATGGCAAATTGGCGCCAAGACCCCTCAGGAATATGCCCGGGCCTTCAAGGAATTTGGCAAGTCGATGAAGTGGGTGGATCCCGAGATCCGGTTGCTGGCCTCCGCGACCTGCCACTGGGGCACGGATTTCGTGGAACGGGCGCAACTGCTGGTGGAAGAGGCTCCCACCCTGCTTGATTACATGGCCATCCACTGGTATGTCGGCAATCGGGACAACGATTTTGCCGGTTATATGGCCCTGTCGGAACTCATTGAGGATCG
The DNA here is from genome assembly GCA_034422235.1 of Anaerolineales bacterium. Classification (GTDB taxonomy): domain Bacteria; phylum Chloroflexota; class Anaerolineae; order Caldilineales; family Caldilineaceae; genus Bin34. The sequence continues at coordinate 257,918 of DAOUJU010000024.1, read as the reverse complement.
ACTGGCGGGATACGCCGGGCTGATGCATGGCTTGTGCCTGGCCCATAGCCTGCCCCGCATTCCCCTGGCGGTAGATGAGTGGAATGTCTGGTACCGGGCGTATCGCGATGAACAATTGGAAGAGCATTACAACCTGGAAGATGCCCTGGTCGTGGCCCTGCAGATGAATGCTTTCCTGCGGCATGCCGATACGGTCAAGATGGCCAACATCGCGCAGATTGTGAATGTGATTGCCCCTATTCTGACCAGCCCGGAAGGCTTGGTACGCCAGTCCATTTTCTTCCCGTTTCAACTCTACAGCCAGTGGGCGCGAGGAGATTCTCTGGACCTGTATTGGGAAGGTGACACCTTCGATGGGAGCTCCCATCAGGGTGTGCGCGTGCTGGATGTAGCGGGAAGTTTGCAGGGGCAGCAACTGGCCCTGTTTATCGTCAATCGCAGCTTGCAAGGTTCCACCGTGGAGCTGTATGCGCCCGGATGCAATCTGCAGCTTGAGCAGGTTCAGATCGTCAACGGACCGGATATCAAGGCGGAGAATACTTTGGAGGAACCGGAAAACGTGTCGGTCTCAAGACAGCCGGGATCCAGTGGCAGTCATCTTGAATTGGAACCCCATTCTGTAACCGTAGTGACGGGTACGCTGAACTGATACTTGCAGAGGACAATCAGAAACAGGGAGCGCGGTGTACAACGGGATATGATCTCTTTTTCGCTGCTCAACCCTACAATGAATAACCGACCCGCACGCACGATGCCCATTGTGCTCTGACGTAACAAACGTCCATAGCAGATTGGCGGGTCAACAGTGGAACAGCAAGATAGGCAAAAGGTGGGATCATGAGCGATCAGACCATCCGTGTAGGAGTTATCGGTGCCGGGGCCAACACCCGTGACCGCCATATTCCGGGTCTCCTGGCCCAACCGAATGTTGAAATCGTGGTGGTGGCCAACCGTTCCCGGGAATCCGGGCAGCGGGTGGCGGATGCCTTTGGGATTGCCACGGTCGCCTCGCACTGGCACGAAATTGTAGAGAACTCCGACCTGGATGCGGTGGTGATTGGCACATGGCCTTATCTGCACTGTTCGGCTACGGTCAGGGCCTTGGAGGCGGGTAAGCACGTCATGTGTGAAGCCCGCATGGCCATGAACGCAGCGGAAGCCCGTGAGATGTACCGCACGGCCCAGCGTAATCCTCACTTGGTGGCGCAGATTGTGCCCTCTCCCATGACCTTGGGGGTGGACAAGACTATCCAGCGGCTGGTGACCAACGGCTGGCTGGGGGAGCCGCTGGCCGTGGATATGCAAGTGGGGGGTATGTGGCTGGATCGGGAAGGTCCACTGCACTGGCGTTATGACATGGCGCGCAGTGGTTTCAATATCATGACCATGGGCATCTGGTATGAAGCCCTTCTACGTTGGGTGGGGGAAGCCACATCCGTAATGGCCCTGGGCAAGGTCCATGTACGGCAGCGCCTGAATGAGGAAACGGGCTACGTGCAGTCGATCCGAATCCCCGACCACATCGAGATTCTGGGCGATCTCGTTTGTGGGGCGTCTCTGCATATGCAGATTTCAGCGGTCATGGGTTTGTCCGGTTCTCCCACCGCGACCATTTACGGCTCTGAAGGCACACTGCAGTATTGCGATGGCACGCTCTATGGCGGGCAAAGGTCCGACAGCGAACTGGCCGTTATCCCCATTCCGGAGGCGGAGAAGGGTGGCTGGCGTGTAGAAGAGGAATTCGTGAATGCTATCCGGGGCCAGGAGCAAATTACGCACACTGACTTTGCCACGGGGGTGAGATACATGGAATTTACGGAGGCCGTGACCCGTAGCATGCAGTCTGGACGCGCCGTAGCCATTCCCCAATAATGAAGAGGTTTTTGGCATGAATACCACCATGGGTTATCCCATTACGCCCGTTTCCTTTACGGATGTGTCCATCACCGACAGGTTCTGGCAACCGCGTCTGGCCACGAATCGCAAGGTCACCTTGCCCTATTGTTTCCAGAAGTGCGAGGAGACAGGACGTCTGACCAATTTTGACAAGGCAGCCGGGCGCCTGGATGGTGCCCATGAAGGGATTTTCTTTAATGATTCCGACGTGTTCAAGATCCTGGAAGGGGCCGCCTACACCCTGGCTTTGGTGGAGGATCCGGACCTGGAAGCCTTCGTGGATGATCTGATAGAACGTATCGGGGCAGCCCAGGAAGAGGATGGGTATCTCTATACGGCGCGTACCATAGATCCCACCGCCGTGTCCGCAGAAGAGGAAGGTCTCACCCGCTGGTCGAACCTGGCCGTAAACCATGAACTGTATAACGTTGGCCACATGTACGAGGCGGCGGTGGCCCATCATCAGGCCACCGGCAAAAATACATTTCTGGATATTGCTGTGCGCAATGCCGATCTGATTGCCTCAGTTTTCGGTCCTGAGGGTATCCATGATGTCCCCGGCCATCAGGAGATTGAGTTGGGGCTGGTGAAGCTGTACCAGGTCACGGGAGAATCAAAGTATCTGGATCTGGCTCATTTCTTTCTGGATCAGCGCGGTCGTCATGAAGAGCGCCAGCACGTGATCCGGTTTGGTAACCCGGGATACCTGCAGGACCACGCGCCGGTGGTGGAACAGTCCGAGGCGGTAGGCCATGCCGTAAGGGCAGGCTACATGTATGCGGGGATGGTGGATGTGGCCATGCTGAAGGATGAACCTGCCTGGCTGGCGGCCGTGGACCGGATCTGGGACGATGTAGTGTTGCGCAAACTCTATCTCCATGGTGGAATTGGGGCCCGCCATGAGGGGGAGGCCTTCGGGGATGCCTATGAACTCCCCAATGCCACGGCCTATGCCGAAACTTGTGCTGCCATTGCCAATGTCTACTGGAATCACCGTATGTTTCTGCGGCAGGGACAGGCAGCTTATATGGATATCCTGGAACTCTCCCTGTACAACTGTGTCCTGGCAGGCATAAGCGACAGCGGCGACGAGTTCTTCTATCCCAATCCATTGTCCAGTGATGCGCAGTGGGCCTTCAATCAGGGCAGTCACCGACGACAGCCCTGGTTTGACTGTTCCTGCTGTCCCTCCAATCTCGTGCGTTTCCTGCCCGCTCTCCCGGGTTGGATTTACGCTACCCGGGAGGGCTGTCTCTATGTCAATCTGTATATAGGGAGTGAAGCCGTCTGTGAAGTGCCCGGCGTTTCGAGCCAGGTTTCCCTCCGCCAGGAAACGGACTATCCCTGGCAGGGGGCAGTGCAACTGACCCTCAATCTGGCGAATCCTGCCCGATTCGCGCTGGCCCTTCGGATTCCCGGCTGGTTGTCTGCCCCGGCCCCGGGTAATCTCTACACCTATGAGGATTCGATGAACGTATCCTGGCAGGTGGAGGTGAATGGTCAGCCGATTTCTGCGCGGGAAGAAGAGGGTTTCCTATGGCTGGAACGTACCTGGACGCAAGGTGATGTCATTTCTCTCCACTGGCCTATGCCGGTACGCCAGGTCTGGTGCCGACCTGAGGTAACAGACAATCGTGGTAAGGTTGCCTTGATGCGTGGGCCCCTTGTTTATTGTGCTGAGGAAGTGGATAACGCTACATCTGTTTCTGATCTGCGGCTTTTACCCCAGAGCCAGTGGCAAACGGAAGCTGCCGCTTCCCTACCCGGCGATGCAGTCATGATCTCTGCCGCAAACGGGACGTCGTCGGCCACCCTGATCCCTTATCATCTCTGGGCCCATCGTCAGCCTGGCACCATGGCCGTCTGGCTGCCCACTGCCTGAGAGTTCCCTTCCCCCCACTATATGATCAAATCCCGGTCTGCGGACCGTCATGATCCATTTCTTGCCTGGCGCGAGCCAGCCTATCAGTTCTATGTGATCGGCTGGCTGGTGTCCATGCTGGGCACCCGTATTCAGGCCACCGCCATTGGCTGGGATATCTACCAGCAGACGGGTGAAGCGTTGGCCCTGGGAATCTCTGGCCTGGTCATGGCGCTGCCCGCCATGATCTTCGCCCTGCCAGCTGGTTATCTGGGAGATCGATTTGATCGGGTGCGGCTCGTCATGATTTCCCTGGGAGGCATGACCCTGACTTCCATCGGGCTGGCCCTGGCGTCCTGGCAGCAGGCCCCCATCAGTGTGATTTATCTTCTTCTGTTTCTGGATGGCGCCGCCATGATGGCAGGGCGGCCGGCACGAGTTGCCCTGATGCCGATGCTGGTGTCGAAGACCGCCTTTCCCAATGCCGTGACCTGGACTACCGGCATGATGCATTTCTCGTCGGTGGCAGGACCGGCCCTGGGCGGACTGGTCATCAATTTCAATGTGCAGTGGTCCTACTGGATTGCTGCCGCTTCCTCCGCCCTGTTTCTGGTGTTGCTGAGGTTCCTGCCTTTCCGGCAACAGGCTCCGGTACCGACGGGTCTTACCCTGGATAGCTTCCTGGCCGGGATCCGGTTTGTGTTCCGCACCCGCATTGTGCTGGCCATGATTACGCTGGATCTATTTGCAGTGCTGTTTGGGGGTGCCGTGTACCTGCTGCCTATTTTCGCCACTGACATTCTCCAGGTGGGACCCCAGGGCTTCGGCTGGCTCCGGGCAGCCCCTGCTGTCGGCGCGGTAAGCATGTCCGTTCTGCTCCTGGTACTACCGCCCATGAAGCGGGCAGGACCAGCCCTGCTGGCCAATGTTGCGGGCTTTGGGGCCGTGACCATCGTGTTTGGCGTCTCCGCTCTGTTCCCACTTTCCTTTGCCATGCTGTTCCTGACGGGTGCTTTTGACAATGTATCCATGGTTGTGCGAGGTACCTTGCAGCAACTGCTCACACCCAACGAAATGCGCGGCCGGGTATCTGCCGTGACCTCGATATTTGTGAGTGCCTCCAATGAATTGGGCGGGTTCGAATCCGGGCTCGTGGCCAATTACTTTGGTCCTGTGGTGTCAGTTGTGAGCGGTGGCGTCGGCTCCATGCTGGTTGTGGGTCTTGTAGCCTTACTGGCACCGGAACTGAAGAAAGTTGGCCAACTGGATGCGGTAAGGCCAGCTCCCTTGTAACCCACAGGCCGGTGAGGCTTTCTCCTTACTAAGTTGCAAGTGTTTGGCAGTCTGTGCTACTCTTCCTGCGTTGGTGAGAATCTGCCGCGTTCCTGCGCGTCTGTCGCCAGGGGATGGTGTGTTCCCTGGCGTTTGGTTTGTCTGAGAGGGAGGGGTTAGCTCTTCATGGAGCGAGTGTCTGTCTATAGCCTTGAGGCACCGGTTCCGGCCGGGCCTTATGCCCATGCCATTAGGGCTGGCGATTTTGTATTTGTATCGGGCCAGGTAGGCATCAATCCCGCCACGGGGCAATTGGTGGAAGGCTTGGAAGCACAGGCTCGCCAGGCCCTGCTGAATCTGCAGACCATCCTGCAGGATGCCGGTAGTTCTCTGGCCGATGTGGTCAAGACCACCATATTCATCACGGACATCGCGGCCTTTCCCCAAGTCAATGAGGTATACGGCGAAATCATAGGCGATTCGCCGCCTGCCCGGTCCACGATCGGCGTGAGTGCCTTGCCTTTACAGGCCCTGATCGAAATTGAGGTCATTGCCCTTGTTCGTGAGACCTAAAGCCCGACGGCTGGAGGCAGGAAACAGGGTCCGTCACAGGCACTCTGTAACCGGCTTTGGTAACTGTTGTATTATTTACCCCTTATTCATGACTCTCAAGTCCCATATATAGGAGTTATCCCCATACGTATGTTGTATTCCCATACCCCTACGCTTTTGCGCTGGTCATCCCTGTTCCGGATGCAGGCAGATACGGACGGCGAGATTGTAGCTCCCGCTGTGGAACCTGTGGCGGAGGATGTCAGCCCAACTGACGATGCCCAAGAACCGCATCTGATGGAAGAACTGGCCTGGAGCGAACAGTACGATATCACGGCCCTGAGACCCGATACCGTGGTCACCGGTACGGTGCAGAAAAAGAATGCCCGCAGCCTGATTCTGGACATTGGCGCCAAGTACGAAGGCGAGATCGAGGGACGCGAGATCGAACGGTTGGGGGATTCCTACGACCAGATTGAGGAAGGCCAGACCATTGAAGTCTTCATCTTCCGCACGGACGATAACGGACAGCCACGTATCAGTATCATCCGGGCACAACAGGAGAAAGACTGGTTGCGGGCTGAGCAGTTGCTGGAAGACAAGTCAATCGTATCGGGCAAGGTGGTGGACTACAACCGGGGAGGCGTACTGTTGGCGATGGGGTTGATTCGAGGCTTCATCCCGGCCAGTCACCTGAGTCTGGAAAGCCAGATGCTACAGGACAAGGAAGGGAGCCAGGCGGAGCGTTTCGCCCCCTTGGTGAACATGACGCTGCAGGTCAAGGTGATTGACATTGAGCGGCGGCGCAATCGCCTGATCCTGTCGGAAAAGGAAGCCATGCGCGAGTTGAGCAACCAGGCCAAGGAAGCCATCCTGGAAGAGCTGGAGGTGGGCGAAACCCGGGAAGGGGTGGTGTCCAGTCTGGCGGAATTCGGGGCCTTCGTGAACATTGGAGGTGCCGACGGCCTCATCCACGTCAGTGAATTGAGCTGGTCCATGGTCAATCATCCCTCGGAAGTGTTGACGATGGGGGAACAGGTCACTGTCAAGATCATCTCGGTCGACAAGGAACGCAAGCGGATCGGCCTGAGTCTGCGCCAGTTGCAGCCGCGGCCCTGGGACACGCTGGCCGATCGCTACAAGGTGGGTGATTTGGTGCGGGCCACGATCACCCGGATTAAGGAATTCGGGGCCTTTGCCCGTTTGGCCAATGAACCGGTGGAAGGGCTGATTCACATCAGTGAGATGAGCCGGGAGCATGTGGCGAATGCGTCCGATGCGGTGACGGTCGGGGAAGAATACGAAGTGAAGATCATCCGCCTGGACACGGAGCGGCGGCGCATGGGTCTGTCCATCAAACAGACCGATCTGGATTGGGATCTGGCGCCGGAGGAAGAGGACGAAGAAGAAGCGGAAGTCGTAGCCGCAGCGGAGGTCAAGACCGAAGCCGAGGCCTCAGCAGAAGCCACTGACACGGTGGATACGGAGGATGAGAAAGCAGGATAACTCCGGTTCTCGCAATGTCAGGCTAGTTCGAACTTTGCGGAGCAGTATGGGCTGAAGCCGGTATTCCACATGCAGGACACCCATGCATCCCGAATGTGGGAAGCTATTCCTGCTTCCCAAAGAGTACGCCTCCTTTTGCCAGTCTTTGCCTGCAGCCCCGTGCAAACGGGGCTGCTGTGTTTTGGGGGACTTGACCTTCGAATCGCAAGGAGGACTTCCCTTTGACTTAACAGAGCCAATGTCCCTGGCTATTCTTTGGCCTCTGTCCGGCATGACCGGACAATAGACGCCTTGCGTCTACCATATTAGATTGACATAATACTTATCAGAATGGAAAGAATTTACCAATGTGGCATGAGCAACACCCCAACCGGTCTGTCCACCACCTACGCAGATCCCAGTCTGCCGAAACCAGGGCCTGGAACGAGGTGGAAGAGGCGTGGGCAGAACAACGTGTGCTGTCGGGCTTAGTAGAGGATTTCAATCGGGGCGGCCTGCTGGTTGCTTTGGGACAGGTCCGGGGCTTCCTGCCTGCGAGCCAACTCAGCAGCGCCAGCCAGGCCAAAATGGACTGGGAAGATCAATCAGCGGAACGTTTTGCCGCCTTGGTAGGCTTGGCGTTGCGGGTTCGCGTTGTGGATGTAGACCGCAGTCGCAACCGTCTCATTCTCTCGGAATGGGAAGCACAGGACACAATTCGTCCCGGCCCTGAAGATCACTTGTGGCATGGTCTGACTGAAGGGGATGTCCAGACTGGAGCTGTCACGGGACTGGCCCCATTTGGGGCCATCGTGGATTTAGGGGGTACGAAGGGTCTCATCCACGTCAGCGAATTGAGCTGGTCCAAAGTCAGTCATCCCGCAGAAATCCTCCAGGTGGGGGATGAGGTTAGGGTCAAGGTTCTGTGGAAGGATCAGGAGCGCCAGCGGGTAGCACTCAGTCTGCGCCAATTGCAACCCAATCCCTGGGAAACTCTGATGCAGAACCACCGTCCAGGTGATTTGGTCTGGTGCCAAATTACCCGCATTGAAGAGTACGGCGCCTTTGCCCAATTGCAGACCCATCCGGTAGAAGGCCTGATTCACATCAGCGAACTGAGTCAGGACGATATTGAATTTCCGGAAGACATGGTTGTGGTAGGAGATGAAGTGCAGGTCAGAATCCTTTCCCTTGATCCCGAACGGCGCAGACTGGGGTTGTCTCTCAAGCAAGCGGATCCAGCGTGGAGGCGCCCTGCGGTAACGGTACTCCAGGAAGATAATGTGGGTCCGGCCGAGAATACAGAATGGCAGACAGCGGAGGACTTACTGGCGACACAAGCCATTGTCTCAGGGGATGTAGTGGGCTACAACCAGGGTGGTCTGCTGGTGGGCATAGGATCCATGCAGGGCTTCATCCCCGCGAGCCATCTGGGCGTCGCAAACCAGATGCTACTGGAGCAGACGAGCAGTCTGGAAGACCGCTTTGCCCTTATGGTGGGCAAGACGGTAAAGGCCAAGGTCATCGATCAGGAGCCCCGTCACAATCAGTTGATTCTTTCCGAAAAGGCAGCCGAACGGGCAGAACGAAGCCAGGATCTTGCCCACGTATTGGAGAACCTGGAGATTGGGGCAGAACTGGAAGGTATAGTGGCCAGTCTGACCGGGTTTGGCGCTATTGTAAATGTCGGGGATATAGATGGGCTGATCCATGTCAGCGAGTTGAGCTGGTCCATGGTCAATCATCCGTCCGAGATCCTGAGCGTAGGGGAACGAGTCCGTGTCAAAATCATCTGGGTGGACAAGGAACAGCAACGCATTGGACTGAGTTTGCGACAACTGCGTCCAAATCCCTGGGAAACCTTGCCCCAGCGTTATCAGGAGGGCGATCTGGCCTGGGCCACTATTACACGGGTGGAAAAATGGGGTGCCTTTGCTCGCCTGGAAGAGGAAGAAGTGGTGGGTTTGATCCACATCAGTGAAATGAGTCCGGATCCGGTGCATGCTGTGGAAGAGTTTGTCACCGTGGATGAGGAAGTGGAGGTTCGTATCATCAGCCTCGAACCGGAACAGCGACGTATGGGCTTGTCCCTCAAGCAAGTTCATATGGAGTGGGAACCCGGTTCAGCCAGTGTGACGGCCACTCCTCCAAGTCCACGAGCCGTCGCTGCCAGTCCCCAGCCAGCCGATACAACAGATGCCCTTCCCTTGGGTCCGGAGGAACTCCAGGCCAGAAAACAGGTGGTGGCATGCACGGTTGTGAATGCCAACCGGGGCGGTGTGCTTGCGGTCTTGGGCCAGTATCGGGGTTTCATCCCCACCAGTCATCTGAGCCTGGGCAGTCTCAAGCGTATGGCCAACACTACCGATCCCACTAAGCGCTTCGATCCTATGTTGGGGGAAACGCTGCCTGTCTTGGTCATTGACATGGACAATACGACACGCCAATTAATTCTCTCTGAGAAAGAGGCGTTGCGGGCTGAGGACCCTCGGGACAAGGAGATGATCCTTTCTGCCCTAGAGGTGGGAGAGATCCGGGAAGGCGTGGTCTCCAGTGTGGCCCAGTTTGGCGTATTCGTCAATATTGGGGAACTGGATGGCCTTATACACATCAGTGAACTCAGCTGGTCCATCGTGGACCATCCGTCTGAAATCCTGAATGTGGGGGATCTGATTCAGGTCAAGATCATTGTTGTGGACCAGGAGCGCCAGCATATCGGTCTAAGCCTGCGCCAGCTCCATCCCAACCCCTGGGATACTGCGGTAGGCAAGTACCGGGAGGGGGACATAGTCCGGGCCACCGTCGTCCAGGCAACGGCATGGGGGGCTCTGGTGCAGTTGCCCGACCAGCAGGGCAAGGGCAGGATCTATCTCAGTGAAATGAGTGATGAGCGGACGGAGCAAGTCCACCAGGCCTACAAGGTGGGTGAGGTAGTAGAGGCCAAGATTGTTAGCCTGGACCTCACCAATCCTGGTTACCCCCTGATCCTTTCCGAAAAAAAAGCTCTGCGCTCCAGGTATCACCAACGTGGCAATGAGGTGATGGCGGAGTTAGCCATAGGGGATGTGTGCGAAGCCGTGGTCACGCGCCTAGTGCGGTATGGTGCGTTTGTGGATATAGAAGGTGCTGCCGGCCTCATCCACATCAGTGAATTGAGCTGGTCCAAGGTAAATCATCCGTCGAATGTTCTTCACGTCGGGGATCCTGTCAAAGTCAAGGTAATATCCCTGGACCAGGAACGCCAGCACATTGGATTAAGCCTGCGGCAGATGCTTCCCAACCCCTGGGAGAAGTTGGTGGGCCGTTACCCGGTAGGGAACTGGGTGGATGTCACGGTAACCCGCTTTATTCCCCAGGGAGCCTTGGCGCAACTGGCCAACGAGTCGGTGGAAGGCCTGATTTACCACAATGAAGTGCATGTGGCAGGTGCGACCAAGGTTGATGAAGTGGTGGCAATCGGCGAAAGGCACCGCGCTCGCATTCTTTTCGTGGATCCAGAACGGCGCCGCATAGGTCTCTCCCTCAAAGAGGAAAATCCAGAGGAAGGGACGGAGACATCGGAAGCTCAGGATTCAAGCTACAATCCTGTCTCCTCATGGGACTCTCGCCAGGATGTTGACGGCTGATACCAACAGCTGGGGGAGACGCACAGCCGGGGCTCAGCGCCGGATTGTTAGCCTGACTGCCTGTTGTACACCATTGACAAAGAATCAGTACCCTCGTACAATGTCATAGTAGGATTCTGGCAAGAATTCACACACAAGAAGGCCATTACCTTATATAGAAATAGGTAGGAACGATTGCTTTGGCAGTCATGGGTACGGGCCCTCCTTGTGTGACCAGACTTTCCCATACGGTGTTGAGTTATCGTTGTGAATGTATGGTTGCATGCAACGTTTTCGGCTCAATGAGCCCTTATGACGGAAGGACGTATGAATTCCTGCAGTCCGTAAGGTGATACGGACGACCAACATCAAGGATGCTTACGATGGCTGAACGGAGAAACGATCCCTTCAAATTCTTCAGCACCAATGCCCGTCGTGTCATGTCCCTGGCACATGAAGAGGCTGTGCGTCTGAATCATGCCTATGTCGGCACAGAACACTTCTTGCTCGGTCTGGTACGGGTGGAAAAGGGGACGGCAGTTCAGGTCTTGCGCAAGCTGGGTGTGGAACCGAAGCAGGTGATCCGCGCCGTCGAACACAAGGTCGGGCGCGGGGAGCGTCCCCCCAGTGGCAAACCCAAGCTGGCGCCCCGCGTGCGGACTGTACTGGAACATGCTTTCACTCAGGCCAAGGGCCTGAACCATCCCAAAATCCGCGTGGCCCACCTGTTGCTGGGGTTAATCAGCGAAACCGATAGTGTAGCCGTACGCGTATTGGTCGATCTGGGGATCAAGATTGAAGATCTCAAATCCCAGGTCCAAAGTGTCCTGGCGCAGACACCCGCTTCGGCCAAGGGCAAAGAGGCGGACAGCAAGACGCCACTTACAGACCAGTTGGGCTTTGATCTCACGGCCGCTGCGGTCGAGGGCAAGTTGGATCCGTTGGTGGGTCGGAACACGGAGATCGAACGGGTCATTCAGATCCTGAATCGGCGGACCAAGAACAATCCGGCGCTGGTAGGTGACCCTGGTGTCGGCAAGACGGCCATTGTCGAAGGCTTGGCCCAACGCATCGTGGAAGGGAATGTACCAGAAACGCTGTTGGAAAAGCGGGTCATTATGCTGGACGTGGGTAGCCTGGTGGCTGGCACCATGTATCGCGGCCAGTTTGAGGATCGGCTCAAGAAGGTCATCCAGGAACTGACCCGCGTGTCGGCCATCCTGTTCATTGATGAAATGCATATGCTGGTGGGTGCCGGAGCTGCCGGCGGCAGTGTGGATGCCGCCAATATTCTCAAGCCGGCCTTGGCCCGGGGACAGCTTCAGGTCATCGGGGCTACTACGTATGATGAATACAAACAGTACATTGAAGAAGACGCGGCCCTGGATCGACGCTTTCAGATGGTGAAGGTGGAAGAGCCCACCGTAGACGAGACTATCGCCATTCTGCAAGGTCTCAAGAACTGTTATGAAGATCATCATCGCCTGGTAATTACCGATGATGCCTTGACCTCGGCGGCGCGTCTGGCGGTGCGGTATATGCATGACCGCTTCCTGCCCGACAAGGCGATTGATCTGATTGACGAAGCCGGTAGCCGCGTACGCATGTACAGGTCGTCGTCCGGCTCACTGCAGAAGACGTACAAGCGACTCAAGGAAGTACAGAAGCGCCGGGAAGAAGCCTTGGCCATGGAGCAGTTCGACGATGCGTTTGAACTGCAATACCGGGAAACTGAACTCAAGAACCGGTTGGAGGAAGTCAAGGCCAGCCGCAACGAAGTGTCCAATCTGCCTCAGGTGACCGCCGCCGACATAGCCGAAGTGGTAGCCATGACTACGGGCATTCCGGTCAGTCGCATTGCCGGGGAGGAAAAGACCCGACTGCTGGAGATGGAAACTCATCTCAAACAACAGATTGTGGGTCAGGATGATCCCATTGCCTTCATCTGTCGCGCCATTCGCCGGGCCCGGACGGGGTTGAAGGATCCCAAACGCCCCATTGGTACCTTTCTGTTTCTGGGACCCACAGGCACCGGCAAGACCTATCTGGCGCAACGCTTGGCGGAGTATATGTTCGGCAGCGAGGATAACCTGATACGGCTGGACATGAGTGAATATATGGAGCGGCATACAGTTAGCCGCCTCATCGGCTCCCCGCCCGGTTATGTGGGCTATGGGGAAGGGGGCCAATTATCCGAAGCGATTCGGCGCCGACCTTTCAGTGTCGTATTGCTGGACGAGATTGAAAAGGCTCACTATGAAGTCTTCAATGTCCTGCTACAGATTATGGAGGACGGTACCCTTACCGACGCCAAGGGACGGAATGTAACTTTCCGCAATGCCATCATCATCATGACGGGCAATGTGGCGGCCAATCTGATATCAGGCAGCAACCGGCTGGGTTTTGAGTTGACCGGAGATGAAGAAGCCCTGCAGGAGCGCGAATACACGACCATGCGTGCCCAGGTGATGGAGCAGGTCAAGAAGGAGTTTCGTCCCGAATTTATCAATCGTCTCGATGGTGTTCAAGTATTCCGCAACCTGACCCGAGATGAAATCAGGTCGATTGTAGAACTGGAACTGCGTGTGCTCAGGGGCCAGTTGGCCGAACGGGATATCAAACTGGTCCTGACCGATCTGGCCCGGGACGAATTGGCTTCCCGCGGCTACAGCCGGGATTACGGTGTACGTCCCCTGCGTCGTATCATTCAGGAGCAATTGCAGGATCCTCTGAGCGACGCGTTGCTGATGGATGAATTTTCGGACGGTGAAACGATTCAGGTGGATTTCCGGACCGTATTGGAAGAGGATGATTCGCTGGAAGGTCGCTTCGTTTTCGATCTGCTGGAAGAGGACCAGGATCAGGATGACCTGGACTCCATGGACGACCCAATCCTGGCGGAACCCCTGATCTCATAGCCACCCTGTTGGCACCGGAAACGTCTTGGTAGACCGGGTACTTCGGACCCGGCGTTATCCGCTTGCCTGCCTTTGCCCACGGGCCATAATCATGGTGTGCACCTTTTCGGTGTACGATGGTAACCATAGTTGGAATTCCTGCAGAATTACAAGGATAGTCAGCATGGCCGAGAAGGTAGGGTTTATTGGCTTGGGCATCATGGGCCGCGGTATGGCCGCCAACCTGCTCAAGCACGGTTTTGACGTACAGGTCTGGAATCGGACAGCTTCGCGCACCGAACCCTTGGTGGCCCAAGGTGCACAGGCCGCCTCTTCCCCCGCAGCCATTGCCCAGGAATGTCCGATCGTCATCACTTGTGTGAGCGATACCCCCGACGTAGAAGCGGTTGTGCTGGGGCCCCAAGGCGTATTGGAGGGAGTGCAGCCGGGCAGTCTCCTGATCGACTGCAGTACCATCAGTCCCCAGATCACTATTGATATAGCAGCCAAACTGGCGGCCAAGGAGGTCCACATGCTGGATGCCCCTATCAGTGGTGGCAGTGAAGGAGCCGAAAAAGGCACCCTCAGCATAATGGTCGGCGGCGAGGCAGAACAGTTCGCCCGGGCCATGCCATATTTCGAAGCCATGGGAACCACCATTACCCATGTAGGAGTGCAGGGGGCTGGTCAGACCGTAAAGTTGGTCAACCAGATCCTGGTAGTAGGCAACTGTGTTGCCATGTGCGAAGCGTTGCTCTTTGCCCAGGCGGGTGGTGTGGATCTGCAAAAGACCTTTGATGCCATCAGCCAAGGGGCGGCCGGAAGTTGGATGTTTACCAATCGGGCCCCGCAGATCATGCGGCGTGATTGGTCTCCCGGGTTCATGGTGGGCTTGCAGCAAAAGGATCTGCGACTCGTGCTGGCTGCGGCCGACCAGGTAGGCGTACCGCTGCCGGTTACCGCCCAGATCTTCAATTTCTACCGGACGCTGGAAGCGCGGGGTCTATCAGCCGAAGGCAATCACGCCCTGATTAAGGCCTTGGAACAACTGGCTGGTTTTGAAGTAGGCGCTGCGGACAACTAGGACAGCCGGGGGAAACGGGCACGGCGAAGGCGGAGAATTCGGTCTGGCCCATGGGATAGAACCGGCAACGATAGCTCAGAGGGAAAGAGCGGGATTGTTGGCTGCCAAAGGCCAATATATCCGACATCGCGCAACTGTGTGGATCAGGACTGGCTACAGCCTCTATCCCTATGGAGAATACTTGTGCCAGCGACCTTAACTCCTGTACGTTGTGCTGTCCGCCAACCTTTGCCAATGTTGATGGCTTTGTGGGTATGTATCTCCTTGCTCCTGACCATTGTTATATACTTTCCGGCGATATGGTCAGGTCCGGACCAGAACTTCGGGGTACGGCTGAGGCTCAACGCATGTAGGGATTACACTGCATCCAGAGTCGAGACAAAGACGTATCAATAGAGGAGCAGGAAACTGAACCAGGGCTTTCTGTTACCAATTCGGGATCAGAAAGCCTTAGCCTGACCGTCCTGGCCAGTCGCAAGGAATTGCCGGGCGATCAGGGCAAACGTATAACGGGTGAAATGGGGCACAGGTAAGCAATGGGCAGAATAGTCGCCGTGATCTTGGTCTTGTTGGTACTGGCGGCCGGAGGCTTGGTCGTAATGCAACAACGCGGTATGGTGGAACTCCCCCTACTCGCCAATCTCCAGAGAGGCGAGGAGGAAGCACCAGCTTTTGAGGCTCTGGAATTGTCCCGAGGCTCCATTGCCAGCACTGTAAGTGCGACCGGAAACATTGAACCTGAAGCCGAGATCTCACTCTCGTTTGATGCGGCAGGACGGGTCATGCAGGTAATGGTGACCGAAGGTCAGGCCGTACGGGAAGGTCAATTGCTGGCGCAACTGGATGTGGAAGCCTTTCAATTGGCTCGGGATGAGGCTTTAGTAGGCCAGAAGATAGCCCAGGCCAGACTGAACAAGCTGTTGGATGAAACGGATGAAGATGATTTGAATCTGGCACGGGCCCGCATAGGGCTGGCCCAGGCCCAGATTGCCACGGCCCAGGCCAGTCTGGTGTCTCGGCAGGCTGAGTACCGTGACCTGAATGCTGGTGTATCCGACGCGGACCGCCAGGCACTGGAAGCTGAATTGGCCCAGATGCTGAGCGCTGTGGAGGAATCCCGCATTAATCTGCAACAAACCCGGGACCGATTCGGGGTTTCGGATGAGGATGTGGACACGGCGGAGGAACGCCTCTTTCAGGCCGTGTATCGTGCCGATGCAGCCCAGGCCCGTCTGGATGCTGTTCTGGCTCCTCCTACTGAAGCAGAACTGACCGCCGCGTTATACCGGATTGCCCAGGCTGAAGAAGCCGTACGTCAAGCTACCACCAGTTTGCTGGAGCAGCAGAATGCCCTGCGCGATCTGGAAGAAGGCCCTAATGTGGAAGATATTGACATTGCCCGTTCCGAACTGGAGCAGGCCCGGATCAGCTATGAAAGGGCGCAACTGAACATCGAGAATGCCCAGTTGCTGGCTCCTCGTGACGGCATCATAAGTAATGTGAATGTACGGGTCGGTGAGTTGTATGCCGGTTCATCGCCAGCCATGATTCTGGCCGATCTGGAGAGCTATCACATGACGGTGCAGGTGGATGAGATCGATGTACGTCAGGTGCAACTCAACCAGAAGGTCAAGCTGGTACTGGATGCGCTGCCGGACTCAGACATTTGGGGCAGGGTTACCAAGATTTCGCCGACGGCAGAGGAGATCGGTTCCACCATTACCTATGAAGTGGAGATTGTCCCCGATGCCACCGATGCACCTCTGCGTGATGGCATGAGTGCCACGGCCATTATTACCACCGCCCAGGTGGACAATGTTCTGCTCATTCCCAATCGGTTCGTGCGTTTTGATCGGGACAAGAATAAATTCTTCGTATACAAGGTGGTAAACGCAGAGCCGGTACTCGCTGAGATCAAAATAGGTCTGCGCAACGAGCGGGAGAGCCAGATCCTGGCGGGACTGACGGATACAGATCAAGTAGCTATACTAGCGATTGATCGCGAACAACAACTGCGCACAGCCATATTTGGTGGAGGCTAGGGATCATCATGTCAGATAATGGCCGGAACTCCGTGAATTCCCTGTCCACCCCGATTGTCGATATCCAGAATATCACCAAGGAATTCAAGCTGGGCACGGTCACCATCAAGGCCTTGCAGGGCGTAGACCTGCAGGTCTACAAAGGCAATTTCATTGCCATTATGGGACCTAGTGGCAGTGGCAAGTCTACGCTGATGAATATTCTGGGTTGCCTGGATACTCCAACCTCTGGCTCCTATCGGCTGGATGGTGAGGATGTCAGCCAGATGGGAGAACGCAAGCTGGCCAACGTGAGGTGTCGCAAGATTGGATTTGTCTTTCAGAGCTACAATCTGCTGGCCCGCACCACCGCCTTGGCCAATGTGGAACTGCCCCTGATCTATGCAGGCGTCAGTGGCAAGGAACGTCGGGAGCGGGCTCTCCGTGCCCTGGAACAGGTGGATCTGGCCGATCGGATCCACCACAATCCGAACGAGCTCTCCGGCGGCCAGCAACAGCGCGTCGCCATCGCCCGTTCCCTGGTGAACCAGCCTTCCATGATTCTGGCGGATGAACCTACGGGTAATCTGGATACGAAGACCAGCTACGAAATCATGGAACTGTTTGCCCGCCTGAACGCGGAGCAACAGTTGACCGTAGTGTTTGTGACCCATGATCCGGAAACAGCCGCCTATACCCGCCGCACGGTTCATCTGCGGGATGGCCTGGTCGAGAGCATCTCCAATCATCCGGGTAGCCGCAGTGCATCCCCGGGACCCGTACTACGTGGTCTTGAACTGGAGATCGAGAGAATCACCAACCGCCAGGATGATGCGGATGAAGCAGGTACCACTGAGGAGGAGATACCTCCTGTCCAGGGGACGGACGTCTAGGCATGTGGTTTGCCTCGCTTCGCATTGCCGTCAAGGCCTTGGCGAGCAATAAGCTGCGCAGTTTGCTCACGATGCTGGGCATGATTATCGGCGTATTTGCTGTGGTAGTGCTGGTTTCGGTTGGCCGGGGGGTGGAAAACTATGTCACCAATCTGTTCATACAAGCTGGTACCAACACTTTGTTTGTAATCCCCGGCAGTCTGGATGAATCAGGACAGGCTGGGGAATTAACCGTGGCGGATGCCCGGGCCATCGCCGAACCTTACTATGTGGAAAATGTGGTGGGGGTAGTGCCAGAAATCTTTGGCAGTGCGATTGCCACACGGGGGCCGGAGAGCATGGAAATTCAGTTATCGGGTATTTGGCCCGCCCATACTGAGGTGCGGGGTTGGGAGGCAGTCCTGGGTAGCAATATCTCGAGTCAGGATATTGAAAACCGCTCGCGGGTGGTCATATTGGGCCAGGGAGCCTATGCCCGTCTCTATGAACCTGGTGACTACCCCATTGGGACCACCATTAAGATAGATGGCAAGACTTTCGAAGTCATCGGCGTAATGGAAGAGATGAGCGCTGGTTTTCTGGGTGACTTCAATGACAGTGCCTTTCTGCCCTTTACCACCATGCAGGATCGTATTGTGCGGCGGAAGTCGGTGTCAGGCAGTTATCTGACAGATATCATCGTGGTCAAAATCGAGTCCGAAGAGCAGATGCCAGTCGCCCAGATACAGATTGAGGAGTTGCTGGCGGAGCGCCACCGCATTGACTATTTCGAGGACAACGATTTTACCGTCATAAGCCAGGCCGACTTCCTGAGCATTTTTGCGGGGGTTACCAGTGCCCTGACCGTGTTCCTCGGTCTGGTGTCCGCTATCAGCTTGATTGTGGGTGGGATCGGTATCATGAATATCATGCTGGTCAGTGTGACTGAGCGTACCCGGGAAATTGGATTGCGCAAGGCCATCGGGGCCCGGCGCCGGGCCATTCTGTCTCAATTCATCGTAGAAGCGGTAACGCTGGCCCTGACGGGGGGGGTTATTGGCGTGCTCTTGGCCACTGCCAGTGTTATTGGCATCAACAGTGCTTGGGCAGGACTGGATGTCAGGATTGGATTATTTGCGGTGGTATTGGGAGGCGGCTTCTGTACGCTCATTGGCCTTGTGTTCGGGTTTTATCCTGCCTTCAGGGCCAGTCGGCTCAATCCCATTGAAGCGCTGCGTCATGAGTAGGTGGAACTCCAGGCAGGATTTTGGTGTGAAGAGTTGGCGCCAGGGGGCACTGGGCCTGTGTGCCTGGTTGCTGTTGGCCTGTGGTGGCAACCGGGGCGCGGAACCCACACCCATACCCGCTGATGTGGTCGTGCCGGATCAGCCCACCGTTGTGTTTCCTACCTTTACCCCCATTCAACCGGCACCGACATTGACGCCCGTGCCGCCTGCAGCCGACCAACCGACACCGACCTGGACACCGTTTGTACTACCTACCCGGGAAACATCCCGGGTGATCCTGGATGCATTGGCCATTCCCCAGCAGGTCGTGGCCCTTCACAAGGTACCCGATGGCGAAGTAGCTGGCAATGTACCCAGTGATCAGATCCTGACAGCGGTGGCTCGTTCCCCGGATGGCAATTGGCTGGCGGTCTATACCCAGGACAACCAGCAGGGCTGGATTGCCCTGGAAGGGGTCAATCTGTACGGTGGGGACCAATTGCCGATATCGGATACCATACCTGTACGTACGGATCTGATTGGCAGTTCGCGTGTGGCCATAGGCAGCACGGAATTCCCTGCTGATCCACGGGGGAAAGCTGTCGGCACGGTTACGGGTGATGGTCTCCGGATACGCAATGGGCCGACTACCGAAGGGGGTATCCTGGCCAACCTGCCCCTGAATACCAAGGTTTCCGTGCTGGGCCGCAGTGAAACCGGGGCGTGGCTCCAGATTTCCTTGTGGGGCACTCCTGCTGCCGGCGTCTCTGCTGAAGATACCGGGTGGGTGTTTGCCCAGTTTGTCGAGTTGGACAGGGATTTGAATACCCTCCCCGTCACGGACTGAAATTGGGCCTCGCTGGGAAAAGCTATGGGCTGACGATACGGCCCAGTCCCGACAGGCAAAGTGTATGCTACGATTCCCTTAGGAAATCCGTAATTTCTAACTCAGGAGCAATTGGACCATGCTAATACAAGAGCAGATTGACTTTTTTCATGAGAATGGCTTTCTCCGCATTCCTGAAGTCTTCACAAGCGAGGAAACTGCCGAATTATCTGACGAAATGGATCGTCTGGTAGAGGACTGGGCTTTTACCAGTCCTGGTTGGTCTGGTCCCTGGCGACACGCCTATATGGATCCGGAAACGGAGAAGAAGTCCAAGCTTACGGCGATGCACGATCTGCATTTCTATTCTGATGCCTGGATGCGGGCGGTCACCAACCAGAAGCTCACCTCCTGCATTGCCGACTTGATCGGGCCCAATGTGGAACTGCATCACTCGACATTACACATCAAGCCTCCGCAGACGGGACATCCCTTCCCCATGCATCAGGACAACCCGTTTTACCGCCATGAAAATGGCCGTTTTGTGGATACTTTGGTGCATCTGGATGATACCTGTCATGAAAACGGTGAGATTCGTTTCCTGGCGGGTTCCCACAAGAAGGGCTATCTAGAGCACATCACCCAATTGGAAGACGGCACCAGTTGCTCACCCCATCTGCCGACAGACCAATATAGTCTGGAGGAAACAGTGCCCGTGCCCGCCAAGGCTGGTGATGTGGTGGTGTTCAGCATCAATACCGTACATGGTTCCTATATCAATACCACCCCGCGTCCGCGCCGTCTGGTACGAATTGGGTATCGCGATCCGGACAACAAGCAGGTGGCAGGACAGAGTGTCGGCCGTCCCAGTCTGATGGTTCAGGGATATCGTGTCCGGCACGAGGGGATGGAATTGCTACCGATTGGTGGCCCGGCCCCGGTCAATTAAGCGTCTCCTCCCTTGGAGCAAAGATCGTCATTTGACCGATCGCTCTCTTTTCCAAGGTAGAAGATCCCTTTATAACTCTTGCAAGGGAATGGTCTTTGGATATTGGGGGAATCTTCTGAATTAAAACGATAGATGGCCAGTACCTGTCTGTAGCT
Source organism: Anaerolineales bacterium (assembly GCA_034422235.1). Lineage (GTDB taxonomy): Bacteria > Chloroflexota > Anaerolineae > Caldilineales > Caldilineaceae > Bin34. The sequence goes on along the minus strand of DAOUJU010000024.1, from coordinate 237,217 downwards.
TCTCTTGCTCTGCCACAGCCGAAACCATCGTCTTGCGTTGGATAGGGCGGGGATTCGTTTTCTCCTCGCTGGATCTGACGATGATGTTACCTGACTGTGGCAGATGACATCTGGCTCTATGCCACAAGAAGGCCCTTATGCAAACAGGTACCTCTTTCTGTCGTACCAGGCTATAGGGTAGAAAGCGCGTGCGCTTTGTCTCTTGGCGGTAAAATGTATCTTCAAACAGGGAATCCTGGTGCTCGTAAGACACTCTTGGTTGTGCTACACGTCTGAGCCGGCGGGACTGTAGTAGGCCATTATGAAAAGACTGTACCAGGAGAGATAGTCTGAGCCCCGAACGCGGGGTTTGGCCCAGGCTGACCAAAGGCCTGCATGTATTGATTGGATGCTGTCCTATGGACGATATTTGTTGACGGAATCTGATCAGGAAGAAGCCCTGTCTCGGGTCTATGTGCATGCTGTAGCGGCAAGAGCCGGGTATGTAACAGCGGTCCCAGACATAGACAGGGATGGGGTTGATCTAAAGATTCAGGCAGGGGGCAAGATGAGACCTGCGCTGGACCTGCAGTTGAAGGCTACTATCAATTTAGGGGAACCACAAGAGGGTTACCGTCGTTTCCGTTTGAAACGACAAAACTACGATCTGCTAAGGGACGAAACACAAACACCCCAGCTGCTTGTGGTGCTTGATTTGCCCCGTGACAGGAACCAATGGATGACCATCACAGAGGATGAGCTTGTACTGAGGCGGCGAGCCTATTGGCTTAGTCTGAAGGGTTACGGGGAAATTCCTAATCAAGAGACTATCACTGTCCAAATCCCTGAGAAGAATCTGTTTAACGTCGAAAGTCTACAGTGGCTAATGGAACAATCCAGAAGAGGAAGTATTCAATGAAGGTCACAATAAGGGATGAGACAGCCTTAATGGCAGTTTCTCCTGTGGCCCTGTCGGCTTATGCTCGTGTTGCCGGTTGGGTTAAAACCGAGACCTACGGCGATCATTCCGACGTATATGCTGGCGCAGGGTTGCCGGAGATTATTCTGCCGCGGACGCAAAGAATCAGTGACTATGCTGATGTGGTGTTACAGCTGGTCGGAATTTTTGCGGAGGTCGCGGAAATGGATGAAATTTCTCTGTACCGCGATCTGGCAACGGCAGACCGTGATGTTATCCGGATACGGGTCGACAGTGCCGAAGCTGGTGCTGTGGTGATGAGCGATGGGGTAGACTTGGTCAATGGTGCTCGGGACCTGCTCTTGGCTGTGGCTTGTTCGTTGCAGTCCCCGAAGCCACTCTATCGCCTTGGTGCCAACAGAGAAGCCAGTGATTTCCTGGAACGCGTGTATTGGGGACAAACCGAAGAAGGAAGTTTCGGCCTGACTTTATTGCCTCCTGTGGTGCCGCCGCCTATGCAGCCTCCATTGGACGCGAGCTGGGCATCGGAAGAAGATCCGATTGAACGGCGTGTGACCTGGCGTCTGGCTGAAGCGCTGTCGGCTACCAGTGAGGCAACCGAAAGAACGGTAGGGGGAACTCCTGATGCCTTCTATCAAGCCATTCCCCTGGGTGCCAGCGCAAACCTGTGCGAAGCCCTGGTGCAACTGATTTCCCCTTTTCCTGCCTTGGCTATTAGTTTAGTGTGGGCCAGGACACGCCCCATCCAGACGGTGCGGGACACCTTTCGTTTTAATGAAGCAGAGGTCCCTATTCTGCGCGAGGCCGCCCGGTCGTTTCGCGAGCAAGTGCCCAAAACCTGATGTTCTCCTATTTGGGATTGTGGAAAGACTGAAGCGTGAGCAAGAGGAGACCGACGGCACCATTACCCTGCGTACATCCATTGAAGGCCAGACGAAGTCCGTTATGGTTGTTCTGAGTCAGTCTGACTACCACCTCGCTATCCAGGCCCACGAAGAAAAAGCACCGATTATCCTGGAAGGAGACTTGGAGTATACGGACCACCGATGGCGTGTACTAAACCCACACATCATAGAGGTGATTCGCTATGAGATCTTGTTGACGAAGAGAAAAAGCAACATCACGCGAAGAAATAAAACCCGAGAAGAAGCCATAAGCACAAGGTTTACTCTGGACTGAAGGCAATAACATGGCGAGAGCCTGGGTTTGGATTCCAACCTCCCCGCCTGAGTCTGATAGTTAGAAGGACACCACCCACGGCGTTAAGGCAGGGAACTCTTGGCCACGACAGGACCTGCTCCCGACAACTGGGGAAGATTTCTGGAACGGCGGTTGAGTCGCCGCCTGTTTTGCAGCCTGCCCGTTAACTACCCTTGGCCGTCACCCGGAATTGATTCCAAACTCCAGATGGAAGAAAAATTCGTGCCGATCCGGATGGATGGCTCCCGGTAGATTGCCGGGCAGTTCCGTCAATTGCAGATAGCTATGCGTCGCGTGGTCCAGCGGGGTAAGCCATTGACATAATACGGTTTATTACCTCAATACCTTATGACTTATACTCTTGGGCAAATGCTCTCAAAGCCGCCGGCTTAGTTTCCCGGGGATCAGTTCCATGACATGCTTGACCCGTCACCCCGTTGCGCCAGGCTGTCAGAACAACAAGAGTATGCCTATATGGTTTCCCTGTTCATTTCTGGGCCAACCCGGACGGAGGCCCTTCTCCGGCGAACTCGGAAAAGTACAGGATCGATAAGTGACAGCAGTCTCCAGCCGGTCCTTGAGAAGAGACAAAGCGGGTAGGGTCCTTGATCATGGAGAATAACAGCAGTATTTTCAAAAACCTGGCGGTTTATCTGGAAACCTTTGGCCTCAGCGAAAACGACCTTTATGAAGCCGGCAACGTATCTGAATCCGGGGTAATTGCGGCAGCGGCTGAAGACTATCTCGTCGATCGCAACAGCGCTTTTGCAATCGAACCCAACCGGTGTGCCTTGATTATCGTCGACATGCAGGTTGGATTTGTGCGTCGCGAAAGCCCCCAGTGGATTCCGCAAGCCGAGCGGATTGTCCCTGTTCTCTCCCACCTGGCAGACGTCTGCCGGACATGCGGCATTCCCGTCATCTTGACTTCGGCCAACATCCTAAATCCGTCGCCGAACGATTCCCTGGCATTTACCGAGGCGATCGAAGACGGCAATCTGACCGAGGGTTCCGAGGGCATTGAGATAATTCCGGAACTCTATCGCCCCGGCGATCAGGTGATCGAAAATAAGCGGACTTACTGTGCCTTTCACCAGACCGACCTTGACTACCGTTTGCGCGCCCATCGGCGCAACACCGTCATCGTGACGGGAACGATGACGAATTTTTGCTGCGAAGCAACGGCCCGAACCGCATTCGACCTTGGCTACCACGTTGTCTTCCCCTCCGATCTCAACGCCACCGACAACCCGTTGTGCCACGAAGCCACTCTCCAGACGATGCGCCGGGGTTACGCGCGTGTCTTGGACAGCACCACGCTTATCAAGATGCTGAAATCGCATCCGGGGGATGCTTAGTCTGCCGTTTGGCGGTCTCCCGCCCATGCGGGGGCGTTTGCCGGGCAGGCCGTCCGCAACGATTGGCCACAGATGATCAGAAATACATCAGAGATTGGGACAGTCCGCAGCCTAGTCAACCATTTGCGCTTCCTGATGATCGTACCGCGCGCAGTTTGGTTGCTTTAGCCTGCCGTCGTCAGTGCAATTTTCAGACGTCGCCCGATCCAATAGCAGACAGTGGTGGCTGACACGGCAAGAGGATACAGGGTTCAGCCCCTACCGACTGAGCCATTTCTGCGTAGAGTTCCGGGTCGCACGAAGCGGCGTTGCTCGAGCCGATTGTAGGCTAGCTCCAGACCGGTGCCGTCCCACGCCAGGATCTCCCGTCGGTTACCCCACTTCGGCCGGGAAAACACGATGATCCCGGAATAGATGTCAACACCGAGATCCGGCACCCCAGTTGCCGCCAGTGCATCGTGGCCGATGCAGATCGGATAACAGCGCCACGATACCGTGCAACAACAATAAATCAGTCGTACATCGCGATTGTATCATTGAGCAGTTGGAAGAAGCCGTCAACATCCAGGTCTATGGCGACTTCGCAGTTAGGCGCGTCGCCGCGGATAACGCCGCTCTGGCCTTTGACGTCGGCGCCGGAGCCCTGGATATGGCGGTAATCACAAACCGTCATGCCGCGCGTATGCTCGCCCTTCAGTTCGATCTTCACGTTCAACTCGCGCATCGTAAAGAGCTCTGGCTTGATGAAGATGGCGATCGCCAGCGGATCGTGGAGAGAGGCGCCTTCAAGGCCAAATACGTTGTGCAACGAAGCACGGTAGAATTCGATCAGATCGGCTATCGTCCGGGCGAACTCCGTGCCAATTGCGCGTATTTCATCAAGGCGGGCAACGGTCGCAGAGGCCATGCGCGTTACATTCAGACCAAACATCTTCAGGGGGACGCCACAGGTGAAGACAACATGGGCGGCTTCGGGATCGGAAAAGGCGTTGTACTCTGCGGCTGCTGTGGAGTTACCGTAGGTGACCGAGCCTCCCATCCATGAAATACCTTTGATGCGCTCGACAAGTGTCGGGTCCTTGATTAGGGCGGCCGCAACGTTGGTCAGCGGACCCGTCGGCACCAGGATCAGATCATCGTACTTATGGCTCATCTCAATGATGAAATCGACCGCATGCAGCGGATGAAGTTCTACTGTCGGCTCCGGCAGTTCGGCCCCGTCGAGCCCGCTCTGGCCGTGAATCTCTGGCCCATATCGTGGCTCGTTTACGAGCGGACGCGAAAGCCCCTTCGCAATAGGAATATGGGTAAGCCCGGCAAGCTCAACTGATTTTCTGGCGTTGAGCGTGGTCTTTTCCAGGGACTGGTTGCCATGAGTGGTGGTAATACCCACAACCTTTACATGCTTCGCAGCAAGGAAGATCGCCAGCATGTCATCGTGACCTGGATCTCCGTCGAGAAGAAAGTGCATCTTGGTATCCTCAGCAGAATCTTGTGGCGGGGTTCACATGCGGCATACGTATGCCTAGATTAGCCAACTATCATACGGTCTCTTATCGTCAAGACAAAATATGCAAGAATCAGTTGGAAGCGTCCTGCCTGTCATGATGTTGCCAAGCATGCTGGCATGTCACAGTCCACAGTCTCCCGGATTTTCAGCGGGAAGACCGCGGATCGGATTGGCTGTCACCAACTTTGAGAACACATTCCAAGGTCTGGGAGACGATGGGATCCTGTAAAACCTGAAATTTGCCCCGCTTGTCTATCAGTATTCCTATAGCAGGCAAGTCTCACAGAAAGGAACCTGGAACTCCTTGCCACGACAAGACCCGCTCCCGTCAACTGAGGAAGGCTTCTGGAATGGTGGTCCTGTCCCTGTCAGTTCCGTATTCTGTCGGTTAACTATGATTGGCCTTCAGCCGGAGTTGGCACCGAACTCCGGATGGAAGAAGAATTCATGCCGATCTGGACGAGCAGAACCCGGCAGATTGCCCGGCAGTTCCGTTAATTGTAGATATACTCCCGAAATTGCGGCTTGTACCAGCGACCGATTGAAATCTCCGACGTGTTCGTGGGAGAGGTATTCATCCAATGGCATCCAGATACAGTGGTCTATTTCATGATCGTCTTTGCTGATGTCCTGGGAAAGGGGTGCGAGACGGCACACCATGTAAATGTCTGACTTGCCAAACCGGTATCCATGCCAGTGGCGGAAGGCTACCAAGTGCTCGAAACAGGTATCAACACCCGTTTCTTCCTTTACTTCGCGGATGACAGCCCCGACCAGGTTCTCCCCCGGGTGCAAGGCACCCCCGGGCAACTTCCAGTAGGGGCGGCTGCGGTCCCCCCTAAAGCGCTCACTCACCACCAGCAGGTTCTGGTCTTCATCAATAACCACACCACCCGCCCCTATGAAATGGGTCGCATAGTGCGGAATGAAGGCATCGTGTTCCAGGGCAAAGGTCAGCATAAGGTAGTCTGTCTGGCTGTGATGGAATTCAAAGCCGTGCTGGACCGCAATGGGAATCAGGACTGCCTTTGGCAACGGTACCTTAAGCCAAACCAGCCGGAGTCCGGCGTCGGCCCATTCCTTCAGGGCCAAGGGCAAAGTTTCGTCAAAAGTCTGACTGTCAGCCGTTAACTGATCAGGATCGATTTCATATCCCTGGAAGGCATTTACGGTACCCGCGATGATCATGGCATTCCTTTGACTTCCAAATTCGGTGTTTGCGGAGGGAAGAAGAATTCGTGCATTTCAGGGCGGGGATACCCGGGCATATCCGTGAAGTGCAAGGCGGCTGGTGACACGGCAGCCTCAACGATGGCCCGGTTGAAGTCGGCCACATAAGGACTGGTCAGATAGCCTTGGAGAGGCATCCAGACACAGTCTTCGATTTCCCGTTCACAGATCTGGATGTCGTGATTCAGGGGACGCAGTCGGCACACCATATAGATGCCGGACTTGCCGAACAGGTAGGTGTGCCCATGCCAGAGTGACACCAAATGCTGAAACTCGGTGTCGATTCCTGTTTCCTCCCGTACTTCCCGGATAACTCCGTCACGGAGATGCTCCCCGGGTTCCAGGAGACCACCTGGCATTTTCCAGAAAGGCTCATCACGGTTGCGCCTGTACCGTTCATTCACGACCAGCAGATGAGAATTGTCGTCGATCACGACACCGCCTGCCCCAATGTAATGCGTTGCATAATTCGGGATAAAGGTGCCTGGTTCCAGGGCACAGGTGAGCATGGCATACTGCTGCTGGCTGTGGTGGAACACGAAGCCATGTTCCACGGCAATGGGGATGATGAATGACTTGGTGGGAGGTACCTTAAGCCAAATCAGGCTCAGACCCAGTTCTTTCCATTCGGACAGGGCTACGGACAGAGAATGCCGAAACTCTTTTTCCCCGGATGGCAACAGGTCAGAATCCACTTCAAACCCGTTGAACAGATTGGTCTTGCCCTGGATCATGCTTTCTTCCTTGGTCTAGTAGTCCCCGCCGGATTCAGCGGCTGGCCCTGAAAATTTCCTTGGTATGTACCGCACTCCGGATGCGCCACTCTCGCAATTCATCCAGCAACTGTTGCTTTACCCCACTGGCTGCAGGATCATCCCAGAGGTTGTGTATTTCTTCAGGATCCTGACTGAGATCGAAGAGCTGGCCGTAGGGTGCATCCACAAAATGCACCAGTTTCCAGCGGGAGTCACGCACCATGGTCATGAATTCTGTGTCTTGCAGAATTCCATCCCTGCCATGTTCGGCAAAAACATACGGGCGTCCCTCCCAAGGCTGTTCCAAAAGAGCCGGCAGGAGAGTTTGGGCTTCCATGCGGGGATCAGGAGCAAGGCCGGCCAATTCCAGAATCGTAGGACCAATGTCCATCTGTTGGCATAAATTGTCCAGCGTGCGGCCAGCTGGGAAACGGCCCGGTGCCCATACGATCAGGGGCATACGGGTAATGATGTCGTACATGGTCCACTTCTGGCTGTGTCCGTGATCGCCGAGACAGTCCCCGTGGTCGGACGTAAAAATCACTACCGCATTGTCCAGATATCCATTGCGGTCCAAGGCCTGCAGGATTTCCCCTACCGCATGGTCGATCATGGTTACGTTGGCCAGATAGTAGGCCCGTTGGCGCTGGCGCAGTTCCTGGGGTGCATCTACGATGTGCACGACAGAATCGTGATCCACCTCAGTATTGTGTTGCCGCATAGCCTGCAAGGGAGGCGGCTGACCGTCCAGATCACTTGGGGTTACTTTCGCCAAAGGCAAATCCTTTTCCATGTAGGGCGCCGCGTAGGCCGGAGTCGGATCATAGGGAGGATGGGGTCCGGGAAATCCAATCTCCATAAACAGGGGCCCCTGGGGTGAAGGCTTGCTGTCCAGCCACCAAGTGGCCAGATTCCCGACGAACATGTCCGAATGCATATCTTCGGGCAGTTCCCACGCAAAGGCCCCCAGTCGTTCCGCGTAATCGGAACGCTGCCGGTAGAGGATACGCTGCTGCTTGGTCAGACCGCGAGCATGCAGGGCCTTGTCCCATTCATCAAAATAGTAACGTTCCTCCAGAAACCGATCCTTGTTTTCCACTACATATCGCTCGTGAAATCCCAACGGTGTATCGTAGGGATACGTGTGCATCTTGCCGATGTTGATGCAGGTATAGCCACTGTCAGCCAAGTCTTCAACCCAACTGTGTTGCCAGAGATCTGCGTTGCGGTAGATACCCGTGGTATGAGGATAGTGGCCGGTGAAGAGGCTAGCGCGTGAAGGCGCACAGGAGGGAGCGGTTATGAAACTGTGGGTAAAGACAGTGCCCTCATTGACCAGGCGATCCAGGTTTGGGGTCTCCATGTACGGAAAACCCAACGCTGCGATGGTGTCATAGCGTTGCTGGTCGGTGATGATCAAAATGATGTGGGGACGAGAGTCAGTGGTCATACCTGATCGGGCAAGGGACTAAGAACCGGCACACCGGGCCTGCCAAGGTGCCGGATTCCCATCTTTGTGAATCTGGATATGAATAGGATAGCAGAACCACCAAAGGCGGGAGTAAAGGAGTGGGGAACCAGGCGAGAAAACACAGTGCTGTGGAAAACGATGTCTGGGTCTACTTGCAACAGTTGCCTGCAAGACTTCCAGGCGTATCAGGCCATGCAGGAATCCGTACTTCCTGCAATCAGTGGGCGGATGAGGACTCCCGTCTATGAGGCTTGAGACTCGGGAATACCCGTACGACATGCAACAGACCGGTGAACTGCCAGGTGGCAAGATGTTTGCGGACTATGCTGGTAATACCATGCTCCGCCCAGCCGTCGGGCGTCAGTTTTGGGTCATTGGAGAGGGGAAGACGAATCTTGCCAGGATTGACGAAGCTCCCTGCTACACTGAGGAGTCAGAAGAAGAGACAGAAATCGAAAGTGAGGTGACCGTATGCTGAGCTGGGAGACATGCCCAGCCGTCGAAAGCGTACCTGGTAGGCTTAGTGGAGCCTGGGTATTTACCGGGACCAGAGTGCCCGTATCTGCCCTGTTTGAGAACCTTGAGAGCGGCGCCACAATAGAGCAGTTTCTGGATTGGTTCGAGGGGGTGGAAGAATGGAAGGTTAGAGCTGTTCTCGAACACGCAGCCGAGTCCGTCAAAGCTCCTGTGAAACTGTGAAGATCCTGTTTGACCAAGGCACGCCTCGGCCGCTTCGTCGACACCTTCACGGGCACCTGGTGGACACTGTAACGGAACGAGGGTGGTCCAGTCTCGGTAATGGAGAACGAATCGAGAAGGCCGAGGAGGAAGGATATGAAGTCCTTAATTACCACTGCTCAGATATACGGCACCAACAGAATCTCACGGATAGGCAACTGGCGATTGTCGTTCTCCTATCTACGGCATGGCCGCACGAATAGAAGATATTCGTGCGGCCATCAACGGGATACAACCTGGGGAACTGAAGGAAGTTTCCATCTGAGCTTGCCATTTATTAACAATAACCAAGAATTCTTGCAGATCCATGTTATGGGAAATTGTTGTTGTCCTATGCAATGGTTTGGATAGCTCTTGGGGATTGGTGGGAACGAGCTGTCTGTATTGACAGCAGTCCTGGAACTCTGGTCGGGATTTCAGGCACTGTGCTCCCGAGACGCCGTGTGCGTTGCTATCCCCACAGGACGGCCGCCAAATCGCCTGCCTTGCGTCCCTGTCTCCCGGTAAGAAAGCCTCAACGGTGGTTGCACCTATGGCCCTAATAGCCAATAGTGACCACGGAGTCCATTCTCCCATTTCTCATTGACTGCATTCGACTTGGAGCCGTATCCCAAGTGTAGGTGAATGGTCAATGGAGCCCTGACTCGGTTCGGGGTAGAAGATATCGATATGACCATTCCAGAGATGGTTGTCGACAAGAGAGTGCGGGTGCCATGAGAAAAAGGGTACAGTACCTGTTTTCTGGAGAGTCACGCCAAGGATGCCGCTTCAGAGGTAGTCCCCTTGGTATTCGGTGAAATCCCTGGATTCCTTCCCTCTTTCAGCTACGAACCTGAGGACAAGAGTTCCTGACCTGAGGTGGATCCATGGCAGTCTGAGAGTTACAACGTACGGGTGACCTTAAAACAACCGCGACGTTCTACAGCTCAAATGAAAAATAGCAGTGCTACTACTAGCTGTGAGTCGAAGGTGGAACACATGGTGGACCGCACCCATCGAGAACTGACCGACGAAAACATCGCCTGTATCGCCGAGGCTTACTACATATGGTGTCTGCCTGACAATGAGGCAGGAAGGGAAGAAGAGATCAGCAAGTATTCCGACGTGTCCGGCTTTTGCAAGTTGGTGTAAAGAGGTGACCTATGATCCTCGACTTGACAGCTGTCAGAAAGGAACCGGAGTGACGGGACAGCACCATACTGATGGCCTAGTTTCCCATAAGTAACCTTGGCATTGCTACCCATACTTTGCACTAGCCACAGGAGGAGCGGTAGCCTTTCGCCTCAAGAGACCGGGCACCATCAGGTAACAGGAGTACAGTACCTATGATGACTGTCGGAGAGTTGATACGGTTATTGCAAACCTATCCGCAGGATATGCCCGTGGTTGTGGATGGCTACGAAGGGGGTTACGATGACTTGAAGAAGGACTTGGTCGTAGTGCGTGATATACGTTTGAACGCCAGTAAATTGTGGTGGGAAGGACAACACAGGGATGCTGAAGGTATTCGAGGCCAAGGCCATACTATCGTCAAGGCCCTGGCCTTTCACCGACCGAAGAAATCAGCATGACCAATAACGTATGTTCCTCTTGAAGGGGTCTGCTCGAAAGAGGTACCAGAGGGAGACGACGCATGAACCGAGTCACCCTTAATCCTGCGTTGCTCCGGTGGGCGCGTAAGCGCGCTGGTCTTTCGCTAGAGGACCTCACTGGCAAGTTTAGGAGGCTGTACGAATGGGAGACCGGCGAGGCTCAGCCTACTCTCAAGCAGGTAGAGGCGTTTGCCCGAGTCATCCGTGTCCCCGTTGGTTATCTGTTCCTCAGTGCACCGCCGGAGGAATCGATCCCATTTCCCGACTTACGTACAAGGGCCAAACATATGTTGACGAAGCCAAATCCTGACCTGCTGGATGTGATATATGCCTGCCAAGAGCGTCAGAGTTGGTACCGGGAGTTTGCCCGGATTTCCCAGCAGCCTAAAGTCGAGTTTGTCAACAGCGCTACGATTGAGACCCCGGTTCGGACGGTAGCGGCTTGGATGCGGGAGGAACTAAATTTTCAGGTTGCTGATCGCAAGAAATGTTCGACTTGGACCGACGCTTTACGGCTGTTCATACGGCAAGTAGAAGAAGCAGGCGTACTCGTAATGGTAAGCAGTGTCGTGATGAGTAATAATCACCGGCGGCTCGACCCCTCCGATTTTCGAGGTCTTGCACTCTCGGATTCGCTAGCGCCGCTGGTCTTTGTCAATGGCTCAGACACGAAGGCAGGACAGATGTTTACCCTTGCCCATGAAATCGCACATCTCTGGCTCGGTTCTTCGTCCCTTTCGGACATGGGGGTGAAACCAGAAATACATTCTCAGCGAGAGGAAGTTTGGTGCAATGCTGTGGCCGCCGAATATCTGATCCCCCTTGGCGAGTTGCGTACTGAGTTACGTCAGGGAGAGGAACTGCCTGATATGATGTCGCGCCTAGCTCGGATCTTCAAGGTCAGTACTTTGGTTGTCCTGCGGCGGCTTTTGGACGCCAAATGGATTGACCACGAAACCTTCGAAGCTCACTGGGATAGGGAGCTTGCACGTCTTCAGATATTCTCGCAGGGCAGTAGTAGTGGAAGCGGCGACTTCTACAATACTACCCTTGCCCGCGTAAGCCGTCGGTTCGTCAGAGCGCTCGTCGTCAGCACGGCTGAAGGGCAGACGCTTTATCGAGATGCTTTCCGCATGATAGGTATCTCAAAGATCCAGACATTCTGCGAACTCGGGCGACAAGCTGGAGTGTTGCATTGACCACCGACCACCCTGTCTGCGCGACTCGAATGTCTTTATTCAGGCTAAGAACCTACACTATGGATTCGACTTTGTACCCGGTTGCTGGGAGTAGCTGATAAGGGAAATCCAAGCTGGAAGCGTAGCAAGCATCGAGACGGTTAGGGATGAGTTGCACGCTGGAGACTAACGACAGCGCTGTACCGGTAATGGGCGATGAAGCCCTACGCGACATCGCCCGGAAGCTGGTCGAGGCAGGGCACAGGAACGTTACAATTGACTGGACTCTTCGAGAGATGGTTCGTGCCCAACTTCGGGTTCTGGCCCGTTATCCTACGTAGGCACGGCTATCCGCCCGATAAACAGGAGCAGGCAACGAAGACTGTGCTGGAGCAAGCGGAGGTGTTATCGGTGGGCTGGGCAGAGGTAATTTAGAGTACTTCAGACTTCAGCTTTGACAACAGTCTCAAGTGAAACCTCAACAGTGAGGTTCTTGATCTGTCCAGTTTGACAGAGGCACTTTGGCATTTTCAGGGTATATCCAGCCATGAATTCAGAATTCTGGCCAAGTGATGTTACTGGGCGGTGGCCTCTGGGAAGTAGTCGCACGATTGGTACCTCTCTCCTATCCTAGTCATAGCGTCCGATTTTTGTTGTCCTGAAAGTGGTACTGTAGCATCGGATTTGGACAGATAGAGGCAACATCCATAAACGAGACCCGTCAGGTGTACTAAACGCATGAAGGACTTTGATGCAATTGAACTGGAGATATTATGGCAGCGTCTGATCAGCATTCTGAACGAAGTGGATCAGATAATCGTGCGGACCACTTTCTCCACGATTCTCAGTGAGGGCCGGGATTTTGCCTGTATCCTGACCGACCGCCACGGCGCCTCGCTCTGCCAGTCCGTATGGAGTTCACCTAGTTTCTGTGTTGTCCTGCCCCGAACCGCCCGGGAGTTGCTACAGCGGTTTCCCACGCATGAGTTACGGCCAGGAGATGTCCTGGCGACCAACGATCCATGGCAGGGCACCGGTCATCTGCCGGATTATATTCTCCTCATTCCCGTCTTTCGGGAAGGGGACGTGATTGCTTATATAGGTACTGTTTCGCACATGTCCGATGTCGGCGGCCATCCCAACGAAATCGAGGGATCCGATGTATTTGCGGAAGGGCTGCGTATGGCGCCCTTCAAATTGTATGAGGAGGGAAAAGAGAATGCCTTGGCTTTCTCCCTGATTGGGGCCAACTGTCGCGTTCCTGATCTACTCCTGGGCGATCTGCGGGCCATGGCCGGGGCAGCGAAGATAGGTGCGCAGCGAATCACAGAATTTCTGGATGACTATGACTTGGTTCGTCTGGACGATCTGGCACAGACAATTCTGACACGGTCCGAGCAGTTGATGCGTGCCCGGATCGCGGAACTTCCTGATGGATGCTATCCGCACGAATTGGAGATAGACGGATATCTGGAACGTGTTTGGCTACGAACGCAAGTCACCGTAACAGGTGACGAGATTGAAGTATGCTTCGCCGGCACTACCGACCAGACAGAAGCGGCCGCCATTAATGCCTCCTACAACACCACCTATGCCACCGTGGTCTTTCCCTTCAAGTGTGCACTGGTGCCGGATATTCCCAACAATGAAGGTCTCTTTCGTCCCATTTCTGTCAATCCTCCTGTTGGGTCCATCCTGAACGCCCGGTTTCCTGCGGCAGTGAAGGCGAGGGCCAAGACCACCAACAACCTGAACCAGTGCATTTTTGGCGCCCTCCATGAAATCTTTGGCGACCAGGTGCAGGCCAGTAATGGAGGCATATGGCCCTTCGTGTTGTCGGGGGCTGAGGAGTCGTATGGAAACTATCTGGTGGATATGCTTCCGCATGGGGGCCGCGGCGGCCAGCCGACTTTGGACGGCATGCTGCCTGTAGCCTGGCCCAACAATTCCACGATTACCCCCTGCGAAGTCATGGAAACGAGAGCCCCCCTGCGTTTTCAGGCCAAGGCACTGTGGACCGATAGCGCTGGTGCTGGCTGTCATAGAGGGGGAATGGGACAAGTGATTGTCTTCGAACATGTAGGTCGGGAACCCATGATGTTCAATTTGACTCCGGATCGTGTAGCCACCGTTCCACCCGGACTGGCAGGGGGCGAGCCCGGCGCCAAAGGCGAAGTGATCATCAACCAGGAAATCGTGGAGCGGTTTCCGCCCATTCTTCTCCAGCCGGGTGATGTGGTTGAATTGCGCATCGGAGGAGGTGGTGGTTACGGTTGGGCCCACAGGCGGTCCCATGCGCTGATCGCACAGGATGTGGCTCAAGGCTATCTCTCACCGGAACAGGCCCAATCCCAATACGGCTTTGCGAATTCTGTAGCCAAAGAAGGTACTACTCCAACCGGCATGGATAAGCGAACTTAGGTATCCAGCCTCCAATCATAGTCTCCCAAGACAAAGGATTACCCCGACATCATGCGACGCCCCAACATACTCATTCTCTATACAGATCAACAACGCTGGGATGGATTGGGAGCTAACGGAAATTCCGATATCCTGACGCCCCACCTGGATCGACTGGCCGCCGAAAGCAGCAATTTCGATCACTACTTCGTCCAGAATCCGGTCTGCATGCCCAGTCGCATCAGTTTCCTTACAGGACAGTATCCTGGGACTCTGGGTATTACCCATATGGGGGTGCCGGTTCCCGGGGAGACTCTGACGTTACCCCGCATGTTGGGTCCCCAAGGCTATACGTGTGCCAATATAGGCAAGTTGCACTTTCTGCCTCATGCCAATCGGGATCACCGACATGTGCATCCGGATTACGGATTTGATCATCTGGAGATTACGGATGAACCTGGTTCCTATGAGGATGCCTACCGAGCGTGGGTACGACGGAAGGATCCCACACAGTTACCTTATGTCAGCCTTGGTTTGCCCCCGACTAACCGCGTTTGGAATCAGACCATGCGTCTCACTGATCCGGTACCTCATCCGACCGACTGGGATCGTCAGACTACACTGGATGCCATTCCATTTGCCGGTACCGATGAGGTGAGCCATACCGCTTTTGTGGCGGAACAGACCATTGAATACCTGAAACGGGCCAAGGGTGCTGGCCAGCCCTTTCTGTGTATCTCTGGGTTCTATAGTCCTCATTCGCCTTGGGTCGCACCCCAACGTTTCCTGGACCTGTATGAGTGTGATAGCCTGTCCATCCCCCCATACCCTCCAGAGACGGCAGACCAAGCCGCGGATCCCCAGTTTCAGCCAGAGCAGTTGCGTACCGCGAGGCATGGATATTACGCCATGATTTCAGAGGTAGACTTCCATGTCGGGGCCATTCTGCAAGCCTTATCTGACCTGAACATGGAAGAAGAGACTATTGTAGTGTTCACTTCGGACCATGGGGAATGGCTGGGTGAATACTTCAAGTGGGGCAAAGGCTACCCGGGAGAAGATGTAGTCAGCCGGGTACCTCTGCTGCTCCGTATTCCAGGCCAGACCAGGGGCCAGCGGATCAGCCACATTGTTGAGGGAGTGGACGTGGTGCCCACCCTCCTGGAATTGGCAGGACACCAAATCCCGCCACCGGTACAGGGCCATTCGCTGTTACCCCTCATCCAGGGCAAAGCCCATGGCGGCAAGAGTGATGCCTTGATGGAAATGCGGGGTTGGAAGAGCTTGCGTAATCAGCGCTATCGGTATGTCATGCATGCCAGCGGCCGTGAATGCCTCTGGGATTTGGAAGCAGAGTTGGGCCAGTACCGGGATGTAGCCGGAAATGTAGCCTATCGCGAAGATCTGGGGGCTATGAGGGCACGCCTGTTGCAACGCGTGATTCGCACTGAGAGTCCCCTTGAAAGAACCTGGACCTACTAACAGGTGCGTCCTTGTGGCGCATAAGCAGAAATTGGTCTTTGCCTGTCTCTGGCCTTGTCTTTGTGTTTGACTATTTGAATGCTCTCTTGGAAATTGCAAGGCAATACCACTTGAGAAAGGGCAGAATTGGTGATATCACAGCAGGATGTCATGTCCGGCCAGATGACACGGGTCCTGGCCAGCAAACACTCTTCGTAAAGTAACCTGCGCTCTATCCGAGTGTTGAAGTTCCTATGTGTCCCCGCGCGTGCGGATCGAGGCAGGAGCAAGGTGGGGACTGGGTCCGGTTCCAGGCACCCCTTATGTGGAACACGAATTGCCCCACTGGTCGTTTGGCGTAGAGCATATCAGAGTTCTCGCGCCTGAACGGACCTATTGGGAAAAACTGCTGATTCTGCATGGTCTCCCCTGTGGATATCGGGATCGGGGGTAGCTCGTGGCTGACAAAGATCGGATTTAACGCCATTAATACGATGTAGTGACATAACAGCGGCAGAGGTTAGTCTTCCAATACGGATCTCCTGCTTGCAGCCAGAATTCCTAATCTTATTGCCTTCCCACAGGATGGGAAACGCTTCGTAGAAGCCATTCCCGGCTCGATGAGATTGATTCCTCAAGGAACATTGCGCACCGCAGTGGAACGAGACTACAGAGCTATGCCAAACTCCCGCCCCGGACGGAGCGAGGATAAACTGGGTACTTGGTGGCAGTGCCGGGTTATAAGGAAGGCAGCCACAAGGTTTGTGGCTGACCGCAAGGTGTGCGGTCGGCAAGGCCCAGGGGCGTGTGGTCGTGGCCCACGGCGGCAGGTCGGCCCGCACGACGGAGGGACAGAGCCCCCAGCGCTGTGGCATGTCAGGGACGGGACGGCGACACCGGAACCCTGGACCTGTCACGGGTAGCCAATCCCGTCAGCGGTGGGTAATATGGCTCCACCTGGACTCCAGTGGCAGGGATCGTCGCTGGCCCCTATCAACGGAGAGCGAATTACCCAAAACTGCCAAGACTTTGGGAACAGAATAGAATTGAGCGGGGGAAGTTTCTCAGGAAGTATCTTGACGGGAGCTGCCGATCCGTAAATCCAAGGTGTTTGGCAATTTGGTTTCGGGAGGCAGGTGAGGCAGTAGCCATTTCCGCCAGCTTGCTGGATCTCTGTCCACTTCCAGTACTGCCGTAATGGTGGGCCAATTCTCAGCCGGCAACTCTCGCCATTGTGCGGCAATGAAATCGCGCAGGGATTCGCTCAGGACTCCCGCCAGACTGTCCAGCAAGAGCAGTTGCTGTTTCTGTTCTCCTCTCTGCTCTCCTCTCTGTTCTCCTCTTTGTTCACTTTCCCGAGCCAAGCGAGCGCGGTGATCGCACCAGGTCTGACGGTGGGAATCCCAGAACTCCAGGCAATGTTCTCCAGTCTCAGCAGCAGGTTGCATGCGAATGGGCAGACCCAGCACACGGCTAATGTATCCCTGAGTTGGGTCTTGAGGATCCCGCAAGGCTTGTTCCTCATACGCTTGCCCATCCTGGGCCAGTACATAGCCCCAAAAAGTGGGTTCATCAGGGTTAGTGCGATACAGGCGTTGGGGGTCATATAACCAGTACTCCTGTACCCCCATCTGCTGGTACGCCCGTTTTTTGTCGGCAACATCCTGGCGCCAAGTCCTTGATGAAAGAATCTCCAATACGAGCAAGGGCGGAGGCCCCTCACCATACCGGTATTCCGTGTGCGTTTCCGCAGGTGCTGGTGTGGGCCAGAGGGCTAAGTCCGGTGCCAACTGTCTGGATCGTATGAAGCGCGTGCCCTGCACAATTTCTGGGGGTATATCCCGAATTTTCTGCTCGGAACTGATATGCCAATAGGAATGCGGCAAATGGGACGCGAGACTGTCCGGGGCCTGCCGTGTAGCCTGTTTATGGTATGCGGCGTCCATCATGGTCACGCCCTCCACCAGATACTCGGGATCATCCGTGAGATCCAGGCCATAGTGGAATTGACGTTGATAGGGGTAGTGGGGGTCGTAATGAGGCAATTCATACAATTGCATCAACCATTCGTCATCTTCCCGTCGACCGGGAATCCAGGTGTGTGTCTCCTGGCTGCCGGTACTCAGCTGGGGATGGGGGGGTTCCCGGTAAGCCGGTTGGACTTCTGCGGGGACTTGGACAGTTTCGGGAACTGGCACTTCCGCGTTGATGATTGTGGGCACAACGGCTTTGGGATCGGAAGAACTTGGTGTATTCATAGGATTCTTGGCTAATTGTTCACAGTTTTCTTCCTGCCATGGACAGAATACCACACAGGGCGGGCAGGTTGTATGTACGGTGAACATGGAGCAGGCACTGAAGTGTGGTTGGACCTTTTCCCATCCAGCACGACACGTTTTACTTGGGAAGACTTGCCGTAACCGGCTTTTTTCCCAGTGAGGTAGAGGCGAACCGGCTCGGGACCTTGTTCGATTAACGGACAAAGACTTCCAGGGGGCTTGGTTCTTGGCGCAATTTCACTGCGGGCATGGTTCCAGCCTCTGGGCGTATCGGGAATGTTCGACAATCTGGTCTTCCAGCAGAATGGGTACCGACTTTATCACTGGAACTTGAATAGCATTACAGGCAAAGATTGGATCTCACGTCATTGCTACGATGTTGCGATGCAAACAATGGCAGAGGTCGGTCAATCCGCTCGCGCCACTACTAATCGCCTGAATGTAGCCAGAATTCACTAGTCAGTGGCCTTTCCACAGGCCTGGAAACGCTTTCGGAAGCTATTCCCGGATCGATGAGATTCCTCAGGCAGAATTGATCACCGCAGTGGCACGAGATTGCTGGACCATGCCAAGCATGTTGCTTGGCGATGTGCCTGATTTCAGATGGATCATGGAACAGCTTCCATTTACTGAGGGCAAGCTAAGCGGATCCTGCTTTCACTGAAAGACTCGGAAGTCCAGTGTATCTGGATGGCTACCGTTTCATACGCGCTCGGTTCCCTTGGCTTGTCTTGCCACTGGATGGAGTGTGGGAGGTATGAGCAAGGTTTAAAGATTACTCTGGTCCGCTCAGGCATTTAGTTTGTACTGCAGTAAAATCAGGCAGACGCATTGCCCCTTTGCAGGTTCTGGCTTGCATGATGTGGTAAACCAAGTATATCCCCGGTTTGCAGGTGACTTGCATGAGCCTGTACTGCACAGTGGTGCGGCTTGGGATTGGACCTAACCTGCATCATCTGTGGCCAGAGCCAGTAACAGGCGTTCCTCGATCCAGTCAGCGAGTAAGTTTCATGAGTGACACCCGTACACATCCCAACATCATCTATATCATGGCCGATGACATGGGCTGGGGAGACTTGACATGCTACAACCCTGACTCACGCATCCCTACACCCAACATGGACCGTCTGGCCCGGGAAGGAATCCGTTTTACCGATGCACATTCGCCGTCAGCTGTTTGTACTCCCACTCGGTACGGTGTGCTGACAGGACGTTTCTGCTGGCGTTCCCATCTCCGGAGCAATGTTATTTACGGTTATGAACCGCCCCTCATCGAGCCCACGCGGCGCACAGTAGCTGGCGTACTGAAGGATGCGGGGTATCATACCGCAGCCATAGGCAAATGGCATCTGGGGCTGGGCTATTCCACCAAACCCGGTGCCTTTTTTGATTTCAATCGTGTCCTGCCCTGGCGCAACGCTACCCGGGCCATGGAGGAACTGGTGGACTTTACCCAACCGCTTATAGGAGGGCCAACAGAACTTGGTTTTGATTACTTCTTTGGTACCTCAGGGTGCCCTACTTGCCAACCTCCCTATGGGTTTATCGAGAACGAGCATTTTCTTGAGATCCCTTCCATGTACCACGATACCCCCGTATACACCAGCCGGCCAGGCATGATGGTACCGGGCTGGCAGCACAAGGAGGCGGATCCCCGGATAGCCCAGCAGGCTGTTCAGTACATCAGGGAAAGGGCGGGTCAGGGACAGCCCTTCTTCCTGTATCTGACTGCGGATGCCCCCCATGAACCCTGTACACGCGATGACGTCCCCGAGTTTGCACGGGATCAGTCGGGAGCTGGTCCCAGGGGTGATCTGGTCTGGCTGTACGACTGGATGGTAGGCCAGGTATTGGATGTGCTGGATGAGACGGGTCTGGCTGACAATACCCTGGTTATGGTCACTAGTGACAACGGGGCACTACCGGGGGATCGTCAGCCGGGCAAGACCGGCATGGAAGCCTACGCCACCTACGGTCACAAGTCATCGGCTGACTGGCGTGGCTATAAGGCTCACATCTGGGAAGGAGGGCATCGGGAACCTCTGATTGCCCGGTGGCCGGGCAGGATTCCAGCCAACACCGTCAGCGACGCGCTGGTGTCACTGGTGGATTTCATGGCTACCTGTGCCGATATCACCGGACAGGAGCTGGACGCAGACTGTGCCGAAGACAGCCTGAGTATCCTGAATGGGCTAACGGACCCGCAGGCAACGGTACGAACCGATCTGATACATCATTCACAGACCGGTGTTTTCTCTTTGCGTTCCGGAGACTGGAAGGTCATATTCGAGACCCAGGGTTCTGGGGGTTGGGCACCGCCCGCTGGGGCCGAACCCGATCCGTTATCTCCGGGACAGCTCTATAACATGGCGGAAGATCCGGGTGAAGAGCATAACCTGTGGTACGAACGGGCGGACATCGTCGCTGATCTGTCAGATCAAATGGTGCGTTATCGACAGGTGGGCCGAACGGTTACTCGTTAGGGTTCCAGCCCTGGCTCATTTCTCAAGAAAACAAGGAGACTCCTATGTACCAGGCAGACTGGGAATCGCTACGAGCCTATGAAATTCCGGACTGGTTCCAGCAAGCCAAACTGGGCATCTTCATTCACTGGGGTGTCTACTCAGTGCCAGCCTGGGATAATGAATGGTATCCCCGATTTATGTACCGGGATGAGGTTTCGCGTAAGGGGCCTAACTATTTCCAGCATCACTGTGATACTTGGGGACATCCAGGCCAGTTTGGCTACAAGGATTTCATCCCCATGTTCAAGGCAGAGAACTGGGATCCGGAACAATGGGTGGATCTCTTTGCACAGGCGGGAGCCCGATACGTGGTACCGGTAGGGGAACATCATGACGGGTTCCCCATGTACAAGTCACAGTACACGCCGTGGAATGCCGCTGCAATGGGACCGCAACGGGATGTGGTGCAGGAACTCTGCGATGCGGTACGTCGGCGCGGTCTGAAATTCGGCGTGTCTTCTCATCGGGCTTTCAACTGGCGCTATTACACGTACCGGGATGACTTCGATACCGTCGATCCGGCCAATGCAGGTTTGTACTCGCCCCGGCATGAAGAAGACGCACCGGCGACCCCGGAATGGATAGAGGATTGGTTCCGGCGCACACAGGAGATGATCGATCGCTTTGAACCTGATGTTCTGTGGTTTGATTTCGGCTGGCACTACGACGAATTTGCTCCCTGGCGTCCCAAGGTGTGTGCCTATTACTACAATAGGGCCCTCGAATGGAACCGGGAGGTAGTTCTTCAGTACAAGGACAAGATTCCGGATGGTGTCGCGGTGCTGGACATTGAACGGGGCAAGCTGGATGACATTCGGCAAGAGTACTGGCAGACAGATACCGCTGTGTCCTACAAATCCTGGTCCTATATCGAAGACGATGAATTCAAGTCGGCGACAACACTGGTGCACGATCTGGTGGATATTGTCAGCAAGAACGGCAATCTGCTGTTGAACGTGGGACCAAGGGCTGATGGCGTTATTCCGGAAGAGGCGGCTCAGTTGCTGCGGGATCTCGGAGCCTGGCTGGCTGTCAATGGAGAGGCCATTTACGACACCCGACACTGGGATTGCTTTGGGGAAGGACCAACCGCAGTGACGTCAGGTCATATGACCGAACGCTCCAATGCCCAAATGACAGCCCAGGATATCCGGTTTACCCAGACCGATGACGCCCTGTACGTCATCCTGTTGGGCTGGCCTGGGGCCCAAGTCCGAATGAAGTCCCTCGCCTCCCCCCATTTCAAAGCCAACCGGATTCGGAAGGTTTCTCTGCTGGGAACTGAACCGGAACTTGCCTGGCAACAAAATCACGAAGCCCTCACCGTACATCTTCTGGATAAACCCGCCTGCGAACATGCCTACACCCTGAAATTGGAGTTGATATAGAGAGGTCTGGAACACTTCGTGTTCAGACTACTGCAGGCATCTGGTTGGTTTTTCGTGCTGGGCGATGACTCCTTGCGAGAGAGTAGTTGGCAGCTAATTCGATGTCTTCGTCGTTGTGTCTGGAATTTGCATCAAACTGGTGTTGGGGCATCAAAATGGGGTGCTCGGTACCCACCTTACGCCTGCTGTGGAATTAAGTGGTGGCAGTGAAAGTCTGGAGCTCAATGCTGGCCTCACAGCGCAAGAGGAGCTTGAGCGTGTGGCAGGCTATCTGGGCAGTGACATGGGTCGCCAAACCGTGATCGGTTTGGCGGAGTAACCGCTCCCGATTGTGTCCCGTGCTCTGCACTTCATGGGAAGCTTCTTCGTTGCGTTCGTGCAGGCGGATTCAGCCAAGGAGTCCAAGGCACGGAGGTGTGGTGTGTGCAGGTGGGCCCGTTTGGCGGTCCCACAGAGCCTATGGCCACGCGGCGCCCAGGAACCCTTACCCCCCAAGCAGTCCGCGACCGTACCGCTTCAGCAGTCGTACAATGAAAGCCCCAGGCTTGTACAGGAGGTACAGATAATCTATTCCTCCCAATCCCAACACCTGGTTAGTATGGACCCCATAGGGGCTTGTCGGGAATTCCAAATTCAAGCCCCTCTGCCTGGGTTACAATCCTGCTGTTGCCAATGCGGAGAATAAGGTTGTCATGTCAACCACTGGTGGATCCCTGATTGCACCCAAGGTCAAGAAAGCCGAAAGGGAGCATCCCGCCTGGTTGCGGGAACTCTGGCACTATGACCCTGCTTATCCGTATGATACGGACACGTATGAATACCATGATTGGTCCACGACCGATCCCTATTACACGCAGGAGGAAGTGCGCTTAAGTCCCACCAATCGCCACGATGTCTTTCTCGGACAGGCCAAGGCTAATCTGTTACGTTTCCTGCAACTGGCTGGGCAGTCATATGGCGTGTCTCGGGAAGTGATGATCAGGGACTTGCCCGAAGTGGCGGGCGCCTCGCGCCAACGGCCTAGTGTAATCTCTGACTTGGTCCTATGGCCTGAACACGTTGACCTGAATGACCCGAGTGGTCTCTCCTGGCTACGGCATGGTGCCCCCTGCTGGTGCTGGAGGTGTTGTCTTCTCGCACCCGCACCAAAGACCTGAAGGATAATCCCCCTTTGTATAAGGCCATGGAGGTGCAGGAATACTGGATCTGTGACCTGGACAAATGGCAATGGGAAGCGGTGTACCAGGCAGGAGATACCGGCACTTGGGAAAAGGTGGACCTGAAAGGCAAGGATTCCCTGCATTCTCCCGTATTACAGACAGCTTGGCGAGTGGATACTGAGGATGGGTTTCAATGTCAAGACCCGGTTACGGGGCAGTGGGTGGAAGTGCTCACCAGTGTGCGTCAGGAGGGTCAGATTGGGGAACGCCGGAATTCTCTTCTGGCAATAGCCCGCCTGCTGGCTGACAAGAACCAGATAGCTTACCTGGAAGAGGAATTGGAGCATTTGCCTTTTGACCAGTGGCCCAAGGTAGATGACCTCTACTGGCGTTATACCGAGACCGCTGACGACACCCCTTAAGTAACCTGCATTCGGTTCGGAGTTAATGAACACCTGATCCAGCAACGGGTAGCATTTGCTGTCTCCACCGAGTTACGGGTCCCAAAAGGGGCTCGGGATGAGTATACGGGAATTATGCTGCGCTGTGGATGATTTCGGCCCAGCGTGGGCCCTGTCCACAGCGAGGCGACGCTTTTACCTCCATGGATTCAAATCCTGCTTGGGTTTGCTCCCGGAAATTCCGCACTATAACCATGGCACCGGGAACCAACAAACGGAACGGAAAACCTTGACCTCACTTCCATGATACGAAGGAATCAAGACAATTTCATTTGGAGCAACCGAACCAGGTTTTGGTCTCGTTCGTTTTCCTGGTCCCTGACGGGTCGATCTCCATATTCGGCCAGAACGCTCTCAACGATGATGTTCTGAACTGATTCATCCAATACGGGGTCGCCCAGAGTGGCCCAACGGGCTGGATGAGAATCCCCCAAGTGTTCCAGGTAACTACGGATACCTCCTTCACCACCCCCTAAATGGTAGATGAGAAACGGACCCAGTAGCGCCCAGCGCAAGCCAGGTCCCTGGGTAATGACATCATCTACATCCTTCGCGGTGGCAATGCCTTCAGCCAGGATATGCACAGCTTCCCGAAACACAGCAGAAGTCAGCCGATTGGCGATGTGGCCTACAACCTCCTTCTTGACCCGGACCGGGTACTTGCCCATGGTCCGATAGAGCTGTACAGTCCAGTCAACCACCGTTGGTGATGTAGCCTCTCCCGCCACTACTTCCACCAGCGGCAGGAGATGAGGTGGGTTGAATGGATGGCCTGCCAGGACTCTTTCCGGGTGTTGACATCCGGTCTGTATGGCAGTGGGAAGCAGGGACGATGTACTGGTACAGATAACGGTATCGGCCGCTACCACCTTTTCCACCTCTGCCAATACACTTTTCTTGGTAGCCAAATCCTCACTAACGCATTCCTGCACAAACGGAACTTGGGAAAACTGAGCCCTGACATGGTCATGAAAATGGACTTCGCCCTGCTGCGTGTCCTCATCGGGTGCCATGGAGTTCAAAATAGTCAGCATCCGCTGAATATCAGCGCTGCTTGCGTTGCTAGGCCGGAAGGGGTCCACCAAATGTACATGCAAACCCTGTGAGAGAAAATAGGCAGTCCAGCCGGTTCCAATGGTGCCGGCGCCTAGGACCAGAACTTGGGTTACTTCGTTCGGTGCTATTGTGGGAATCATGGCCTTCTCGTTGTCAGCGGGTCAAACGTAGGAACGCAGGACATCGCAGCCTTGACGCTCTTGGCTTTTAACAATGCCACAATCTGCACGGGATGAAAGATGTGCAGGTTCATGACAAGGCGTATGCAGGCCAAGTCTTCTGGAGGCCTGTTTTTCCCTACTGGAAAGGTGGCTTACATCCATAGAGCCTTTAGCATTGCCGCCATTTCCCTGATACCGATTACCTCCACGTCTTCAGTGAGCGGATAGCGGTCCTCCCCGGCATAGACAATGAAGGAATGGGTAGGCTTAAGATCCATGCGCGCATGGTGAAAACCCTTCTGCGCTCTGGGGGCAAGACTGTGCTTGATTTCAATTGCCCAGAGCCCATCTTGTCCTGGAATTTCCAGCACCAAGTCGATCTCGGCCCCCGCGGCTGTGCGGTAGAAACTGGACTTTGTTTGTGGGGGGGTAGATCCCAGCAGGTTTTCCACGACGAATCCCTCCCAGCTGGGGCCCACCACCGGATGCCCAGCCAGCGCACTGTAATCTGCCAGACCAAGTAGGGCATGCACCAGTCCGCTGTCTCTGACGTAGATTTTGGGGGATTTGACCAGACGTTTCTTCAGGTTGCCATGAAATGATGGGAGTCGTCGGACCAGCAAGAGGTCTTCGAACAGGTCCAGGTAATTGTTGACAGTGGGGACGCTGACGTCGAGGCTGGAAGCAAGTTTCGAGGCATTCAATAGTACGCCTTGGCTGTGGGCTAACATGGTCCACAGACGTTCCAGTCGTGCGGCCGGAATACGAAATCCCAATTGGGGTACATCGCGTTCAAGATAGGTACGAATGAAGTTCTGGCGAAAGATCAGACTGTCTGTATGAGAGGCAGCCAGAAAACTGTCTGGAAATCCACCCCGTACCCATAGCGTTCGTATCCCGGGCATTGCGGTAAAGTGAAGGGGAAAGCTAAGCGGGATCTCGATTCCGGGTTCCGCTGCTTCCAGCACATCGAATGGATTGACTGGGATATACTCTATACGCCCTGCCAGACTCTCACTGGATTGTTGGAGCAGTTCCATTGAGGCAGAGCCCAAGATCAAAAAACGTCCCGTACGGTTTCCTTGGCGGCGGCCTTGATCGATCAGTCCACGAAGCTCCGGGAAAATCTCCGGTGCACGGTGTATTTCGTCCAGAATAACCAGCTGATTCTCATAGGCCGAAAGAAATAAAACGGGATCTGTAAGCTTGTTCCGGTCCTCTCGTGACTCGAGGTCAAGATAGAGTGCGTTCCGTTCTGCCTTGATTTCATGGGCAAGGGTGGTTTTGCCTACTTGTCTGGGACCGATTAGAGCGACTGCCGCTTGTCTACTCAAGGCCTGTTGGACCAAACGGTGAGCGTGCCGTGGTATTAACATGGACAACCCCAGACACAACTTGAAATATGCAAGGATAATAATAAAATTATGTCATTATCCTTGCATATTTCAACCAAAATCTTGATTTTGCAAGGATAATTGGCCCGCTTCTCGGTAGATTGTGTGGGCAATTGCCTGTATCTGGAGGCAAGAAGACCTCATGCCAGTTTGCGTAGTGCAGACCGTTACATGACTCTGCACAACCCCGAATAGTGCTCCTCTGTACGTATTCATAAAGTAATATACATAACAATGGCCTGTGCTAATGTCTGTCTGCAGCTAATAAAGACTCCATGCGAACGGATCTGACCAACCTCTCCTACCATCTCATCACCCTGGGGTGTCCCAAGAATGAAGCCGACAGCAGCGGTATGGTTGCCCTGTTGCACGATGCGCACCTGAAGGCACAGACCCAGGCCGAGGAGGCAGATGTCATTATCGTGAATACCTGCGGGTTTCTGCAGGATGCCATCCAGGAGTCCCTGGCGGTACTGCAGGATCAGGCAGCCCACAAGAGACAGGATCAGACTCTGATCGCGGCCGGGTGCTTGGCCCAGCGCCAAGGTGGTCTGATTCTCCAGACTGTACCCGAAGTAGACGGCCTGCTGGGCACACGGCGCTGGATGGATATTGTACCTTTGGTGCGTACGTTGCGGGGAGGTACCGAGGGCCGTCGGCAGGAATCCTATGCCTTGCTGGGGGACCCGGAGTCTCCCGACACTCCCGTGGCCCGGGAGGTCACAGCAGGCAGTGCCTATCTCAAGATTTCCGATGGCTGCAATGCGCCTTGTGCGTTTTGTACCATCCCCTCTTTCAAGGGCAAGCTGCGCAGTCGTACGGTAGATGCAGTATTACAGGAAGCGCAGCAACTGGTGCAGGGAGGTGCCAGGGAACTGGTAGTTGTGGCTCAGGACACGACAGACTACGGCCGCGATCGCAATGAACCTGATTCACTGGCGCACCTGTTGAGCACCCTCTGTCGTCGCTGCGGTTCCGATCTCCAGTGGCTCAGGCTCATGTATGCCTATCCGGGACATGTCACCGCAGCTCTGATCGAAACCATGGCCCGGGAAGATCAAATCGTGCCCTATCTGGATATACCGCTCCAGCATGGGGATCCGTCTACGCTCCGGCGCATGCGTCGACCCAGTCGCCTGGATATGGTTTTTGATCATATTGAACGGCTCCGTGCCGCCATGCCAGACATCGCTCTACGCACCACCTTCATCGTGGGTTATCCCGGCGAAACCGAAGACGAATTTGAGAATCTGTTGCAGTTTGTGACCGATATCCAGTTTGACAAGGTGGGAGCCTTCCAGTTCAGTCCCGAACCCGAAACCCCCAGTTATACGTTACCGGATCAGGTGGATGATGAAGTCAGGGAAGAGCGCTGGCACCGGCTGATGGCTTGTCAGCAGCCGATCAGCCTGGCGCGCAATCAAGCCCAGATTGGTCGGCAGATGGAAGTTCTGATCGAAGGTACCGGGGTAGATGAAAACAGCGGAACGGTGCTGGTGGGACGAAGTTACCGGGATGCGCCAGAAGTGGATGGGCTGGTATTGATTCCTGATGCCCCGGACGTGGACCCTGGCTCCATGCTCCCGGTGCATATTACCGGGGCAATGCCCTATGATCTAGTGGGAGAAGTGCTGACTCCCTTGACTTTCTCTTCTGGACCTTAAGCTAGCTCCGGCATCTCATGCAGATTGTCTCAGAACCAGCCGGATCTAGGACACGGGACGCCAGGGGACATCAATCGTGTCCTCCTCGTCCTCTCCTTCCCTGTTGTCTGGGGTAACACCATACATGGCTTCCGCCACAGCTTCCCGGGGCGAAAGTCGGATCATCAACTGGGGAAAGACCAGCAGTAACAGCACCAGATCATCGAAAGGCAGCATGGGTAACAGATCAATGGGGGAGAAGTAGTAGATCAGTGCTAGCAACGGCAGCAAGGTCTTGACCCAGGGAGATACCGCTGGATTACCCATCAATCGCCAGGCTATGCCAATATTGCGTACAATACCGGGCAGAAATCCCAATGGAATCCGGTTCATTTCCCTCTTGCCTCACCGCTTCTGAGTATAGTAATGAGTATACAGAGTATAGTTTAGTCTAGGATCGTGCTGGACCCGCCTGTAGTAGTACCATCCGTCTGGATTATGCCTACCACATTGCAAATGCTCAAGGGACACTCGCCCAAACTCCTTGAGGTTATCAGCGAAAATCGCAGTGCGGGTGTTGACTTCCTGGATGACCGT
Source organism: Anaerolineales bacterium (assembly GCA_034422235.1). Taxonomy (GTDB): domain Bacteria; phylum Chloroflexota; class Anaerolineae; order Caldilineales; family Caldilineaceae; genus Bin34. Next base: position 208,741 of record DAOUJU010000024.1, on the reverse strand, counting down.
GCCGAATTTGAAAAAATATTGGCAGCCGAGCTGACCAGTCCTGCCTCCGTCCAAAACGTATGTGAGGAATTGGCAGACAATCTGGAAGTACAGAAAGCCATGGATGCCCTTGTCGCCGTCAATGGCATCATGCCCCTGGACCAGTTCACAAACCGTTTTGGAGAGCTGGAAATCATGGGTGATGCACGTCTGGCGGAAACAGAACGCTGGCTGACACCCAGATCAGTCAGCGAACTGCTCTATTATAACGGTTTGCTTGGCCGCAGTTTTGAAGGAATTGGCCCGGAAGCCTATCCCATTGTCTACATGCCGTCCGACATTGTAGACCAAATGCCTCGCCCCGCCTTGCCGGGAGACGAGGCACGACTGCAAGTGGTCTCCACAACACCGCCCTCCCAGGATCAGATTCTGGACATGGAAGGTTATCTGCTCAGCGATCTGGGCTCTGTGATTGGGACTGTGTATCAAGAGTCCTTGCGACTTGGGCAGCAGGAACTCCGGCAAGAAGACGACCAACGTTTGTCAGAACGCTTGCTTGCCTTACCCGACACACCTGATTTGGCGGTACGTAAGAGACTGCTGCTTCATATTGCCAAGGGTCTTGGTCTGTTCAAGCGGGAAGTAGATAAGAAAGGAATGGACTGCTTGGCCCTGAACAACAACCAGGTCCGTGCCTTTCTGGATCTGGATCGGCATGGGCAATGTACGCGCATGTGGAACGTATGGCGGCAGTCCCGGAACTGGAATGATCTCGGCGAAGTCCCTGTTCTGGATTTCCACAATACAGAACGGTGGCAGAATCATCCGGCAGCTACACGTGCCGCCTTCCTGGACTTGTGTCGGGATCTGGCCATGGGACAGTGGTATCGGGTGGAGGACATCGTGACAGCCATCTACAATCAGGCGCCGGATTTTCAGCGCCCGGGTGGCAGCTATGACCAATGGTATATTCGGCATGAGGAACATCAGGCGTTTGCGCGGGGCTATGAGCATTGGGATTGGGTCGAAGGTGAATTGGTGCGATTCTTACTCCAACACACCCTGCACTGGCTGGGTGCCTTACGCTTGGCCATCCTGGCGGATGGGTCCTGGGCTGTTTCCCTTACACGGGCCGGAGCGATCTGGCTAGGACACGATCTGGAACCTGAAGGACGGCGTGACCAGCCCAGAATTACGATTGGTAGTAACTACCTGCTGCGTCTGCCCTTGTCACTGCCGCTAAAGTTGCGATTCCGTATTGAGCGCTTTGCTATGTGGAAGGAAAGCGGCGTGGAATATGTATACCAGATCAACCAGCGCAGCCTGGAACGGGCTTTTCGGGAAGGACTTACTGCGGAGAGGATCTTGAAGGCACTGCAGGAAATGAGCCGACACGTTCCTGAGAGCATGGCCAGGGCCATTCAGAGATTCGCTGCGAAGTCACCGTGAGGGGGAGATTTCTCAAGTTAGCATCTTTATGTGAACCTGTGATGTAGTGGCAGAGCAAATAGCAGGTTTCTCTTCTCTTGGGAGGTAGTCAATTAGCTGTTCCGCATCGGTTGTCGTAGACAATATATGCATGAATGCCTACCTACCTGGAATGACGACTTGGAAGACTGCTGGCCCTGGCAGATTATATGGTGCAGATGTACTTGTTCCATTTTAAATATTGGGAATAAAGTATCTGAATTAAGTATCATGGATGTCAGGTTCTCGCCTCATGCTCTACCATGTGAGACTTGATGTTTGAGAAGCGGGCATATAGCCTTAGCTAAAGCCGGTTAATCATGCTTTACCGACGCCGCATTTTGCTGGGACTTCTGGAATCACTCGGTGGCAGTGTAGGTTTGAGAGATTATCAGAAGCATCTGTTTCTGTTCACTCAACTTCAATCATCTGCTGCTTTCGAGTTTGTTCCCTATCATTACGGGTGTTACTCGTTCACTGCGGAAGCGGATCGACAAGCTCTGATCAGACAAGGGTTTTTGTGTAATGAGGAGACTTGGTCCTGGTCTGCTGACTACTCTTCCAGTTCATTGAAATCCCGGCCTTTTTCCCACACTCTGTCTCAAGAGGATCAGTTATCTCTTGTAGAGCATCAAGCACAGATGGGCCATCTACGCGGTAGGGAATTGATCCGTGCGGTCTACCTGCATTACCCCTACTACGCCACGCGTAGCCAGATTGCCAAGGAACATTGTTCCTTAGAAGAATTGATCCGCATTCAGAAGTGTCGACCGCCTCCAAAACAGGGACCAGCCCTGTTCACAATTGGATATGAAGGCAAATCGCTGGAGTCTTATCTGTGCGAACTGCTGGATCAGAGGATAAATATTCTCTGTGATGTTCGTCGCAATCCGGTTAGCAGAAAACCAGGCTTTTCCAAGACCAAATTACAACATGCTCTCAAAGGCCTCGAGATTGAATATTGCCACTATCCTGAGTTGGGTATCCCCTCCCCCAAGCGCCGAAACCTAAAGCCAGAACACTATGGACAACTCTTTTCCGAATACGAACGCGAAACATTGCCTGAACGCATTGATGACCTAAAGGCTATTCTGGATATGTTGGTTCACCGTAGACGTGTGGCGCTTACGTGTTTTGAGCGTCATCCAAACCAGTGTCATCGCAGTTACCTCGCCAAAACCCTCAAGGAACGTTTCGAATGGCGCCAACTACAATCGCTAAACTTAGAGAATCTCTGATCGAACGCAAGCGGGTCTTAATCACAGTCAAGACATATCCACTTCCTTCTCGAACATACGATGAACTGGTATGCACAGCGGGCGTACTTGAAGATAGGAGTTGGATCCGGATCTACCCTGTCCCGTTTCGTTTTCTGAAAAATAACCAGCAATACAAGAAATTTCAGTGGATTGAGCTTGATCTTGTCAAGAACACAAACGATTTTCGTCCTGAAAGTTACCGTCCTCTCAATCTTGATCTCTCCGATGCTGTTAGCCGCGGCTCTATCAGTACACATGACAACTGGCGCGAAAGAAAAAAGTACTGCTGCCCGGAAGAGAAGGTTTATACGTCATTGGATAAACTGATTGATGATGCTAAGAACCCCGAAGTTATGAAGCCATTGGCCACATTCCGGCCCAAACAAATCCTCAACTTCGAAGTTGAGGCAGATGAACGCGAATGGAAAGAGGAATGGCAGTCTTTGCGCAACCAGACAAGCCTGTTTGAAGGAGTTGACTGGCTTGATAGACATTCTCCTATTCGCAAATTGCCCTACAAATTCAAGTACCACTTTCAGGATGTGAATGGACGAGAGGCTCATCTCATGATTGAGGATTGGGAAATTGGTGCCTTGTACTGGAACTGCCTGCAATTATCTAAAGGAGATGAGCAGGCAGCAATTGCCAAGGTACGAGCGAAGTACTATGAGGAATTTGTTCAAAAAGAAAAAGATCTTCATCTTTTTCTGGGAACGACAATGCAATGGCATAAGAGATCTTCCAATCCCTTTGTCATCGCTGGTGTCTTTTATCCACCTGCAGATCCTCAGTTGGATCTGTTTTCAGCAGGTTAGTTGGTCGCATTGATTTTGCATCTCACTTGGAAGACACTCATGACAGGTCAATTGCACTTGGGATGCCCCAACAGTATCAGGCTAAATGGCTACTTTGGCCGAAAGCTAGTGCGTGTGCTATGATGTCACCATGAACATGTGGCTCTCATTGGTTAGTCCTGTTCGCAGGAGGTCAAGTCTACAGTAACCAGTAGGTGTCTGGCAGGGCCTTGTGCGCACATGTGTCATAGTAGTTTGTGCTCTCCGGACTGGAGAGCTTTTTTTATGTCCAAAGTTTCAAAGTAGCAGGAAAGCAAGTCATGATTGGTGTAGGGATTGCAGGAGCCACAGGATATACAGGCTACGAACTGATCCGCTTGCTGGAGAGACATCCCCAGACAGAACTGGTTTGGCTTACCAGTGAACAGAATGCCGGCAAGAAATACAGCGAAGTATATCCGGGACCTTGGGATACGGAACTGATTCCCCTGGAGACCGCGCTGAAACAGGCCACTGAAGTGGATGTAGTGTTTCTGGCACTTCCTCACGCGCAGTCGGTGGAACCGGTGCGGGCCTTTCACAATACAGGCGTCACCGTGATTGATCTAAGTGCGGACTACCGCCTCCGCAATCCGGACACGTACGCCCAATGGTATGGACTGGCTCATGACGCGCCAGATCTGCTTGACTTGGCAGTGTATGGATTGTGCGAAGTGTATCGTGCGGATATTGCAGGAGCCCAACTGATTGCCAATCCGGGCTGTTATCCCACTTCGGTGAATCTGGCCCTGTATCCACTGGCCAAGGCAGGATGGCTGCAGCCCCGCATTATTGTGGACAGCAAGAGTGGAGTCAGTGGGGCAGGACGCAAACCGAAACTGTCTTACCATTACGTAGAAGCCAACGAAAACATCAGTCCCTACAATGTGGGGTATCGTCATCGGCATATTGCGGAGATGGAGCAGGTGCTGGGCCAAGCCAATGCCTCACAGGATGGTTATGCCTTTACGTTTGTGCCTCATTTGGCCCCCTTCAATCAGGGTATTCTGAGCACCATCTATGCCTCCGTCGCGCCGGGAGTCAAGGAAGCTGACATTCGGGCCCTTTTTGCCGAAACGTACGCAGACGAGTACTTCATCCAGCTCCTTCCCGCCGGGGTCCAGGCTTCAGTACGCCATGTGGCTCATACCAATCACTGCGCTATCAGCATTACGCCCGTCCATCCCGATGATCCTGACAGCCCCGACTATGTAATCGTGGCCAGCATTGACAATCTGGTCAAGGGTGCCAGTGGCCAGGCTATTCAGAACATGAATATCGCCCTGGGCTACGAGGAGACAACAGGCCTGCTGTAATTGGGCCTATCCATGAAATGGCCAAGTGTGGCGCCGATAACGCAGGAGTAAGAATGGTTATGGCCGAAGGGGAAACCACCTATCCCGTCGTGATCAAGATCGGCGGTGGCGAGCTGGATGATCCTGAATTTGTATCCGAACTGGTGCAGGCAATCAAGAAGCTTTGGGTAGGGGGCCAGCAGGTTATCGTTGTGCATGGTGGTGGCAAGACCATCGCCGACTATCAGCAGGCTTTGGGGCTGGAAACCCAGTTTCTGGATGGCTTGCGGGTAACCACGGAAGAGAGCCTGGTTGTGGCAGAAATGGTCTTGAGCGGCTTGCTTAACAAGCGCCTAGTACGGGCACTGGTAGCCGAAGGTCTGCATGGAGTCGGGATCAGCGGTGTGGATGATGGTACGGTACGGGTTCGGCCCATGGTACATCCGGCCGGCGATCTGGGACGTGTGGGGGAGATTGCGGCTGTGAACCCCGAACTTATCACGTTACTGCTGACTCAAGACCGGATTCCTGTTGTGAGTCCTATTTCTCTGGGCAAAGACGATAGCCTGCATTACAACGTCAATGCCGATCATGTAGCCATGGCTGTGGCCACGGCCGTGTGTGCCGCGCAACTCTATATGGTTACGGATGTACCGGGGGTTCAGATTGCCGGACGACCGGTGCGGGCCATGACAGCGGAACAGGCGGAAACCTGGATACAGGAAGGACACATTCACGGGGGTATGATCCCGAAAGTACGCAGTGCCATACAGGCTGTAGGCCAAGGCGTATCTCAGGCTGTTATCACGAATCTGGAAGGCATCAAGTCGGGTCAGGGGACGGGCGTGCTGCATTCGGATCAAATCCAGCGCTGAAGGAAAAATTGCATGGTGCATACCGTTTCACTGCAAGAGCGCAATGCCTTGATCACAGGTGCTGGTCGTGGCATTGGCCGGGCTATAGCCCAAGGTTTCGCGGAGTCAGGAGCGAAAGTAGCCTGTGTAGCTCGGACTGAAAGTCAGATTGCGACTGTAGCCAGCCAGATCCAGGCTGACGGCGGAAGTGCCATAGCCCGGGTCTGTGATATCTCCCGTCAGGACAAGGTGGAAGCCATGTACCACGAGGTGGCTAAGGCTTTGGGTGGGATTGATATCGTAGTTCTCAATGCCGGCATTGAACTGGAAAAGTCCTCGGTGGCAGACAGCGATCCCGAGTTGTGGGCTGAGGTGTTGAACACGAACCTGATAGGTACCTATTTTTGTGCCCGTGCTTCGGTTCCCTATCTTAAGGCCCGGGGCGGAGGCAAGATTATCACGGTAGGTTCCGGCATGGGACACAAGGGAGTTGCGGGTTCTTCTGCCTATTGTGTCTCCAAGGCTGGCATGTGGATGCTGACTCGGGTCCTGGCTCAGGAGGTCTGGGCGGACGGTATTACTGTCAATGAATTGATCCCAGGCCCTGTGGATACGGACATGACCCAATGGGTTGCCGGCCAGCCTGAAGGCAAACCTGCGGCCTGGGCATCTGAATGGTTCAAACAACCCGAGGAAGTGGTGCCCTTGGCCCTGTTCATGGCCAGCCAGCCGCGTAAGGGACCCACGGCTCAGAGTTTCAGTCTCATGAGCCGTGACAATTGACTAGGCTATTTTCATTTGTACTCAAATAGAAAGGAAGAACATCGCGTGAATACACAAGACATCATCAAGCTGGAACAGGATTATGTGTTGGGTGTCTACGGACGTCCCCCCATCGTGTTTAGTCACGGTGAAGGCGCTACCCTGTATGACACGGAAGGCAAGGCCTACCTCGATTGTGTTTCCGGGATTGCGGTGAACGCCCTGGGCTATGGAGATGGGGAGATCAAAGACGCCATCCAGGAAGTAGTGGACAGTGGTATGTACCATGTCAGCAATTTGTACCACACGGCACCTCACGCGCAGTTGGCCCAATTGCTGTGCCAGAACAGTTTTGCAGACAAGGTGCATTTCTGCCTGACCGGAGCCGATGCCAATGAAGGCGGATTCAAGTTTGCCCGGCGGTATGCCTATGACAAGGACTACGAGGATAAGTACTGCATTCTGGCTTTCACAGACGCGTTTCACGGCCGTCTCTTTGGCAGCTTGGCTGCTACACCGCGAGAAAAGTATCAGGATCCTTTCAAGCCGCTGATGCCGGGTGTACGGTTTGCCCAGTTCAACGATCTGGAGAGTGCAGCCGACTACATGGACGAACGGATATGCGCCATCATTGTGGAACCTGTACAGGGGGAAGGTGGGGTCAATGTTGCTACGGCTGAATTCCTGCAGGGTTTGCGGGCTATGGCCGATGAATACGATGCCATGCTCATCTTGGATGAAGTGCAGAGTGGCATGGGTCGCACTGGCTCCCTTTGGGGCTATCAGTCGATCTGCGGGGACAGTGTGGAGCCCGACATTATGACCTTGGCCAAAGCGCTGGCCGGTGGCTTGCCCATGGGGGCCATTTGCATGAAACAGAGAGTTGCAGACTCAATACATCCTGGTGATCACGCTTCCACGTTTGCCGGCAACGCGTTGACCTCCAACGTCGCCTGTAATGTCCTGAGCCGAATTGCCCAGCCCCAATTCCTGGAGGATGTACGCGCCAAGGGAGAACATCTGAAGGAACTGCTGGCAGAACTGAATTCACCCCACATCCAGGATATTCGTGGCTTGGGATTGCTGGTGGGGGCCGAGATGGATATCGACGTGAATCCGGTTGTGGACCAAGCCTATGACAAGGGTCTGCTTGTGGTATCGGCAGGCACGAACATCCTGCGCTTTGTACCTCCTTTGGTGATCTCACACGAGGAACTGGAACGCGCGGTTATGGATGTCGGGGACATCCTCAAAACTTTATAGCGATGGGTTTCGAACGGCAGAGACGTGGCTAATGATTCACTTTGAGCAAGCGCAGCCAGCTGATGCCCCGCGGCTGGCTGCGCTCGTAAACCATTATGCTGAACGCAATATCATGCTCTTCCGCACGGAAGAGTCCATTGCCGAGGCGCCTCAGGACTGGATAGTAGCATTGGAGTATGCTCCTGAAGGGGGAAATCGCCAAGTGCTAGGTGGGGGGTCTCTGGTGCAACTGACAGAAGACCTCGTGGAGGTGCGCTCTTTGGTGGTTGACCCCGCATGGCAAGGCAGAAACCTGGGCACCGGGATAGTGACCCGACTCATCGAACTCGGACGCGAGCGGGGATTCCAGCAGATGTGTGCTCTTACCTTGTCCCCACAATTTTTTGCCCGTATGGGATTTGTCACGGTGGAGATGATTCAGCTTTCGCCCAAGGTGTGGCGTGACTGCGTCCACTGCCCCAAATACGAGTGTTGTGATGAATATCCCATGGTCCTGGATCTTGTACCCAACCCCCGTAAACATGACTTCAGCAACGGTAGGCCCGTACCCTTACCCCATCGCGTAAGGCAGACTTCCTCCGAGATTCCCCTCTTACCCTAAAGATGTCCTAGACAAAAGCGGACCCACATCTGTATGTTGGTGTGCTGGTTCCACTTTCCCTGTATGGGAACCGAAGTCCTGAGGAGTTATTCCAGGAACCTGACCTTCGTGGGAGGCTCAAGGAAAACGGGATACGGGTCTCTGAGTCTGTCTTGTCTCTGAACATACTGTCCATGTATGATTCTCTTCACTCTGTGGACCGTCACAAGATACAGAAAAAGGAAGTTACCACTTTCCGGGTAGGCTTGACAGCAAGGGAGCGGGAATATGCATACTGATTGGCTGCAACACACGTTGACCGATGAAGAACAGACCCGTTTTGAAGAAGATGGGTATTTCCTGGTGGAGGATGCTATTCCTCAGGATATTGTCGAGAGAGCCAATGTGGCTGTGGATCGACTTATAGCAGAAGAAAAGGTCCGCCGGAATCTGTCCGACAGTGCCCTCTTCAACTACTATGACTTTGTGGGTCAGGATCCTGTTTTCCTGGAACTGCTGGATTGGCCCACCACTTTTCCCAAAGTTTGGGATCTTCTGGGCTGGAATATCCAGTTGTATCATTCCCACTTTATCTTTACGCCACCCCTCGGGCCTGACGACAAGAACCCGGGCTACAACTGGCACAAGGACAGCGGCAGGTTGAATCAGGAGCTGGAAACCGAACCCCAGCCCCGCATTTCTCTCAAAATCGCCTTTTTCCTGACAGATACCTCGGTGGATGGACGAGCCAATCTGTATGTGTTACCCGGCAGCCATCTCACCAACAAGTTGGAGAACATTGTCGATGGCCAACCGCGGGACGCCATGCCCGTACTGGCCAAGCCAGGCACAGCCGTGTTTTTTGACCGACGTATCTTTCATGCGTCCAGTCCGAACACATCAGACGTGACGCGCAAGGTTCTGTTCTACGGCTACAGCTACCGGTGGATACGCCCCCGGGACGACATGACCGTAGAACATTGTCTGCCCCAGTGTGATCCCATTCGCAAGCAGTTGCTGGGAGTGAGCCCTTCCGGCGGACATGGATACTCCTCCCCCAAGGAGGAAGATGTGCCCTTGCGGGCCTGGTTGCGTGAGCACGCAGCTACCGCTAGTGCTGCGCATTAAGGACTTTCGGGTACCCGAAAGTCCTTCTGTTCGGCCAGTTTAGTCGCGTTCCTGCAACGCGTTCTGAATGGATTCAAGATAGCGGGTTTCTGCCATCAAAATGTGGTCCAGGGTTTCGCGGATGGTCCAGGCACCTTCCTCAGGAACTCGATCCAGATCATCATCGGTTAGGCCCACCACTGTTCCCAGCAGGTGACCCCAGGCCCGTTCAGCCTCGGCCAGTTTGCGTTGGAGATCGGTGCAATCTGCCTGCATAGCCTGCCGGGCGCCTGTGACCTGGTTGGCGTGTTCACGCATGTGGTCACCAAAGCGCAGAAACAGAACACCCACGGTAGGGTAGTAGCTCCACTGCTCGGTAGAAAGCGAGGCATTGGTATCTTCTACATCCTGTAGCAGGGCCAGTACTTCATCACGGCGATTGCGAATTTCTTCCAGTTTGGCGTTCAGTTTGGTTCGTGCCATGAGGATAATCCTTGTTAGTCAGGTTCATATACCGTACAGTGTACTGCAGGGACGGACAGATCGCGGGGATCGTAACTGAGGTACGGTACCGCATTTTTTTGTTGAACCGAATGAAGTTTCTACAATGCGGCAACAGGTTCTTCAGATTCGGAGAGGCGTAAAATGAGCAGGCAGGAACTGGATACCCTTTTGGCCGAGATTCGGTCTGCACGACAGGCCAGTCTGGAGTACCTGACAGCAGTGCCCGAATCCGACTTCCCCCTTCCCACTGATCTCCCGCGCTGGGATGAAGTACGTAGGGTCCTACTGCGGCTTGGGGAGCACATGCGGGAACACACGAATCAGATTGAGGGTGCCCGCACGGATCTGGAATTGCACAAGACTATGCCCCAACGCATGTTGGCCGAAGCGGAAATCAGTTGGGGCAAATTGCTGGCGGCGATGGTTGGACTGGAAGATGCTGATCTGGACGCCGAGCCGGGACCGGATTCGTGGTCCATTCGCACTGTACTGGAGCATGTTCTATCCTCGGAGAGGGATTACTTGGCAGCGGTGCAGGAGGCCTACGCCAGACGCGAACAGAAGTAAGAAAAGTCCATATCAAGGAGAATCACAGGGAGGACCGGTACATTTCGTGAAAATCTTGGTAACAGGTGGCGCTGGCTTCATAGGTAGCCATCTGGTAGATGCTCTAATCAAGAGCGAGCATGATGTGATCATGCTGGACAACCTGCATACGGGGAACCAGGCTCACGTCAATCAGAAGGCCATGTTCTATCGTATGGACATGACTGATCATACGGGATTGGCCCAGGTCTTCGACCGGAACGAGATCCAGGCGGTCTACCATTTGGCGGCTCGGGCCAATGTCCGGGAAAGTATGCAGGATCCGCTGGGCTATGCAGAGGTCAATGTTATGGCCACACTGAGTCTGATGGAACTGGCCCGGCAGGCAGGGGTGGAGCAATTCATCTTTGCCAGCACGGGGGGCGCTGTCTACGGTGAAGGTCTCAAGGCAGATGGTACACACCGGGCCTTTGAGGAAAAGGATGCAGTTAACCCTCTGGACAACTATGCGGTCAACAAATTGGCCATTGAATATCATCTGCAGGCCTACGCAGAAGCCTACGATTTTCGTTGTGCGACCCTGCGCTTGGCTAATGCATATGGACCCCGCCAGAATCCGAAGGGGGAAGCGGGAGTGGTAGCGATCTTCGCTGGGGCCATGCTCGCAAACCAGGAAGTACATATCCACGGGGACGGTGAGCAGGCGCGAGACTTTTGTTATGTATCGGACATGGTCGAAGCCTTTCTGTCAGCTTTGCGCCACAAGGCCACTGGGATCTACAACATCGGTACGGGGCAGCCTGTCACGATCAGCCAGATCTTCACCAAACTGGCTTCCATCACCCATTATTCCCGCAAGCCGACATACCTTGAGCGTCCCGTGGGGGAAGTGGACATGAATTACTTGGATACCACCAAGGCCCGCATGCACTGGGGATGGTCAGATCGTGTGGATCTGCAACAGGGACTGCTCAATGTTGTCAAGTCGTTGCGAGAGAGGTAGTAAAGGACAGACACCCGGGTGAATGGGAACGGCTATACCTCTCCCATGACAGTTTTCCAAGTACATTACGAGGGATGCAGAGATGTTTGAAAACACTATACTGGCTTGCAATCGCGAAGGACGGAAGGCTCTGTCTCTGCATCTGATTTCCGCTGAGCCATTCTGGATTGAACTCGCCGCTCTGGCGGGTTTCGACTGTCTGCATCTTGATGGTGAACATGGCGCCTTCAATCCGGTTGCCGTGGACAACATTGTATCCGTGGCCCATGCCCACGGTTTAACCGTCAAGGCTCGGATACCCAACCATAACGCAGATGAAATCAACCGCTGGCTGGACCGTGGGGTCCAGGGTGTCATGGCCCCGCATATAGAAACGGGCGACCAGGCGCAGGCGCTGGTAGATGCCTGCTATTTCGGTCCTCTGGGACACCGATCCTGGGGAGGAGGCCGGGGTACAGAGTTCAACGATGATGCCTTGCTGGAAGCCCGGTATGGGGGACGCCGGGCATTTGCTGAATTCGCCAATGACAATATGCTGGTCTGGGCCCAGGTGGAGTCGCAATTGGGTCTTGACAACCTGGATGCCATTCTCGCCGTGGAAGGATTGGATGGCATTGCCTTTGGTCCCTTTGATCTGGGCTATTCCCTGGGTTTGCCCGGGGCAGGAGCGGAACACCCCGAAGTCGCTCGCGTGCTCGACGAGATCGAAGACCGTACACGGGCGGTCGGCAAGCGATTATCCAGCGACTATGTGATGGAGATGAATCAGGCCGATGCGTTGCTGGCGGCAGGCCGGAATTTCATCCAGAGACACCGCGAAACTCCTTTTGGGGTTTGAAGGTTCAATTTATTTGGACAGCACTCATTGCAGGCGTGCGGCTCCAGTGATAGCAACACAATAAAGACCATCCCAGAGCCCGCTACACCTCAACCGGGACTTTAGGGCTTGGTGCCTTAACAGATGAGAGATTATTCAGCCGCGCGCGGAGTATAGGGAGTTTCATCCCGGAAGCATGTACCTCTCCAGGAGCCGGGCGTAAGTCAGGAAAATCTCCCAGTAGTTGGCCACTCACTCTACCTGCCCACTGTACCTCTGCGCTGCTTCCTCCACTTGAGAGCCTTGCCTGGGGACATCTGTCTCATGCCTGCTCTCTACCTCCCGGAGATCACCTGAATTGGCACTGACAATGGGTACGGTTTCTGAACATGCCGTGTCGGCCGACCAGACGGACAGCCCCCAGCAGATGTTGCAGGCTGTGGGAAGTGGTGCCCTGTTAGCTTCTGCCAATGCAAGCGTGTTCGGTATTGCATTCTTGGCCAATGGGCAATGCGTACATCATCACACCCATGGGTTGACTACAATCACGTACCTCAAGGCATTGGATGGTAGTTGGGAGACTTTGGAAGAACCATGAACAGATATCGTTGGACCGTGTGGACAGGAATGGCCGGTATCGGATTACTGGCTTTGCTGGCTGTATTTACGACCGTAGTGCGCGGCCTTAATATTGTCGTCGCTGGTGTTCAGCCCGAGGCCGTGGTCTTGACGGCTATGATGACAGCTCCGTTCACGGTGGGAGCTGTGGCACTTGTGACAGTGGGAGCCGCCCTGGTAGAGACATTTCGGCGGCGGTCTGTCGATTCCTGAAGACCAGACTGCTCCAGTCCAAGGGATATTCTGGAATCGGAAAAGACATTCTCATTCCTATGGGGGCAGGACGTCGCATCTCGTCCTCCCCAGAGTTCTGAATTCTGGTTTAGGTGCCAAAGTGAAGCAGTTTGGCGTATTATTACTTTCTTGTGACAGAAGCCAGGCATAGGCTGGTTCGCTCAAGCTAACCATAGCTATAACTGTCCTGTGAGTCTTGGTACCCACGCAGGAACGTGCCTGGGTACGACATACCGCGTTGTATCTTATAGGTGTGACATTATGCCCAACTTAGGTGTTACCGAGCTTCTAGTCATAGCCATTCTGGCTTTGTGGTTACCGTTGGGATTGGTGACGGTAATCATTGCGTGGCAGAAGAAGTACAGCCTTGGCAGTTGGTTCCTATACGCTCTTTTGGTTTCCCCCATCGCTTTTCTGCATGTTCTGTTGCTTAAGGCGGTCAGGTGCCCACACTGCGCGGAAGTCATCAGAGTAGAAGCCACCGTCTGTCCTCATTGTCGCCGTGATCTATGAATGAATTGAGGTCGGGGACAATACGCCAGGCCTCCATGAAATCACTACGGCCCAGCAGACCGAACGGAATTCACTATTTGTGTCCCAGAACGTCTGCAACGGTGTTTCTGGATTTCCCTGCACGTCGTAGGGAACAGGCGTGAATTCTCTGTTCGATTCTGGATATCGTCGGGCAGGGCACGACGGTACTACCGGCTACAAACCTGTTTACAGATTCTGGTCCGTAGCCAATCGATGCAGCAACAGACCGAAAGCCTGTTGGGCTCTGGCAAAACTGGATAGCCGAAAGAATTCGTTGGGTGCGTGAATCTGCTCGTCCCGGGTACAGAAACCAAATACCAGTGAATAGATGCCGAGATGCTCCAGCATAGCGGCCGTGACGGGGATGGTACCGCCACTGCCAATATAAAAGGGCTCTTTGCCGTAGAGTTCCCTGTAAGTATCTGCCATGTGCCGAATGCCCGGATGGTTCAGGGGCAGCAGGTAGGGATAGGCCTTGCCCGTACGCGGAGTTATGGTCACACGTACTCCTGTCGGAACATGCTGTTGGATATGGTGGTCGATACAATCCAGGACCCGGTCTGGATCCTGGTTGGCTACCAGCCGGCAAGTAAGCTTGGCGTGGGCCGTACTGGGCAAGACCGTTTTGGCCCCTTCTCCCTGAAAACCACCTCCCATGCCATTGACTTCCAGGGTAGGACGGCGCCAGGCTCTCTCATTGGTGGAGTAACCGGTTTCGCCAAACACGGCATCGACCCCGAGGTCCTGCATGTAGGTTTCTTCATCGTAGGGTACCTGGGACAACAAACGCCGAACTTCCTCGTCAAGGGGGGCGACGTCGTCATAGAAGCCGTCCACGGCAATTCTGCCCTCCTCATCGTGCAAGGAAGCGATTATGGTCGCCAAGGCGTGCAGTGGATTCTGGAGCGTCCCACCGTAAATGCCTGAGTGCAGATCAGATTTGGGGCCCTGGACATCAATTTCACACGCCGCCATACCCCGGAAGGAACTGAGAATCGTGGGCTGATCCGGTCCGTACTGAATTCCGTCCGCATTCACACAGATTTCGCTGGCGAATCGTTCCTTTTCCTGTGCCAACAGACCCAGGGAATAGGGACTGCCGATTTCTTCTTCCCCTTCCAGGAAGAATTTGACGTTAACCGGCAGTTTGCCCTCACAGGCCAGCAAAGCCTCCAGGCCAATGAGGGCAGCCAGCAAATTGCCCTTATTGTCTGACGCTCCCCGGCCAAAGAGGCGGTTATCCCGAATCTCGGGAGCAAAAGGGGGGCTGTCCCACAGGGCTATGGGGTCTGCCGGCTGAACATCGTAGTGGCCGTAAATGAGGATGGTGGGCCGGCCGGAGGCATGCAGCCAGTCGCCGTACACGACTGAAGTGCCCTCCGTGGGAAGCAGTTCCACATTTTCCATGCCCATGCGGGCAAGACGATCCGCTACCCATTGGGCGGCAGCATCCACGTCCTGGCGGTGTTCTGGCAGGGCGGACACACTGGGAATAGCCACGAACTGCTTGAGTTCGTCAATGTATTGGGATTGGTTGTTCGCCAGATACGTGTTCCGTTCAGCACTCATGGGCTATTTGCTCCAGTTCAGTCTTCCTGTAATTCCCATCCTACAGTGATAGGTCCTACCAAGAAAAAACTTGAATTAGGGACCAGTGGTGTAATCTGCATCAGGAGGTGTTCACCTGAAGCTACGAGATAGCCAAATGGTGGTCAGGACGTACGCTTGAACTTCGAGCTTGAAGGCAACAAGGACAAAGGCAAAACGGCTGACTAACCACAGGATATGATGTCTAAAGAAGGTTCCGGCAGGAATTCAAGCAGGATAGCCCAGGGCGCCTTAGTGACACGAAGTCACAACAAACAGGAAGTCAATTCGTCCAATATACGTCTGATGCAGATTTGACCGTTTGACGATAACAGGGGAAACACCCAGCATGAAAGTAGCCTATCCCTACATTCTGAGGTTTCCCCATGGTGCGCAGGATAGCCTTTGAGAATCGGGCGACAGTGGTGTTCGTGTGGGTGGACGACGGGTATCAGTTCCAGGGAGTGCGTTGGCTCCAGGGCAAGGTGGGGGCTAAGCCCGTCTTCCGTGACAGGGAAGTCATGACGCTTCTGCTGTTGATGGATTTTCTGTCCTTTCCCGAGGAGACTCAGTGCCGGGCGTTTCTGCGGGCCCATTACCTGTCCCTTTTTCCTCGGCTGCTCAGCCCGAGTCAGTTCAACCGACGGGCCAGGAGTCTGGCACGGCTGGTGGTAGCACGGCGGTGGCGCTGGGGGCTACACTCGCCCCACGGTATCAGGCGAGGGCGTCCCATGAGACCGATCGCGAAACGGCGCTAATCAGGACCGTTGGGTCTGCCCCCACAGCTCCCCATCGGTCCTGCGGTCGGTCCCGCCGCTCACGGCGAGCACCACCCTCATGAGGATGTGGGCTTACGCATGATGCTTGGCTTGAGGACGCCGGGGCTCCTCCAGGTCTGCCATCAAGGTAAACAGGGGAAGCGCCTTGATGGCGGTCATGCGGGTCTTGCCTGGGAGACGCCAGGAGCGTTCCCAGGCGCCCCCTATCCGTCCCCACGCCATTGCGCAGGCGATGGCCCTGAGAAATGACATTTTTGATTGAACTTGTGACCAATTTGTGATATATTGATGCGGCCATTCTGCCCATATCTGTCATCACCCCATTTAGAATGTGATTGCCCTGGTTGCATTAGGGGGATACACTTGGGGATACATTTATGAGTTATCTGCGTATATGTGCTTTGACGGTCCTTGCTGTTGCGGTCTTGTTCGTGGGTTTGAGTTACTTTCTGGTTGCTGGTCGCGCCGTCAGTGCTCTGGTACCCAACAGCCTGGTCGTTACGTCCCTCGATTTGGGAGCCGTTTCACTGGATTGGGATGATGTGCCGAACGCTACTGAGTATCAACTCAGGTATTGGGATACGGAATGGCACGCCCTGCCTCACGGTGATATCCGGGTCACGATGCAGGGATCCAGTGGTGTCGTTCACGGATTGCCTGAAGGTACAGAAATGGCATTTGCCGTGCGGACTCGGGCGGCCAGTGGACGGTGGTCCGACTGGTCAGATTCCCTTCACGATGTGATCCTGCCAGCGAGAACACAAGCACAACTGGCGCGCCCGACAAATCTCACTGTCACATTGCGGGAACCTGGCATGGTGACGCTGGACTGGGAAGGCTTAGCTCCGCCCAATGCGTATCAGGTGTCCTATTGGTCCACCACCAAAGACGGCGGAGAGTGGGTTATCTTGCCGGACGCGGGCATCGAGGTTTCGATGGATTCATCCGATGGCTCCGGGGCCGTAATACGACAGTTGCCCGATGCTGCGGAACAGACACATAGCTTTGCGGTACGGGCTTTCACCGAAGGCGGTATTTCTGAATGGTCAGAAACATTGCGTGCTCCCGCTTACCTGAAGGCGCCTGAAAACCTGCGTGGCTGGTACCAGGGTCCGGGTCTGGTGGCGTTGGACTGGCCGGACATTCCTGGTGCCCAAACATACGAGATTCTGTACTGGCATGAGACCCCCACCACGTCCCAGTGGTCAATTTTGCCAGTTGAAGAGGTCCAGGTATCGCTCAATGGCTCAGAGGCCTTGGTGGATTTGCAGGCGGACATATCTGATGTAATTCAAAGCTTCGCCGTACGGGCAGTCAGCTCAGTTAGCCAGTCCGCCTGGTCCGAGGTTGCTGAAGTCATGCCAGTGTTGGAAGCACCGTCAGGGCTGTTAGGCCGCTTGCTTGACGATGGCACGATCACTTTGGAATGGCGCGAGGCCACCGCCAAAGCTTATGATGTACGGTTATTGCAGGATACTGAATCTGGTCCTCAATGGGTGATTCTGCCGACTTCCTCTGTCACCGTAAACTTGGACGGGACCCGGGTGAATCTGGATAAGCTCCCGGACTTTAACACTTTCTCTTTTCAGGTTCGGTCTGTAGGGGAGCGTTCGGAGTCCGAATGGTCGGAGGTTCTAACACTTTCCAGTCCGGGGAATTCGTTGCCGCCAGCGTCGCCAGCGACGGCATTGGTTGTATCGACCCCACCGCCACCGCCAGCGACGCCGCTACCCGATGTAGGGACCGGTTCTCCCGGAACTGTGTCCCCCACCCCAACGGTTGAACCTACCCCAACGCCCAGGAGGAGGTCTTCTTCCAGAGGGGGGTCATCTACCGCGGTACAACCTACTCCCACACCCCGGCCCCGGGCTTGGTTGAGTCCCAATCCCCAAATAGCGCTCGCAAAAGGTGATTCGAAGAAATTCACCGTTAATATGGAAGGCATACCGGCGGGTGCGATCAACGTTATGGTTATATTGCAGGATGATAATAAACGCACGATAAAAATCAAGCTTAACGGGCACGAACATAGTAATTGGGAAGGTGGTGGGGGTCACGCTTATTACGTCAACCGAGAAAACGGCAAATATGTTGTCGAGCTAAAAGGTGAGAACGCTGGGACTACGACGGTAGGGTTGGAAGTATATAGGGATGCCGATCCTAATACAGCATGGGGTGGTACGTACACAGTCACGGTGAATGAGTGACAATTGCAGCTAGGGGGATACCTGCGCTTCTGGTTTCGGACGGGCATAGCGGAAACGCTTTCAGAAAATGGAGGCAACGATAGCCATGACCTGCGTATTACCCAAAGGACAGCCTCCCCCGCGAGCACTCCCCCGCCAGCCCGGAGCAGGTGGCGGTTGCGGGGGTTTGGGGATGCTAAGGGAGGACGGGGACAGCGATGAAGGGAGCGCCTCGGTCCAGAGGGTGTGACGGACAAAAGCCAGTCCAGCGGCGAAGGCGGAATGATTCTTGGTCTGCTAGGCCGACCGCCAAGGCCGCAGCGGCCGGTGCCGGAGATGGTCGGATCGGATGAGCCAGCTGAAGTGACCCGCCAACGCCGACGTAGTGCGGGGGAAGGCGAATTGGACTACTGCGGGAACCTGTGGGCGGGGTCTTGCCCTCCAGATGGATGCGCATTTCTTGGACAGTAACCCTTACCGGTCATCGGCACAGGCCTAGCGTGTCCCGTCCGTCATCACCTGGTGCCGTCCGTCCCGCCCCTCAGGTTGGCGGCAGCGAGGGGCCGCACGGCCAGCATGGGCTGTGCCCATACCTGGACTTCTCAGAAGACCTCGGCCGGCCGCATCAGGCACAACACTGTGCAGGCCCTAGGCTTGGACGAATAGGCCGTGGAAGGCCCGCCTCAAGTCCCAGTAGACCCCCAGGGTCCGCGATTGTTTTCCCCCAGTGCCGTGCCTGGGGCTCATCGTACACTCGCCCGGTTGGGACCAAGTACCGGACCCGCAGCACCTGGACCTTGTGCTAGGTGTGCGCAGTGAAGAGATGGGGGAAAGGGATCAGAAACCCTGGATGGGAGGCGAGCAGGGCTGGGTAAAGGGGGAACCCTCAGCATGCTGGGTTTAGACGCTTGCATTCTGAGCGGTTTCCCTATTATCGTTAACTTTTAATTCCACATCAGGCGTAATATAGCAAGTTCATCTAAGGCTTTGCCTGGTAGTGAGGTCTTATTTCTCCCCGCGGTGGTTCTCCTGGCAGGCGAGGCCTCACTGGATCAATAAGGGTAATGAAGACATGCACCAAGTCCCTGTAGGCACCGGACACCTCCTACGCTTGATGGGCGTGGTCTGTCTAGTCTTACTGTTCACCATGTCCACACTGGAGGTCCAAGCCCAGCCTGCCCCACCTACCCATACCGTTCAGGTGGGGGATACCTTGGCTGCGATTGCGGCCCGTTACGGTACCACCGTCGAAACCCTGGTCGTCCTCAACCACCTTGATGCCACCTCATACATATAGTTTGGCAAGTTCTGCGGATACCCCGCCCAAGCCCCTACGATTTCTCCACCCACACCAGCCCCGACCTGTGGACAAACCCATTTCGTCCAAGGGGGCGATAGTCTGTTTGGCATTGCGGCATGCTACAACGTATCCGCGACCCGCATTGCTGAGGCCAGTGGCACCAAGGATATCAATGTCATTCAGACGAGGCAGCCTCTCTGTATCCCTGGTGTCCTCACGCCTGCGGCCCCGCCAGCGACATTACCCCTCCCCGCCGGTCCCGATAGACCTGACTTATGAAGTAAAAGGTGGGGATACCCTCTTCGCCATCGCCCGGGCTCATAGTGTATCCCTGGACTCTCTCATCAGGGCCAATGGTATCCCTGATGCCTCTTTGCTGCGCCCCGGCCAGATGTTGCGCATACCGACCTTACCTGTCTCCGGGATTCCTACCCCCACCCTGGTTCCCACACCGGTACCTGTGCCCGGTGATTCGTCCTGGAGTCTGGGGCCAGCAACCATTCGCGGCAGACCGTCATGGGCGGCTACCCAAGGGGTTCTGGCCAGCGACAGAATCAGATCCACAGCAATTTCTGCCAGCGGTTCTATCTTTTGCGCGGTGCGTGTAGATGGGACCGTCCAATGTTGGGGGCGACAACCACTCAGGACAGTTGCACGTGCCCTCCGGTCCTTTCCAAGAGGTTGCCACAGGTTTGTGGCATGCCTGCGGTCTGGGTAATGACGGCTTGGTCCAATGCTGGGGTTCCAACAATTACGGATAGACCGATGCCCCGGCTGAACCATTCAGGGCTATCTCCGCTGGGGGAACCCACAGCTGTGGCCTCAGAGCGGATGACACCATTCACTGTTGGGGCTGGAATGACTTTGGACAGACGGCTGCCCCGCTTGGCCGGTTTCACGCATTGAGCACGGGTGTTTTCCTTCGTGTGGATAGGACTATCCAATGTTGAGGCCGCCGTGATGCGGATCAGGAACAGGCACCCGCTGGCGTATTCAAGACTATTTCTGCAGGTTCGAGCCATAACTGCGCCGTAGGTATCGATGATACTCTCACCTGTTGGGGCTATAGAGAGGAATACAACTGATTGCCTGTGGGCCATGGAGTGACACCCCGAAGGTCAGGTTGGTCCAAATATTGAACTTTGTTGGTGTGCCCGACTGAGGGGGATGGTCACTAAGCCTTTTCTTTGACAGCATAACAACAATACCGGCTGAAGAAGGAAGGACACTGTTACTTGCCTGTTCGAGCAGAAACAGATAGCAATATCATCCATTTTCCTCTTGCCAATTCGGTTGACAGGTCACAATCTGGGGGGATGTTTGCACCCTATCTGGAGTGGGAGTACACTGGCGTAATTCGTGTCATGTAACGACCACTTGTTCGGCGGGGATCCGGCAGCAGGCTTGGGACATTGCCAGCAATTGTTATTCAATAACGATTATCAACAAGCGGTCTTGAGGTTTTCGTAAGGTCCGGACGGATACAGATCAGTATAGGAAGAAACACAATGACGGAACAGCCACTACGCAGTCGCAACTGGTTTGGCCGCTATGATCTCATGGGGTTTACCAGCAGGGGCTGGATGAAGAATCAGGGTCATGCCGAGCATCTCTTCGACGGCCGTCCCGTAATTGGTATCTGCAATACCTGGTCAGACTTGACTCCTTGCAATGCCCATTTCCGCATTCTTGCCGAGCAGGTCAAGCGAGGCGTATATGAAGCAGGGGGTTTTCCGGTGGAGTTCCCGGTCATGTCCTTGGGTGAAGCGTTGATGCGGCCCACCACCATGCTGTTCCGCAATCTGGCCAGCATGGATGTCGAAGAAACCTTGCGGGCCAATCCCATCGATGGTGTAGTGCTGCTGGCAGGCTGTGACAAGACCACTCCCGCCACGGTTATGGGTGCCTGCAGTGTGGACTTGCCCACGCTGGTCTTGTCGGGCGGTCCCATGCTGAACGGGAAATTCCGCGGAGAGGACATCGGATCCGGGACCCATGCCTACCGGTTTACCGACGATCTGCGGGCAGGGGCTATGACCATGGAAGAATACCTGGAAGCCGAAACCTGCCAAGCTCGCAGTGAGGGCCATTGCATGACCATGGGCACAGCTTCCACCATGGCTTGTATGGTGGAAGCTCTGGGATTGACTCTGCCTACCAATGCAGCGATCCCGGCCGTGGATGCACGCCGCAAACGTCTGGCTCACATGTCCGGGAATCGAATTGTGGAGATGGTGCAGGAAGACCTTCGTCTGTCCCAGGTTCTCAAGCGGGAGAATTTCGAAAACGCCATCCGGGTGAATGCGGCCATTGGTGGTTCAACCAACTTTGTGATTCATCTGCTGGCGATTGCCGGACGCATGGGCATTCCCCTGACCATGCGTGACTTCGACGAACTGGGCAGTCACATGCCCCTGTTAGTGAACCTGATGCCTTCAGGTGACTACCTGATGGAGGATTTCTATTATGCAGGTGGTCTGCCGATCGTTATCCAGGAGTTGCGGGACCTGCTGCACATGGATGCCCTGACCGTGACCGGCAAGACAATCGGGGAGAACACGGCGGGAGCGACCTGCTATAACACGGATGTTATTGCTACCTGTGAGGATCCGGTACAGACTGAAGCGGGCTTGGCTGTCCTCCAAGGCAATCTCTGTACCGAGGGAGCCATCATCAAGCCGGCGGCGGCGTCACCACATCTGTTGCAACATACGGGCACGGCTGTGGTATTTGAAGATTCGGAAGATTATCACGCCCGCATCGACAGCCCGGACCTGGCGGTGGATGTCAACAGTGTGCTGGTGCTGAAAAACGCTGGTCCCAAGGGTTATCCTGGCATGCCCGAGGTAGGTAACATGGGATTACCGGCCAAGCTTCTGCAGCGGGGCGTGCGGGACATGGTTCGCATTTCGGATGGACGGATGAGCGGCACCGCCTTTGGCACGGTGATTCTGCATGTCGCACCGGAATCAGCGATAGGTGGAACCCTGGCCCTGGTGGAGAACGGGGACCGCATAACGCTGGATGTGCCCGGACGATCCCTCATGTTGAACGTACCCAAAACAGAACTGGCCCAACGGCGGGAAGCATGGACCCCACCTCCGGCCCACACGGACCGCGGCTACGTCAGCCTGTATACCTCACATGTTCAGCAGGCCAGCCAGGGTGCGGATTTCGATTTCCTGCGGGGAAGTTCCGGAGCTCCTATACCCAAGGATTCGCAATGAAACCTTCCCCGGTGGGGGGCTCTTCAATCAAGTAACTTCCCAAGTAACTTCGGGGAATTAAAGCGAGACCGCGGTGGATACCGATGCTTCGCGGACTTCGTCCGCGGTAACCTCCTGCTGCCGGGTGTGGGAAAGGTAAATCCCCTCTGAAATCAACATGCAGTTGAGGGCAATTTCTGCCGTGGGAAGCAGTGGCACCCGGTTCTGCAGGGCTGCGATCCAGTGATCCTGCGGATTGGCGTACAGATCCGCTTTCTGTTCCACCATGCTCAGACGAAAGGCAAATTGCTGCATGTCTACAGTACTGTCCATCAACAGGTCGTCTTCCGTGTGGAAGAAGCCCAAGGGGTCCAGACATACGCCTCCCGCGGAACCAACAACATAAGAGCTACCAAAGCCGTCCAGGTGAATGGCCCAGGCTTCCTTGATGTCCAAAGTTACACCGTTGGCAAACCGCACTAGGCCCAGCGCAAATTCCTCCACATCGTAACCACTGTTCTTCTGGCGGGCCGGATCCATGGGGATTTCCTGATAGGTCTGGCCAGAAATCCGTTGGGGTTTCGGATTGCCCAACAGATACAGGATCTGGCCAATATGATAGACACCCATGTCATACAGGGCTCCCCCGCTGGCATTCCGTTTCTGGACAAAGGTGGGTGACCCATATCCATCCACAAAAGGACGGCCACGACGGCGAAAACCGCGAGAGGCAGCGTGATAGAGTCGGCCGAGCTTACCTTCGGCGACCAACTGCTGGGCTACCAGCGTCTCAGGTACGAAAAAAAGACGGTTCTGGACACTGAGCTGGAGTCCAGATTCCTGAGCCGCGGTATACATTTCCTGTGCATCCACCCACGACCCGGCCATTGGTTTTTCACAAAACACGTGCTTGCCTGCCTCCAGGGCTGCCACCGTGACCGGCATATGGAAATTGTTGTGTAGGCAGACATCGACCGCTTCCAGATCATCCCGGGCCAAGAGGGAACGGAAATCCGTATAGCGGTTGGCTACACCATGCATGTCTGCCACCCGGGTCAATTCCGCCTCATCAATATCGGCTAGCGCTACCAGCTCAACATGGGGGGCAGCGGCATAGTGGGCGATGTGAGCCTTGCCAATTTGGCCGCAGCCAATGACACCCACCCGGGTCTTTGCGTGTTTCTCTTCCATTCTTGTTCCTTGTCTTGTGAATTGCCGCCGTTGACAGTGGAAATTCAGTCGGCGGCGTGCATACGCATACCAATGCCGATAAGCACGGCACCCCCAATAATGGCCCAAACACCGATAATTCGCAGTACCAGCAGGCCTGAGCCGATCGGATTCATCATGATCAGGACTGCGATCCCAATCTTGAATATACCTACAACGAGTGAACCCCAGTGGTGCTGGATCTGACCGTAGGGATCCCGCAAACGGACCTGCGAAAGTTGCAGAATGCCGTTGATGGCGATAGCCATACCAATGAAGATAAACAGCACACCAGGTACCAGCAGCATGCCCATAAGGGGATTTATGACGGCCACCAAACCGGCCACCAAACCGATGGTGCCCCCGATCACTTTCCGTCTGCGTAACTGGGGATAGGGTCCCCGCAGGCCACTGACAATGCGTTCAATGCCGTAAGCCATCAGCAACAGGCCCAGGATCGTATAGAAAATGGACGCCATGGCCGCAGGCCAGAAGAGCAGAGCCAGGCCCAGCAGGATCAAAGCGAAGCCGCCTCCGCCAAGAATGGGCCATCGCCAAGGCCCAGTTACAGGCAACCAGTAGGTCATATGCCGGCTTCCAGGTAAATCAAGCGTCTAAACTGGCCAGTTCCCGCCGGATCAGATCCCGGGTGCCCAACACACCAGCCGGCTCATCTCCATTCTCGGGTGTACTCTCTATGCCCCATACTCCCGCATATCCCGCATCTACCAGCAAGGCGATACATTTGTGGAGATTGACCGAAGGGTCATTGCCCTCCTCATCAAAATTGAAAGTCTTGATATGCAAGGCACGGGCATAGTGAGCTGTCATTTCCCATGCTTCCTCGCGTCGTTCCTCAATCCAGTTGTTGGAATCAAAGAGCAGACCAAGTTCCGGTACCGCTTGCAGCAGCTTGAGGGAATTGTCCGGGTCCTTGGTGGGTCCCCAGTGGTTTTCGGTCAGGACCGCAACGCCCAGATCCTGACCGCGGGCAATCAGATCCTCGAATCCTGCCACGATGGTGGTGAAGGCCTCATCCGGCATGTCTTCAGGGCCCCCCGCATCAATGCGGACCTGGGGAGCTCCCAGACGAGCGGCCACCTCCAGCCAATGATAGGCATAGTTGCGTTGTTGTTTCTGGGCTTCTGGTGTTTCACCGTATATGTGTCCACCATCTATGGCCACACAACCCATCTGAACACCGGCTGCGGTTGCCGCCTGACGTACCTGGTCAGCCCACGGGATATTGTCCTCGGCTGGTGCCAGGTGCTTGTTCCAGGGTTCTATAAAATCGATCCCGTTCTGCTGGCAGAATTCAATGCAGGAAAAGATGTCCATCTCCCCACGCTCTACGGTACGTCGAAAACTGTAGGTCATTAGGCTGATATGCATTGAAGTTAACTCCCGGGACTACCAAAGTGTGCAGGTTGTGATGCAGGGCCTTACCTAGATTGTACTGCAACGACAACGCATTGAGACCCAGAAATGCCTGCAGAATCTATGGGAATGCAACCAGTGGGCCATCCCAGTCTTATATACAGCAGTATGGATTGTGGGAACCCCAAAAAGTCCAGTAGTCGCAGATGCTCCCATTTGCCTGTTTGCATATGCTAGGATAGAGCCATGAATCGCTTTCATCGCGTTGGCTGCCTGTGAACACTCTCGTCGTCGCCTCCCTGCAAATGGGCATGAATACGCCTCTGACCCGGAAGGAATTCCGGTCCGACTTTGAGCGTTATCTCAAGGTGGCTGCGGCCAAGAACTGTGACATAGTGGTAGGCAGCGAAATGGGCGCCGCGATGATAGCCCTGCCCTTCATTGAACGGAAGCACCGGGAATCCCTGCTGAACGTCCGCAAAGGCCAAAGCCCGAAGGCGGGCTTGTTGACACGTATCCGGGGTTCGGCGGAACGGCTGAATCCACGCTGGTCCGATGCCGACACGCAGAAACTCATGCTGAAGGCCATTCAAACCCGGAAAAAGAATATCTGGGAGTTTTACGACGAAACCTTCAGTGAGTTTGCAGCCCAATACCGAGTCGTTCTGGTAGCCCCCAGCGCTTGGCTTTCTGATCCCCTGGATGGCCAAATCCGCAACATTAGCTGTGTCTATGATGCTGATGGTCGCCGGGTTGGTTATCAGGCCAAGGTGGTCATGGCGCAGCACGAGAACAAACTGGCTCGACCAGGCACAGAATGGAAACCCATCGAAACCAGTTCAGGCGTGCTAGGCGTGGCTCTGGGCTATGACGGTTTGCTACCGGAAGTAGGGCGGCTGTTCGCCATGCAACGAGCCTCCCTGCTCGTACACCCGATGGCCTGTACGACAGATATAGAGTGGGGCCGAGCCCACCGGGCCGTGGTGTTGCGTTGCATGGAAAACCAGTTGTTTGGTTGTGTTAGTTGTCTGGTAGGGTCCGACAAGCTGTTGCTGGACACCGGTTATCTCTATCGGGGCCGTTCCATGTTCCTGGCACCCCTGGAACTGTCACCCCAGAAAAACGGTGTCTTGATCACAATGGAGGATGCGAAGCAGAACGGTCTGGTGGTGTCTACTCTGGATTACAACGCCCTGCAAGATACCTGGCAGGAATCCCAACCTGGATTCCGGGAAGAATTTCCCCGTATCTGGGATGTATACCTGCGCTCCCAAACCGCTGTGGATGATCCGGAACGGCTACTAACAGAACAGTCTCTGGCTGAGGATATGGTACCGGAAGAGGGTGTGACGGTTGTCGAAGCCCAATACACCTCAGAGCCTGTGCCAGAACCAGCGGCAGATGGCTCAGCCGCTCCTGACATGGATACAGATATCGAGTCGGAAGTGGATGAGCCGGAAGATGTGTTGCACGCAGCTACAACCCTGGATGATCTGGATGTGGTTCATGTACGCGTATTGCCCTGGCCTGCTGAAAACAGCAAGAAAAGAGCCAAACCTCCGCCACGTAAGGCGTACAACCCCCGCGGTGATCAGGAGGAGACCCGGGAAATGGATACGCTGTACGAAGATACCTGAGGTTTCCGCCAAGGTTGGCAGGAGAAAAAGTGGTGGGTGCTGATATTATGGTCCCCCAAAGGGGATCGCATCTGGCAGTACTACGCCGCATTTATCTGTACTTTGTAGCTTTTTTCAGCCTAACCTTCCTGCAGGCCAGTGTCCGGGAACTGGGGTACGACCTAGGACTGTTGTGGTCCAGACCAACTGGTAATCTCCCGTTTCTTCTTGAACCTCCCGCCACCGAGATCCTTAGACAAGGTAGTTATGCGCTGGTGGCGGTCTTTTTCTTTACTGTGCATTGGGCTCTCGCGCAGGGGTTCACACACCGGACGCCTAGTGAGTTGGCCAGTTTCTGGCGCAAGCTATTCCTGTTGCTTACGGTGTCAGTGGCGCTCTACTTTAGCAGTGCCTATATCGCTGAACTAGTGAGATGGCCCCTGTTGGTTGTCTGGAAACCTGCAGATTGGGTTGCCTTGACTTGGAACTCTGCCGTGATACCCCTGCTGGGCCTAATTCTTTCCGGTACCATCTTGTGGCACTTCGTCCGCATAATCTGTCAGGAAAGGGAAGCGGGTGCCTATTCCCGGTTGGTCGGTATATTCACGGGACTTTGGTTCACGGCAACTTCCCTGTTTGCCTTAGGTCTGTTAATCGCCAGTGTGAACGAGGGATTATATTTCCTGCTAAGTGAACTGGTTTTTCGTCTGGTTCCCCTGGTCTCCCGGCAAACCCCCTTGGCCTATGTACCTGAAACGGTCGCGGCCGCTTGGGTTTCGCTTGCTGTGCTGATATATCTGGGGAAATTCCGTCTGCGGGTAGTCCAGGGCCAGTGGCTGTCACCAATTACCAGTTGCCACGCGGCGTGGCTGTATGTGGGCCAACTGGCCGGCATTGTTCTGATCTCTGCCGGCATGATCTGGCTGCTTGAGGATTGGTTGCCAGAACTTGGCCATAGCAGTGGTCCAGATCTGTTGAACTTCGTTATCTATCTGCCTATAGCCCCTGTAGTTGGACTGGCGTGCTGGTACTGGTTCCAGCGGGAATTGAAGCAGTCAACAGATCTGCATCTGGCAGGGCCCTGGACAGCCTTTCTCCACCAGGCCTATCACTATGTCTTGGCCGTACTGGGATTGTTCTGGATAGTAAACGGAAGTGCAGGGGGTATTGGCTATTTGCTGGACCGAGCGGCGCTTGGTGAGGAACTCCAACCGTTTGACGACCTGTGGCAAAGCGTCAGTGAAATGGTCGTAGCCATTCCACTCCTGATATTGACCTGGCGGAAGATTGCTTTCTCGGTCACCCAAAATCAAGGACTCAATGCCCTGTCATTCCCAACATGGCCGCGTCGTGTCTATCTGTATGGAGTGACGTTGGTCGCAACTCTGTCTCTGCTGTTCCTGACCGGACAGATTCTGTATGAACTCTTGCAATGGCTTGTCGACCAGTCACCTCCAGACCAATTCGAGAGTTTGGAATGGATTCCGGTCATGGCTGTGGTTCTCCTCGTTCATCTGCTGCTGCTACGGCGTGATCGCAAGACTGAAGGGCAGGCTGAAAGTCTGCCTGAGGATACAAAGGCTGCCTTGCTGCAAGAACTGGACCAGTTGCGCATTGAGGAGGCCAGAATTCAGAACCGCATGGCGGAATTACATCGAATGCTACAGGAAGAAGGTGAGACAAATTGGAACCAGGGAGACATTGCCGAGTCATGACCACTACAACCACGGGACCCCTGTTTCGCCATGAACGGATTATGTGGCTCCTCATTGCCATCGTGGGCGGATTTCTGGTGGCCGCGTTGCTCTCGGTGCTTTTTATGCAGGACGCTGTGCCTAGATTGTCCGCTGCTTCCTATCGAATGGACAATACGCCTGAGGTAGTGATCCACAATGCCTATATCGCCTACAGTCTAGGCGATAGTGACATGCTCAAGACCCTGTACACACCTGCCGCTTGGCAAGAGTTGGAAGAGAGCATCAACTATGGTTACCGTTCTACTCCTGGCCAAGAGCTGATCAATGGCCTACGAGTAGGAAAACCCGAAATCAGTCAAGACCTAGCCAAAGTACGGGTGACTCGGTTTGAGTCGTATCCTCGGGGCTTCCTGGGCATCCGTTCCGTCACCTGGACGGAGATGGAAGTGACTCTGGTGCGGGAGGACGAAGAATGGAAGCTGGTTGAGCAACTTCCCTACACTTGGTGAGGCTGAGGTGTCAGGAAGGCCCCATCATGATTCAGGTCCAGAACCTGAATTGCCTCTTTCTCTTTTATAGTGCGCCTGGATAGCAGGATGCAAGGGACAGCCAGGTCACAGGAAGCACCAGGAAATGAAATTGCTGTTGTCCCTGTTGCGCTGGGACCTGATTCTAAACTATAGGCAGGGCATACTGTACGCGGCACTGTGGGTCATGATTGTATGGCTGGCGGTCCTGTCCCTAATCCCTGAGAGTGCCCTGTTGCCGTTGCTAATCTCACTCCTGTTCCTGGAGCTGAGTATTTTCGCCATGTATCTGATGCCGGGCTTCTATTATTTGGAAAAGACCGAAAGAGTGTTTGACAGCTTGGTTACGACCCCAGCTCCTGCGTGGCTCTGGCTCGCATCCAAATGCCTTCTTTTCAGTGTGCAGACACTGAGCATCAGTGCGGTGATAGTTCTGCTGGTGTACGGCTGGCATCTGCACTGGGGATGGTTTGCCGCGGGGGTCATATATTCCGGTCTGCCCTTGATTCTGCTGGGCTTTGCGCTGGCTACGCGATATGACGGCATTACGGAATTTCTGTTTCCGTCTATTCCTCTGCTGGTGGCAATGCAACTTCCATTGCTGTCTTACTGGCAAGTAATTACCGGATGGTATTTCTGGTTGTTGCCCACCATGCCAGGCGTGGTATTGCTGGAGGCAGCCTTTGACGGCGGTCATCTGGCACGTAATATCTCGGCTTTGCTTTGGGGTCTGATCTACATCGTACCTCTCTTCGGATTGGCACTGCGCCAGTTTACCCAGAGCGCTGTGCGCAGGGCAGGAACCGCATGAAAATACTGGGACAGCTTCTGAAGTCAGATTTCAAACTGGTATTCAGGGACACATTCGTACAGTTCCTGGCTCTGTATCCCCTGATCCTGGGACTGGCCACAAGATTTCTCATGCCTTTTCTGACCGATCGGGTAATCCTTATCGATCTGACCCTCTACTATAACCTGATTGGCAGTACGGTCATCGGATTGCAGGTAGCGCTCATTGCTGGCACTGCCATAGGACTGCTGGTACTGGACGAAAAAGATCAGAGAACTTTGACGGCACTGCAGGTTACACCCTTATCTTTGCGTATGTATTTGGTGTACCGCCTAGGTTTGCCGGTGATTTTCAGCATGCTGGGTTCACTGCTCATAATTGTGCTGGTGAGCAATTTCCTGCCCATGCCAGCGCCTTTGCCTTCCTTGCTGGTGGTATTCCTGGGTGCCTTGCCGTTACCTGTCTATGCACTTTTCATAAGTGCCATGGGGCAAAACAAGGTACAGGGAATTGCTCTGTCCAAAGGGCTGGGTCCTTTCATCATATTACCGGTGTTGGCCTGGTTCGTTCCTGAGCCATGGCAATGGCTGTTTGGAATCATCCCTACCTTCTGGCCAGCCAAGGCCTATTGGCAAGTGATGGCCGGGGAGAATCTGGCCCTGGTGCTGTGGGTCGGGTTAGGTTGCTGTCTGCTATGGAACAGCGCCCTGTGGGTATTGTTTCAGCGCCGCGTGGTGCATACTGTCCTGTGAGACGGCGGCTTCACAACACATTGTGTGCGTCTTCTCCTTCATCGGGACTCAGAAGCAGAGTATCCAGCAGCTCTTGTACAGCGGCATGGGGGTCCATCTGGCGCTGCTGTACCTCCCGCAGGACCTGGGCTTTTCGCTGGCAAGAGAGTCGATCCGCCAGTAATCCCTGCCAGGCGTGTGCCAGGAGCGCGTCTACCATGTACTGGTAGCGCTCACGTTCCCGTGAATGATGCTGGCCTGACTGATGCAGGAACGCGTGATGGTTCTGCAACTTACGCTGCAAGACATCAATGCCTTGCCCCGTGGTGGCACAACTGGTCAATACAGGCACCTCCCAGCAGTCTGGAGCAGCATCTACCCCGTGCTCATGGCCAGAAGGGATAGCCAGCCGCAAGGTCTGGCGGATGCGGACAGCCGCCTGTTCACATCCAGGCAAATCCGACTTGTTAACGACGACAATATCACTCACTTCCAGCAAGCCGGCCTTAAGCGCCTGGATAGAGTCTCCTAGCCCGGGAGCATCCACCAGCACTGTAGTATGGGCCAGGGAATGGATTGCCACTTCATCCTGGCCTGATCCTACAGTTTCGATGAGGATTGGATCGTAGTCTGCCGCATCCAGCACGGAGACCACATCCCAGACTGCACGGCTCAGGCCTCCCGCTCCCCCTCGCGTGGCCAGACTGCGCATGAAGATCCGCTCATGGATAGTCAAGTCTGTCATCCGGATGCGATCGCCAAGCAGAGCACCCCCGGTCAGGGAACTCGTTGGATCCACGGCCAGAATGGCTACCTTCGAGCGAGAGGAAACCAGCTGTCGGGCCAAGGCCGCAACCAGGGTGGATTTGCCTACGCCTGGGGCCCCAGCGACGCCAATGATATGGGCCCGTCCCCCCAGGGGAAACAGGACAGCGAGTAGTTCGGCAAATCCATTGGCTTGCATTTCAACCCGGGAAATGGCCTGGGCCAGGGATCGCACATTCCCGGCCAACAGGGATTGCACCAGTTCCGGGTGGTGGATCATGGGCCTGATAATTCAGTGTCCAGGGCGGAAACAATAAAGTCCGCGGTGGCTTGGATCGTGGCGCCAGGGCCAAAGATTCCCGCCACCCCTACTTGCCGCAGAGGTTCATGATCCGCCTCGGGAATGATGCCTCCCACCACAACGAGTATATGGTCCTGTCCCTGCTCATGCAGCAAGGTGATGATCTGGGGCACCAGGGTCATATGGGCTCCGCTCAGAATGGATATCGCCAGACAGTCGACATCTTCCTGCAGAGCGGCGCGGGCAATCATTTGGGGGGTTTGCCGTATACCCGTGTAGATAACCTCAAAACCCCGATCACGCAGCCCACGGGCAATGACCTTGGCTCCCCGATCATGTCCGTCCAATCCTGGTTTGGCCACCAGAACGCGAATCGGCCTGGGCATGGCCTATGTTTCCGTTGCTGACCGGGAAGCTGCGGCATCCAGCAATAAACGCAAGGCAGCCTGGGCACTCAACAGTTTGTTGACCGTGCGATCTGCATCCCAGATGCGGCGTAATCCCTTACTTTCGGTCTCCTTGCCGGCTAGATGCAAATGGACAAGGCCTACGGGCTTGGCGGCTGTGCCACCACCAGGACCGGCAACGCCTGTGGTACTGACCGCCAGATCGGTCTGGTACAAGGTCCTGGCACCGTGGGCCATGGCTGAGGCAACTTCGCCACTCACAGCGCCCACGGTTTCCAGTAGTTGGGGATCTACCTGCAGAATGTGCTGCTTGGCCTCATCGCTGTAGGTCACGGCAGAACCCATAAAAGTGGCGGAACTGCCAGGAACCTCTGTCAGCAAATGGCCCACCAGACCGCCGGTACAGCTTTCCGCCGTGGCGCAGGTGAGCCCTTGAGCGCTCAAGACCTGAATTACCTCGGCCGCCAAAGCGCGCACTTCCTCTTCCAGATTATCGTGTGGCGAAGTCATGTTCCTGTTATTTGATCTTGATCTGTGCTGCCTTCCGCAGAGGGGGAGAGGGCCTCATAAAAACATAGCTGAACGCGCCCATAGCGACGCGTGTCGAATCGTATCATATGTGCCAGGGGAATCTCAGTGTCTTCCTGGGGGTCCAGCTGCACCACCACCAGTCCGTCCGCTTCCAACAGACCAGGGCGTTCATCCACGGCCTGCAAGGCCTTTTGCCAAAGCCCCTGGTATTGGGGCGGGGCAATGAAAACGAAGTCGAAAGCCGGTATCGCTTCCCGTTGCAGGAAACGAAAACTGTCTCCCTGAATCACTTCCATCCGGTGGGTGAATTGACAGAGGGCTCCATTCTGCCGTATGGTCTGGATAGCCTTGGGATGGGCGTCTATGAAAGTAACGTGAGCTGCGCCTCGGCTCAGAGCTTCCAAGCCGACGGCGCCCGTACCCCCAAACAGATCCAGTACCCGGCGATTAGGTATCCAGTCATGCAATATGCTGAACAAGGCTTCCTTTGCTCTATCGGTAATGGGACGGGTAGAGGCTCCCGGCACGTCCGCCAACCGCCGGCCTTTGGCCGAGCCGGCAATTATGCGCATGCCGGCATGCCTGCAAGGCCAGGGTTCTGCCGTGTTCCTGCCTCTTGTCTACCTGGCTGTAGCCTGCTGTCACTGCCTGCCATGTCTATGCAATTTCCTGTTGGGCCCGTTGCGCCTGCTGGATGAGTTCCTGGACAGACTTCCGCCCCTGAGCGGAGGGATTCCCCTGCATAAGGGCCAGTTCTTCTATACGGGATGCTGGAGGCAACAGATGAACCAAGGTCCGTGTACGTTGCTGCTTGACTTCCTTGCGCACGGCAAAGTGTGTATCGCCAAACACAGCCAGTTGAGCGAGATGCGTCACGCAGAGAATTTGACGTTCCGGTGAGTTGGATGGTCCACAGGCGGCAGGATGAGCCAAATGCCATAGTTTGCTGCCCACTACCATGCCCATGCGGCCTCCTATCCCCTGATCAATCTCGTCGAAGATCAGGGTAGGAGGGCTACCTGATTCCGCCAGCACACTCTTGGTAGCCAGCATCAGCCGGGCGGTCTCACCGCCAGAGGCAACTTCCACCAAGGGTTTGGGTGGCTCTCCCGGATTAGTGCTGACCAGAAACGACACTTGGTCTATGCCGGTGTGATTAAATTGGACGCAAGAACCATCCGGCAACGGAAGGCCGTTGGGGATCTCTTCGGTACCCAACACGACTTCAAAGTGGGTGGGATGGGGGAAGAGGTCCGCCAGATGCTGTTCTATTTGCGCTTCCAGCCGGCGACTGGCTTGCTGACGGGCGGCACTCAAGCGCAGGCAGTCCACCGCGATTTGATCCAGTAGAGCTGTTTCCTGAGTTTGCAGCCGCGCCATACGGTCTTCGTGGTTGTCGAGATCGTGCAATTCTGACTCTGCTCTTTGGCGAAAAGCCAAGATGTCTTCCAAGGTAGGGCCATATTTTTTCTTCAGCGTGGTGAGGAGAGTAATTCTCTCTTCCACCTGCTGGAGCTGAACCGGATCCTGTTCCAAGGAATCAAGGTAGTCCTCCATATCACGGCAGGTGCCATGAATAAGGTCAATGGCCTGCTGCAGGGTATCTGCCTGTGCGGCTTGGGATGTATCAATCTGGGCCAGCTGCAGCAGACTGGACTGAACCTCCCCCAGCATGTCCAGAATTGAGGGAACTTCTGCATCGCCCGCTTCCAGTTGGCCCTTGCAGGCATGGGCCAATTCCCCCAGCTTCTCGGCATTGCCCAAACGTATTTGTTCCCGACGCAAGATGTCTTCTTCTGCCGGCTGAATGGCCGCCTCCCGGATTTCGGCGACCTGAAAGCGGAGCATGTCCATACGTTGCATCAGGGTCCGGGTATCCGTCTGGGTTTGGCTTAACTGCTGACGTACTTGCCGCAAATCCTGTACCTTTTGCGCCAGGGCTGCCTGAGAGGATTGCAGATTGGCAAAGCGATCCAGCAACTGCAGATGGGAAGAGGTGTCCATCAGGCGCAAATGGTCACTCTGGCCGTGAATCTCGATCAAGGGTCTCATGGTGGCCTGCATGGCCTCCCGCGAGCAGATCTCGCCATTGATGCGGCACATGCTGCGTCCTGAGGCACGTATGGTGCGGTGTACGACCACGGTTGTGGCTGATGCGGCCGGTGCATCCAGTGGAGGTAACTCACAGATAGCTTCCACCCAGGCTTCCTGGGCTCCCGTACGTATCCAGGAAGGCAGGGCCCGTTGGCCCATCAATAGGCCCAGGGAATCCAGGATGATGGATTTGCCGGCACCGGTTTCTCCAGTCAGGATGTTGAGACCTGCAGAGAAGGTGAGTTCCAAGTCGTCAATAATAGCAAAGTTATGGATGTGCAGTTTACGCAACACGATGCGCGGCTCCCTGCGTCGTCTGTACGTGTTGACGGTGGGCGTGCCTGGAGGTGACTACCAGTCTTGCAACTGAGGTCATTCTAGCCTATAGTACCGCTGGAATAGACAAGATTACCGGAATCGAAGGACGCGAAACCTGAGGCGGTGCCAATGGTCGGAAAGTGTTCTTTGCAGGACGGAAAAGACAAGGCTATAATCCGCCTTGTGGTACAGTACGAAATCCTCAAGCTATTGGGAGGCTTCAATGCCGAATTTAGGGGTAACGGAACTCATAATCATACTGGTGATTGCCGTCATGATCTTTGGTGTGGGTCGCTTGCCTGAAGTGGGCGGGGCGGTAGGTCGGACCATCAAGGAATTCCGCAGCAACATGAATACAGAAAAGAACGCCCCATCCGAACTTGATGAGGATGAAGAGGTAGTGGCGGAGAACGACGCTGAGGAAAAAGCTGCCTAGAAAAGCAGGTATGCCTTACCACTTGGCAGCCAGTCTTGGGAGTATTTTGTGACGCTGATTGATTTCATGTTGGTGGCCATTATTATATTGGCCGTCTCCCTGATCGCTATTGTATTGGTCCAGGCGCAGGATGCTGGCCTGGGTAGTATGTTTGGTGGTGATTCAAGTATGTACCGCACCCGACGTGGCCTGGAAAAGGTCGTGTTCAACGTCACCATTGGTTTGGCTGTATCCTTTATGTTGCTGAGTTTGTTAACGGTATTGCTGCAGAATCGCTTGTAGTAGTCTTGGTTGTGTACGCCGGTGGCCGGGGCCAAGCCTTGGCGCAGTCCAGGGGCAATGGAGGCCGTCTTTGCTCTGGCTCGGCTAAGTCATGAATACGGAAAGGCGGACGCAGTTTTTCGGTTCCGTTCGCAGACCTTATCCCTATACACGATATCGACGCTGGGTGCTGGTGCCTATCCTGCTGGGACTGGTGCTCTTGGTGAGCATATATGGCCCAGCAGGTCGTAATGTGTCGACGCGGGCTTTGCCCGCCTATGGGGGCGTCTTCCGGGAAGGTGTATTGGGAACACCACTTTACATAAATCCCGTGCTTTGTGATTTCAACGAGATCGACCGGTCCCTGTGCCGGTTGTTGTTCCGTGGTCTTCTGCGTTTTGATGAGGAAGGATTTCCGGTAGCGGATCTGGCTCATGCCTTTACGGTATCGGAAGATGGACGGGTTTACACCTTCTACCTAACCCCGGATATTCGCTGGCACGATGGCATCCGGGTCACAGCCCAGGATGTGGTTTTTACCTATGAAGTAATTCAGAATCCGGATTTCCCCGGGAATCCCGCCTTGGCCACGGCTGCGCGGCTGGCCACCGTCCGGGCCCTGGATCTGCTTACGGTGGAGTTTCATCTTTCCCAGCCTTTTGCGCCCTTCCTGGATCTGATGACGGTCGGTCTGCTACCCCAGCATGTCTACGGCACCATACCGGTGGGCCAATTGATCGGATACCTTGATCAACTCCCCATTGTGGGTACTGGACCCTTGCAAGTTGCCCGGTACGACGATGTTTCCCTACGCCTGATCCCCAACCGGAATGCGAATTACGATCTACCGTACATTTCCGTATTGGAATACCGTTTTCATCCCAATGCCGCCGATCTGATAACTGCCTTCGCCCAAGGTGAACTGGAAGGGCTGAGTACGGGAGTAGTAGAGAACCTGGAAGTACTGCCCAACAAATCTGATGTACAACTCTTTGCCAGTGCAGAGTCGAGCCTGGTGGTTGTTCTGCTGAATCTCAATTCAGACACGGTGTCTTTCCTGCAGGAATTGCAGGTCCGCCAGGCCTTGCTGCACGCGGTCAACCGGGAAAGGGTCGTGAATTCCAGTGAAAGGGGCTGGGGCGTGGTGGCTCATTCGCCTGTGATCCCACAGAATTGGGCCCACAAGGACGATATTCCGCACTACGAATTTGATCCGGTGCAAGCGGTGAGACTGCTGGGTGATTCAGGATGGCAGGATCGCAATGGGGATGGGATACTGGATCGGGACGGTGTCGGGATGTCCCTGACTTTGCTGACCAGCCAGGATGCCACTCTAAGTGCCTATGCCCATACGATTGCTGAATTCTGGCGCGACATCGGGATCGAAGTTGAAGTAGAGTCCCTGCCCTTGGGTATGCTGGTGAACGAAAGGCTGACACCCCATACCTTTGAAGCGGCTCTGGTCCGCTTCTCCGGTTTGGAAGGCGATCCGGATCCATTTCGGTTCTGGCACAGTTCTCAAGTGGGACCCGGCCAGCTGAATTACGGTACTTGGGACAATCCCTTTGCGGACGAATTGATGACCCGGGCCCGCATTGCCCTGGATGCCAACGAACGTCTCGGGCTGTATCACCAGTTCCAGGATATCTTTGCCGCTGATCTCCCCGCATTGCCCATCAGTTATCCCGTTTTTGTATATGGTGTGCATGACCGGGTCAAGAACGTCCAAATAGGCCAATTGAACCACTCATCTGAGCGTTTCGCTTCCTTTGCGGACTGGTATATCCAGACCACGAATGTAGCCATTCCAGAAGGCATTGGCCTGTTTCCCAATTGAAGATAGACCCGTCTGGGCTACCTGAATATCTTGGGGCCCGGGCACCTGGCTGTTTTCTAATGCTGGCTGTACAAGCACACAGGATCTGCGGTTCTGCGTTAGAATGCTGTAACCATAGTCTGGCATGGTCGTAAGTTGGATTCTGCAGCCGTTGGCGAAGAGAGAAAAAACATGA
Source organism: Anaerolineales bacterium (assembly GCA_034422235.1). GTDB lineage: Bacteria > Chloroflexota > Anaerolineae > Caldilineales > Caldilineaceae > Bin34. The sequence continues at coordinate 170,956 of DAOUJU010000024.1, read as the reverse complement.
TGTGTAGAGATACCTGGCCGTTAGGTCTGCGCTTTACCTTGCAGGTCTGCGCCCTATTGGTCCTGATGCTGGGATTGGTGGCCTGCAACAGTGATGACTTTATCATTCCGCCGGTACCTGGAACGGAGCCGGAAATGATGCCAGCGGAAGTTGAACCACAGGTGTGGCCGGAAGCTGTGGTTGCTGCCATGGCCCAGTCGAGTCTTGGCTGTGCATCTGTGGTGAATGCGGATGGTGTGCGTATACGCACAGGCCCCGGCGAACAGTATCCTACACTGGGTCTGGGGTACCTTGATGACGCCCTGCCTATGCAAGGTATGTCCCAGGACAGGAACTGGGTTGAAGTTACTGCCCCTGATGGCAGAACGGCGTATGTCTTCGCAGAATTGACGGATACAGTCTGTCCTGACGTACAGGAAAGCCAATAAAGCTATTCATGGGAAATGAGGGGAAGCAGATTGCATAAATGCTTCCCCTCAAAGCCTGACCTCTTGTTGGCCAAGCTTGGACTAAACAGGGACTTCAGGTCAAATTGGCCACGCTAAATACTACCTTAAAGGGTTTGCAGTAGATCACAACAGACTTGATGAGGTTCAGATCGATTTCGGCCGGTATCTCATAATTCTGATTGCCCACGTTGCCCTTTAATTCGCCCAGATCCCAGTATTCACCCAGATCACCGAAAGTCTTTTCCTCGGTACCCGTGGTGAGCAGAACGTGCAATTCGGGTCCGTTGGTAGACTTGAAGTCCTCCAGGCGCAGTACATGCTGCCCATCAGGGAGTTTATAGATAGCAGCGGTTCCCGAAGCAGCGTGGATCGCGTCTATCCGACCAAATTCTCCCATGCCCAACACCATGGTCTCAGTCGTCATTCCTTCCATGGACTCTTCTTCCATTTCCGTATCAGGACTCAGGACGGCCATGGTTGTTTCCTTGACCATGGCTGGATCAATGTCCTCATTCTTGGACATCTCCATTAATTCCGTCTTCATATCGTCCGGCAGGGCTGCATAAGCGACCTGTTGTTCTTCTGTCATGTCATCGATGGGAAAGGCCTCGTCGACCACGTCGGTCTGGAAGAAGACCCAAGGTTCAAAGACGAGAGCCCCAGCCACGGCGGCCACTATTACTATCGTCACTAGCAGTATGCGATTGCGTCTACTCATATTTAACCCCGTACGCTCAGCAATTCAGTTGTCCAGATTATGCCTAAGGCATTTCATACAGACTGCGCAATTAAGGCCCTTTCCTGGTCCTGTAGTTCGATTGTATTCCATGGAACTGAGACCTGTTCCATTGTGGACCCGAACACAGCAGTTCCATGGAAGAGTGCAACAACAGAACACGGGATAGGAGACCTGTGACAACTGCCTTGCAGCAAATCCCAAGGCAATGACGGCTGCTTCTTGACAGAACGGATAGAAGCCAGTAGGATCCAAATTCCTGGGTATGCCGCAGTGGCGGAATTTGGCAGACGCGCTACATTCAGGATGTAGTGAGCTTACGCTCATGGGGGTTCAAGTCCCTCCTGCGGCACTGGAGTCTGAATGTCTGCCGTGCAGGACCGACGGTGATGGGTCTTGTGGAGAAGAAGCCAGAGAACTCCTCTGGTTTCTTACCTTCCAAGTCCGAGACCCGGGCGATACCTGCTGGCAGTATTGAGATTTGTCGGTTGCATGCATCATACCTGACATCGCTATTGGCATCCCGACCCACCGCATGAATCGCCCTGTTCCTGCGTCTTCTTCCCATACCCAGCGCAACCGCGTTTTTCTGGTGATCCTGGTTGCTCTGCTGCTCTTTTTTGTGTTTTCCTACATCAATCTGGTGCTGGAGCACACAGCTCTCAAAGAGGAAGTTGCCCAGTCTGCCGCCCGTCTGAACAGTGCCAAGGAAAGAGGACTGCGCCTGGAACAGCAACTGGCCTATGTCAAAACCGATGGATTCAAGGAAACTGCCGCCCGGGAAATGCTGGGATTGGCACGGCCAGGTGACAAGGTGTTTGCCATCATTCCCACCGATGCCACACAGGTCTCAATGGCCTATAATCCCCCTGCGGAGGCTGTTACCGATGTGCGCTTATTACCGGTCTGGGAACAGTGGCTTGATCTGTTCAATCTGAAAATCCCGTTGCCCTGACAGGTGGGTATCAGTCACTGTACACGCTCCCAGCCGGATCGGATGGAGTGGAGAATCACCTGCGTTCGTACAATGGCAATTCCCTTTTGACGTACCCTAGGGGATCAGTTACAATGACAGTTCACATCTTCAACGCGGGGTGGAGCAGCGGTAGCTCGTTGGGCTCATAACCCAAAGGTCGCAGGTTCGAATCCTGCCCCCGCTACTCACTTGGCTGCCGACACTATTGTCGGCAGTATTGTGTTTGAGGCGATGTAGCTCAGGCTGGTTAGAGCGAGGGCTTCATAATCCCTAGGTCGGTGGTTCAAGTCCACCCATCGCCACTAGACATACTAGGTTTATCCCTTGTTTGCCCAAGGTGACCTCTGCAGCATCTGCCCCACCTGTAGGACTGTTTTCAGGTGGGGGTTAGGTATGGCGACCTGGCTTAATCCTGACTGCGGTCACTTTGACACAGGACCGGGTAATTACCTTGATTGAGGTTGACTCTCGGGTGTTCAGAAATTCGCTCGTGTTCCTAGTGCTGGTGGCATTGGTGTCGGTGCTGTCCAACTCCCTACCCCTCCAGACTGTGCAGTTTGCAGGGACCAGACTATCGCCCAAGAACCTGTAACGGAGTAAGGCAGGACCGGTACCAAGCCGAAGATCAGACTGCCTGCATGGGGGACAGTTGCCGTTGATGTCCGGGGATGAGGGAAGGTATAGAGGCCTGTGCTGGCGGTAGGCCTTTAGCTGTGACAGAGAAGAAGCTAGACCAAGGTCGTTCGATCCACCAGAGTTTCCGCCTTGGCCTGATCATCAGCAGATAGCGCTATGATTGTATGATCATCTTTGCGGTCGATGATGTGTAGGCTCTGTATGTTGACGCCAGCATCCTTGAACCGTTCGGCTACCTTAGCCAAAGCTCCAGGCTGGTCCGGAAGCCTGAGGAGCAACGAATCATCCGATGCTGCTTCGAAGCCAGCATGGGTAAGAGTTCGCAGCGCCTCTTCGTAGTCATCTGTGGTTAGGGCGATGACCCCTTTCTCACCGAGGGCTTCGGCACTGATGGTTTCTATGTTTATGCCCTTGTCGGCGAGAGCTCTGCTGATACTGGCGATGACTCCCACTTCATTTTTCGCCAAGATGATTATTCTATTCATGCTATTCTCCTATCTCACTGCAGGGGAAAACAGTCGCTGGCCAAGTCATCAATAGTCTCGCGTGTTATGTGTGGTATGACGATGAGGTGCGCCATATTCTCACAGAGAGCCGAGTAGTAACGTGCGTGAACGAATGCGGGAAAACAACTGTAACCGAGGTCTTGTGCCGCCACTCCGGGATGCCACTGTTGTTGAAACGGACAACGGCGTGATCTACGACATCCAAGCGCTCGGTGAACTAGATCACAGGAGTCGTTTGACCCGTGCTCACAGAGAGCATACCACAGCGTGAGTGGTGTAAAGGCGTTTCGCGATCCTGTCAATGCGAATTCCCGCGCACCCACTTACCCGATGGACTGACACTGCGCTGTCCCGGAACGTTTCACTTCAGGTCAATTGCCGGACACTAGGATCAGATTCCCGCGTGAATTAGGTCCAATGACCTGCTAAGCGGGAAATACTGGAAATTAGGGCAAGGGTGACGCAAGCAGGGCAGCTCAGGGCCGTTCGTAACAGACCGCCAAGTCAATCGGGACAGAAAGGCGAAGTTCCATGTACCGTTTCTCCAGAGGACGCGGTAGTCATTCACGCGGTACGCCACCTCCGGCAAACTGTGCCCGGAATTCTCCTTGCCCCAGTGATTCTGGAACCTCCTCCCCCTTCCACCTGCACCCAACGGACCACGGACACTTCACCCACGTCCGGTGAGCTTCTTTGGGTGACCGCCTCAAACCCAATCTGACACCAAGATGCTTGGGGTGGGAAGGTAACAAGGGCTCGAGTTATCGTTGAGGTGCCTAGTTGGCGTCCATTTGTGGATGAGTGTCAGGCTTCTGCCTATTTTAGTATTGGACACAGCGTTACCTCTACCCGCGGCTCAAGCCTTCCAAACGGCTGAATATTACGGGGCAATGGGAAGGCTGTTCTGTCTTAGCTGCCCCCTATGGCCGTACTCTGTCACTTTCTGCATGATCACGGATGTAATCCCAGTTCAGGTCATAGCCCATACCGGGTCGTTCTGGTACTGTGACATATCCTTCCTGATCCATAGGATCACCGAGGGAATGCAGATAGGGTGGGGGCTTTTCATAGTCTAAACCTGGAGCCAACAAACCGCGTTCATAATACTCACAGGTGTCCTCACTGCTGGCTCCCAGCATCATGAGATTGGCGTGCCCGCTCATATGTATCTCACACTTGACCCCAAAGGCTTCACAGACGGCTATCATCTTCTGTACGCCTGTGACACCCCCACGGAGGACATCAATGCGGCTCATGTCAGATGCCCCCCGTTTGATCCAATCCGCCCGGGTATAGAGAGAGCCATGGGCGATCTCTGGTGACAGGATTGGGATGTTCAGTTCCCGCGTTAGCTTTTCATAGGTGGAAACCCGGAATTCGTTCATGGGGTGCTCATACCAGTAGAAATCCAGTTCTTCCAGTACACGGCCTACCTTGACAGTTTCTTCGTAGGTGCGATAGGTACCCCAGGGATCGAAACTGAGCACCATGTCCGGACCCACCGCCTCACGTACCTGGCGGCAGGCTTCAAGGTCCCATTCAATATGCGAGGGTCTGCCGGGATCGGGTTTCCCGGTTGCTGGATCCCAGAAATAGTAGGGATGGATTTTGTAATGGGTATATCCCTGTTGCTGGCACTCCACGGCATGGGCCGCGTAGACGTCTGGTGGGCCTAGATTGGGGTATGTACTGCCATAGGCTTTCACCCGATCACGGCAGCCGCCCAAGAGCTTGTGCAGGGGCAGGCTGAAGAGGCGAGCCTGCAAATCCCACAGGGCACAGTCCACGGCCCCCAGCACATTCTCAGGCAAATTGGCTACCCAGAACCAGTGCCAGATTTTTTCCCGGTCGAATGGATCTACCCCCACCAGCAAATTCCGAATGCGTCCGGTAACCAGATCTCTGTCGTCGGCCGACAGGCCATGACGATCACCGTGGCCCTGTCCACCCAGATAATAGCCTTCTGCACCTTCATCCGTCAGGATACGCAGAAGGGTCTGGGTCACAATGGCCTCCGGTTGCAATTGGGCATTCTGGAATGACGGTTCCGGGACCGGAAAGGGTATGACTTGCACATCAACAATTTTCATGGATCAGTCCTGTCTTGCGGTGAAGGGCCAGAATCAGGGGACACCAGAACAGGATCCAGAACCTGCAGGATTCCCTCTCACCAGCCTCACCGTTATAATGCCCCTATTGCCGCCTCAGAGCAAGTTGCAGCCGATCATGGGCTGCAGGGAAATTCGGAGTGGTAGGTTATACGGCGGGTTTCAACCACCAGAAAAGGAGAAAGGATGTCGACTTCGTTTTCACAGCAGGAACTGGATCATTACCAGGAACATGGCTATGTCATCATCGAAGATGCCATGGAGCAGGTGGGTCTGGCTAATGTGATCCGTGCCTATGAAGAAATTCAGGCCCAAACTGAACCTGCCTGGAAAGAGATGCTGGCCAGTGGGAACATCAAGGGTGGCTATGGTCACGGTCCTGACGCACACACGATGAACAACATATACACGCACCATGATATCTGGCTCGATCTGGCCATGAATCCCCGTATTGTTCCTCTGCTCAAGGAAATAGTGGGTCTCGACGTGCAAGTAATGGAAATGGTTTGCCATTGTCATCATGCTGGCACCCAGGCCCATACCTCCTGGCATCGGGACTGGCCCGCCTGGACTCATCCTCAATACACTCTAAAGGCCAAAGCCTTCTATTTTCTGGATGACCAGACAGAGGACATGGGGTGTTTTTCGTTGGTTCCAGGAACCCATCACCTAGAGGAAGGGCCACCCCGCGAACTGTATCAGAATGAAAAACTGGAGAATATGCCTGGATTAACCAAAATCGTGGCACCGGCCGGCAGCGTCATTGTGTGGAATGTCCTTTGCTGGCATACGGGACTGGCCAATACAAGCTCCCGTGACCGCCGGATCATCATCTACGGTTATATGCCCTTCTGGGTCAAGAAGTGGGGCCATGAGACACCACCGGAAAGCATCGTAGCCTGGGCCAACACTCCTCACAAACGGCAGTTTATGGGCATACATGCCGTGGAAGGTCGAGCCTCCTGGGACTGGGATCGCAAGGATATACCCTATCTGCCAGAGCATTTGGAATTGGTCAGGCAGAAGAGATTCTAGAAGTCTCGCGTGCGTGCACACGAAACCTGGATATATTACAAGGACGTTACTTTCTATGGCTGTCCATGTACCTTCCTCTGTCCGCTATGAGGGCATGATCTATCGTCGCTGTGGTCGCAGCGGTTTGCTCTTGCCCGCCATTTCTCTGGGTCTCTGGAACAATTTCGGGGCTGTTTATGACAGGGAGAATGCCCGGGCCTTGGTGCGGACGGCCTTTGATCTGGGGATTACACATTTTGATTTGGCCAACAACTATGGACCGCCTCCGGGGTCCGCCGAGGAGATTTTTGGCCACATCTTGGCCCAGGATTTGAGAGCCTATCGGGATGAACTGATTATTTCATCCAAGGCGGGTTATGACATGTGGTCAGGTCCTTACGGGAATTTCGGGTCCCGGAAATACCTGCTGGCCAGTCTGGATCAGAGTCTGGCCCGCCTGGGACTGGACTATGTCGATATTTTTTATAGTCACCGCATGGATCCTGAAACTCCGCTGGAAGAGACCATGGGGGCCTTGGATACCGCTGTCCGCAGTGGCCGGGCACTGTATGTTGGCATCTCCAACTATGATGCATTACGGAGCCGGGCCGCGGCAGACATCCTGCAGGAGTTGGGCACGCCCTGTCTGATTCACCAGCCAGCCTTCAATATGCTGCGGCGCGACGTGGAAACGAATGGTATCTTGGAGTTATTGACCCAGAAGGAAATCGGTTGCATTGCCTTCTCCCCCCTGAGCCAAGGTATGCTGACTGACAAATATCTGCAGGGCATTCCCTCGGATTCCCGTGCCTCCAATCCTCATGGCACGTTGGGGGCGGACAGAATTACCTCTGGACTGGTCGAGGCCCTGAGCCAACTGAATGCTCTGGCCCAGGAGCGTGGACAGTCCCTGGCCCAGATGGCCTTGGCCTGGGTATTGCGCCATTCCATTATCTGTTCGGTCTTGACTGGCGCCAGCCGCACGGAGCAATTACATCAGAATGTGCAGGCGTTACGAAATCTGGAATTCGACACTGCAGAGTTAAACCGTATTGACGCCCTGTTGTTATCTGCCGGATAGAAACGCGACAATTCGTTCCGGAAGAGTAGGACTATGTTTTCGCTGGATTGGGGGATATAGTAATGTCCTCAATATGAGGCAGGAAGGGGCCAATGAAATCGGTATCAGTTCAGGATTATCGATGTTTCAGGAGTGAACAGACGGTCAAGATAGCCCCTTTGACCCTATTGGTTGGTAACAACAGTACCGGAAAATCATCATTGATGGCAATGATTCGCTGTCTATGGGACGTTGCCTATGCCGGTGCCCCATATCCAGCACGATCCCCATAACGGGAGCCATACCGACCGCTGGCGGCAGGGCCTAGAGGCAATACTGTTTACTTAGAGTGCTGGCACCACAATCAGGGGTGTCCAGGCGTGGCGCTCACGGGACAGGGGACCGGGCCGCCGGATAGGGTAGTTACTCATTTTGCGTTTCACCCCACGGGGCCGCCGCAAACCACGGCTGGAGACGACCCACTCCTCCTGCATTTCCCGGCCCAGGTCCCGGACACGGGCGGCCAGTGACCGGCGGCGGGGCCCGGGATTCTGCAGGCGGCGACGCACCACCCGGACGGCATGCACAAAGGAGAGGACATCAGGGTCCAGGTCCGCGGCGGCCGCGGCCGCGGCCAGGAAGGCGCGCACGGCATAGTAGGCGAGCATGAGGCCCTCCACCTCTTGCCGGACCAGAGAGGGGGTCTTGCTACGGAGGATGGGCTTGGGGCCCAGCATATGGGTCTTGAGTTCATCGTAGGCCGTCTCGATCTCCCAGCGCTCATGGTAGAGCGCCGCCAGTTCCGCGGCGGGGGCCTGGCGCGGGTCGCAGAGGGTCGTGACGAGGCGGTAGGTCGTGTCTGGTGCCTCGGACAGGGTATATTCCACCACGCGCACGGGTCGCCCCCCGCACTGGCTGCGGTAGGAGCCATCCGCCAAGACCTGATGGACCGGCAAAGAGAAGTCGCTCCGCGCGCGCCAGAGCAGCTGGGCGCCCGTCGCCACCGCCTGCCGCCAGTGGTCGGCCCCCAGGTAGCCCCGGTCAGCCAAGAGCAACTGGCCCGGACCCAGGTGCTCATGCAAGGTCCGGGCCTGGACCGTTTCCGCCTCCCGGTAGGGCCCCTGGACCCAGGCCAGAGGAGCGCGCGTCCCGACCTCGATCAACGCCGTCAGCCGCACCTGCGGAAACGCCGCCTGGCCTCGGGCCGACCCCGGTTTGCCAAAGGCCACCCGGTTGACCGCTTCATCCGGCACCTCCAGGGTCGTGCCGTCCCATGCGCGCAAGGCCCAGCCCCGATAAGTCGCCCCCGGCGTATCCGCCGTCGCCAACGCCCGGACACACCGGTGCTGCAACTCCTGGAAGGGAGCCACCCCCAGACGCGTCCGTGCGTGCGACAGGGCGGCTTTGCCGGCCAGCCGCAGGGGACCGGCCCGCAACCAGCGCAGACCCCTCCGCCAAGCAGCGCAGCACTTCCCGCGTCGACACCGACCGGAACAGGCCCAGCGCCAGGACATAATAGACCATCACCTCCGCCGGCAGGGCCCGCCGCCGCTGACTCGTCCGATCGCAGGCGCGCAGGGCCTCGTGCACCGTGCGCCGGGGAAAGACGTGGGCCAAGACGCCAATACTCAAATAGTCCGAGAGCCGGGGACCGCCCGGCAGGGAAGCCACCGTACGTGCCATGGGGGATACTCCTTCTTGCCCTGGGTTAGGTGATTCACAGGCGCCCAGTATACAGGCAAATTCTGTCTAAGTAAACAGTATTGGGCCTAGAGGTGTGTGGCCCTGGAGGCGGTGCGTCCCGTGGCGATTATGGACCGGGAAGGGGATATCTTCGCCCTGCTACGGGAGCAACGACGCCAAGGGAATTATGACCTGCTGGTACGGTCCCAGCACAATCGGGTCCTGGGGCCAAGTCAGCCCCGGCTCTGGGAGTCCCTGCGACGCCGTCCGGTGCAGGCCCAGCGGGAGATCCCGGTCCCTCGTCAGTCGGCGCGCGCCGGTACTCGGCGGCAGCAGGCCCGGCCGCGGCGGACCGCCCGTCTCACCCGGGTCAGTCTGCGCTGGGCTCCGCTGACGGTGCCCCCACCACGGGATGGCCCCGACCGCCACGCGGCCCCGGTGTCCCTGTTTGGGGTTCTGGTGCGCGAGGACTCCCCACCGCCCGGGATCATGCCACTGGAGTGGTGCCTCTCGACCACCGTACCGGTGACCTGTGAGGAAGAGGCGGCGCAAATCTTGGCCTGGTACCGTCTGCGCTGGCGCATTGAGGACTGGCACTGCGTCCTCAAGACGGGCTGCAAGGTGGAATACCTCGGCCATCGCACCGGGGACCGTATCGAACGGGCGGTGACGCTCCAGGCGGTTATCGCCTGGCTCCTGTTGGCCATGGCCCTGCTGGGTCGCGAAACCCCGGAACGCCCTGCCCTCCTCCTCTTTACCCCACTGGAGATCCAGGCCCTCCAGGATCTGGCCCGGTACCGGGGCTGGGCCCTTCCCACCACGCTGGGCGATACCGTCATTGCCCTGGCGCGGCTGGGCGGCTATCTCGCCCGCAATCACGATCCGCCGCCCGGCCCACAGAAAATCTGGGATGGCTATATCCGCCTGGTCGAACGGGTGGCCGCTTACGAAACCCTCAAAGACCTCCAGCGTTTGCGTCCCAACTGACTTGTGGGTAATGGGCAGGCCGCGCCTGCGGGCGCGTCTTCGCACGACTCGCGACAGTTGGAGCCGGTGCTTCACCCGCTGGATGCGGTCGCTGGCCGCCACCCTTAACCGGCAAGTGGTGCCTGTAGACGGTATGACGGTCCGGGGCACGCACGACCACGCCACGCGCGGACGGTGCCGCCCCTGCAGGCCCAAAAGGACGCGCTGGAGCCCGTACCGAAGACGCGGCAAGCGGACCCGGCGCGGGTGCAGCAACTGTGAGGCCGGGACTGGATACGGGAGGCCGCTACGCCTGCATTACCCCACTGTAGTATTAGGGCACAGTAAAAGTGGCTTCAACGCGCTCGCCCTTGCCGCCCTTGTTCTTGGCTCGCACCCATACCTTGTATTCCCCGCTGGTCAATCCCTCAAAGGTCACCATGACAGGGGATTGCTTCGCCCTGAGCGTCTTGGTCCTGCCGGTTCCACTACCGGCCCCCTTCCGTTTCAGGTGCACGATGTATGTCCAGGGGTGGCCGCCCGTCTCCGGAGCATCCCATTGGACCATGGCTAATTTGAACGTGGCGTATATGTCCAAGTTTGTCACCGGACCGGGCAACACATTCGAATTCAGTCTAATTGTTGCGCGCGACCAAGTCCCCTTGCCGACTATGTTCGATGCTCGTACCCAGACCTTGTAGATCTTGCCGGGCGTCATGTTTTTGAAGGTGACCGACCTTTTGGTCAGATTGCGCGGTGTCTTGGTCTTGCCACCTCCATGACCAGGGGCATTGTGCCCTGCGTATATGATATATCTGTCAGGCCTACCGCCCGTATCCGGAGGATCCCAGGTGACGGTGATGCTGTCCGCCGTGTCCGTGGTTGACACTACCAGGTTTTGCACGGGGCCTGGTTCGTCATCCGGGCAGCGAGCCCAATCACATACCGACGATTGGGCCAGGGCCGGTGTGCCTATCCCCAGCAACAGGACCGTCAGCATCACGGCCAGCGCGAAACGACAGACACCCGGTCCGGCAAACCATTGCCGCGCGGGGTTGAGTAGAGGCAGGAAGGTCCTGCACGACTTTGCTACTAGCATTTCTGCTTCTCCTTGGGAGTTGTTTAGGTTTCCCTATTCGGAGCTGACCGAGGGTCAGGGTGCGGTGGTTTGCCGGTAGCAGGCAGAACATAGTGCTATCTCGAAACTCTCAGGACGGTGATCGCGATGGAAGACAGGGACAATCCGTCAATTATATATTATTTTTGTGACTATACAAACTCAGAAATAAAAAGGGGAAACTGCAAAGTCGCAAAATAGGACGAAAAGGGCATAAAGAAGGATTTGGTTTGGTCCGCACAAGGAAGCTGCCATGAATGCCACGCCCCCTACCCCTTTCCTGCTCTGGGTGCACGAAATCGAGGATCCCAAGGATCCTCGCGGTGTACACCACTGGCTCTCTGACATGCTGTGCCTAACCATTTGCGCCTGCATCGGGGGAGTCAATACCCTGGTAGGCACGGAAGAATTTGGCAAGGACCACGAGGCCTGGTTTGCGCAGTGGCTGGAGTTGCCGCATGGCATTCCGTCCCATGGCACGTGGGAGCGGGTCATGGGGCTCTTGGACCCGGAGGCCGTAGCCACGATGCTGACGCACTGGCTACAGGATCTGCGCCGGGTTCTGCCGGGAGAGGTAGTGGCGCTGGACGGCAAGACGCTGCGCCGGTCCCACGATGCGGAGGGGGACATACCGGCCCTGCACACGGTGAGTGCGTGGGCCACGGCCCAGGGTCTCGCGTTGGGCCAGATGGCGGTGGAGGATAAATCCAATGAAATCACCGCGTTGCCCCGGTTGCTCCAGAGGCTGGAGGTTACGGGCTGCCTGGTGACCATCGATGCCATGGGATGCCCAGAAAGAGATGGTCCGTGCGATTCGAGACCCAAAAGCCGACTATCTCTTGGCGGTCAAGCAGAATCAGCCCGCTTTACCCGATGCCCTACAGGAGATGTTTGCCCTGGAACGGGAGGAAGATTGGGCTGAGAGCCCCCATGATATGGCCCAAACCGTCAACGGGGGCCACGGACGGGTGGAGACCCGTACCGCCCGTGTGATCGGGGATCCAGAGTTCCTGCGTTACGTGGATCCGAAGGGCGCCTGGCCCGACCTACAGAGCTTGGTGGAAGTGGAAGCCATCCGGCGTATGGTGCTTGCTCTTGAAGCGGGGGTAGGCCCGGGTGCCCGCAAAGAAGGCCTTGAAGGCGTCGGCCAGATACTTCAGCACGTAGCGGACTTCGTGGTAGCTGTATTCCTGCAGCCAGGGGTAGGCCGGATCGTTCCGTAGCGTCGTGAACTCCGTACCTAAGCGGAAGAAAGTTACGCTAGGCGGATTCTCACGCAGACCTTCCTTGTTGAGACTTTCCACCCGCTCCTCTGCACTATTAAAGAGTCTCTGGGGCTAGTATTGGTTCCATAAGCGTGCAGCATCTCGACAGATCGAAGATGCGGATTCTGCTTTATTGACTCTGTGATTTGCCCCGCAACACCTCGCGGCACTGGTCCATTTCGTTTCCGGTTACGTTATAGGCAATCGTATTGGCCCAACGGTCCGCATCGGAGCGATTGGGGGCAGAACCGTGGATCACCAGGGAGGTAAAGAACAGGGCATCACCTGGTTGCATAGGCAAGGCCTTGCTTTCAGGTCGGGGATAGTAGCGGCCCGGCAGGAAGACGCCAAAGGCCTCCTGATGCCGTTCATGTTCCTGCAGCCCCCACTTGTGACTTCCTGGCAGGAATTCAAGGCAGCCATTGTGGCGATCAGCCGGATCAATAGCCAGCATGCAATTAACCATCAAGGGTTGGTTCGTTTCCCGTTGCCAGTAGGCGTAATCCTGATGCCAGGGCACTTCCGCACCCGATCCTCGGGATTTGGGAAGCAGTTTGCTGTGAAAGAGTGAGATATCAGGTCCAATCAGATCCTCAACGATATCAAGTATCGTATCGCTCCGCAACAGGTTATTGAGAGTGGGGCTAATTAACTCACTGTGCATCAGCTGTCGTACCAAATCCTGGGCATCTTCATTTTCCCATGACACATGGACTCCCGCCAGAGGAGCCTGTCGCATTCGTTCGTGGATATTCTGGCACTCTTGGCGAATCTGTTGCACAGTGTTGGCTGCGACAAGACCGGTTTTCAAGATTAAGCCGCCCTCCTGGAAGGACCGGATTTCCTGGGAAGTAAGATGCATGGCTAAATCCTGCAACAAGGTTCAATTCAAAGTGGATAGGGGTGGTGAGTCAGCCATTGTCGTTGGAAGAAGCGTGCGGGAGACAATCGATCGGGCTCAGTTCAGAATGCTTGTTCATGCGGTAATGTCTTCCTGGGTCCAGATACCATCTATGCGTCGCCACATCTGTCCGGTTGGATTCAGGTCCCGGAGTTCCACCGGCAGCCGGTGACTGCGGACTTCGTCGTAACAGTGCAGGGCAGCAAACCGGATCAGAGAAGCAGGAATGCCCACAGCCGTGAACCCGGGATGTCCGGTTGCGGGATAGGGTCCACCATGATTCATGGCCGATACGACAGCTACCCCGGTAGGCATCTTGTCGTTCAACAAACGGCCGACCTTGGTACGCAGGACGGCGGCAACCGTGTGATAACCCTCTTCGTCCTGTTCCCCCGCATGGCTGTAGATGCAACCAGTCAGATTACCTTCCATCTCTTGGGCAATCGTGGCCATTTGGGCTTCGTCCCGGGCCTTGACCAGTAGGCTGACCGTACCAAAGGCTTCCGTTTGCAAGGCTTCTGCTTCCTGCAGGAACTGATCCCCACTTACGGTCAGCAAGGTATTCTGGTATCCATAGCCTGGGATGTCAGCGATGGTCCCGCCTGTAATCACCGTAGCTCCATGGTCCTGTAACACCTGCACCGACTCCGCTATGTCGTCTGGTCCCGTGGCTCCCAGGAGAATCTGGGGAGCTCCCGCTTCAAACAGAGCCTTGGCCTGGCCAATGAATTCGTTTCCCGCATCATCGTCCTTGAGAATGACCAGGCCAGGGTTGGTACAGAACTGGCCAGCTCCCATGGCACAGGAGGTGAAGAATTCAGCGGCAATTTCCTCTCCCCGCTCCTGTAGGGCGCCAGGAAGCAGAAACACGGGATTGACACTGGACATTTCGAGATATATAGGTTTACCGGCCTTGTCAGCAGCGGCCTTGAGTTGCAGTCCTGCATACTTGCTGCCGGTAAAGCCCGTCGCTCCGATATCAGGGTGGGAAACCAATAAAGCACCTACATCACGGGGCGTACGGTAAACGAGCTGAATCATGGCTGGGGGCAGGTCCAAGGTGTTTACTGTTCGCAAGGCAATATCGGCCAGAAGACGGGTAGTACCCGGATGACTGGTGTTGGCCTTGGCAATGACGGGATTGCCAGCGGCCACGGCAGCAGCGAAATCTCCCCCTGCAGCTGAATTGAAGGCAAAGGGGAAATTGTTGGGACCAAATACAACGACCGGAGCCTCCAAGGGACTCAGGATAGAGCGGATATTGGAGTTCGTATCAATAGTAGCCATACGCCAGGAACCATCCCGGGCGGCCACTGCGGCCTGACGCAACTGATCGGTTGTCCGGGGTAATTCGATCGAGGCCAGGCGGGGTTCCTTGGGCAAGCCACTTTCCTGGTGAGCCATGTCCACGAGGACATTGGCTTCTGCTTCCATGCCGTCTGCAAAAGCTTCCAGAAAGGCGGCCCGGTGATCAGGGGAAACGTCGCGCATGGCTTCTGCCGCCTGTTTGCCGGCGGCGATGGCTTCCTCGATCTCTGCCCGCCCAGTTACGGGATACACCTGTGGCAAGGGTTCGCGCGTAGATGGATCTTCAATCCGCAGTTCACCTGCCGGATGTTGTGATTCGCGCCAGGATCCGGCGATCAGAATAGGTTCCATAGCCATAAGCAAGATTGTCCTTTCGGGAAACAGCCAGTTTTGCATGTACAGAATGCCGTCAGCCCGGGGGACCGACTCTGTGGTGGCCGGTCAACAAGGTGTACCACGTGACGGAATTGCCTTACATACGTTTCATCAGCCGAAAAAGCGTACGCACAAGGGCCAGTACTTCAATGCCCAGGTTCACCAAGTCGCCGGTACCCAGAGGTGGATCTTCTGACTCCTGATCCTCAGCGACACGCATCTCGGCCGCAAACCAGGCTAGGCACATGCCCACGAAAGCGCCCATAATCAGTCCTAACAGCAGACGGGGCCAGGAACGAGAGACGGACCGCTTTTCTTGGTCCTGGCTGACAGAGGTGTTTTCAGTCATTGCGACGCGGATCCAAGTATTCCAGAGTACTTCTGACCTGCTCCAGTGTACTCTCGGCCTGGATAACAGGTTCTACAATTTTACCGCTGGCCCGATCTACCGTTTGGGTGGCTTGGTGGACATAACTTCCCCCCTGCGCCAGAGCCTGCTCGGTCCAAGTTGACAATCTGCGGATCAGACGTTGGCACAGAACCACAGCGGTTAGCAGAAGACCAAAGGTCAACAATAGGTTCAGGGCAATAGCCACAAGGGCGATGATACTGGTGGTGGCCAACAATCCCTGCACGAGAGTATTCCGGATCGATCTGTGCTCAAAAGGATCCTATTCTAGCAAACCGACCCGCCTTTGCCTGCCTGACACCAGATCTAAAGCGACCAAATCTGTACAACCGATACTGGCTCGGACACGGAAGCGTCAGGTGAAAGACGAGCTTGGGGGTAGGAACTGCGCCACCAGGAAAATCAGGACCGCCAGTCTGATTTATGGGTCGACGTCACCCTGCCCGGACCATTGCCAGCAAGCCTGTCCTAACTACGAATCCTGGGCCGCCACTGCAACAGGCACTTCGGCTACCTTCACCTGTGTCACCGTAAATGACAAGTGATATTCCTGTGCAGATTCAGGATCGTAATCTATCCGGATATGATCCCCTGAGCTGAAGGTTCCCGTCAGCAAACCCTTGCTTAATTCGTTCTCCACGGACTTTTGCAGGACTCGTCGCAAGGGCCGGGCCCCATATACCGGGTCAAAGCCAATTTCTGCCAGATACGCTGCGGCCTGGTCCGTCAATTCGGCGGTTAACCCCATATCCGCCATGCGCAGGAGCAGATCTCCTATCAGGATCTGGACGATCTGCTTGATGTTGTCCATAGTCAAACTGTGAAAAACAATGATCTCGTCAATCCGGTTCAGGAATTCGGGCTGAAACAGACGCTTCAGCTGGCTACTATATTCACCTTCCACCGACGCCTCATTCAGAACCGGTGTGGCAAAGCCCACTTTCCCCTTGCTCACCACATCGGCCCCTATGTTACTGGTCATGACGATAATGGTGTTCCGGAAATCCACTTTATGTCCCTGGCCATCTGTCAGATGGCCGTCATCCATAATCTGCAGAAGGCTGTTCCAGACATCAGGATGAGCCTTTTCAATTTCGTCGAAGAGAATGGCCCGGTAGGGACGGCGCCGTACCTGTTCGGTCAGCTGACCACCCTGATCATAGCCAACGTAGCCAGGAGGAGCTCCGAAGAGACGACTCACCGTGTGGGCTTCATGATATTCGCTCATGTCGATCTGGATCAGAGCTTCGTCGTCGTCGAACATCTGGGTGGCCACTTCCCTTGCCAATTCCGATTTGCCGACCCCGGTGGGTCCCAGGAACAGGAATACGCCGATCGGTCGCTGAGGATCTTTCAGCCCACTGCGGGCCCGGCGCAAAGCGTCACAGACAGCCTCAACAGCTTCGTCCTGGCCCACTATCCGTTGCTTGATGACGTCTTCCAGGTGCAACAGCTTTTCGGTTTCCGTTTCCAGCAACGAGCGCACAGGAATACCGGTCCAGGACTGCACGATATCAGCAATATCCTTTTCCTCTACTGTCTCGTTCAGTTCGGCCTTTCTTTGCCAGACATCGTGCTCTGTTTCGTATTCCGCTTCCAAGCGTGACCGTTCGGTCTTATGTTCCGCGGCTTCCTCGTAATTTCGTTGGCTCCAGGCGGCTTCTTCCAGGCGTAACAGCCGACCAATGGCACTCTTCTTGGTCTTGAGATCCGGTGGCAGCAGATGGAGGGCTACCCGCAATTTCGCAGCTGCTTCGTCAATGAGATCGATCGCCTTGTCCGGCAACTGGCGATCCGGAATGTATCGTTGGCTGAGCTTGACCGCAGCCTCCAGGGCGTCATCCGTGTACCGCACACTGTGATGATCAGCATAGCGGTCACGCACGCCCTGCAGTATGGCCACTGATTCCTCGTAGTTGGGCTCTTCCACAAAGATGGAAGCAAAACGCCGTTCCAGCGCACTGTCCTTTTCAATGGTCTGGCGATATTCGTCAAGCGTGGTAGCTCCAATGAACTGGAGTTCGCCGCGGGCCAAAGGGGGCTTCAGCATATTGCTGGCATCCAGACCGCCGGGAGCATTGCCTGCTCCCACCAGCGTGTGCAGTTCGTCCAGGAACAGGATGACTTCCCCCTGACTGTCGATAACCTCATCCAGGGAATTCTTGAGACGTTCCTCGAATTCTCCGCGAAAACGGGTGCCAGCGACCATGGCGCCCATGTCAAGGGCAAATACCCGTTTGTTCAAGAGCGGTTCGGGTACGTCACTGTTGATGATACGTTGGGCCAGACCCTCCACGATGGCGGTCTTGCCGACACCTGCTTCCCCAATCAATACGGGATTGTTCTTGGTGCGGCGGCTCAGAATCTGCAGCACGCGCAGGATTTCCTGGTCCCGGCCTATGACGGGATCCACTCTGCCATCAGCGGCCATCTGCGTGAGATCACGACTGTACTGGCTCAAGGTCTTGTAACGGTTGGAAGCTGGACCACCGATCTCAGCATCCTGCGCGTTAACGGCCGCCATGGCTTCGTCCATGCGGATAACGCTGACCCCGGCCCGGGCCAAAATATTGGCGGCATCCGAAGATCCCACTTGCACAATGGCCTGCAAGAAGTGAGCCGTGGTAATCTCATTCTCGCTGGCCAATTCCTTAGCCTTGTTGATGACTTTCTGCAGATTGGGGGTCAACTGAATCTGAATCTGCGTAGCTTGGCCAAAGGGTGTGCGCCCGGCGGCCCGGGTCTTTTCCAACTCAATTTCAAGTTCATTCTGGATTTGCTTGAGATTCACGTCCAAATGACTGAGAACCCGTTGGGCCGATGTGTCTTTCTGCGTTACCAGGGCCAGTAGTAGGTGCTCCACATCCACTTGACTGTGGCGGTACTGGGGCATCAATTCAATAGCGCTGCGAGCGGCTTCCTGGGCGTTTTGACTGAAATTCTGGAACTTCATGTCCTTCTCGTGAGTCGTTTGACCTGCATGCTGTGCTGTGGTGCAGGATACTTGCATTGTAGATCGGGTTTGGGTTGGCCATACCCCGGATCCCAATTTCTAACGAAGTTCTAAGCTCTCCATCTGGGGCACAAGGCAGCCCGATGCTAATCGTTCAAGGACCAAGGTGACAGGTCCTTCGCTTCCAAATTTCTGCTCTGAAAGAGCGATGTCCACCGGGCAGAATTGCCCTGCAGTCTGACCGACAGACACTGATTCGACCCCCGATCCTGCGGTTGGCGTTAGAAGGCAGATGCGAGACCGCAGGAGGTAGAGGCTACCGTGAGAGGTTTAGCGCGTTGTGACAAATTGGTGGATGGTCTTTAACGTGTTTTCCAGCACACTGACCCGCAGGATTTCATAGCCGTGGCTATTTTCACGCACACATCCAAAGACGAGGGCCCGTTCGGCGAGACCAGAGGTGTAGACCATGCTGGCATCACTGGCGGCTCGTTCATACACCACACTCTGGACCTCAACCCCTACTTCCTGTCCCGCATGCCGTAACTCTTTCATGAGAGCGAAGTCATAGTGTCCCAGGGCATCTTTGCTCCAGGTCGCAGGACGATGGTCCATCTTGAGGGGCGTACCCGGTGGCATGGGCGCACCGTCAATGGCAATGAAGGCTTCTGGTTGCAGGCGTCGCGCCAGATTCTTGGCGCCAAATCCGCCAATTTCCTCGTTATGTACGAAGGCAATCACGGTAGGCCGACGGGGTTTCTCCCCGTTTGCCTGCATTCCGGCGAGCAGTTCCAGCAGCAAGGCACAGCCTAAACGATCATCGAAAGTCCAGGAGGCGGCCAAGGGGTCATCCTCCTCGCCAAACAGAACGGGACCCCGCATGGAGGCATGTGGCACGACAAGGGTACCGGCCCGAACTCCGGCTTCTTCCAGGGAGTCCACCGTCAGGCCTGTGGTAATCCAGACATCCTTCCAGTCAACCTTCTTCTCGGCCGCTTCAGGCGTGTGGGTTGAACCCATACTGAGAATACCCAGTACGGATTGAGAATCCCCCATGACTTCAACGGGAGATTCACCCAGTTTCCACGGATACAGCCCTCCCGTGCGAGTGACCTCCAGATCGCCAGTCTCCCGAATGCGGGTGACTACCATACCAATCTCATCTATGTGGGCTGCATAGCACCAAACCGGTAACGAAGGGTCCTGGCCCTCCAACTCCACGGTCACCGTGCCTCCTATATCCTGGTGTGAGGTCAAACCCATTTCCCGGATCTGATCAGCAATGGCCTGCGAAATTGCCTGTTCCCGGCTGGAGGGAGCGGGAATATAGAGAAGGGACTTGAACCGATCCAGTATCGGGTGCTTGATTTCCAAACCTGTCTGATAATCCTTCATGCCGGTACTCCTTGGCTTGCAAGTATCGATACGGATGTCGGCCGCGACATCACATATCAACAGATTCGGCCCACTCTGCGCCCACAGCTATATCGTCTGGCAGGACTTGGAAAGGCCGCAGTGAAGTAAAATGTCTGTAACAATTATGGTACACCTAGCAAGGGAATAGGGAATGAATATCCAGAGAATTTATTCTGGTCTCGTTCTGTTGTGGGTGGGCACCTTCTGGCTTGCGGGATGTGCCCTCGCTCCAACTCCAACCAGCTCCAAATTCCGCGTGGTCACAACTGTGGCTCCTCTGACCAACATCATATACAACGTTACAGGGGACGCCGTGGATCTGGCAGGTCTTGTACCTCCCGGCGTCAATTCCCATACCTTTGAACCTTCACCCTCTGATGCCCAGATACTGGCAGAAGCAGACCTAATCTTCCTGAATGGTCTGCAACTGGAAGTCCTGGTAATGGATCTCGTTGAGGCCAATGCCGGAGAGGACGTTGCGGTAGTGTCTTTGGGCGATCGGGTTTTGGACGAGTCAGAGTGGGTCTTTGACTTTTCCTTTCCCGCCAGCGGCGGAAATCCCAACCCGCATGTTTGGATGAATCCGCAGCTCACCCGTCAATACGTGGAGGTCATCCGGGATGAACTGATGGCCGCGGTGCCAGACCAGGCGGCAACGTTCGAAGCCAATGCCGCAGCTTATATTGCCCGCTTGGAAGCTTTGGATGAAGCTATCGCCTCCGCCATCAATACTATTCCCGCCGATCAGCGCAAACTGCTGACCTATCACGATTCCTGGGCGTACTTTGGTCCGCGTTATGGAATGACTCTGGTGGGGGCCATGCAATCTTCCCACATGGCGGAACCTTCCGTACGAGAGGTCACTGCCCTCGTAGAGCAGGTCCGGGAAGAACAGGTTACCGTGATATTCGGCGCCAGCGAATTTCCCACACCCATACTGGAAACCATCGCACGCGAGACGGGCGTAACCTTCAATGACAACCTGGCAGACGACGTCCTGCCCGGTGAAGTCGGCTCGCCAGAACACACCTATATCGGTATGATGCTCCACAATGTTCGCATCATTACGGAGGCTCTGGGGGGCGATGCGGCTGCGCTTGACACGATTTCGCCTGCCAATGTACCGACCAACTAGCGCTTCACTCCACGTCCATTTTCCTAATGAAAACAAAACCTATGCCACCCCATGAAGGAGGTTCTAGCCATCTGAATCGCATCTAACATCCTGGAGAGCTTTTGGGACAAGGGTATTTCTTTGAGTCGCTATCTCAATTGTGCCAGCACCCTTGCTCCGGTAACCAAGGCGCTCATGACCTTGAAAGCTACCTCATCAGACTTCCCATCACACTGCATTCAGGAGTCCCATCATGACAGTCAAAGCCATCAGCCGCAGACGATTCCTGGCAATATCCGGAATACTTGGCGTGACCAGCCTTGTGGCTTCTGCCTGTGTTATCCCTCCCGCGGAGTCAGAGCAAAGAGAGAGCCCGATGGACGCTGACGCTACCGTAATCCTGCGTCACTGGCAACATCATTGGCCCCATGACTACGCCAGCCGGGCGACTACCGTAGAGGAGTTTAAGATGCAGTTCGAAGCGGACAATCCTGATGTCACCCTTGACTTTCAATCGATTCCCTGGGCGGATTACTGGAGCCAGTTGGCCGAAGGCATCGCTGCAGGCCGTGGTTCTGCTCCTGACGTCTTTCAGATCCCCATGGGACTGATCGACAAGTACATGGCGCAGGACCAACTGTCGCCGGTACCTGAGTCAGTGGTCTCACAGAGTGAGATTGAAACACAGTACCTGCCGTGGACTATGCAACGGGGGTTGAAGGACGGCCAATATTATGGGTTGCCGCTAGACGTGCAAACTCTGGTGATGTTTCGCAATGACGAAATTTACCGGGAAGCGGGACTAGACCCTTCTGTTCCGTATGAGGACTTGGCGGACCTGCAGGATCAGGCTGTCCTTCTCACCCAACTGGAAGGCCAGGAGAACGATCGGATAGGCATAAACACGGGCTACTACAGCGCATTTCAGACTCTTCTCTTCCAACAGTTCCTGCAACGGGAGCAAGGAGGACAGCCTTGGGTAGACCCGCATATGAACCAATTGGTCTGGCATTATTATCCCGAGATTCTGGAATCCTTCCAGTGGTTCTGTGAGCTTTCCAGGACTGCGGATGACAGCTCGTTTCTATCAGGTGAGAATCGTTTCGCCCAGGGGCGAGCCGCTATGGAATTTGGCCATCCGGTATCCCGCATTATCATTGAAGCCCAAAACCCCAACCTGTCCTATACCATCGTCCCTTTTCCACCCCGCTCTGTGAATCAGGAGCTGTATACGGCTGGTTCTCACTGGCTGTGGGTAGTAGGTGAATGGACCTCAGTTAGTGAGACTGCTTGGCGGTGGGCGCATTGGGGTACCAAGGCAGAGGCCCAAGTCGCCTGGCATGCAGCCGCAGGTGATTTGCCCAGTAATCCCGGTTTGGCCAATGACAGCCATTTTCGTCCGGATACCAATGCCAATGTCTGTCTTGATTCCCTGCAGTACGCTACGCCTTGGGAATGGATTGGCTGGACTGAATGGGTCTTGGAACTGCGCGCGGGACGCAATCGCGTGGTCATGGGTGGGGAAGAACCATCCAGTTCCTTCGACACGATGGTGGCGAATCTGAACGAGGTAATTGCAGTTCAAACCCGAGGGTAAATCAAGCGTTCGAACAGGGCGCGGTCACCTGGCAAGCGGGCTTGCATCCCGGGCAAGGATTTTCCTCTAAGTCCGTCAGGCAACAGCGAAACTACTGTGAACGGACGGATGTAGCAGGTGGTTCCACTAAGCTGCACCAATTGATACCACTTGCGGCCGTACGGCTGGTCCCAGAAATGCTTTCAGATGTGAATCACCTTTGGATTTCTGGCGATAATGCCGATACGCAGGGTTCCGGAGGTGTATCCAGGCCTTGCAACTTGCTGTTTTCATTCAGTTTCCAACATAGGAGTTCCTTGAAGATTGCGGGCGATTCTGCTGACTGTCTCCACCAGTGTCACCGCCATTTCTTCCCTAAAATCAGGCGTGCTATAACCGTGGGCTATGGCATTTCTGTGCTTGTACATCTGCGTCAGGGCATCATAGTCATCACGGGCAACAACGTCCAGGGCCTCTGCCTGTTCAAGCAGAGATAACGTAGACGGAATCTTCTGAAGTGAATACCCTTCTTCTTCCACCAAAGCCCTGATTACAGCTTCGCCCACCGACCAAGCCATCAGGAAAGCGGCCTCGGTGAAGCCAGATTCAAGAGCACTCTTGGCCTCTGTGAGCTTTTGGATGAACAGGCGACTCGCCAAAGTTTCGGCGTCTGGTGGTGATTCCAACGTCTGGGGTTCGGCTACCCAAAGCAACTCGAAACTCCATCCAGGCTTGGTATGGAGCACCTTGGCCAATTCGACGATTTGGGGGTTAACAGCCAACGTAGAACGGGATTTCACTTCGATTACTTTCGTTTCTCCGTCTTTGCTTACTATCAGGTCAGCACGAAGGCCAGGGAAAAAGTCAAGGCTCCCCTGTGTAGTAACCTTGTACCCCTTTTTTCTGTATTCTTCCGCTTTGATTTCTACCAAGAGGCTTTCAGCTACGGTAGTGTTGCCCATCAGAATTCCACCTCAAGATGCTGATTGAATTCTACAATGACATGAACGAACGACTCGGACTCCCCCAAAGCCGCGATGAGCAAGGCGGAAGGATTCAATACGGCAAAATTGATACTCAAGTCTCGCTTACGGCAAACGAGATCGGTTACATGTTGGTCGTCACCATAGACCAGGCCGCTCAATGTATCAAGAATAGGCTTGGGAATGTTGTCCACGTCAGGTGCAGCTTTGCCAGGGTAATGGAAGCAAGTTATTGTCACCTTGAAGGGGCCCGAAGTGATTGTCTGACCTTGCCAGTTTTCTTGGACCACTTGGTTCAACTGTCTCTGCCAGCGGTCTCCTGATCGGCTTGATCGTTGAGAACGAGCGGTGCCCTTGACAACAAACTCCAAGGGTAAAGTCATGGGCATCTCTGCAATCTCGCAGTAGGGACTTCCCCTATTCCTCGGGGGTGTCTCATACCTATTCAGAACCTGTTCAGGCGCAAGGATTATAACTTAAATACCCTTATTTTGTTCGCTTTTCCAAGTCAGAGAGCATTAAAAGGAAAGTCCAGACGTGAATTCCTTCGCCGGTATCGAAATTTCAGGCAATGCATGATCGGCAAGGATTAAGCCAGAAATGCAAGAGACACAGCGATCTTGCTTACAATGATTTATGGGTATCCGCTGGCATAGCGGTAATCCCAACTGTGGAAAATCCTGATACCCTGGTCGCAGTAATACCTTGGATCCCCAGATTGAATTGCGTGATGTCTCCGTGCGGTATGGCAGCAAGTCCGTGCTGGAGGCAATAAACATCCATGTGCACCAGGGACAGTTTGTGGCATTCCTGGGTCCCAGCGGTTCCGGCAAGACCACATTGCTCAAGACCCTTTTGGGTGTCATTGCTCCCTCCAGCGGTGTTATTTTTGTCGAGGGCAGTGCATCCGATACCCGGCCACCGCTGCAATTCGGATACGTCCCCCAAATTGAGCATGTCGACTGGAGTTTCCCGGTTACAGTCAAGCAAGTGATTTGGATGGGGTTGCGACGGGGCCGTGAATGGAGGCCCTGGGCTACACGGGAGGACCTGCGCAAGATTGAGACCATCCTAGGCCGGCTGAGTATCATGCATCTACAGGATAAACACATTGGCGAACTGTCTGGCGGCCAACAACAGCGCGTCTTTATAGCCCGGGCCCTGATTTCCCAACCGGACATTCTGGTACTGGATGAGCCTACCAGTGATGTGGATGTCTACCACACCGAAAACATTCTGCATTTGCTGGCGGAACTGAATCAGGCCGGGCAAACCATAATCATGAGCACCCATGATGTCAATGCCGCCGCCGCCCATTTGCCTTGGGTCGTGTGTATCAATCGTACGATTGTGGCCCAAGGGCCGCCGGATGATGTGTTTTGCAAGGAAATTCTGGATCAGACGTATGGTGCGGATCTGGTGGTGCATCGCCAGAATGGTCAGCTCCTGGTTTATGAAACCCCTCATGCCCATACCTGGACGGATCTCAATCCGGACCCGGTCGAGGCCCATGCCCCGTTCAATGGGCATCACGGGCGGGAGTAATACGGTCTGAGCATATTGCTGGAACCGTTTGCGTTCCTCTTTTTTCGTTCTGGTATGCTGGTAGCCCTCTTGGTTGGCGCCATGTGTGGTGCGGTAGGGGTCTATATCGTCTTGCGGGGTATGAGCTACATCGGTCATGGGTTGGCGCATGCGGTTTTTGGGGGTGCTGTGGTCACCTTCATGGCCCAGTGGAACTTCTATGTAGGTGCGGGACTCTGGGGTGTGCTGTCAGCCCTGCTAATCAACGGTCTTTCCCGGCGTCCGGAAATCAAGGGGGATGCGGCCATTGGCATCATCACCACCGCCAGCTTTGCCTTTGGCGTCGCCCTCATCAGCCGGGTGCAAACCTACACGCCATCGATCGAAGCTATGCTCTTTGGAAACATCCTGGGTGTGGACCAAATTGACCTGTGGGTTGTGTTCCTGATGTTTCTGGCGGTGGGGGGCGTGATGTTAGCCTTTTACAAATCCCTGCTGTTCTATACTTTCGATGCCGAGGTGGCCCAGGTACAGGGCATATCGACCCGGGCTCTCAGTACCCTGTTTGCCTTCCTGCTGGCGGGAGTGATCATCAGTTCCATGCAGGTGCTCGGTGTGACTCTCATTTCTGCCGTGCTAGTCATCCCGGCGATTACGGCCCGTCTGCTGACCGTGCATTTCGGTCGGATGCTATTGCTTTCCGTGTTGATTGGGTCTCTGTCGTCCGGTGTGGGGATTTATCTCAGTTATTACCTGGATATTGCTTCCGGTGCTTCGATCATATTGTTACAGGCCTGCCTGTTTACCCTGATTCTGGGCTGGACAGCATGGCTGCAACCCCGCTTGGCCCAAGCTTGAGAAATCCGGCGGCTCACTGTGGTATGCTCAGTTATGGATTGGCAGAATTCTAACGGCATTCACAGGTCCAAGGAGGTCTATCTTGGCTGCGCAGCGTGAACAGACTGTCTACACCGACCTTGGTGTGCGCCCTATCGTTAACGCGTCGGGTTCGCGCACGGTCATGGGAGGATCACGCCTTACTCCTACTGTCATGGCGGCGGCCGAGGCGGCCAATCGTCATTACGTCGTGATGGAGGAATTGCTGGAGCAAAGTGGCAAGGTCCTGGCGGAAATGTTGCAGACGGAAAAGGCCCTGGTGACGTCCGGCTGTGCGGCAGCCATGACCCTGGGGGTGGCGGGCATTTTGACCGGCACCAATGAAGGACTCATTGCCCAATTGCCTGACACCACGGGCATGCGCCACGAAATCATTATTCAGCGGTGTCAGCGGTATTCCTATGATCGGGCACTCGAATTGTGTGGTGCCAAGCTGGTAGAGGTGGGAAACGAGGCAACAACCACTGCGGATGAGGTGGAAGCCGCTATCAGTGAGAACACAGCTGCGATTCACTTTCTGGGTATAGGCAGTGCGCCTACAGGATTAGCCTTTGAGACACTGCGCGACATAGCCCATGCGCATGGCCTGCCAATTCTGGTGGATGCCGCCAGTGTCGTGTATCCACTGGACCGCATGACCTGGTTCCAAAGCCACGGCGCGGACCTGGTATGCTTTGGCGCCAAGTATTTCGGATCCTTCAATGGAACAGGCATCCTGTGTGGGAAACAGGATCTGATGGATGCCGCTATCCTGCACAACTTCGTCAGTTTTGAAACTCGCCAGAACCGGGCTATCGGGCGGCCTTTCAAGCTGGACAGGGGGGAGATCGTAGGCGTTGTGAGTGCTCTTCAGGAATGGTTCGAAATGGATCACGAAGAGCGTCTGGCTGAACTGGAAGCCCGAAGTCACGTCGTCCGGCAGGCTGTATCAGGTTTGCCCCACGTCAAGACGGACAGTCTCGATGTGGGCGGCAATTCCATTTCCAGCTCAGTGGTACTGGAACTGGATGAAGGAGCCTTGGGAGTTACGGCAGCAGAGATAGCACAGGCCTTGCTGGAGGGCGAACCTCATATCGCTACCAACGCATTGGGCAATGAGTTGCGCCTGATCATGAATACGCTGTATGAGGGGGAGGCTGAAGTGGTAGGCCGACGCCTGCGGGAAATCCTGACACGCTGAAAGCCCCATTGGGTGGATATGAATCAGGGGTAGCTGGCAAGCTGTAAGCAGGATGGCTCGATAGCCTGGTTACCCGCTGGCCTGCAGGAATGTTGCGTTATGAGAAGCCCTATCTTCAGCGTGTTGTGACAAACTGGTGAAGAGTAAGCATGATGTTCCGTAGTGCCCCCAGGCGCATAGTCTCGTAACCGTGGCTGTTGCCGCAAACCCAACCGAAGCAAAGAGCCCGTTCCGCCAGGCCGGCCGTGTAGGCAATGGAGGCGTCACTGGCGGCTCGCTCGTACACCACAGTCTGAAGACTGACATCCACTTCGCGGCCCGCGGCCAGTAGTTCCAAAGTCAGTTCGTGGTCATAATGACCATGGGAATCTGTGCTCCAAATGGCGGGTCGATCATCCATTACCAAAGGGGTACCAGGGGGTGTAGGGGCCAGATCAAGGGCAATAATAGCTTCTGGTGCTGTCATGCGGGCGAGGTTTTTCATGCCCCAGCCTCCCACTTCCTCACTGTGCGTGAAGGCGAAGAGACTGGGATGGAGCGGTTTCTCTCCCGTAGCCTGCAGGTGAGCCAAGAGCTCCAGTAGCAAGGCACACCCCAGCCGGTCATCAAAGGACCAGGCGGCAGCCATGGGTTCATCGGGACTACCAAAGATGAAGGGTCCCCGCCGGGAGGCATGGGGGACTGCCAGTGAACCCGGCCTTACCCCGGCTGCGGCCAGTTCTGTCTCAGTCATACCCGTGGTGATCCATACGCCTTCCCAACCTACGGGTTTGCGTTCGGAGAGGGGAATATGCATGGAACCCATGCTGAATATGCCTACCACGGTCTCTTCATCACCCAGAATTTCCACAGGACCTTCCCCCAGTTTCCAGGGATAGAGGCTACCAGACCGAGTGACTTCCAAGTCACCGGACGGGCAGGTCCGGGTCACTACGATAGCGATTTCATCCATGTGGGCGGCATAGCACCAGAGGGGAAGTTCTGGATTCTGGCCTGGCAATTCCACTATCACATTGCCACAAGCATCTTGTCTGGGTGCCAGTTCCATGTCCTGAAGTTGCTCGCAGATTGTGGCCGCTATTTGGTGTTCCCGGCTTGAGGGTGCCGGAATGCAGACCAACGAGCGAAACCGCTCCAGCACTTCATGTGAAAGGGAAGGTCTCTGTAGGCTTGGGGGCATGAAGCTTTCTCATGAACATGTTTGAGACGACAAGTAGAAGCAGGAATTGGTTCAGAATCGGCTGTAGCCGGGAGGAATCATTACTTTCGGCTACAGTTCAGGGTCAAGTATTGTTCCTATGGCCTCTAGCCATCTGTCAAAGACCGGACCCAAGATCTGCGTGGCCACGGAGAAGTATCATGAGATGGCTGCATGCAAAAGGAGTATTGGCCTTGCACTCTTCACAGGAGTCAACCCAGTGATCTTTGAGGATTGTATCACCGAGCTGTTCTGTCAGAATGATGGTGACAGGCAAGTATCCCATCCCATGCCCGAAAGTTGCTTTCGTCAAGTGGGGAGGCAATTATAGCCATTCTTTCTGTTTTCAGGGGCGTGATTCAAACCTACTGTAAGTGGTAGGTGTTCTACTACTTGAGGTGATTGATCTCCCCTCTATCCGGTACAGATCATCCATGACCTAAGATTAGCCGGCTGTCCCATGGCGACCGACCTTCTTCGGGATAACAAGAGGCATAAAACAGAACAGTTTTTTAATATTTAAGCAATGTAGTATAACATGAAACAGTATGATATATTCCTGTAACACAAGACATAACCGAACAGATGTTGGGAATGTGAGGTTTGAAATGAGGTGCAGTCAAGCAGTGAGCCGAAGAGAGCTTGTTCTGATTGGGTTAGCTCCGGCACAAGGGTGTCCTCATACCCCGGTACAAGTGCAAAAGCTGTTCTTTTTGCTTCAAGCCCGAGGGAGTGAGTCACCTACCCTAGGCGGATCTCATTTTAAATTCGAGCCCTACCATTTTGGTCCTTTTGACAAGTCTGTCTACATAGAGCTTGAAAGGCTACAACGTGAAGGGAAGGTAGAGGTTTCCTTTGATTCGTCAGGACTAAAGAATTATCGACTGACTCCAGACGGCCAGCAAGAAGCGGACAACCTGCTTAATGATACGGTGGATCCCAGATCTCGAAAGTTCGTAGAGGCAGTTTCCGAATGGATACTCAAACAGAGTTTCTTCAACTTACTCAATACCATCTATCACCACTTCCCACAGATGGCTGTCAACAGCGTATTTCGGCGGTGATATGACGGCAGTATTGGGTGTCCTGTGCCAAGATGGCGTTGTCTTGGGCTCTGATGGCGCTAATTCCGCCGTGACACAAGGGGGACGAATTCAATACGAACGCGCCAAGTACAAGGTTTGGACCATAGGTAATTGCGCCATGGGAGTGTCGTCGGGCAGTGCCACGGTTGGGCAATGGCTAAGAATCGGTGTCCAGCGGTTTTGCCATAAGATTGATAGGGAAGATCCAGATGTCTACAATGCCGCGGAGAATCTTCAAGATCAGATTCTCCGTACTATGGAGAAAGTTGGACTGGAACCTTCTTCAAATGATAAGGCGTTAGTGGCACTTTCGTTAGGAGATAGTATTTCACTTATTCAGTTTTCTGGTGCCACAATGGTACCGAAACTGGTAGAACAGGATTTACATTACGAGTCGATTGGTGGTGGTTCCCGCATAGTGGCCCCCTTCTTTGAATTCCTGAAGGATATTTTCTGGGAAAGGCAGCTTCCAACTGTGGATGAAGCCACAATTGGTGTAGTTTGGGCTATGCAACATGCAATTGCCACAAGTGGTGCAGGAGTCAGATCACCTATTAGCGTAGGTATCATGAGGAAAGACAAGGCGCCTCACATCCTGACACCGGCAGAAGTTAGTGAGGAAGCCGAAGAGTACATTTTAAGGATGAAGAATGCGTTGAAGGAACTCATGAAACCGACAGCGACCGAGGATCAGTTGCCAGACTATTGAACCTTGGGAAACAGTTTCGTATTCTTACCTAGGCCACTTAAGAAATGTCAGTGACAGATTTATGAGTTACAGCAGCATGCAAGGTGTCCGACCAAGCCGGATCTGTTCGGTTCTAGTAGCTAGTTGATGATACAGTTTCCAAACCAAGGGTTAGGTGGGACTGAAATCCCTTCCAGTTCGGGAAACTGAGACAGAACGGTCTCGCCAATTATGCGCTCGTGATATTCCTCTACAATGTCTGAGGATCTTGACGACGCGATACAGGAGAATGGAGCATGAAGGCGCTAGGCAAAGCAAGAGTGGTAAGTCTCGGATTCAAACAGGACCCCTGGGCTCGCGTCGTCAGACAGGTTGACGAGGAAGGCATACGGGGTGCCGATCTGATAGTCTTGCCCGAAACCTGCAATGATCAGGGCCGGGATCAGCCCGAAACCCTGGAGGGTCCTACAGTCTCCATCATGGCAGAATTGGCCTCCCGTCACAACGTTTATATCGTCTGTCCCATTGATCGGCAACAGGATGGTTTTCGCCTGAATTCTGCCGTGTTACTGGATCGTGGAGGCAATGTCGCCTATGTCTACGATAAGGTCTATCCATACTGGTCGGAATTTAACGCCAATCCCCCTGTCGATGTTGTTAACTCCGTACCTCAGGTGGTAGAAACCGACTTTGGCCGTTTGGGTATCGCCATTTGCTTTGATGTGAACTTTCCTGATGTGTGGCAGACATTGGCGGAGGGCGGAGCGGATCTGGTCGTATGGCCCAGTGCCTATTCTGCGGGGCGTGCATTACAGGCCCACGCCCTGAATCACCACTACTACATCGTGACTTCCACCTTTACGCGAGACTGCATTGTGTATGACATCACAGGCGAAGAAATTCTCTACGAAAAGTCAGAGGGCCTACATGTTACCCGTACACTGCTGGATCTCGATCGGGGTATCTACCACGAAAATTTCAATATTGAGAAACGTGATCGATTGCTGGAGGAACATAGCGGCACGATCGAAATGGAGCAGTGGCTTGAACGCGAACAGTGGTTCGTGTTGCGCAGCCTGAATCCAGACGTCTCGGCTCGAGCCCTGGCCCGAGAGTATGGGCTGGAGGAATTGCGGGATTACAAAATGCGCAGTTACCGGCAGTTGCACGAAATGAGAGTGCCGGGCCCTGAACCTGTGCCGTGCATGAACGGTGTAGTGGTCTAGTCTGTCCTTCACCTGGAACTGGCGAAGCAAATGCATATCCAGCCCGTGAAAGCCGCACTGGTGGGCTTGCGCCATCCGCATTCCCTGGCACATCTGGGGACACTGCAAACGTTGCCTGAAGTGGACTCTATCGTGATTTGCGATGAGGTCCCGAAGGCCATGGAGACTGTACTGGCCCAACAGGCAGCCAAGGTAGAAGAATCCTACACAAGCCTTCATGAAATGCTGAGCCAGCAGGATGCCTTCTTTGCCATTGTGGCTGTACGCAATGATCTGGGGCCGCCAGTGTTCAGTGCTGTCATGGAGGCAGGGCTGCACCTGATGGCCGAAAAGCCGGTAGGCCGTAATCCGCGGGAAACCATACAGGTCATAAAGGTGGCCAAAAAGCACAACCGGCTGCTGTCCGTATGTTATCAGGGACGCCGAAACCCGGTATATCGCAAGATGCGCGATATCGTACGGCGTGGACTGTTAGGTCCACTTATCTCCATGGAGATTCGGTCCATTTACACCCAGGTGAACAAGCGGGACCCAAACCATTGGCTATTCAACAAGGAATATGCTGGAGGGGGAATTGTCTCCTGGCTAGGTTGTCATGATATCGATCGGGTCCGTTTCATTACCGGTGAGGAAGTCACCTCTGTGGCGGCGCAGGTTGCCACCCGTAGCGGTGAAGATATCGACGTGGAGGATACAGCCAGTCTGTCCATGACACTGTCCTCAGGGGCGATTGCGTCTATTCATATGGGCTATGTGTTGGCCCAGAGCGGGGAGGGATATCACAACCCTTTGGGCAACGATATTTATCTGGGACTCAATGGCCAGCTGGGCCGTCTTTATCTCGAAGGATTTGGCGCGGGAGAATCGTCCCGGCTGATGGTCGAATCCCTACATCCGGAATGGGCTGATGCATCCCAGAGAGCTTTTGAATTCAAAATTGCCGACTCACCCGCCTATGGTGGGGTCGCAGGGGAACGATTTATACGGGAATTTATTCAGGCGGCCCAAGGTACAGGTACTCCACCCACCACAGGGGCTGATGCCCTGCAGGTGGCACGGGTGACGGAAGCTGCTTACGAATCCAGCCGCACGGGACAGCGGGTCCAGATTCCAGGACCTTGAGAAACCTGCGCGTATAGACAGGACTGGCGTATAGTAAGTCCCGCCCTGCACCATCACGTGTCCCAGTCTGCGGATGATTTGTTTGTTGGCAGTGGCTTTCAGATTCTTTGGCGCATTCCCGAAGACACTTTTCTTGAGGGAACCATTGTCGGAAGCCACAGCTAACCTTGATACACCAGAGATGCAACCGGGCCAAGACTTACATCTCTGCCAGTTCTGATGGGTTTCCTGGAACGGTATATTTTTGTGACGCAGAATACTGGTATTTAGGCCAGAGGACGCAAAAGTGCTTCGTGCCAGGGATCGCGTCCTGTCAGCTCCTTGTACACCTGAGCTGGGTTGATATCCAGTAGATCATTCCAAGCAATACTTGCATAATCGGATATATGGACCTGCGCAAAAAGCTTGGGATGAAGATCCCAAGCACGGAACACACCTTTGCCGGAATATCTCGAAACATCCACCACACCTTCCGTACCATCGGCAAAGCAGACAAAAATGTGACGGTTAGGCCGTACTTCGACATGTATAGGATCGATCACGATTTCCATTCTCTCCTCGTCGCACGAAGTTGAGTTGCCGCCGATCAACGAGCGACTGAAAGTCGGCGGACTGCGTCCCAAACAGACCTCATCCCTTTAAACTGTCCTTGCCTTCATATCCCTTTAGATCAGATTGAATCCTGAGTGGGAACCATTGGATAGTATCCCGTATACCAGACAGCACAAACGCAGTTCCATCTTGGCGGGCGACCAAAATTCGACTCAACCTTGGAATAGACGAAACTCCAAGAGGACTAGATTCTATGCGGTCCACAGGTCAATTCTCATGTGCGGTTATAGTCTATAAAACATGGTGCGCTAAGACTCTTGCACTCCAGAGAGTCAACGCGTGAGCCAGAACCAAGAGATTTCTTATTGGAAGGTTTCGAAAGTTGATCTCCCTGTTCTCACCTGGCATAGCAACTTCACAGGTGTCGTCTCACCACACAATGTTGTTGTGTTATCCCTGTCTGTGTTTTCCTTCAGTTCAGAGGCTCATCTTGGAGTCTGGAGAGACCCAACGATGCCCCCAAAACCCAGATGCCAAAATATAGGAAGTAACCGAACTGAAGCCAATCTGGGTTCTGCCCGAACGCAGTAGGTGCTAGAACAAAGAGAACCACGACGACGGAAATTACCTGGCTGATGACACTCCACTTCAAGAGAGTGATGATCGAATGGGCTTTGGAGGATATCCCCACCAATATGGGCCACAAGACACAAGACAGAATCCCGCCTCCCAGAAGCACACCTACAGCTCCCCACACCATGACCCAGATTCTCTTGCTGGCGTTGCCCGAAGCTGAAGCATATCCTAGTACAGGGCCTAACCCAATGAGCGGCAAACTGACCAAGCCAACTAGGAAGTTAGAAGACCGAACTAGCAGCAGCCCAAGGAAGACCGCGATTACACCGCCGAGAATAGAGTAAAGTAAAGCTTTCTTTGCATTAACATGGGGCAATTCGACAACAGGAATGTTGTCTGGTCTCGATTCTTGTACGGAAAGTCCGGGTGGTTCTGCGTATGGAATCGTTTCTGGAAAAGTTTCCCTACGAACAGGTTGGTTCCAGGCGAAAAATCTTGGTTTCGGTACCCTCAATCGATTCGCAATGGTTCGGGAATTCCGAGTGGACTCTTCCTCCAATGAGGATTGCTCCCTTTCAGTTCTGACATTGATGTCCGGTGGTTCAGTGACTGTAGGAAGTTTCCCTTCATCAGTGATGGGCCATAGGTCTCTGACTTGCCTTAGCAAAGCTTGCACGCGTGTCAAATCTTGTTCGCCGGAGACCTCTTGGCTATAGCGAGCTTTATAAAAGGACTCGGTTACATTCTTTACTTCCCAGTCCATTTCTTGTTCCTGTACGGATGACGCCTCTTCGTTTGTCTCTTCATTATTGGCTTCGTTGACAGCTTCTTCCGCGGCCAAAGAAGCCGCTAGGCGAGGGGCATAGTGACGAGGGGTTTCGGCTGCCCGACGACCAGTCCCCCGTTGGGCCGCAGCATCCAAGATAGATAAGTAGGCAAATTGCACCTGTTCGTTTATGGTCATGTTTTGACGAGCTTTGCGTTCTGCAGCGGACTCTCTTGCTAATTCCAGACCAGTAATCTGGTTCACCACTTCGATGACGATTCGCCACCCAGCATCTACTGTCCGCTGAAACAACACCAGAAAATTCCTGATTCGAG
Source organism: Anaerolineales bacterium (assembly GCA_034422235.1). Taxonomy (GTDB): domain Bacteria; phylum Chloroflexota; class Anaerolineae; order Caldilineales; family Caldilineaceae; genus Bin34. Next base: position 136,256 of record DAOUJU010000024.1, on the reverse strand, counting down.
CCCTGATCCAGCTCCAGTCAAAACCACGGGCCGCCAATAGATGATAACCACCAATCAAAGCCGCAACAGCGACGAAGGCCCAGAAGATGAGAGTGGGAATGTTTAAGTCATTGGCAGGTACTGCGATCTCTTCCTCCGTCGGGAGTAGCTCAGGCATCTCCATCCGCTGCGGCAAGGCCGCCTCTTCCTGAGGGGGACTGCGTCCCAGCAGATTGAGCAACCAATTAACAGCCCCCATGAGATAGAGCATAAAGGTGGCCATTACGGCTCCAATGAACGTGATGATCTTGAAAAGCAGAATAGTTTCTCCAACCGGTACCAAGCTGGTGATGAGAGCCACCAGGACTACGAAACTCACTACATAACGCATCCAGTTTCGGAAATGGTGTTCTTCCACTGCCACTCCGTCCAGCGCCCATCTGGCGCGCATGGCCACCAGATAGGCCTGACCAATGAGGAGAAAGCCGGCCAGGAAATACACAACGGTGGAGACGATGGCCCGTGGCGGAATATTCTGGGCCAGTATCGTGGGAAATCTTTCACCTTCAGGCAGACGAACCTGGCTACCACCTGCCAATACGATGACCACAATACCCATGCCGATCCACACGGCCACGAAGCGGTCCAGCTGACCGCGACGATCACTCCGCAGCGTATTTTCCACATTGTCAGAAAGTCGGCCGTAGGCCCGGGTAATGTGACTCACCTCATCTTTCCGCAGGGAGAGTGCCAGTAGGGAGCGGTTCAGATGGTTGGCCAACAACCAGGTTAGTAGAACTAGCAGACTGCCGGCGATATAGGTGCCGTCGAATATGGCGGTCAGAGGCTCGGTTAGTATCTCCAAGACGGGTGGTGGTCCGCCCATAACGAACCAGAGGCCGAAGCGCAGAATCAGGGCCCAACCCACAGGTTCGACAATACGGTACTTGAAGCTTTGCATCAAGTCACGACTGGCTTCCCAACTCATGGCCCCCGCGATGCAGGCGGTGAAGGCCGCAAGGGCACTGCAAAGGATGATGGTGTTGGCGACTGTCTCCGTGAATGGGGGGACCACAACGACAAAGACATAGGTGCCTGCGGTTACCACACACCCAAGCAGCAGAGTGATCAATAGTGGCCGGAACAGGGATTGTTGCCACTGTCTGTCGAAATCGACAGTAGCCCCTTCGAGTTCCGGCTGATGAACATCTTCCACTGGGAGGGAGGGGGACAGTTGTTCAGCTTGGCTCATAGGCTAGTTCCAGCAGATCCTGATTACGCTCAATAAGCATGATTGTAAGGCCCAGTGACTCGCCCTGTGCCTTCAAGGCGGGATAACCATCATGGGGTACAAGTACCATGACCAGCACATTGATGCCTTTGCGGTAGCGGTTGTGTAGCAACCAGAGAAGCTCGCCCTTGAGTACGGGCACAAGCACAATCAGCGTAGTGGCCCAGACAAGATCAAAGGTATGGGTTCCCATCCAGTCGACAAAATCCTCTTTCGCTTCTGTTACTTGTACTCGGGCCAAGGCCTCCAACAGGGCCGTCAGATGGGCACGTCCCGGTGACGGAGGCAATGGTTGCATAGGTTCTTCGGTGAGAGCGTCCAGGCCGTTGGTACGCAAACCCACGCCCTGCTGACGCTCACTGAGGTGACTGGCCAGGGAGGCGGCAATGACAATGGCCCATTCACTGTGGCTGACAACACCGTAAGTGCCATAGGAACGGGTATCCATGTCAATAGCAATTACGACTTCGTAGGCAATAGCCGGATCGTATTTCTTGGTCTGTGTCTGTCCTTCCCGGGCAGTCGCCTTCCAGTGTACGTGCTTCAATTCGTCGCCGAACATGTACGGTCTCACTCCGGAAAGACGGGTGGGATCCTCGAATATTTTGCGTCGTGTGCTGAGAGATCCAAACAGCATGCGACTCTGTAGGCCTATCTTCTCCAGGGGGAACACCCTGGGGAATACGATCATCGTCTCGGGGTCTGCTTCGACAAAGCCACTGTCTGCAAACCCGAACAGATCCCCGGCCGCCAATGTGAGGGGCCCAACCCGGAAGTAGCCTCGCTGACGGCAACGCAACTCATAAATGAAGTTAATGGCTGAGCGTCCTCGCAAGGACACGACTGTCTGGTAACGGTTACGGCTACGCAATTCGGACGGGACAGCCTCCCGGGCTCTTACCCAGGGTACGGGCAGGAGGCCCAAGTTATCTATACGGACGGATCCGATAGCCAGTTCGCCACTGAAAGCATGGGACGGAGTGGAGCGGGAGACACGCACCCAGCGCATGTGGTATTTGGCCCACAGCAGACTCAGCCCCCAGACTCCTCCGGCTACATAAACCAGGTAATACACCCAGTCCAGGCGCAGGAGAATGGCTATTATCAGAAAGATAATCAGCCAGAAGGTATATTCGCGCATGGACAGATATCCAGGAGTGCAACTGCTTAAGTCGTGTCAGGCAGCTACCTCATCAGGCAATTCCAGATCCAGTGGTGTTGATTCGAGAATCTCACTGACGACCTGCTCGGTCGTGCGCCCACGCAAGGCACTATCCGCCTTCATAATGCAGCGATGAGGGAGGATATGAGGAACCAAGTCCTGGATATCATCGGGTTGGACGTGGTCCCGGCCCTGTACAGCTGCCTTGGCTTGGGCTCCCCGATATAAGGCCAGCGTGCTGCGAGGACTGGCCCCCAATTCCAGTTCACCGTGGGTACGGCTAGCGTGTACCAGACCCACAATGTAGCGCTTGAGGCTGTCTTCCACATGGACCTCCCAAACCGTGCGACTGAGTTCGGGGAGTTGGGCTCCTTCCACGGCACTGGTTAGGGTCTCAATGGGATGTTGCTTGCCGAGGTTTTCCATCATGGTCACCTCATGATCAAAATCTAGGTAACCCAATTGGAACTTGAAGAGAAAACGGTCCAGTTGGGCCTCTGGTAGTGGGAATGTGCCTTCATACTCAATGGGGTTTTGTGTGGCCAGCACCATAAAGGGACGGCTCAGGGAACGGGTCACGCCTTCAACCGTAATTTGTCTCTCCCCCATGCATTCCAGCAGAGCTGCCTGTGCCCTGGGGGTCGCTCTGTTGATCTCGTCTGCCAACAGGATTTGGGTGAAGGCCGGTCCCTGGATGAACTGAAAAGAGCGAGTCTCCTGATTGAAAATCGAGACCCCCGTGATATCACTGGGCAACAGGTCTGGCGTGCATTGAAGACGGCGGAAGTCAATGTTCAGGGCAATGGCCAGGGAACGGGCCAGCATCGTCTTGCCGACTCCGGGCACATCCTCCAGCAGTACGTGGCCTTCACAGAGCAACGCAATTACGAGCAGTTCAACCGCCTCATCATTACCGACAATCACTTGGCCGACGGCATTGCTCACCTGTTCGGTGAAATCCTTTACCTGTTCCATGAAGGCTTCCTTTGCCTGTGATCGCCTGCTGCGTGACTGGCTTGCCGTCCGAATACATTCCCATACGAAGATCAGCGACTCCCCTGTCAGCGAATTTCTTCCGTAAGGCTGGACTACAAACCGCCCGGAGCTGGGAGCCGTTGGCTATGAAGTGGCCGATCAGGAGATGCCTGGATATCGATAGGGCAGGGCCCCGACAACTATACTATATTGGTCGGATGTTACCGATAAACCAGCCACTACGGTCATGGCAGACATAGTCTGGAGGGTTTGCAACCCGCCCTGCCTATTTCTGGCCGGAACGACGTATCGGCCTGTATCAGGCGTCCCTTGTAACCGGTCACCACACCAGAAAGTTGAGCTCTTGTTAAATGCTTGCCCTCAGTTCCAGTTGCCTGGCACGTCTCAGGGGAAAGAAAACTGACGGCAGCTGGACCCATGTGACGAACAGATCAGCTTCATCATCTCTCAGGATGAAGCTGGCTTCAAGACCAGACTGGATTGTGCAGTCTTGGCACTGGTCGGTGGGGAAAGTGGCAGGGCGTAGAGTTGCCCGCTGAGCCAGTGAGACAACTGGTTGCAGTAGTGGGGACTGCCAGGATGTCCTGATTGACCGGCCGCATCGGTTGAATACAGGACAGGCACTTTGGCATCCAGTTCTGTCACGATCCGATAGTTGGCTCCGATCGTGGCCATGTAGGTGGGATCCATACCCGTGTTGCATACGGTCGTGCCGGAACCGCCAACCGCCTGACCTCCCCGATCCAATAGCTCCTTTACCGCTGGCAGATAGGTCAAAGGATGATGCAAGCGGATCTTGTGCACACGTCCCCATTGCCAGTTTGCTGGATCCGATCCGAGCTCTGCCGCAAGCTGGTCCCAAGTCTCCTGAAGTGTTTGTATTACAGTAGCCTTGCGTTGACCGGGTTCAAACCAGCCAGCCGGGTCTTCACGTAGCAGTGATACGGCCAAACCGGCCACACTATCCGCCACATAGGCGGCTGTGTCTGCAGGGAAACGGGCCGCAGCGACTGCCTGCTGCCACAGGTAGAAGAACGTTTCAAACAATGTACTGCCAACGGTGTCTGGGTCCATACAACGATTCCATTGGGCCCAGAGAACCAAAGAATCCTGAATCCGCTGTTCTTTTATATCCTGGAGCATGGCTTGCAGGGCGGGCAGACATTCCTCCGCCCGACAGGAGAAAGTATCCATCTGTAGCTGGGCACAGGCTTCCCGTGTCATTTGAGAATTGTCTTCTAAAATCTGCCGTATCCTTTGCGCTCGGTAGCCGGTGGCCCAGGTTCCAGAGAGAGGAAAGGGAAAGTCGTCATGGGCCGTCCGGTTATTGGCCGTACGAATCCAGCCCTGCTCTGGATCTTCAAGAGCAGGCATTCCCGCAAAAGGTATCACTCCCTGCCAGGCATCCTTTTCCGACCCGCCTTCCCGAAATCCCCGGTGCCACTGGGCACGCAAAGGTATGCGGCCGGTACACTGATAGCCAATATGTCCCAGGTTATCCGCAAACACCAGACTGAATGTAGGCACCCGCCAGTCCTGCAAGGCACGCCGGAACTCATGACAGTTTCTCGCTCGGTTAGTCTGCATCATAGCCCCGATTTCCCCGCCCCGTTGTGACTCGCCCGATGGGCCAAGCGTTGCTCCCATCCATTTCAAGGACACGGGACCCAGTTGCCGGGCAGATTCCGGCAAGAGATGATCCACAATTGGCCCGTTGGGGGAAAAAGTCACGGTCAGTTCGGTGGGATCACCATCGCGTACCTCAATCGTTTCGGTCAGAGTCTTGGCATGCACCCAATGACCTTCATGCCAAAACCGATTGGGGCGCCTTGGATCCGTTCGCTCCCGGTACAGGTCGCGTTGGGAACAGATATTGTTGGTGACACCCCAGGCTACATCAAGATTCCGGCCAAAGATGACGCCAGGCACGCCAATATAGCCGGCACCGGCGACATTCAGTCCTGCATCGTCCATCAGGTGCACTTCGTACCAGCAGGACACGGCGTTGAAGGCGATATGGGGATCGCTTGCCAGGAGTGGGTGCCCTGAGGCTGTACGCTGTCCACTCACCACCCAGTTGTTGCTGCCGACACTGTCTTCCGGATCGCCCACCGTCCGGCCCACCGGATCACCTGGCAACGGCAGGGCAAGGCCGGGAGGCAGAATACTTTCATCATCTGCTTCGCCCTGCAGGTAGGCCTGATAGAGGTCACCATCGCCCAGCACATGGCGGGCGAGTTCGGGCATGATGATTACTGGCAGGCGCACTGTGAGATAGTATTGGAACTCGATCCAGACGGCCAGGGTATCTGCGGGATGCCAGGGGTCTGGCGTATAGTCCAGTAACGCGAATTCGATAGGCAGATTGTTCAGACTGTCCACTCTTACCTGATTGATGCCGGTAGCGAAGGCTTCCAGGCATTGGCGCACCTGGGGATCCAGAACCCGCCATTGGGCTTGGGCAATGCGCTGGAAACCAATGGTTCGGGCCACGATATCCCGGTCCAGGGCTCTGACGGCCCCTCCTGTCGCCATGGGTTGTGCGTCAGCGCCCAATACTTCGGACAATCTACCTTGGGCCTGTCTTCGGTAATAGTCCAGTTGCCACAATCGATCTTGGGCCATGGCATAGCCGTAGGCCAGGTAAAGATCGGCTTCATGGGAAGCGTGAATATGGGGCACGCCTCTCTGATCCCGCTGGATAGTGACTGAATCAACAACGGGGGCCGGTAATTCGCCGTAAAGGGGGGGTAACCGCTGGGACAGTTGCTGTTGCCACCAGGCATCAAACGCAGACGGATCCATGTTATGTGCAGCACAAGCTGCTTCTCTGGATATTCCCTGTCCCAATTGGGCAAGTAGCTCGGCATCACTTGGAGTTGTCTGGGGCATGACTATGTTTTCCTGGTGTCAGTGGCAAGTCCGTGTCCCTTCAGTTCAGGTACTGAACCGGGAGGTTGTTGACATAAGAGCTAAGAGGGTATTGAGAAGGGATCGGGTGTTCAGAGGGCTTCGTAGCGGCCGGTTACAAAGGCTAGTCCCTCTCCCACCATAACTGTGGGTGTGTGTCTGAGAAGTAAGAGGACACCGTCACGGGGACTGACCACCTCACTTTGTTCACGACCGTACACATCCCGCACACAACCAATGCGCTCCCCTGCCTTGACATCAGTCAATAACTCCAGCTCTCTTTCGAACAGTCCTGAAGACTGGGCGGTGATAAGAAAGTCCAGATTGCCATCGCCCCACAGATGATGTGTCAGCGGACTGGGGGGATGTCGAACAGGACCCATTTGCAACATGGACATGATATTGAGAATACCCCGTTCGTAGACAGCAATGGCTTCATGGCCAGCTCTTCCTCCCCCCGGCGTCTCTGTATACAGGCAGGGAATACCTGAGGCGTGGGCTACAGAAATGGTCCGGCCTGGAGGTACGGGTGGGGGATGCCCCCAGATTACGGATGTGCCAAACGCCTTTGCCCCTGCCAGACTCTGTTGCCCGGCAGATGTGTCTTCGTGGATATAACCCACTAGGGTGGGAATATCGGATTGCGGACCACCACTATGCAAATCAATGAAGAAATCCGCATGGCGGATCAACTGCCGATACATTACGTCCGCTATACGTTCCGTTAGCGTACCGGTGGCAGAGCCCGGAAAGACCCGGGCCAGATTGAGGCCGTCCACAGGACTGTTCCGACTATGGGCTTCAAAGGCTGGCACGTTGCTGATCGGAACCATAATCAGAGTGCCACGCACGTGTTGGGGGTCTAGCTGTTGGAAGACGCGGGGGATGGCCTGTACACCTTCCAGTTCATTGCCATGCACACCAGCAGTTACTACCAGTGTCGGATCCCGCACCTCACCCGTCACAAACATGACTGGAAGTTGCCATGAGCCACCTCCAGAACGTGGGCCTACTGTGATCTGGGCACACCCCTTGTGTCGTGGGACCAAATCCGCAAAGTTGAAGCTGGTGTTAGATGCCATAAGGTGGAAGTCTCTGTAACATCAAATGCTGCACTGTAGTCTGGGTGTGACTACAAATGAATTGCCATAAAGGGTTCATGAAGTTCAACTGTAAGCAGATAAATTCCAAGTTGCTCATTTCATCGTACGGGCAATATTATTTCTGTGCAAACCGCTAGAGAAGATTCCTGTCTGATTAATCAGATATCTAGTTTGGAGTTATGGAATCACACAGGGATACCAATAAGGAAGTCAGATTGCCGGGGACTTTCTGGAAACTACCTCCAGTCCCGCCGTTCATCTTGTTCGTACCTTTTCATATGGGTTCAATTGCTTTCCAATCCCTTCTTCATCAGGGCATCGATTGAGACTGAATGTCTCAACTGAACTTGAGGATCATCGAGTCTTTGCAACACAACTGTCCCTTGACCCTAAATCCCCTTATGGTCCTATTCGGCAATACTGAGAGAACTGGCCCCAAACTGAGTTGTGGGGAAATAGCTCTTGCGTGTTGGACCAAGCAAGCATACAGTCGTGTGAAACAGGCAATTGGACAAAATAGATTGGATTCCATTGTGGTTCTGCACGGAGCGCTTGCGCGTCCCATGAGTTTGCCCATCTGGAAGAATCGAACAGGAAATCTTTGATGTACTTTGACGCAGACCATGCCCTGGAGTTGCTGCGAAAGGGCACCATGAAACCCCAAGCCAAGTTTCACAGAGATCAGGACAGGGCTATCCAATATATTGTGGAGGGAGGTGGACCTCTTCTTGTGGTTCAGAAAACGGGCTGGGGCAAAAGCAATGTGTACTTCATAGCTACCAAACTATTGCGCGAACAGGGGACAGGGCCTGTTCTGCTGATCTCCCCTCTGCTGGCATTGATGCGCAATCAGATTGATGCGGCCCGCCGCATGGGTGTACAGGCCGAAACCATAAACTCCACAAATCGCGAGGAATGGCAAGAGGTAGTCAACAGGATTCTGCGCAATCAAGTCGACATTCTGCTTATTTCGCCGGAACGCCTGGCCAACGAGGAATTCCAGAACCAGGTACTGCATCCTATCGCCAGTCAAGTCATTCTGCTGGTTGTGGATGAAGCTCACTGCATATCGGACTGGGGACATGATTTCCGTCCTGATTACCGTCGTATTGAACGACTTGTGCGATTGTTTCCTCCCAATCTCAGACTCCTGGCGACCACGGCTACCGCCAATCATCGTGTAATGAATGACTTGCAATTAACCCTGGGACCCGACCTGCGTGTTCTGCACGGGGATCTCAACCGCCCCAGTCTCACTTTACAGACGATTTGGATGCCCAAGGCTATCCACAGAATGGCATGGTTGGCAGAACGTCTGAAGGCTATGCCCGGCAGTGGCATCATCTATACATTGACTGTCAGGGATGCCCGTCGTTTGGCTGAATGGTTGCAGAGCAGGGGCCACAATGTGGCTGCTTATACGGGCGACATGGATAATCAGGAACGGTTGCAGTTGGAGAAGGCTTTACTGGCTAATCAGGTAAAGGCCCTGGTGGCGACTGTAGCTCTGGGCATGGGGTATGACAAACCAGACCTGGGATTTGTAATTCACTATCAAACTCCAGGGTCCGTCGTTTCGTATTACCAGCAGGTAGGCCGTGCGGGGCGCGATGGGAATTCTGCGTATGGTATTCTGCTCAGCGGCCAGGAAGAAATGGACATTACTGACTATTTCATCCGCAGTGCTTTCCCGTCCCGTGATGAAGTCCACCAAGTCATCTTGGCACTGGAAAAAGAACCGAATGGACTTTCCATGTACGGACTGGCCAGCAAAGTCAACATGGGCAACAAACGCCTACAACAGACTTTGAAGATCCTGGCGCTTGAATCACCTGCACCTATTCTGAAGCAGGGTTCAAGATGGCAGCTCACACCTACGCCGCTCTCAGCCTCCTTCTGGGAAAGGATTGATCGCCTGACTGCACTGCGTAAATCGGAACAACAGCAGATGCAGGAATATGTGTCACTGCAACATGGTCATATGAAATTCCTGGTAGCTGCTCTGGATGGCGATCTAGGAACAGTTACGCCACCCCGATTGCCTCCTATCAGTACAAAGACAGATTCTGGCGTAGCGCGAGATGCAGAACGCTTTCTGCGCAGAAAAGGGGTTGCCATTCAACCCCGCAGGCAATGGCCAGTCTCAATGGGAGATCCTTTGTACAGGGGGAATATACGGGAGGAATGGCGAGCCAACCCAGGCAAAGCTCTCTGCGCTTGGGGGGATGGTGGTTGGGGACCTCTGGTTCATCAGGGAAAATACCAGGCAGGTCAGTTCTCAGACGAACTGGTTCAAGCCTGTAGCAAGTTGGTATTGGAATGGGCTCCCTCTCCCTTTCCCCGGTGGGTTACTTGCATACCATCCTTGAGGCATCCTGAACTGGTTCCTGATTTCGCTCGTCGTTTGGCAGAAGCCTTGAACCTGCCGTTCTTCGTGGCGTTGCACAAGGTTAAGGAACATCCGCCACAGAAGGACATGGCCAATTCTGCACATCAGTGTCGCAATTTAATTGGTACAATGCAGGTTGTTACCTCGAATCTCCGTATGAAATCCGTGTTGTTGGTGGATGATATCGTGGACTCCCGCTGGACTTTCACAATGGCTGCCTGGCTGTTACGCCAAGAGGGCACTGGGGCAGTCTGGCCCATGGCTCTGGCCCACGCCGGAGGGTGAGACAAAATGGCAAATATTTCTTCTACCACGAAGGCTATCTTAATGCTGGTAGCGCCTCTCTCGGCGGGCGGCAAAACGGAGTCCGATCTCCTGCTCACACCAACTGAATACAGGCATTTGGCCTTGACTCTCCAGCGGCTGGACTGTCGCCCCGACGATCTCTTGGGGGCAGAAGCATCGAATCTACTTAACCGGCTGGAAGGTGAATTCGACAGGACAAGGCTTCAAAGGCTGCTGGGCAGAGGGATGCAACTGGGTATGGCACTTGAGCATTGGCAAAGATGCTCTATTCAGGTAATCAGTCGGGCCGATGCTGACTACCCACGGCGTCTCAAGAAATCATTGGGACAACGGTCCCCCCCCTTACTTTATTTCTGTGGCAATGCGGATCTTCTGCAAAGTGGGGGATTGGCTGTTGTGGGTTCCCGCAGAGTAGATGAGGGCCTTCTCACTTACACCCACAATGTAGGTGCGTTGGCGGCCGCCGCTGGTTGCACAATTGTATCCGGTGGTGCGAAGGGCGTGGATCAGGCCAGCATGCAGGGGGCGGCCTCGGCAGGTGGACGGGTCGTTGGTGTCCTGGCCAACAATCTGGAACGGGCCGTCTTGCAACGGGACAACCGAAATGCACTCATAAGACAGGAGTTGCTACTGTGCTCTCCTTTCGATCCGGCGGCGACATTCAAGGCTTGGCGGGCTATGGATCGAAACAAGCTGATCTATGCCATGTCTGATGCTGCCCTGGTGGTGCAAGCTGACATAGGAAAAGGGGGAACGTGGAGTGGCGCCAAGGAACAGATCCAGAAATTCCACTGTGTACCTGTGTATACACGTACCAGCGGACCACGTTCCCGTGGTTTAGAGGCGCTACGCGATTTAGGAGCCTATAGTTGGCCAGAACCCGACGATGTGGATGGATTCAGGTCTGTCATGGAGTCTATCCCTGAAACAGCCAGTCAAAACGGATCGTCGGTTGGGCTGTCTGTCCTTCCTGTTGAATCAGGGCAACAACGAGAAGACTCCCCTCTCTCCGACCCAGCGGGAGAAGCCTGGGCTGATGAATTATGGGAGAAAGTATCAGAATTAATATTGTGTTTACTGGAGCATGAATCCTTATCAGCGGAAGTGGTGGCCAAGAAGCTGAAAGTCGCACCAGGCCAGGTCAGATCCTGGTTGACGCAACTGGTGGAAGCAGACAAGCTAGTTAGGACATCCCGTCCTGTCAGGTATCAACGGATTCCGGACGTACCTGCAATTGAAGCAGACCAGTTTCCTTTGGATCTGGTGCAAGACAACTCTGCATCTACCCCTGGAGAGGCCGGCGTTGGCTCCGCACAAACAGAACCGGAATCTGACATTCGGACTGTAACTGGGAATGAGCGCTCTGCATGGGCCACAGAGTTGAACGACCAAGTGGAGAAATCGCTGTTACGTTTACTGATCCATAAGCCCATGTCTTCCCGGGATGTAGCTATATGCCTGGAATTGAGACTGGGTCAAACAAGATCCTGGTTGAAGCAAATGGTGGAGGCAGGAAAACTCACGAAAACCTCAAAGCCTACGAAGTACCAGGTCACTGCTACTGCACCGGAATCAGGGGATTATCCGACTACACCAATCAATGAGAATGCCGATACGAGAGTAATTACCCAGGGTCAGATGCAGCCAGACGCACACAGGCTGAGCGTTGCAACTCATACTCCTCAAGAACCGAATACGGCAGTCTGGGCGGATGAGCTGAGGAAGAAAGTAGAGGACTTGCTACTGAGGTTACTGGCACAAGAAGCCTTATCCGTCGAGTCTATCGCTCAGACTCTGATGGTGAATCTGAGCCAAGCCACTGACTGGCTTGATCCATTGGTTGATACAGGCAAACTCACCAAGACCTCCCAACCTATCCGCTATCAACGGAATACACCTGAACAGCAGACCAGTATGCTGTAGATGATGTCTGACACAAGATGTGGTATGGAAGTGTGGGGCAAGTTAGTGTTTCCAATACTGCCGTACCCCTGAGAAGTCCTAAATGAAACTCAATCCTGATTTCGCTTGTCTCATTAGATCATCTTCACTACCATGGTGAAAGAAAAGGAACTGTTGAGACATATGGGCGCGACTGTTCCTCCATTACAGAGGATGATCTTTGATGGCAATCCACTTTCTTCCTGACAGATAGCAGAAGGGCAAAGGGGTTACAACGACATGAGCGATAGCTCCCATTCCTATAGAGTAGCCATGGGAGGAATTCTGCATGAAACCCATGGCTTTGCCCCCACTCCAACTACGCTTGCCGATTTTCGTCAGACTTGGTTTGAGGGGTCTGAGATTGTGGAAGCCTTGCAGAACACTGGTTCAGGACTGGGTGGCATGATGGTTGGCATCCGCCAACGTGCCTGGCAAGTTTTACCTACATTCTATTCAGCGGCCATGCCCGCTGGCATTGTTGAAGGAACAACCTATCAGGTCCTGTTGGATCAGTTGAAAGTGCAATTGCAGAAGGTATTGCCAGTTGACGGTCTGCTATTGCATTTGCATGGAGCCATGGTGACGGAAACCACCTTGGATGCTGAGACTGAAATCGTTGCCCATATGCGCCAGATCGTAGGCAGAGAAATCCCAATCGTAGTGATCCTGGATATGCATGGAAACATCAATCCTGCCTTGGCTGAACAGGCTGATGTGCTCTTGGCCTATGACACCAACCCACATATCGATCTGTACCAGCGTGGGCAGGAAGCCGTGGCCATTCTGGAAGATCTGCTGGAAGGAGACATTCGGCCAGTTACTGTGGTACGCAATCTTCCTTTCTTGTTGGCACCCCAGGTTACGGATACCTCAGAACTTCCCCTGAGGGCTCTGCATGCACGAGTACAGGAAATGGAACAGGATGAGGGAGTGATTGCCATCAGTGTGTTGGGGGGCTTCGCCTATGCGGATACCCCGTGGACCGGTGCCAGTGTGATTGTCTGTACCCACGACAGCCCGGATTTGGCCGAAAGTCTCGCGGATGAACTGGGGACGTTGCTCCAATCCCATAAGGACAGGATGGTCTTCCAGGCGTTGACGCCGGATCAAGCTGTAAGGGAAGCGCTCCATTGCCAATCGGGACCGGTCATTCTGGTGGATTCCGCTGACAATATTGGCGGGGGAACGCCCGGGGATGGCACGGATGCCCTGAAGGCCATGCTGGCGGCGGATGTGCAGGAAGGCACAGTCGTCATCGCGGACCCCGAAGCCGTAAGCGAATGTCAAAGGGGTGGATTGGGGGCCCAGTTGACGTTATGGGTAGGTGGGAAGACTGACGAATTCCACGGTTCCCCGGTGGAGGTGACAGGGGAAGTTATGGCCCTCTCCGATGGTGTCTATCCCTGTGAACTCCAGGAGCATCATTTTGCGGCCTTCTATGGTGCTACGCTCGATATGGGAGATACTGTCTGGTTCCGTTCCCGCGGTGTCAACATCGTGCTTAATGCACGCAAGACCCCGCCCTTCGATTTGGCCCAGTTGCGAGGAATCGGCATTGTGCCAGAGCAGCAAAGGATGATTGCCGTCAAGGCTGCAGTGGCGTATCGCACTGCTTATTTGCCAATTGCTGCACAGGTCATTGAGATGGATACGGCGGGACTCTGCAGTGCCAATATGGAAAGGTTCCCCTATCACCACATCAGACATCCGGTCTTTCCCTTGGACGAAATATAACAACCTGCCGTTTGGCCCACTGGCTGAGTTCGGTCTGGTCCGGCGTTATTGTGAAGACATGCGGTCCACCGACCGTTAGCGTATGCCAACAGATGGTGATGTGCAAGTATCAATGTACTGTGCCATGTTCTGAAGCCATGAATTCGTCGTGAGCAACCGGTGGCGTTTTCGTGCGTCTGCGCAAAGACTTGAATTGACAAACCTTTCTGGGCAATCTGTGTCTTGGCCGTGGACTGCTTGACCCGATTAGCCAGTATATAATGACCGTCAGGTGTTCTCAGGCCCGGGAAAGATGCAGGCAGGCCCATGAACAGCCTCAAGACCTTGCCGCTGGACATTGACAGTTTTACGAAAGTACAGACTTCCTCTCAATACCTGTATGTAGACAAGACACGTCAGATTGCCAACATGATAGAGGGGGAAGCCACACAAGTGTTCCTGGCTCGTCCCCGTCGGTTCGGCAAGACCCTGTTGGTTTCCACGCTTGAGGCACTGTGGAAGGGCAACCGGAATGTATTTGAGGGAACATGGATACATAAGAATTGGGACTGGAACGACCTCTCATACCCGGTCTTGCGCATCAACATGGCCTTGCGTGGCAGACATGAGGCGGATTTGGTTCACGGCGCCTTGCGCCGGAGGCTGCGTCTACTGGCAGGCCAACGGGCGACGACATTGTTCGATCTGGATATGTTTGCCGATGAAATGCTGACCGTATTGCTTATGGATATGGCGAACCGGTCAGGTCGGGAAGTAGTGGTGCTGATTGATGAATATGACACCCCCATAACGGAAAATTTGGATCGTCCTGACACCATTGGCTCGATTCTGGATGTCTTACGTACTTTCTATGGGGCGCTGAAGGACAGCGTTGAATTGACCCGTTTTGTTTTCGTGACGGGAATCACCCGTTTCGCGCGTGTGGGTCTTTTTTCCGGGGCCAACCATTTGCATGACTTGTCCTACTATGTGGATACCAGTGACCTGGTTGGATTCAGCCAAGAAGAACTGGATGATCCTGACGATTCCGGTCTGGGGCCACTTATAACACGTTGCGCCAGCCATCTGGGATGGGATGCCAATAGTCTTTATGACATGCTGGAAGCTCACTACCATGGCTACGTCTTCGCTAAGGGCGGGACTCCTGTTTACAACCCCTTTTCGCTGGCCAAGTGTCTGTATGACCTAGGTACACCCGAGCGCGTTCTTTCCCTGCCAGGTGGACACCTTCCCAATTACTGGGCTGAATCCGGTTCCTCTGGACTCTTGCTGCGGTTACTTGAATCGGGGGACTATGCCCCAGATACGTCCGAACATGACCATCCAGACACCGTAGAACGGATTACCTACGATGTGACCAGACCCCACCTGGCGGCTCTTCTGTATCAGACAGGCTATCTGACTCGGGTAAATGGAGCGGTGCAACGGAATGGCCAGGAAGAGTGGACTTTGGATTTTCCGAATCTGGAAGTGGAGCAAACATTCAAGGAGGTGCTTGTTTCGTGGCGACGCAGGCAATTGCGGCAAAACGTTACGTCAGGGCCAGCAAGTTCTGACTTGGCCCACGCCATGTATGAGGCTTTGAGCCGACATGCCGTGGCCGATATTCATGCTACTTTCAATACCTACCTGAGCGCATCACACCATTACCTTCATCCACCTCCACAGCCTGGTTCCCCCGCTCCCAATCGGGGCGCATGGAAGAATGTACTGGACTATGAAGTCCATTACCAGGCACTGTTGTATGCCGCTTGTGCGCTGATGGGATTGCAAGTATATGGTGAACTTCCTACTGTAGCAGGGCGCATTGATTTGGCCACTGTATTCAACAACAGTGTGGTGATAGTTGAGATTAAGGCGAACCAGTCAGCGGAAGTGGCTGTCCGTCAGGCCCTTACGGACAATTATCCGGCCCATTTTGCTGCCAGCGGTTATCCGGTGGTGGTACTGGGTATGAATATCAACACGCACACACGGTCCCTGACAGAGTGTGTCAAGTGGGAACTGGGTTATTACCATAGCCGAAAGGGACAGTGGCAACACGAACCGTTTGCCATACCGCTCCTGCAGTTGGCGGAACTGTCTGCCTTGGAGCGGCAATCCCTAACCCTGAATGAGGGTCTGGCCAGCAGTGTTTGAACTGTGATGGGGAAAGCGGATCAGTTGTAGTTGCCCAAGGGCATTGCCCAGCCGTCCCGTCTGCAATGCTACAGCATCATCGCAAACAGTTCTTAGGGGTGAGCGTTAACAGAATGCTAGTTGGCCGAGCCTCCCGGTTTGTGAACATAGGACTCAATATCAGGAATGGTCATGACACAGTCCGGGTGGTCCCAGTTCGACTTACACATGTCGTGCCACAAGTTCTGGATAGCCGACAGCGACTCCTGATAGTCGGGCGCATACAGTAACAGGTTGCCCGGGAACATACGGGTTACATACTCATCATACCGGCGGGCGCATTCAGGATCCTGCGCCAGCCGATTCACATTGCTCAACAGTCCATCCCGCAGGTGTGGCAGACAGAACTCGGCCCGACTCTGTTGCATCATGAAGGGATATATTTCTACGCGTGATTCCCCCGCCAGCCAGGTACCCAGATCGACTATATGCCGCATTTCCGCCATGCCTGGGTTGGCGGGCAAGGTCGCCAGGGCGTGCAGTTTGCCCGTCATGGTTGCCCAGGAAGGAACACAGGGCAAATAAGCCAGTACCTGATTGCGCTGATGGGGATCAGGTGTGGGATGGGCATAGACCTTCGCCTGAGACCAAGGCACTTGCCCAGGCAAGAACATGAGTTGCAGTTGGATGATGCCCGGTTCAGACCTGAAGTAGGATGCGTACTGTATCAACACATGCTGTATCGTCGCCAAAGGCAGGTAGGAGGATTGCCTCTCGCTTAATTGGCCTCCCGGTAACTGGGACGCAATCAGATCCCGGGCCGTGTCCCGCACGTAAGCATGGACCGATCTCTTCAGGGATTCAGGGATGAGCAGGGAATAGGTCTCTGGGCCTTGGAAGCGCAAATCAATGTCTTCGGAAAAGCGCGGGGTCAAGCGCCAGGCTTTGGTCAAGCTGGTACCACCCCAGAAAAGCAGGAGACCTTGGGTTGGGGACGGAGTATCGCCCAGTATACGTAACGTTCGATTAACCCAGACGTCCTTCTCCAGACGTGTGACCGATGTCTGGGCACGGGAGGCCAGCAGGCGAAACTCGTTCGGATTGGGAATCTGATCCGGCAAGTAGGTGGGGATCCCTTGGGGCATGGATCTTTCCTCTTTATAAACAGTATGGACCCGTCCCCGTCCCCACTGCAGGGACAGCGACACAGGTTGATCAACCCCGATATCTTCAAAGCTGGGCACGCCCCAGACTCCCTGGCGGCCATGAGATGAGTGAAACAGCCGGTAGTCATGTGCCTGTGGACTGGATACAATCGGCACTCCCTCACGCCGCAACAGCGCTTCTGCCATGTCCCTGATACTCTCGGGCGGGTCATACTGTACCCCCCCAAAGGCTGTGGCATGAGGTTCCAGCGGAAACCAGATATCATGCCCAGGAGAACCGATACGATGGGTTTGCTCCAGCATGGTCAGGGCTTCACCCACAAGATGAGCCGGGCCCAAAGAGTCCAGTTCCTGGCGGCGAAACATGCGCTGCACGGGAGATGGAGCCTGCATATAGGCCAGTATGCGGTCAGCCAAACAAGAGGGTGATTGGGTCATCAGGCGAACATTATACCGCTGTCCGATCATCAAGACGGATCGCCTCAGTTTCCACTTCCAATTCGTTACTCTGAGTCTTTTGTGTGATGGGGTGAGACATCACTCTGGTGGTAAAAGTGCCATTGCCCTGACAATATCGGATGCAAGACTCACAGAGGTAATTAGCCCGGTCACTGGCAAGAACAAGGTCCAGTTTGTGCCTGCACTCATATTGCAAGCAGAGTAAGAGCCTGTCGACTGGCCTGAACCCTCGTTCAGATTAGCTATAGGCCAAGAATTTACCCAAGGATTTACAATACGCAGGGAAAAATGGAAAGGTACCAGGTCAAGTCCGCTGTCAGTCTATCGATTCCCGGTAATCACGGATATCCATCCCTGTACTCGTTTTCAAGAACCCCTGTGTCCTGCCCTGCGTAAGTGCTGTTTCGTGGCCCTGATCATTGGGCTTCGATCGAACAGTTGCCTAAAAGGTGCAGTTGTGCGCTGGGGAAGAGTTAGCCCAGAAGGAAGGCCATGAGTGTTCTGGCGGAAATAGGGTTCTGTAATTCAGGAACGCGAATCTGAAATGGTAAGGCTATGGAAGACAATTCATGGGGAAATCACCCTGTTACTGCTTGCAGTACAGTTCCTGACCCGGTTACCTCTGCCCAGGAATCTTGAATACACTCCGGCCAGATTAGGTGCTGCACGGTGCTATTTCCCCCTTGTTGGCGCTGTAGTAGGCACGCTGGGGGCATGTTCCTATGGAATGGCCATAGTGGTGAAGTTACCCCAGGTGATGGCCACATTGCTGGCCACGGCGGCCACCATCTGGATCACGGGGGCATTTCACGAAGATGGACTGGCCGATACTTTCGATGGTCTTGGGGCTCTGGATAGAGAGAGGGCATTGGCGGTCATGCAGGATAGCCGAATTGGCACGTTCGGGGCAGTCGCACTTGGTATAACCTTGGCCTTGAAGGTGACTGCACTGGCCTACCTGCCCGCCATGCTCGCTATGATCTGTATGGTGGCAGGACATGGGCTTTCCCGTCTTTCCAACATTGTTGTGGCTACCACATCCTCCTATGTACGTAATTCCGAAGCAGGTAGTTTACTGGATGGCCATCTGGGTAGGGGGGGTACACTACTAGCTATGGCCACAGGTATCGGCTGTTTGGCGTTGGTTTTGGCTATTTCCCTGCCGGTTGCAGTTTCAGGGCTGGCTGGGCTGGCGTTGGGGCATCTGGCCATGCGCAGCTTGTATGAGCGCCGTCTGGGAGGACATACAGGAGATACCCAGGGCGCGGTACAGCAATGGAGCGAGTTGGGATTCTATCTGGGGGCCTTAATATGGAACTCACCCTGATACGCCATACACGGACTGCCATTCGTCCCGGTATCTGCTATGGACGTATGGATCTGGCTCTCGCCCAAACCTTTGAAGAGGAAGCGGAGGCCGTCCTGGCTAAGCTGGAGCCGGCAGAAGTATTGATGTCCAGTCCTCTTAGCCGCTGTCGGGCCCTGGCGGAACGGATCGGCTCTGCCTTTCGCCTACAACCTACGTATGATGTCCGATTACAGGAATTGGATTTTGGTATCTGGGAAGGACAGTATTGGGATCATATCCCGCGTCAAGAGATTGATGCCTGGACGGCCGACTTTCTCCATGCCCGCCCACATGGTGGGGAGAGCGTTCATACATTTGTGACACGGGTCCATGAAATCTTGGCCGAGATTCGGAGTGATGGCCGTTCTCACCTGGTGGTTACCCATGCGGGCGTGATCAAGGCGGCGTCAGTGAACCATGTTACCGATTTCAATACCTTGCCACCTTCCATCGCCTTTGGCGGTGTACGCAAGCTCTGATCTGGCCAGACCTGCCCTGCATTGGTCTGCTGCCGGTACCTGAGTTGTGTATAAACCGGTGTTTGCGCCGCTATTGGGGATAGGGATCAACCTGCACAGTCTGTGAAATCCCTCTCATTGTCACAGGTTTGCACGAATTCAGGCCAAGCTTTTCCAGGACGCGGAAAGCAGACAATTTCCAGGCTCCTCGTTTCCCTACTGTAGAGAGCAGAGAACATCTCTTCCATAGGTGATTGGCCAGATTTATCTCCCGTGAGGTTTGACCTTACCATTCGGCTACGGCTGATAGACCACTTCAGGCGGCCAGTTTTCCAGGTTCGTGATCTGGTAGACCGCCAAAGCCTCCCCTGTAGCGCAGTCCCCGGTAGGACCACAGGTCAAAGAGCCTGTAATGCCATCGAAATCCTCTATATTGTTGAGGTAATCCCGAATCCCCTATAGTCCTACCAGCATGTTGCCGCTGTCATCCACCTGGGAAGCCGCCGAGATGGCAGCCAGTAACATCAACGTGGCGTCATACGTATGAGCATGATACGCTGCGGGAGGCGTGCCGCCATGCATGTCCGCCCACTTCCCCAAGAGTTCGTCGTATCGGTCGTTGCTGACCAAGGGTGCCATCAGATACATGCCCAACGCCGTTTCGCCCGTATTTATGGGGAAATCCGCTACATAAAGACCGTCAGCCGCCATCAGGATAGTGTCCTGGAGACCATCAATCTCCCGGGATTGCACCGTGATGTAATTGCCCTCAGGCTGGAAGATGGGATAGAACAGAATATCCGGCGAATTGGACGCAATTTCAGTCAGAAGGGATCGCATATCTGTGTCCCCTACATTGATGGCACCCTGATAGGTGACTTCCCCTCCCAGATCGGTGAAGACAGCAGCCATGACCTCCTGCAGTTTGTCGGCATAGGGACTTCCATCGTGAATGGTGGCGACCGAACGGGCCCCCAGTTCGTTGTAGGCGTATTCGGCGGCCAATTTGCCCTGGAAGAGATCGTTGTGAGCCGTACGGTAGTAGCCGGGTTGCCACACGCCACCCGCTTCCTGATCGGCATCCGTCAAAGTGGGAGAAGTGCTGCTGGGGGATATCATACTCAGGCCAGTGCTGCTGATAATAGGCAGGGCTGAAGTGGCAGCGCTGGAACAGCCGGTGCCCAAGATACCGACAATGGTGGGATCCGCCGCTACTTTTTGGGCAGCTGTCTGACCTCCCTCTGCACTACACAGGGAATCTTCCTGTCTCAGGACAATTGGATGTCCGTGAATGTCACCATAATCGGCCAAGGCGATGTCAATGGCCCCCACTACATCTTCTCCCAGGAAGGCTGCGGGCCCTGAGATTGCGATCATGGAGGCAATGGCTACGGGTTCTCCTGCCATTACCTCAATACATCCGATTGCATCGGTACATTCCATGCTGGGGATAGATGGTGTGGGGGACGCTTCACACCCCATGACCAACAGCACTGCCATGGACACCAGGAGAAAGTTGACAACGTGATTCCACATGTTTCCCTCTAGTTATCGGATGAAGCGGGTAGGTAATGACATCAAGGAGGAAATCAACTGTGCGAATTGTAGGCTTGACGACGCAGGGACAAGACTTGGCCCAGCATATCCTGTGCACAAGAACATAGAGTTTCCCGTAGGAACTCCCTTTGTCTCCGACTATTGACTTCGGGGACGTTCAGAAGATCCGAACTGTTCAGATCAGTCCCATGAAGATCAGGATCAGCTTGCTGTCAGCACCTGACCGGTGCCTGAACCCAAATACGTGCCGTTATCCACAGCCAGGGTGCCATTCACAAACACATGGGAAACCCCCGTAGCGAACTGATGAGGGTTCTCGAAAGTGGCACAATCAGCCACGGTATCTGGATCGAATATCGCAATGTCTGCCTTGTATCCGGGCTGTAGCCGTCCCCGGTCGCGGAGGCACAGGCGATCCGCTACCTGTCCGCTCATTTTGTAGACGGCTTCTTCCAGTGTGAGGATCGATTTCTCCCGCACATACCGTCCCAGTACCCTAGCGTGGGCACCGTAGGACCGGGGATGCGGACGTCCAATGCCCACCCGAGTTCCGGGTGTCAGTGCCAGGCCATCAGAACCCATCATACCCAGAGGGTGCGTTAGGAAAGCGCACATGTCTTCTTCCGTGCGATAGAAGAAGATGATCGTTAGACGGGCTTCGTCGAGGTCCATCAGGGTTAGGGCGGCGTCTACCGGTTCCAGGTTCATTTCATTGGCGGCTTCCTGAATGGTTAATCCTTCGTAGGGTTTGGCCGCTTCGGTATGGGCTGTACTGACTAGCAGCCGATCCCAGAGCCAGGGCCAACCGCGAAACAGGCCTTCTTCCAGCATGTCGTCCCGGATTCGCTGTCGGGTCGCCGGCGTACGAATACGGGAGAGCAGAGCGGCAGGTCCGCCCGCCTGGGCCCATGTGGGTATGCACTGGCTGAATCCGCTGCTGCTGGCGTCATAGGGATAAACATCGAAAGTAACGTCATGGCCAGACTTGACGGCATTCTCGCATACCTGAATCACGGTATCCGCTTCGCCCCAGTGGCGAGGATCATTGACGGCCATATGAGCCACCTGGACCGGGACGCCCGTAGCGAGTCCGATATCTACAGCTTCCTGGACACCCGTAATGTGGTAACCGGACCAACAGCGAATGTGGCTAGTATAAATGCGTCCGGGCCACTGGGCCATGGCTTCGGTCAGGGCGATAATCTCGGCCGTATCGCCATAGGCACTGGGAGGGAGTGTCAAGCCTGTCGAAAAACCGAAAGCCCCCTGGGCCATGGCCTGATCCACCTGGTAATTCATGGCTACGATTTCGTCTGGTGTAGCGGGACGATCCTCGAATCCCACTACCATGCCCCGGACAGCGCTATGACCTACCAGAGGGGCAATATTGATACTTAAACCAATCTCTGTAGCCGCCTGCCGATACCCCTCCAGATCCTGCCATGTCCAGGGCACGGTATCGCCGAAGAGGCTACTGAGAGACTCCCGCAGCGTTTCCGTTCTCGCGGGGGAGATGGGAAAAGGACTGTAGCCACAGTTGCCCGTTACTTCCGTAGTGACTCCTTGCCGAATCTTGCTGAGGCCGTGGGGTTCCGCCAACAGGGTTAGGTCCGAATGGGTATGGATATCGATGAAGCCGGGAGCTACTACCTGCCCAGCTGCATCGATAATTCGGTCAGCTGGCGCGTTGCTCAGTTCCCCAATATCAGAAATGACATCATTCTTGATGCCCAAGTCGGCCTGGCGTGCCGCAGCACCGGTACCGTCCACCAGCGTTCCATTACAGATCAGTGTGTCGAACATGGGAATCTCCTCTGCTCAAACCGGAACTGGGGTGCCCGGGTCCGGCATTCAGGATAGGGGTCCAAGAATCGGGCATAAACCATTAGCTTGACCTATATCGGTGTTTCAAGGTTTAGGGGAATCATTTCAGACTGCTGTCCAAGCCTGCAAGCGTTCCGGTCGCAACCGCAAAGCATCAATATTGATGGGGGGTTCCTCTTCCAGAGCCAGGTGGACCAGTAACTGGCCGATCAGCGGCGTAAACTTGAAACCATGCCCGGAAAACCCCGCCCCTATCGCCATCCCGGGCCATGCCGGATGCCGGTCCAGAATAAAATCGTCATCGGGGGTGTTGGAGTAAAGGCAGGTCTCGGTTCGGACATGCTGCCAGGTGTGCTGGGGAAACAGTTGATGGACCCATTGGGTTAGCTGTTCCCGTGTGGCTGGATCTGCCGACCTGTCTACCTCGTTGGGATTGACGATGTCACCATGTCCATCATCAGCCACATTAATCACGCCCTGCCAAGCAGGAAATCCGTAAAACTGCTTCTCGTAATCGGAATATACGGGCATGTGGGCAGGATGCAAGTCGGATATGTCCCCGCTCTGGAACTGGAATTTCTGTTGGCGGGTAATTTTGAGATGCAGGTCCAGATCGGGCACCAGTTCCTCTGACCAGGCTCCGGCTGTGCAGATCAACCTCTGGCAACGTATGTGGCTGTCAGCCAAGACAATATCGAATTGGCCATGGCTATAGTCCACACTCTGGACGGTCTGAGCGTCCCATACTTGCGCACCCTCTCTCTGGGCTACAGTAATCAGGGCCTTAAGCGCGGATTCGGGGGACAGGATTCCGGATCTGGGAATCCAGCAACCCGCCCTGTCCACGGGGGGATGCAACATGGGAAACCGGCCCCGCAATTCGTCGTAGGATAACGGGGTATGTGTCTCCTGCATGGTTTCCAGGGCTGACAATCCTTGCTGGAAGATGGGATTGTCCGGCAAGGCCAGTATGACCATTCCACAAAGGGTAAGCAGAGCGCTGCCCGTGCGAGACTCCAGTTCTCGCCACTGGGTCAAAGCCGCCAATCCCATCTCTACATAGAGAGGATGAGGGTAGAAAATCCTGAAGACGCGCGATGGACCATGGGTACTGCCTCGGCTGTGCACCAGACCGAACCGCTCAATACCTATGGCGGGAATACCGCGTAGCGCCAGATGGTAGAGTGCTGCACTGCCCATGGCGCCCAGGCCCAGCACGACGGTATCAGTTTTGATCCGGTCCATCGTTAACTTTCTCCCGGGATGCGCGTGGTTGATAGGTGAGAGGTATCAAAGATCGGTTTCAAGCACGTAGATCAGGCATTCTCCCACCATGACCCGGGGGAAAGTACGCAAAAACATGACCCGTCCTGTCTGAACGGCCGGAATTTCGGCCAGCACGGTACCATCCGGATGACGGACTTGACCCAATATATCGCCTGTGCGGACCTTGTCCCAGAGTTCTACGGCAGGCACAAAAAGGCCAGAGTAGGGACTGGGATAGTTGACCTGGAGATGCCCGGCTTCCTCTCCCAGGGTTTGTAGACTGAACGGAGGTTCGGCCGTGGGATAGGAACCGTCAATGATTTCCAGAAAGGCCAATGTATTGCGGATTCCCTGTACGGCGGCCACTCTTTGTGCGGGTCGGACCCGCCCCTCGCCCCGATTTTCCACATAGACGGCAGGAACCCCTTTTTCCCGCGCGGCCGACAAGGTACGACCCGGTAGCGCTTCCGTACCCCAGACAAAATCAAAACCAAAAGCAATGGCTGCTTCGTGCAATCTCTCCCCCGCCTTGCCTCCCTGTACCTGGTAACCGGCCAACTCCTTGCAGGCATAGAGATTGCCGCCGGCGTGCATTTCCAGCAGGAAATCGGCTTGTACCACCAGGTATTCCTGAAAGACATGGGCCAGGCGCTCGGTCGGAAAACCCTCGGCGCTACCCGGAAAGATACGGGCGAGATTGAGGCTGTCCCAGCCCCCTTCCCGTGTACCGTGGATGAAGGCAGGTCCATTCACCATGGGCACTCCGAAGAATGTACCGCGCATAGTGGCTGGATCCAGTTCTTCAAATACGTCCTGAATCGCCACGGGACCTTCATATTCATCGCCGTGCACAAGCCCTGTAACCATACAGACGGGACCGGGTTCCTGGCCACGGGCGATGGTCATTGCACAATAGAGCGGTTCGCCCGAAGGTAGGGTATTGATGATCAGATGGGCTCGTGTCTTGGTACCGGGCGGGAAATCCGTAATCTTGAAATCGCTAAAGTGGATCTGCTGTGCCTGAGTTGACATTGGGGGGTCTCCTGAGGGGAATTCATTCAATTATGCAACAGGCTCTTCTGTCTATTACCTGGCCTTCAGTGCGCCACCGTAGTGGTGGGGTCCAGGATGTCACGCAGCGCGTCGGCTAGACTGTTCAGGCCCAGAATGAGTGAGGTAATAAAGAGTCCCGGGAAAAACCCGTACCACCAGGCCCTGCGCAAATGACCCCGCCCACTAAGCAGCATGGCGCCCCAGGAAGCATCCGGTGGTTGTGTACCCAGTCCGAGAAAGCTCAGCGCAGCCTCTACCAGAATAGCAAAGGCGATGGCCAGCGTGATCTGTACGATGATGGGAGCCAAGGAGTTGGGCAGGATGGTGCGAAAGATGATTCGGCGCGCTGTGGATCCACAGGCCCGGGCGGCCAGTACAAAATCCATTTCTTTCTGTACCAGGATGCTGGCGCGGGCCAGACGCGCAAAACTGGGCAACCCAACAATGGCCACGGCAATCATGGCGTTGAAGGATCCGGGTCCCAACACGGCTACAATGGCCAAGGCCAACAAAAGGGCGGGAAAGGCCAATAGCGTGTCAATACAGCGCATTATCCCGGTATCCACCCAGCGGCCGGCGTAACCGCTGACCAAACCCAAAGGAACGCCCAGGGCTGCGGCAGCGAGGGCCGCAAAGGCTCCAGCCAAGAGAGAGATACGACCCGCATAAAGGGTACGTGTATAGATGTCTCTTCCGTGTTCGTCAGTGCCAAAAAAGTGCTGTGCACTGGGGGGCAGGAATTGGTTGCCCTTGCTCATTTCGAGTGGATCGTGGGTGGACAGCCAAGGCGCGGTCAAGGAAATGAACAGCATGAGCACAACCACGATCAAACCCACCAATCCGCCGCGTTGCTGGCGGAAACGACGCACAAGACGTACGAACAAAGTCTCCCGCTGGGTCGCCAGGGCCTCAAGAGTCTGGGCCGAGGCAGAATCGGTTCTCTGGGCTGCTGATGGATCAGACATGATGCTCAGGCAGGCAATATGCGTATTGCGCCCGGATTACTGGTAGCGGATCCGGGGATCCAGAAAGCCATAAGTCAGGTCCGTGATCAGGGTCACCAATATGAACGTGATGACCACGAACAGGATGGTGCCCTGCAGGACTGGATAATCCCGTGTGCCGATGGCGTGGAGCATGAGTCGTCCCAGCCCTGGCCAGTCAAAAATCGACTCGGTGACCACCGCTCCCCCCAGAAACGCTCCGAGCTGTAACCCCAGCACAGTCACAACCGGAATAAGAGCATTCTTCAGAACATGCCTGGCCGTGATGAGGGATTCCTTAAGACCCTTGGTGCGGGCGGTACGCACATAGTCCATGTCCATGACTTCCAGCATGGAACTCTTCAGGAACCGGGTCAGGACCGTGGCGGAATAGAAGCCGAGGGTAATGGAAGGCAGAATCATGAGACGCAGTGCCATTACCGGTTTTTGGGCGAACTCAACCCTGCCGGAAGGCGGAAACCATTTGAAATGCAGGGAAAAAACGAGCACAAGCAATATACCCAGCCAGAAGGTAGGGATTGCTTGCCCCAGGGCCACAATGACAGAGGTAGTCCGTTCCAGCCAGCCTCCGCGCCGGATGGCGGAAAGGATACCCAAAGGAAAGGACAGAACAAGAGCTACCAGCAAACCGCCTGCGGTCAATTGCAGGGTGGCCCCGAATTTACGCTTGATGAGATCAAACACCGGATATCCGTTCAGGATGGACTCACCCAGATCACCCCGCACGACCTGTCCCAACCATAGCAGATACTGGACATGCATGGGTTTATCCAGACCCAGTTTGGCCCGGGCTGCAACTATCTGTTCAGGCAGGGCATCAGGTCCGGCAATCAGCAGGGCTGGATCGCCGGGAATAAACCGGATGAGGCTGAAGACCAGGATGGAACTTAGAAACAGGACAGGTACCGTCTGGGCTAGGCGGCGCAGCATATAGGTGGTCATGGGGAAACCATACCGACAAGAATTAAGTCGTCAGGGCGGGACGTGCCCACGCCAATCAGGTCATTGTGGGATAAATCGGCCACCGGGCCAACTGTTCCAGACAGTTGGCCCGGTGGTGCGGAAGGCCAATAGGAGTTGAGACTTGACCCATTGGCGTGACGATTACAGGAGATTATTCGACCCAGGTGTCTCCTGCCCGCAGTTCGTCGTTAACCGTCCAGTCCAGACCATGGACATTGGACTGATGGGCGAACAGCGTGTATTTCCAGGAAAGAGGAATATCCACGCAGGCGTCCAGGATGATTTCGTTGACTTTGCGGAAGGCTTCACGTCGGGTTTCCCTATCGAAGGTAGACCCGGCGATCGCCAAATTCTCCACATAGCCTTCAGGGAAGTCACCCCGTGGGAAAATCGGACTGGCCCGCGGGCGGAACGGACTGTTGTCGAACAGACCCATGGGATCCAGATGCTGGCGGCCCACGAAAGTAACATCCAGATCGAAGACGGCGCTGCCGTTCGTTTCCGGTGTGCCTATGTGACGGGGACCGTAGGTCGCGCTGTCCAGCGGCTCAATATCCAATTCCACCCCAATGGTGGCCATATCAGCTCCCAGAATCTGGGCAATATCCGTCGTTTCCGGGAAAGCCTGGATGGTGATGGTGTTCAGAATCAGGTCCTGGCCATCCTTGTCGCGGAGGCCATCACCGTCACTGTCCGTCCAGCCAGCTTCGTCCAAGAGAGCGGCCGCCATGTCCAGGTCGAAAGTGTAATGGTCCGCCAGATCCTCAAAATACGCGACGGAGTAGTCAGGGAAGGCCAACACAGTGGCTCCGCCCACACCGAAGAGCGCCTGATCCACGATAGCGTCGCGATCAATGGACCAGCAGACGGCCTGACGTACCCGCTTGTCACTGAGGGCTCCTTCCGGCTGATCCGGATCGGGCGGGTTCACCGTGATGGAATAAAGGAGACCACCCTGGCCGAATTCCACGTTGACACCCGCATCCAGCAAGCGCTGGTAATCCTTGGGTGGCACGGCAATGGCGGCATCTACGATACCGGTCTCCAAGGCGGTGACCAGTGCTTCCAGGTCATCAAAGGGCTTGAAGGACACTTCGTCCAGGTAGGGTCGACCTTCTTCCCAGTAGTTCTCGTTGCGTTCAAAGGCCAGGATATCGCCGGGAATCCATTCCTTCAGTTTGAAGGGTCCCGTACCGATGCAGGAGTTTTCCAGGGCATCAAAGGATTCCGGGGCCATAATCCGCATCACGTTCAGGATATCGAACATGTTAGGGGTAGGTGCCGAGAAATTGATGGTGACCGTGTGATCCCCATTGTCCACCGCACCCGTCACGGTTTGGACCATGCCGTGAACATTGGAACCCGTGTCAGGAACCAGGGCCCGTTCAATGTTCTGTACCACATCATCGGCGACGAATTCCCGGCCATTGTGCCAAGTCACCCCTTCCCGCAGGGTCAGGGTCACGGCCGTGCCTTCGGCATTCGCTTCCCAGGCTGTGGCCAGACGCGGCATCGGATTCAGGCGCTTGTCATAGATGATTAGGCTGTCGTAGCACTGATTCTGCATCGGGTAGCTGACAAAGCCGAGTGAGAAAGCATCAAAATTGATGATGTCATCCGTTGTGCCCACTACCAGTGAGCCACCGGCTTGCGGACCCATGTCCATCATCTCTTCTTCTTCCGCCATGGGCGCCTCTGCGGGAACACAGGCTGCCATCACCAGCACCAGTGTCACTAGCAGGGCCACGACCCACCAAGATCGCTTCCTCAACAACATACGATTTAACATAACATCCTCCTTGGCTTGACTCCGTCTGCGCAGAAATGGTTGCAGCACAGATCAATACTGGCCCCGAGAAACAACCTGTAGTCGTTCGGCGATGAACAAGATCAAAGGCAGGGCAATGTTGGATTATATCACTGGGTCTGTCGAGGGGAGAACGCTCTGCAATCCGGTCAGAGCGCTCCTCATGGAACTGGACGGACGGTTCTGCTCCCTCCTGATTGCCTCATCTAGGCAAGCAACCTGGGAACGCCTCGGTACAGACAGGTCTCTGTAATCGGGATAAGGTTCTGGAGTCAGCCAGGCTACCTTCACCGTGCCAATCCCCTGTCATCCCTTTCGGTTGATACGGAATCCGCTATGATATGCAAATGACTTCCCTGCGGTTAGCTATTGAGTCCTGACGAGCTGATTAGAACTTGGCGTGTATTGACCAAGACTTGGCTGGCCGGGCATTGACTGGAACCCAGGCTCGGCGGAAAGAGTCCCATGGCGCCAAAGAACGTTCGGCTTTGGCGTGCCGCATCTAGTAGGGTCTGAAGGTTATACCTAATTCCCACCAAAGGAGCGACGATGGCATGAGTGAGCAAATTCGGGTAGGGGTGATAGGGATTGGCAATATGGGATCGCAACACGTGGAGAACCTGGCCAATCACCGTATAGTCGGTGCCCGCTTGAGGGCCTTGATGGACCCCGATGTGTCCCGCCTCCGCCAGGTTGGGGAAGAAACCGGCGTATCCCTGCTTTTTGAAGAATCTCAGGACCTGATACGACATCCTGACATCGATGCCGTACTTGTGGCGGCCCCTGACTCCCTGCATGCTGGTCTGGCTCTGGAATGCCTGGAAGCGGGCAAGCCAGTTCTCGTGGAGAAGCCCCTGGCCACGCAGTCTGACCAAGCCAGACAGATAGTGGATATCGAAGTCCAGCAGGGCAAGCGGACGATTCAGGTGGGCTTTATGCGCGAATACGACCCCGCCCATGTCGAGGTCAAGCAAATCGTGGATCAGGGGGATTTGGGTTCCCGTCTGATGTTTTATGGTGTCCATCGAAACGCCCTGCACCCGCCAGGACGTACGGCAGCCGACTTGATAGTCAATTCCATGATTCATGATATTCATTCAGCCCGTTGGCTGATGGAAGATGAGGTTACCCGTGTATTTGCGCAGGCTCTGCCTGAATCGCCTCAGGCTCCAGATACTGCTCGTTTGGGTTTGGTCCAGCTTCAATTCAAGAAAGGGGGACTAGGTTTACTGGAATGCAATTCAGACGCAGGATACGGGTACGTGGTCAACGTTGAGATTACCTGTGAAGAGGGAACGGTAGTTTCGAATACCAATTCCTGCCCCACGGTAAACTGGAAATTAGCGCAAAAGCAGCGAGTGCCGTCAGATTGGCGTGAACGTTTTGCCTTAGCGTACAGATTGGAACTCAACGCTTGGGCCCAAGGTCTGGGTAGCGGCCAACTCACAGGACCATCCGCCTGGGATGGCTACATGGCGATACTCATTGCTGAAGCCTGTATTCAATCGGCGAGCAGTGGAGAAGCAGTGGCAGTGCCAGTGCCTGAAAAACCGGGAATGTATGCCTGATGATGGCCTGGTGATCAAAGCTGCGGAGAGTGGTTGAAAGCTGACATCCGAACCATTTGGCCATCGCAACATGAGGTGTCCTGGTCTTGATCCAGGGACTAATCGGGTGAATAGGACTGACAAGAGACTCGCGGAACATTGACTCGGAGTCTGTAGGCGTCGTAGGCCCCTTTGGCAACGCAATTACCTGGTGGCAAGCCACCTTAGGGTAGCTTCCCTAACAGACGTGAGTTGTGCAAGTCTCCCCGAAAGCCATGATTGTCTACGACATAGAGAATCTCAACAAGATCTACGCAGGCTCACCAGAGTCTGCTAACAAGAACATCAGCCTGCAGATCGTTCAAGGAGAGGTCTTTGGACTCTTGGGCGATAACGGGGCGGGCAAGAGTACCCTGGTCCGGCAGATGGTAAACCTGTTGCAACCCACTTCAGGGCAGATTCGCTTTCTTGGTCATCCCCTTCCGTCAGCTTCTCGGTTGGTTCCTATGAACGTCGGCTATATGCCTCAAGGACATCTGGCATTAAATCACCTGACTGTCAGCGAAACACTCTTCCATACTGCCTATCTGAGGGGCCTAAACCGCAAGAAAGCCCAAGATGAACGTGATCGGTTGCTGGATCTGTTGCAGATAGAACAGTTGCATTCCAAATTGAATGAACGCCTTTCCGGTGGAGAACGACGACTGTTGCAACTTGCAGTTGCCATGGTAGGTTCCCTACCCACCTTGATTCTGGATGAACCAACGAATGAATTGTCCCCGCAACGTCGACGCCAGGTATGGTCAGTCTTGCGGCACCTGAATCAAAAGGAGGGAACAACAATTATCTTCGTCACGCACGATGCAACGGAAGCGGAAAAAATCATTCAGCGAGTGGGTATTATGCATGATGGTGAGTTAGTGGTATTGGGCAAACCATCTGACCTGAAGCAACAATTGGAACAGAAGCTTCGACTGGAAATACAGTTCTCTCCTGAAATACCTCCTGTGTTACCCGCTGACGTGACCGTGCAAGAACTGGATACAGGACGCTGGCTTGTCCTCCTGCAGCGTTATCAGTTAGAGGACATGATTGCTTGCCTCGATCACAATCGAATCGATGACTTTCATCTTTCTTCCACTACCTTGGAAGATCTGTACTTGCATCATGCAGACAGCCACTGAATCCCCGCAAGACCCAAGTGGATTCGCAGACGAAGCTCACCGTTGGTGGTTTCCTGGGGATTTGAAAGATAGGCAACCACAGCCTCCATGGCTCCAGTTATCCACTTTATGCAAGATGGAAATACTGAATTGGCGTTGGAGTTGGCGTCCGCTGGTGATTACTGGCTTCGTTTTTCCTGTGATGCTCGTCACTTTGCTGGGCTTTCTTGCCGGTGACGATGCCAGTCAGGAACAACTCGCCTATATTCTCTGTGGTAACGTTGTGGTTACGCTCATATTTACCAATATGCACCGCATGTCCAGTTGTTTTGCCTGGATGAAGGCCGTAGGAACTCTGGATTACTACGCCACCTTGCCTATTCACAGTTACGTGGTAGTGATGGCCGTCCTGTTCTCCTTCTTTGTATTGTCTCTCCCTGCCATATTGGCTACGATGGCCTATGGGTTCCTGTTACTTGACTTGCCCATAAGGATGCACCCGTTGCTCATCATAGTTATACCGATGGCTGCCTTGTCCCTGGCTGGTTTGGGTGCTTACATAGGAGTTGCCTCCCGCTCCCTGGAAGAGGCTCAGAGTTTCAGTCGGCTAGTCTTGGCCTTTGTGGTGGTACTTGGTCCTGTACTGATTCCCCCCTCGAATCTGCCTGATGTCATGTTCTACATTGGCCGTCTGAGTCCGGCTACCTACGGCGTGTCCGCCTTGCAACAAACGCTTCTGGGACCTGTATCAGCGGCTGTCGGGCTGGATCTGATCGTGTTGTCAGGCTTTGCTGTAATCTTTCTTGTCTTGGTTCATCGAAAGATGAGGTGGCGTCAGGAAGTCTCCTGATTAAGCTATGGAGAGATGAGAAAACGCGAAAGCCGTATTCTGCCTGCAACAGGCAGAGTCTGGCGATCGCACAAAATCCTGGACAACGGTCTCTAGTTGCTTGTTGGAGTCACTCTGTCCTCTGTCAGTGACCGTTTCCTGATCTTGCTGTGCAAGGTGCTGAATCTGACGTCTGAGCTGACCAATCTCCAATTGTGTCAAGCCGCATAGCGATCTCGGCCTCCGCAAGGTCAGGATCACGAGGGGTATCTGCTGATTTCCGATATGAGGATGTCATCATGTTTTCTTTTCTTCCCCTAGCAACACAGGGTTTCTGCGGCGTTGTTGTAGATGACCCGATCACTCCCCAGTGGTCGTTAGAAGGGCTCAGAATACTTCCATCCAGCATGCGTGCATCCAATTGATCAGGCTTGGCCCATTGACCGATGGAACAGGCACATATGTCTGGGCCTGACGCAGATTGACCGCCGCCACTGGAAGCTGTAGCCCTGCAACCCGTCCGTGGCTTCCATGATGATCCGGGCTAGCGCCACCGCGGTCAGGCGGGTACACAACTCGGTCAGACCTACCGCGTCAGGGGGCACTGGCCACGGTACCTCTTCATTGGAAACCATCACCTCCAACTGATCTTCCGCGATGTCAGTGCCGATGCAGATCTTAGTCATGCACAGTTTCTCCCTGGAAAAAGAATCGGGTTCTTCCCAGACCCAGCCTTACACCATACGAAGGTGCTTCGCAGAGTGGTTTACACCTGATAGCAATCACTGACATCGCAGCATCATTCCCATGTACCTCTCGGAAGCACCTTGGTTAGCTCGCAGTTTGTGCTGGGATAGCTTGTTCTGCCTGCTGGAAAAGGTGGTCGTTAACTCCGAGGTCCGGTTAACAACATCGTTGAATCTTGATTCAATGCACAGCTCATTGTAAAATTTGGCCTCCAATTTTTACAATGAGTTGCCAGTTTGTAAAAAAGTTTTACAAACTGGCATGAGGCAAGAAGCATGAAAAGGAAGCCGCCAGGCTATTACGTGACAAAAACAAGCGGCGGTGAAACCGTAAAGTCATTTGTACCGACTCCGTTACCACCAGATCCTCCACTTTCCTGGACAGGCCATTCACAACAATCTCTGGAAAAGGCACTACTCGCGCTCGGACGGCTGGATACAGCTTCTATCATGCTCCCCAACGAAGAACTCTACCTATACTTCTGTGTACGAAAAGAGGCTGTTTTGTCTTCTCAAATTGAAGGAACTCAATCATCCCTTTCGGATTTGCTCCTGTTTGAACTGGATCAGGTACCACAGGCGTCATTGGATGAGGTAGCCGAAGTGTCCAGCTATATTCAGGCCTTGGAGCATGGTTTGCAGCGCATTCAGCAGGGATTTCCTTTATGCAATCGTCTTTTCTGTGAAATCCATAGCATTCTGCTTTCTCGTGGACGGGGAAGGGAAAAGAATCCAGGCGAATTCCGACGATCACAAAACTGGATTGGTGGAACACGGCCAGGCAATGCCGCATATGTTCCTCCACCTCACACTGAGGTCGCTGCATGCATGGGAGCCCTGGAAAGTTTTCTGCATGCAGAGAATGACGGGCTTCCTATGCTGGTCCGAGCGGGACTCGCGCATGTGCAGTTTGAAACCATTCATCCCTTTCTGGACGGGAATGGGCGTATGGGGCGGCTGTTGATTACCCTTATGCTCTGCAACGCTGGAATCCTTCGTTCACCGCTTCTGTATCTGAGTCTGTTTTTGAAACAGAATCGGGATACCTACTATTCGTTGCTTGGCCAAGTACGCAGGGACGGTGATTGGGAGAAATGGCTATCCTTCTTTCTCGTAGGTGTGTGGGAGACTGCCGAAAACGCATATGATACCTTTGTTCGACTGTCAGAAACTTTCACCCAGGATAGAGGCCGAATTGGTGACGTCAATCAACGTTCCGATTCGGCAGCCCGCGTACATCAGGCACTCATGGTGCAACCCATTCAGACCTTTCAGGCTATCGGTCAGGAGACAGGTTTATCCAGACCTACGGTGTACGCGGTCATGAGACAGCTAGAGGATCTTGGTATCGTTCATGAGTTGAGGGGTAGGGGAAGTAACCGTCTCTTTGCCTACAGTCGTTACCTATCAATCCTGAGTGAAGGCACCGAACCCCTTTGAAAGGTGTTCATTTCCTTTGTCATTGCTTCCCGCATAGTGGGCACTGTGGCAGTGTCCAATGCTGAGCTTGACGGTGTAATGCCACTACAGTTGGGATTGGTACAGCGGGGGTAGCATTGTCAAGGGCTGGCCAGAAACAGCCATCTCTTGCGCCCCATGCCCTGGAAAAAGCGCAGCACTGCTGTCCATAGCTCTTGCATTTCTGCGGGAACTGGGTCCGGTTCAGGTTCCGCGCGCAAACCTTCCCTGTTTTGTGGGGGTGTTTGAATCTGACTCAGAGCCTATCCGAAAACCCCGGCGGCCCGGAAGGTAATCTTGGCTGAGTATACGGAAACAGGCAGGACTTCGGGAGCGATCGAGATGAAACTGACATACGCCGTGGTCTTTGAACGGACAACCAATCACTACTGTGCTTATGTGCCGGAATTGCCAGGTTGTGTTAGCACAGGAAAAATCTGGCATGGAATCCCGAAAATAGATTCAGGAAGCCATTACCTTCCATATTGAAGATCTCATGGAAAAAGGCATCGTGAATTGCTTCCAATACAGCCATGACCGGCAATATCTCTTCTCCCGTACAAGGCAGGCTCCCATTCGAATCAAACGCTATCAGTGGATGAGCTATCAGTAACTCACGTACTTCAGCTTCCAAAAGGCATGACGCTGTCTCACTATCTACGGTCTCCGCTCGTGCAATAGAAGGTAGTGATCGATTCTGGAATGTAGGACGCTGGATACTTCCCAAGTAAACGGCAAAGATTTTTCGCGTTTTTCAGCTAGCCCCAAAGGTATAGACTGCACACGTCATTACCGTCGAATACGTAATTCCGGTCTTGGGGATCAGACATCGCATACCTCCTGCGGGTTTACGTTGGAGGCTCTCTCTTATTAAAAAGTACGAAAACAAAATAATAAATACGCCGTTGCCTGTAGAAGTTTAAACTTGAGCACTACTGTGTGATACAATGCGGACCGTGAGTTGAGTTTGGAACTGGAATGATGGTGCTTTCGCTCCCCCCTGTGGCAAGCCAGCATTCTGGGCATCTTCCCGACCCACGGGCGCTCCAGGTGGCCCAGTGGGTACAGGCACGCGTGGCCACAGGCACGGTGTGGCTGTTTGGTTCCCGGGCCCGGGGGGACTGGACTGACGACTCGGATATAGATTTGGCTTTGCTGTCCCCTGAACAGCTGGCTCCCGGCACCCCTTGGACTTTGTCCGAAGACTTGGCCTCGGAGGTAGAACGACTTTATGGTACTTACGTACCTTTGCAGTTGTCCTGTCTTACTTTCGAGGAATTCGAGAAGAGCCGCATGTCGCCCAACCACCTGGCGGGCGGGATTCAGCGGGACGGATTGGATGCTGCGGGTTGCCCCATGGCCCCCATAAAGCAGAATAATCCTTGGCCCGATGTACAACAGCGTTTGCGGGCTGTGCGGAAAGAGTTGCATGTGGCGTTGCGGAATGAAGGTATGGATGAACCCGCTACTGCCCTGTTTTACATAGAGAGCGCCGTAGAAAACGGTTTGAAAGCGTATGCCAGTGCCTGTGGTCTGCGCTACGACAAGAACCACAACTTGGTGGCGCTGGCGGACGCGGTGCAAGAAGTGGATGCGACAGTGGCCTTGCCGAGCAGGGATTGGCTGAAGGCCATGGCGCGGTTCCGCGTGAATATACCCTACAATGTGGATTATCCCCTGCCTTTCCCTGCCCTGCCCACGCTGACCGATATGCAGAGTCTGTGCAGCCAGATGGCGGCCCGGTGCCTTGCGTTGTGCGGCAAGACGGTAGTGGATCTGGGGTATGGAGAACTGGAGCATGTGCTGCTGGACCTCAGCCAGCCTCTGGGGGGTGTAGAGAGCGCGGACCCCGCGGCGTTTCGTACCGAGACGCAGGTACGGATGGCCCGGGAGCAGACCTTGAAGCAGAGCTATAAGAGTTACCTCCGGCATGTGCATGGGGAGCAGGCGGCCACGGTGGTGAGTGAATTCCTGGATACCGTGGAGAACCTGCCTCCATTGGCGGACTACAGTCTTCTGGATGACCTGGTGGCGGTCTTTCAGCAGAGGGGAGACCTGCAACAGTACTGGGACAGCTACAAATTGGCCGAGGGCCTTGGGTAGGACAATGGCAATTCAGATGAAGACAGGTAACGGGGGGTGTAGATAGCCTCCCGAGTGTGGCCTACAATGCCGACCTGTCATTCCTGGTTGAGGTAGAAAGTGTAGGGAAGTCCTGGTGGTCACGGTGCTGGAACAACCAGGCAAGCCGTTTGCGGCAAGAGGGCGGTTTTTCCTGGGTGAGGGAGCCACCAGACCGCCACGGTCCCGAAACCAAATCCGAGATTCATGGTACGTGAAGGTTTGGTAAGCCTGGACGCATCCCCGCGTCCTGATTTCGATCTTGACTCTGGGATTTCACCAGGCCGGTGGGCCCTTCTTGCCAAACAGGCCGGTATTGATTTAGACCTGAACCCTGGCCGCGTGCTGGAAAACCTGCGGCTTTTAAAACCTGCCGACATGACCTATACCGGAGCCTGGTTGTTGGCGGACGACATTACCCGCTATACCTTGCCTGCCAGTGGGACCTGTGCGATTTTGCCAAGAGAAAGCTTTCTTGTCTTGGTTCATCGAAAGATGAGGTGGCGTCAGGCAGTCTCCTGATTAAGCCAGGGCGAGATGAGAAAATGCGAAAGCCGTATCCTGCCTGCAACAGACAGAGTCTTGCGATCTCTTGACATCCTGGTCAACGGTCTCTGGTTACTTATTGGAACCCCTTTGTCCTTTGTCAGTGACCGTTTCCTCGTCTTGCTGTGCAAGATGCTGAAGCCGATGTCTGAGCTGACCAATCTCACGTTGTGTCAGACCGCCTAGCTGGCCGTCAGGTCCCAGCGGTCTATCAATTTCGGCATGAGTTGTTTCCCGCGCCAGTCGCCGGGCACGCTTCGCAGCTCGCCGCATAGCGATCTCGGCCCCCGCAAGATCAGGGTCACGCGGGGTATCTGCCGATTTCCGATCTATGGTTGTCATCGTGCGTTTCTTCCCTCCTCCAGTAACACAGGGATTTCAGCAGTATTGTCGTAGACAGCCCAGTCATCCACCAGCAGGCGATATATGCGCTCGAAATTTCTCCATCCAGCATGAAATCTGTGCTGGATTACGTCCTCGGGCACATTGTGTCCGCCTGGGTAACCCGTTGGGCAACACGACATATCGCCACCTCGACAGCGGGTAGCTTGAGAAAAATCAGTTTCACCTTATAGCCCTGTGCCTGCCAGTCAGGAATATGACAGGCATACCGGCGGCCACTCAGTGTTGTTTCAAAGGCGAATGAATCCCCATTCTGTACATAGGTCCGCATCATGCTCCACATGACACGTCCCGCACGCAATGCCGCTTGACTGGGCTCGAAGGGATTCACTCCGGCGGCAATGAGATCAGCATTGACAAACCGGGGACAGTTGGCTTCGTGCGGCAGGAACTCCGTAGCAAACGTGGTCTTGCCCGCTCCGTTAGGTCCGGCAATGATCAGGATGCGTTTGGAGGCTGTCATGGTGTGCCGGCTGCACAGGTGACTGAACGGTCTGTCAAGGGAGAGTTTTTTCTTAACCGAGTCCACACTCTCCAGAAACCAAGTGTGTCAGGTCACCAGCTGGAGGCGTGTCACCAAGTGGGAATGAGCTGGACATTCCAGGCGCAAATCAGCTGGCTCCAGCGCTAATTCCAGAGACTGGGGACTGACATTCGAGGATTGTTCCGGGCCATTCATGGCCAAGGGATCTGAATGATACAGCAGCCACTGATGACCCGTGGCAGA
Organism: Anaerolineales bacterium; assembly: GCA_034422235.1. Lineage (GTDB taxonomy): Bacteria > Chloroflexota > Anaerolineae > Caldilineales > Caldilineaceae > Bin34. The sequence goes on along the minus strand of DAOUJU010000024.1, from coordinate 97,880 downwards.
CACAGATCCAGTTTCCAGGGTTAGATGCACGTCTATCTCCTGTGTTGGAGAACGGTTCACCAAAGAAACAAACAGGGAACCCGAATCTGGATCCAAAGTGACTGACGCATCTAGCAGAGGCAAGTCAAAAAGGTGCTCCATAGGGGCGTCGAAGGTATCGCATTCGGTCCAGGTATCCAGCGCGACGGAACCACTGTGGTGGCGCAGCATCCATAATGGCCAGTAGACAGGTTCGGGCCATACCCCCTCGGGAGTAACCATGATCAAACCCACCACGTTGAGAGTTTGGGCGATGTTGGCCAAGGACACAATGTGGCAGTTACGCTGCATGACATGCAAGAAGGTGGCAACCGCTAACGCATCCCGAAGTGTATAGGTAGGGCCGAAGGGAAGATATTCAGGATGATGCTTCATCATGCCCTCGCCCGGACTGCAGTTCCACTCGGTGACAGCGACTTTCACTTGTCGGTGGGATGCGGACCGGCGGCGCTGTAATTCGATCACAGTGGCCACATCCTGAATGGCCCGTTCAGTACGGTGAGGCCCCGCCATGACCTCAGCCCAGGAATCTTGTTCATCACTGGCCTGCCAATAGTCGTGCAGGGAGATGAAATCCGTATAGGGGAAAACCTCAGGTACGACCTCCCATGCCCATTCCGGTGTGGTAGCCGGGTTCCCACCCACCGTGATGAGGGCAATGGAAGGATCCAGACGACGCAGGACCTTGGCCCATTCCCTTGCTTCAATGCCATAGGAACGGGCATTGGTATAGCCGATTTCCCAATCTCCGTACATTTCATTGCCCAGCTGCCAATAGCGCACATTATGGGGAACGTCGTGCCCATGGGCCCGTCGCATTTCCGCGTATTGGGTGGTATGGGAGCTATTACAGTATTCCAGCCAGGCTGCGGCTTCTGCCAGATTGCCTGTACCCATGGCCAGGTTAAGGTGTGGTTCAGCCCCCATACACCGACACCAAGCGACAAATTCATCTGTTCCGAAGCCATGGTCAGAGGGCCAGCCAAAATGCAGATCGATGGTCTTGGGACGCTCCGACACAGGGCCTACACCATCTCGCCAATGGTAGTCCGTCCCAGTGCAGCCACCCGGCCACCGAACGATAGGCGGTGCCAGATCCCGAATCAGTGAATCTACCGTCTGGCGAATCCCAAACTGATCCGCGTCGGGTGCCCCTGGGTCATACAGCCCCCCGTCGGTACAACCGGGACGCCGGCACATGAATTGCCCGTAGATGTTGGGATTAATGATCCCGTGCCGTCGATCCAGATCGATTTTCAGACGCGCTAGACTGAGACTCATCCCTTGACTCCCGTAAACACGATGCCCTGTATGAAATATTTCTGGGCAAAGAAAAAAATCAGCAGCACCGGCAGCATGGCCACCAGAGAAGCTGCCATGAGGAGATGCCATTCCGTGTAATTCTGGTCCTGAAATGACCGCAGACCCAGCGCAATGGTGTATTTCTCACGGGAATGTAGATAGATCAGGGGACCGAAGAAATCGTTCCAGGATCCGTTGAACATGAAGATGGCCACGGCGGCCAGGGCCGGTTTGGACAGAGGCAGCACAATACGCCAATAGATGCCAAAGATGGAAGTTCCGTCGATACGGGCCGCATCGTCCAGATCCAGGGGGATGGTCATGAAGAACTGCCGAAGCAGAAACGTCAGGAAAGGACCACCCAACCAGTTGGGCAACACCAGGGGGACAATCGTATCGATCAGTTCCAGATTCTTGAACACTACGAACTGGGGAATCATGGTGACCTGGGGAGGCAACATCATGGTGGCCAACATAATCAGAAAGACTACTTCCCGGCCTCGCCAGCGCAAACGGGCAAAGGAAAATGCCACCAGGGAACAGGACAGGATTTTGCCAGCAACATCCAGGAGCGTGATTACGGTGGTGTTCCATATGTAACGACCAAAAGGCACCAGTTGGAATATGTCCGCGTAATTGTTCCACTGGAAGCTCCGGGGAATCCATTCCGGTGGCAGCGTAGTGACCGATCCCAGAGTCTTGAGCGAAGTAGACAACATCCAGGCCAGAGGAATCATGAGCACGAAGGCCCCACCCAGCAGCAACATATGGATGATGAATGATTCCGCCCGCAAGCGGTGGGCTCCAGCTCTCATATTCCAGATCAGCGGGACTTCAGGTCTCCGGCATAGAAAACCCAGAAACCTGAGGAGCGATAGACCAGCAGGGTTAACACCAGGATGTAGGCAAATAGGATCCAGGCCAGCACGGAAGCATAGCCCATCTTGAAGAACTGGAACGCATTGCGGTACAGATACAGAACCATGAACAAGGTGGCATCATGGGGGCCACCATTGGTCATAATCAGAGCCTGGGTGAAGATCTGGAGGGCCGTAATGATCCCGATCACCAGGTTGTAGAACAGCACGGGGGTGATCATGGGCAACGTAATGTTCCAGAAGGAGGCCCAGCGTCCTCCCCCATCGACATGAGCCGCCTCATAAAGTTCTGAGGGTACGCCCTGCAGACCAGCGAGATAAATCACGATACCACCCCCAACATGCCACATGGACATACCAATCAGGGAGGTCAGGGCCCAATCCTTGTTCCCGAGCCAACCGGGACCCTGGATGTCAAACAGCGCCAGAAAGGAATTGATCAGACCAAAACTGGGCGCATAGATCCAGCGCCATAGCAGGGCGACCGCCACACCGGACAGGACTGAAGGCAGGTAATAAACGGTCCGATAGAACTGCAGGCCCCGAATATGCGCATTGAGCAGAAGGGCCAGCAGCAGACCAAAGACGATCTGCAGGGGCACGCTCACTACGGCATAAATGGTTGTAACCTTAACGGATTGCCATACTTTGGGATCGTCGGTCAGAGCCTTGTCGAAATTGGACCAGCCTACCCATTGGGGAGCCGTGAGCACATCGTATTCCGTAAAGGCAAAGAAGCCAGAAGCCAGCATAGGCCCCACCGTGAAGAGCAGGAACCCCAGAATCCAGGGAGAAGCAAAGATCCAACCTGCCCACTCTTCGCGTCGGTGCATCGAACTCGAGGACATCGGGCATCTGGCAGGCTGCAGGCAGGGAATACCACCCACCCTATCGGGAAGGGCAGTACTCCCTGCCTGGAGTAAAGTTGCGCAGGCTGACGGAGGTCAGCCAATCAGACCGTTAATCTCATCGGTCACGTCAGTTGCCATCTGCTCCGCACTCTTGGAACCATCCCATAGGGCGTCCAGGGCCGTATTGATGGCCTGAATGATCTCGGCTTCCTGGGGATGGGCCGGCCACGCGCGGCCTTCGCCTCTCAACAGCATTTCGGGGAAGACGTTGTTAACCCCATAGCTGTTGCAGCGGTCACACTGGTAATTCCTGTACCAGTCCTGTTCGACCAGGGACTTGCGCGACGGATGGGCGTAGCCACGACTGATGCGCAGGCGCTGGCCCTCAGGGCTGCAGATCCAGGCAGCCAGATAATAGGCCTCATCCGGCACCTCTGATCCCGACCAGATGGAAGTCCAGCCGATCAGCAGACGGGTCATGCGTTGGCCACTGGCACTCAGGGGCAGGGGCGCCGCATCAAACTGGAAGTCTTCAATGGAACGCAACCCGCCCAAACAGCCCCGTACACACCAGAAGGAACCCAAAGTACCCGTGGTAAAGCGATCGAACATGCCCAGTTCGCTGAGGGCTTCCGGCCCCGGAGCTGTTTCATCCCGGATAACCAGGCTTTGCATCCAGTCCAGAGCCGCGATGGATTCATCGCTGTCCATTAGGCACTGGGTACCTTCCTCGTTCAGGATCTGGCCGCCATTGCTCCAGATGGTGCCCAGCCAGTTGGGATGCCCAATGCCATAATGCGTCGTAATGGCGCCATCTTTCTGGGTCAAGGCTTGGGCGGCAGCGGACATGTCGTTCCAGTCGGTATCCCAGGAGGGATACTCCAGACCGGCAGCATCATACAGGTCAGCGTTATACCAGATGCCTTCAGGGGCGCCATCATTGGGCAGGGCCAATAACTGTCCCTTGATAATGCAGGCATTGACATGGGCATCGAAAAAGTCATCGAATACGGTCTCTTCCGGATGATTGGCCGCGTAATCGTCGAGAGGTACGTAGACTTCTTTCTCCGCGAGCGAACCGAAGTAGCCAAAGAGCGTCTTGAAGACATCGGGTGCCGTACCCCCCGAAAGCATGGTCAGCAATTTCTCATTGTAGGCAGGACCATACCCGGTGCCAGCAGGCGTATACTGTCCGTCAATGTTGGGGTACCGGGCATTGAATTCCTCAAACACCGGCGCAAAGTCAGCATCTTCATTGGTACTGCCAGGCACCATGAAAGTTACGGTCACCGGTTCTGCCATCGGGGCCTCATCGCCGGCTTCGGGCATGGGCATAGGGGCACAGGCTGCAAGTACCCCCGTGGCCAGACCAATTCCGGTCAATTGCAGGAAGTTACGACGTGATATTGATCTCTTGGTCATGGGAACAGTCTCCATTGCCAGTATTGGCTTTGCGGGATCCGAAAAGGTTCCAGTGTTGGCTTGGCCTCAAGCCTAAGCCACAAAGGATATGGGTGATTGTACTTATATGGGCCAGGTAGCGCAATCGGCATTCAGTCCTAGCCGGATTGGCACCCCTGAAGTGATGGCTCCCACCCCATGCCAAGATTAAACCGAACTCAGCCAAGAATGAGCGCCCCACGTCACCGTACGAACATCCTGGGGAACCCTATATGCCATGTCTTGATAGTCAAGTTCGTGCAGATAGAATTCGTTTCGATTCTGTTATGTTGTATCTCTTCCGGCTTGTTCCAAGGGGAGCTGACCGAAACTGGATTTGGCCAGACTGGTCTCGGCTTAATCCCACACAAACAGCACCTTGCCTGCTTGGCCTGTATCGGCAACCTGGAAAGCTTCAGGCGCCTGCGACAGAGGAAACCGGTGAGTAATCAGACGCTGAAAGCCCACCGACAGGTTATGCTTCTGGATAAAATTCACTAGATCGTCATAGTAGTGAATAGGCATTACAAAGGATCCGGTGAGCTGTAGCTGTCGGCGAATGATGTCTGTCAGATTGATTGCAGGAGCTGGCGCGCCAAAGCCCACGAATACCCCTTGGCCGTTCGGACGCAGTACCTGGACGACGCTCCTCTGGGCCTCCAGCGTGCCGGATGTCTCCAGGGCCGCTTCCGCTCCCTGACCGTCCGTCAGTGCCTGTACCTTGGACCAAAGGTCTTCGGTCCTGGGATTCAACACCACATCAGCGCCGGTTGCGGCAGCCAGGTTTAGTCGTTCTGGCACTACATCGACACCTATCACTCGGGCACCCAGCGCCTTAGCCATGAGGGTAGCCGTAAGGCCCACTGGACCCTGTCCATAGATCACCAGGGTTTTCTCTCCATTCAAATCCAGTTTGCGCAGCGCAGAGAAACAGGTGCCAGCAACGCAGGCGATGAAGACACCATCCTCAAAATCCAGGGCATTGGGTAATAGCAGACAGTTGCGTTCATCCACAACCATGTAGTCAGCATTCGGGCCCACAGTGCCGGGTTGTCCCAGACCACGCGCGTCGGGACAAAACTGCAGATAGCCGGAGCGGCAGGGCGAACAGTGGCCGCATCCCATCCAGTGGTAGACAGTGACGCGATCCCCTACCTGCAAACGATGGCACCGAGGACCGACTGCGGCCACGATGCCGGCTGGCTCATGACCAGGAATGTAGGGAGCTTGGTTCGCAAAGGTACTCCGGGGCCTCCGGTAGGCATGTAAATCGCTGCCACAGATGGCAGCTCGTCTGAGTTGGATCAAGACCTGGCCCGCACCTGCCTGGGGAATGGGAAATTTCCGTACACTCACGGTTCTGTCCCCCAGAAAGACCATGCCCTTCATGATCCTGTCCACAGATTGAGTGTGCATGTTGGATTAGCGCCTCCTGTTTCTTGGCATGGCATCACAGGATAGGTGTACCTGCCTGTTTGACGTGGACTGGGCTGTTCCGCGGTATGATGAGGATATGCTATGAGGATGCACAGCAGAGTCTCCGGTGCACCGTCCCGCAGTTTCTTTCCAGTAAGTTAATTGGCCCCAGGATAGACGGACATAGACCACCAGCCCGGTGGCCCAGTATGACAGATGCGTTCCGGTAGGTACGCGTCGGATATCCTTGGGGTTCAGCCTCTATATGTTGACACCAAGCCACCCATTCATCTGTTCTGGGGCCCGTTGCCAGGAAACGCGACGGCATGACGAGGGTACACCGAGACCGGATCCTCTCCCACCTGCCAAGGGTAGTCCGTCCTTGTGGGAGTACCAAACAGTACTCCGTGAAAGCTAGGCGTCACGGGTGACCGCCCGACACATACCCATGAACTCAGGATAGATGATGTCCGTGCGTCCGGCCAGGTAGCGGGGACCCACATCCTGGGGCCCCAGATGCTCTATGTCATGATAGCCAAGATCGTGCAGATAGGTCTCGAGTTGCACGGGATCAAAACTGGCGATCCAGGGTTCGCCCCTTTTGGCTACAAAGGCCCCAGTCTTTTCCTGGATCATTTTCCAGGCTTCTGGTGTAGAAGAGATGTCCGCCAAATAGTCGAACATAACGTAGGAACCGGGAACCACCCGCGTAGCAATTGTCTGCAAGGTTTCCTTGATGGCTTCATGGCTCAAATAGTAAGTAACTCCGAACCATGAAAAAACAGCCGGCTGGTCAAAATCAAACCCGGCCTTGGCCAGTACGTCCAACATGTCTTCCCGTTCCAGATCGGCCTGTACATAATGCGTGTTACGGGGACGAGGGATATTGGCTTTGGCCATACGCCGGAATTTCTCTTCCTGGGTGGCCTTTTGGTCCAGTTCATAAATGGTGAGGGTATCCAGCAAGTCCTCACGACGCATGGCGAAAGTGTCATAACCCGCACCCAGAATTACATATTGCCGGATACCTGATTCCAGGGCGTGAGGAATCTGTTCTTCACCAAAGAGTGCTCTAAGCACCACAACAGGACTGGTGGGAGCCACCTTGGCCAGGAATTTCTTGACGACGATCCAGCGTACTTGGCGGTTGACCAGCACGGCACCCCAGAAAGGGCCCGTGAAATGAATGGCCAATTCATCCCGGTAGGGAGGATTATCATAATATTTCACAAAGTCCGCCCGTACGGCAGCGACAAGTTGGGCTGTTTTGCTGGGAGTCCCTCCTGTAGCCGAATCAGTTTGGGTCTGCGTCATGCTTTGCTTCTCCCTTTACTTCATGCAGATGAATGCATAACGGCATTTGGCCACATTGACCATACCCAGTCGCTAACATTCGCCACCGTCCAGGAACTGGACTTCCCTTTGGGTTTCAATACATTATTGAGAATATTAGATTGTGAGGAAGTTATCAAATACAAACGGTTCACGACCCTGGATGATAGCGAGGGCAAGGCAACACGGCTCCGTCCTCGCAAGATTCTGCCTAGGAGTTTGAGGCGTTTGGGGCTGATTCCGCCTTGGTCAACTGGTTTCGCCAGAACGGGTCCAGTTCAGGGATCTTTTTGATCCTGGTAGCCAGCTCCGGATCATATTGCTGATGGACACAGCGGTTGAGAGCCCGGAGTGAGATATTGGGATAGGGTCGCTCCTGTAAGTGCCAAACATCTCCTGCCTGTACCGTGCCTGGACGCAGGACCTGCAGGTAGAAACCTGTGCGCAGTTCCTGCAGGACCAGTCGAACCCAGTCCGCACGTCCCACTCGCTTGGCTTGCTTGTGACAGGGCGTGCGGGGTTTTGAGACCTGAACCTGAGCTGTACCTACATCGAAGATATCCATTAGGCAGATGGTATCTTCCCGGGCATGCGCCAATGTCCAGTTTTCACCTACACCTCCCGGTGCCAGATCCAGATTCAGCCTTTCTTTCCAGAAGCGGTAGTCATCCAACGTGTGGCAGCAAACCGCCATGTTGGGCCAGCCGTGATGTTTCTTGTCCGTGACTTCATCTCCTTCCAATCCAGAAAGTTCCAGCCGCACCGGCCCCGACACACGTTGCCGGTAGATAGACGACTGCCATTCCCCATGTTCATCGTGGTACGTCTGGGGTTGGCCAACGTAGATTGAATCGATCCGGATAGCTTGTGATTCCATACCTGCTGCCTTTTCTTCCTGCATAGCCTGAAACTGGATGTGTTCTCTGGCAGGACCCTGTCAAGAATCCAGATTTTCCCGCAACATGGACGCAATGATCTGATGTGCTTCATCCAAATCTCTGGCGAAATTCTCCTTGGGTACACGGGCCAGAAGATCCAAAGAGTGAAGCGTAGCCGCTACCTTATCGGATAACCCCGCAATGACAAAAGCCTTGGTATTGCGGGCGATAGCCGTATTGACCAGTTGCCCCATGATGGTAGCAGCCGTGATGTCCAGATACGTCGTCCGGGACATGTCAAATACGATTATGCGGTGTGTGCGAATGTCCGCTGTGACAATACGGGAAAGCTCCCGGGCCGAAGCTATCGAAACCCGGCCAGGGAAAATGATCAGTCCGGTTTGGGCGACAAAGGGATCAGACAGCTTGAAACTATCTCCCAGTATGGTCTGGTCCAACACGGGCACCGAGATAAGCTGTCGCAGTTCTTCATCCTCCATGCGCCGGGCTCCCAGTAACCCGGACAATACGAACCCGATCACAATAGCGCCCATGAAATCAACGAAAACGGCCAAGATGAAGGTAGCCAGAAAGACAAAAGCATCATTGCGCGTTACCCTATGTATGCGCCGGATGAATTTCCATTCAATAGCCGCCATACTGGTTACCATGACCACAGCGCCAAGAACGGCAAAGGGAATTCTGCTGATCAAGGTGGCAGAGCCCGGGATGACTACAATGGCCAACAGGAACAGGGACGCAGTAATCCCGGAGACAGGCGTGCGTCCTCCACTGTAAATGTTGGTAAGTACCCCTGTGCTTACGCCTCCCGGGATGCCACTAAATAGCCCCGCAACCATATTGCCTACACCCAGGCCCAAGAGTTCCCGGTCAGGACGATGTTGGTGTCCCGTCATGGAATCAACCAGAAAGGCTATAACCAGCGTGCTTACGGAACTAAGCAGGGCTAGGATAAAAGCGGGCTGCAAGTTGCGCAACAGGAATTCGGGAGATAGGACAGGCAGAATGGGACGAGGGAATCCCAGGGCTACTTCACCAATAGCCGGGGCGTTACGGAGCCACAGAGCGCCTATAAGCCACCCGACGACAAGCATGACGACTGGAACTGGCACAAATCTCGCCAGACGGCCTCGCCAGAAGGGAATGGTCGCGAAGGCAAGACCGGCAATGGCCAAGGCGTGCAGATTCGCTTGGGCAATGGCGTTGGGCCAAGCCTGAAATGTGGCAACCACACTACCGCTGCGGATGGATGACCCCAAAACCATAAGGGTCTGGGAGGTGAATAACACGAATCCCAACGCTGAAAATAGCCCCGCGAGCAGAGGGTAGGGGGTATAGGCCACATAGCGACCAAGCTTTAACAGTCCAAACACAATCTGAAAGATCCCAGCCAGCATGGCAATAGTGAGAGCTTCCGCGAGGCTGGTAGTGTGCTCTGCTACGATGGCGGCCATGACTGTGACAAGGAATATGTTGGGGCCTCGGATCATGGCATACACGCCACCAAAGAGCGAACCAAAGAGGGACACGGCAATGGCCCCGTACAAACCCGCCATGGGACCCAATCCGGAAATTACCCCATAACTCAGAGAGACCGGGAACAGAACAATCCCCGCCATAATGCCACCAAAGAGATCTCCCTTCAGGGTGTCCAGCGTGTAGGGTCTAGGCCAGGGCAAGAGGCCTGAAAGTTGGGGCAGAAGCTGCATGGGTTGGCAGAGGCTAGTCTTGGACCTAACCTCAGTAACTGATCGGGTACATATTGCTGACACCGCCTGTCTGTGTCTGCATTGTAGCAACTAGCCACTGACGAATGTCATCCCGACACTGTAAACATGCAGCAGAGTTTGGAGGGAAGTGGGCAGTTCTCCGCCATGACTGGGGCAATATGCCTGTTCCCTGCCTTCATTCTCTATTCCACGTGGTTTGTGCCCTGTAACAGGTCGGATGCTTGCCCAACGCCCCGGTAACGTCAGCGTAAAACAAGGTTTTCGAATGTACGGACAAGCAAAGGATAAAGGGGAAAAGACCCCTATACGGGGGAAGTGCAAGAGATACGCTTTGGGGGGAGTTGGGTCCAGTATGTTCTTGGGGATTGCTTCAGTTCAGCCGTGGGCAAGTGAATCAAAGTAACCTGCTACGCTGGATTCCAACAGTGGAATGTTTACAGGTACACCGTGACTGCGGAGCGATTCGGTGGCACAACAGCCTGCCGCCACACTGTAACGGGCAGCCACAGGAGAAGTGCTGGCCTTGGCTTCGTTACGGACAAACTGGAGGAATTCATTGACTATGCGGGGATCGGCCCCACCGTGACCACCCTGCCCTGATTCGGCGGGGATTGAGATATCTGCCTCCCCGTCATATCCCAATCGCCGTTGATTCCAGACCTGAACCCGGGTCCCTTTCTCCCCATTGCCGAAATTCTCTAGCCGTCCTTCGGTACCGATAATGGTGTAATTGCGCCAATAGTCCGGCGTATAGTGACATTGCTGATAACAGGCCAGCACACCATTGTCTAACTGCATGTGCATCATGCTGACATCCTCAATATCCACTACTGGATTGAGGCCCTGCTGGGTCAGCGGCGGCCAATTGGCCAGATTGTGTTTGGGACGGGACTGAGGCTCTTCATTGCGGTCCTGGATCTGGCCATAGAGCGTGAGCGCTCCCATAGCATTGACTGTATGGGTATAGCCTCCACAAAGCCAATGCAGGATGTCAATGTCATGCGTGGCTTTCTGTAGCAACATGCCTGTCGACAGCCGGCGGTCTGCATGCCAATCCTTGAAATAGAAATCTCCACCATGGCCCACGAAATGCCGACACCAGGCAGTCTTGACCTCACCGATAACCCCCTGATCAATGAGGTCTTTCATGGTCAGTATGAAAGTCATATGCCGCATGTTGTGTCCCAAGTACAACTGGGTCTGGGCTCGGGCGGCCTGGGTCAGGATTTCGTCACAGTCCGCTATGGTAATGGCCAACGGCTTTTCCAGATAGATGGCGACGTCCGCCTGGATAGCCGCCAGCGCGTGTTCATGATGCAGATAGTCCGGAGTACAGATGAATACGGCATCCAAATCCTGATCCAGCAACGCAAGGTAGTCTTGCGTCGTGAAGATGTCAGAACCGTAGCGGTCCTGGCATTGCGCCAAGGTGTCTTCCTTGATGTCACAGCAGGCTGTGATCCGGGAACCCCGTTCGGGGCTGTGTGCATGTGCAGCCAAAGTACCCCGTCCACTGGCCCCAATCACGCCGATTTTCAAGTCTTGCATCTTCACATCCAGTGAGGTTGTATCAGTTCTCAAACCAGGCGAAATCCTGGCGAAAAAGAAAGCATGGATAAAAAAGCCCGACTAGGTCCAGGGCAGGTAACGGATCTTGACGGCTTCCTTGTTCCTAAGCAAATCGACTCCGTAAGCATACTCTGACATCGGGAGATCATGAGTTGCCAGCATGCGCAGATTCAGGGAGCCACTGAGCACCAGTGCCAGGGCCTGCCTGGCAGCTTCCTGGTTATGGCGCGCATAGCCAATCATGGACAACCCTTTCCGCCACTCGGCAAAACCCCAAGGTACTGAATCCCTGAATACACCAAACACGTGTACATAGGCCTGACACAGTTCCATCAACGTTCCCACGGATGGAGCCACTCCTGTGAAGTCCATCCCGGTGTCCCAGTTACTGGCTGTCTGCCTTAGAGGCTCCAGTTGGGGGTCATCCGGGGCAACGGCCAGTTCTGCTCCCAACTCAGTAGCCAGAATCCGGCGGGCGGGCAAGGGATCGATGGCCAACACTTCGTGTGCTCCGTACAGGTGAGCCATCTGCACGGCAATCAGGCCTGCCGGACCTAAACCACTGATCACGACTCGTTTCCCCTCGATGGCGTTCAGGGGATTCAACTGATTAAAAGACACCTGAACACACATGGCCAGTTCCAGAGAAGTCACCTGGGCGAGGTCTGTATCCTTGGGCAAAGCCAGAAGGTGGTCCGTAGCAAAAGGCACATACTGGGCATAAGAGCCCATGCGCAACTTGCCGGGATCGCGCCATGCCACCACCTTGTCACCCGCACGGAAATCCTTGACTGCCGTTCCGACCTGGACCACCTCACCAGCCATTTCGTGGCCTGGCTGTCCCACCGGGTAAGGGTAATCCAGGGTGTCTCCGGGAAACATGGGATCCCCCGCCAGAATGTGCAGATCCCAATGTGGGCAAGTCGTAACTGATTCAACCCTGACTATCACTTCGTCAGGCAGCAACTCAGGCAAAGGCATCTTAATCCATTCCGCCTGTCCCGGTTGCTGAATCTGGATAGCTTTCATGGTTTCTGGCATAGGGGCACTTCCTTGGTGTCTTATGACCAATCCAGAATAACACCTAGCACAGGCTCTGACTTTGTGGCTATCAGTTTCCAGGCCTCGGCCGCCTGATGAACCGGGAAATGATGGGTAATAAGAGGCAGGGTTTGCAGTTGGCCTGTCGCGATTAGCCGCAGGGTCTGATCCATCCGCTCTCGCGTCCACCCCGCAACGGAATGGACCGACAGTTCCTGCTGCCGCAGGTCCTGCAGGGAAATGAGATCGTCGGTTCCGTGAAAACCAGCGGACACGATTTGGCCATGCTTGACCATGGACGGCAGCACGGCCTGCAGGTGGGTTATTGAACCTACCGTATCCACCAGAATATTCAGGCCTTCAGGAAAGCAGGTAGCCAAGACGGTTTGCCAATCTTCCTCTTTCTCATTCACTTTGAAATGGGTAGATGCTGTTGGAAACTTGGCCAGCCTGTCGGCATGCCGTCCCAGCATCATGACCCGTACCCCCAGCAGAGACAGCGTCTGGGCGGCCCAGTGGCCTACCATGCCATCACCCAATACCAGGGCACTGTCACCTGGCCGGGACGGGGGACGAGTCCCGCAGTTGTATCCCACCTGAGTCAGTACCATGCCCGCGAAAGCCAAAGGATCGGGACCCGCAGGCAGTTTCCAGATTGACTCGCGGTTACTGACACTGGGGGAAACCTGTCCTCCAGCCCCATGAAACATGCCCTCAATACGGCCCGTGGCGGCAAAGACTATCTCTCCCTGCACAATATCGCGGATATTGGCTCCTACCCAGCTGACTCGGCCTACTTTCTGATAGCCGGCCACAACGGGAAAAGGCACGGGATCACCCGGCCGATAGGCAGTGTCTCCGGCGATGCGTTCCCCCCGCAGATAGGATCCTTCCGTGCCATTACTGATCCAGGATTGCATCACTTCCACGACAATGTCATCGTCATCCGGATCCGGTACCGTTACCGAGGTGAATTCCACTTGATTGGCTTGGGGGAATACAACGGCTTGGGCCTGCATGTAACTCCTGGCGGTGATAAGTCGGGATAAAAGTCAGGTTCTACTTCCGGGAAAGAAGAAAAACGCGTAGGTACCGCCACAAAAGGGCCTTCCCCCAGTAGTTCCCATTCCCAGATTCTCAACGGTTCTGGACGTGAGAGCAAATCGGCTGAATCCTGTGTGACGGTCCTGGGTCTGAAGATTGTTCCCTTGGTCGGATTACCGGGTCTGTGACAAAAGCCGGTCTGAGCGCATGGTAGGTCTCCGCAGCAGCACTACAAGGGTCACAGCTTCCACGGCAAAACCGCAAAGCAGAGCCGCTACCCCCAGCAGTGCGCCAGAAATATTCAGCACCGGCAAAAGAAACAAGGCCCCAATGATAGCCAGGAGACGCGTGGGGGCGCTGGGCATCATGGCTGAGGTGCGTCGTTCGACCAGCCCTATGCCCTGCAGGTAGGATCGTACGGCTACCACAGGGGAATAGGCCGCAAACAACATGAGGGGAGCAATGCAGAGCAGGGCGAAGTCTGTCTCCAGGTCCAGTAACGATTCCAGAATGACCTTGCGTAAGGGAGTCCAGTAAAGCAGCATGGAGAGTGCCAATGAGGTGAGACCCGTGGCGATATTGAAACGCCGTGTAAGCCTGCCTGCAGGATCTTCGTGCTGAAACGCAGGGGCAATAGTCCGTGTTTCATTGAGCCACCGATAAGGCCACTGCCCCAAGGCATAGACCACGGCGAGCACGGCCAGAGAAAGTTCACCGTCCGGTTGGCGGGCAATGAACAGATTTATGAGTGGACGACTGAATTCCTGCATGAGGACAATGCCGGCCAGAGGCCAGTAGAAGTGCAAGATCCGTCCATACGTCAGCGGAAGACGATCCGAGTTGGGATGTAGCGGTGTATTCCAGATGATCCGACGATGTTTCAGGATGCCCAGGACTACTACGCAGAGTTCACTGGCTTTCCCTGCATACAGAGCAATTACCGGCAGCAAAATGGGTTGGTCCTGCATGCGTTCAATGGATAGCATCAGGGCAATGCTGACTACCACAGCCGCAAAACCACTCCCTGAGGAAAGACTGATGTATCGGGTCAGGTGATTGCGAATCAGAGGCCCTGACAGAAAGGAAGAACCCCCTGTTAGCAAAGGCAGCAACAGCAGCCATTGCAGCATCGTCTGAACATCCTGGGTGGTGCTGGAACTTACCTTATGGATGTTTCTGAGCAGAATAACGCCCAGATCCGTGAAGGCCAGCAGGATCTGCATCCCTGTGATCAGCCCCACGACCAGCAAGGCAAATTGCAAGGCTTTGCCAAAAGACTGTCGTCGTTCGGCCAGCACCAACCCCATCTGCTTCGTGTTAATCAGGGGACCGGTGAGGAATGAACTCCAGGCCCAGGCGAGGCCAAAGGCGGCCAGCGTTTCCACGGACATGGGCAGACGTGACAGGCCGCCTGCGATCCACTGGACGGTGATCTCATGCACAAAGATCGTGGCCACCAGGGGCAAGAGAAACAGGATGTAACGGAAGTAGAGATTTCGCCTGAGGAGCATCACAGCAAGGGAGTCTGCGCGTCAAGCAGGGAATGCGCACCCAACCCCCCGTACCATGGTATATCGACATCTGCCCCCAGGCCGAGAAAATACGTTGCCTACTCTGGGCAATCCGCGGGGGACCCTATGGTCCAGGACCGGCAGTACAGGTACAACAAATGCTCACCTGCACAGCCGTTCTCTCTACAGTTCCTGCCAACGGTCTGTCCAGTTCAGGGAGCAATGAAGTGCCACCATGTCCCCTGCTGTCCTCTGACGTCTGCACCCGATAGGCACTGGTTGGGCCAGGGCGATAAGTGACAGTTCAACACGAAGGGAAACCGGGTATGGGCGATGCAGGCTGACTTTAATCTGCGACCTCCCACGCCGGCAAACTCCATTGAGATAGGCCTGATCGATCTCCAGAATGCCAATTGCCCAGGGGTAGCGGCTCGGTCAGACCCAGACCGGGAACTGACAGGCAGGCTGTATGACGGGCGAGGTACCTTGCGACTGGTATCCGCAGTGTAGTCGGCTTGGAACTCAGACTGTCGTTGCCTCGGGGCGCGAAAACAGGCCCTGGTGGGTACGAATCCTTCAGCCGACAGTGTAGCGGCACTCCAGACTCCGAACTGGCAGTGGAATTACCTGCCTCTCTCTCTATCAATGGCCCAACGCTGATACAGATCCCCTTTACCTGTGGGCCAGGAGTCCTTCTCGGTCAGGGGCTCCCCCAAGGGTTCGCCCGACGGTGCATAACCCTGGCAGATCCAGGCACTCACAAGGCGGCCATCCGTTGCGTACAGCGCCAGGCCCAGATACAGACGGCTGGCTGTGGGCAGGGCCTGCAAGTATCCCTTGCGCTCTATCTGTCTCTGTCCTGCCCAGGCACTCGTTGTTTCCCCCGTCTTGATTTCCACTGCCAGGGAGACATCGTCCCACTGGAGGATCGTATCGGAGTCGCCGCCAATCCCGGATTTTTCCATCTCGTGATAGCGAATACGGTTTCGTGAAAACAGAACTGCCAGATCCAATACAAGATTGGTGGCACTGCGGAGCGCTCCATGGAAACGCTGGTGCGGTAACAGTTGCAGCAACCGGTTGCACTGGGCCACCATGGCGGGCAGGTCCAGGTCCAGGAGGGCATCCACCATGGCCGCTTGGTACAGAACAGCCTGTTTCCTGTCATCTGGTTTTAACCAGGGTTCCAGCAACACACGACTGAGGTAGGATGCGACTTCCCGGTTCGGGGGTGCCAGATCCCCTTCAGGGGTTAGGGTCAGGTATCCTGTCTGGTACAGCAAAGGCACCAGCCGGGTGGAATCCCACTGGTGCAACACAGCTTCGGGAGATGGTCCTGGCTCAAGGCTGTCCAGCCATTCCAGGCTGAGTTCATAGCGATCCACTACATCCGGTCGGGTCAGATACAGGGGCACCCGTTCCAGTGGTTCTGCCTGAACCCACGGGGCCTGCAGCAAGGCTTCCACTACGCCCAGATGGCCTGTTTCTGACCAGTATTCTCCCATTTCCCCGTCATGTAGACTGGACATTATGGCAAACGGATTATAGATAGGGTGGCAAGCCCGTGAGGAAAACCGGTACCCGTTGTACCACTCGCACCAGGCTTCCCTGGACAAAGGCGGCCAATGGTCCAGGGGGGAGACGACCGAGGCCCTGTGGCCAATCCGTTCCCACAGAATGTCCAGTTCTTCATCCGTGAAACCGGTCAGATCATGGAAGTGGTGATTGGCGGATTGGTCCTGTACCTGGTTGAGCTTGGACCATAGGCCCGTCTTGACGAACCGGGTAACCCCGGTCATGACCAGTTTCTCGATAAAGGGCCCCAGGGACTTGAAGGCTCCATAGAAGTCCGCCAGTACCGGGCGAGCCTTGTCTTCCTGTGGTCTGTGCATACGGTTCAGGAAGGGAGCATCATACTCATCCACCAAGATGACAACGGTGGCGGGAAGGCCAGCGGCCTCAGACCGCCTGCTCAGTGCTACCACCAGATTGATCAGGGATCGAGAAGGTCTCTCTGGAGCCGGACGGTATATGCCTACAAGATTCAATTTCTCGGCTGTGGTATTCACTAGGTCATTGAGCGCTCCTGCCATGTCGGCGGTTGATTCCCCGACCTCGGACATATCCATCCGTACCACCTCATGGGGACGCCAATGCCATGTTCCTTCACGGTATACGGACAGTTCAGGCCGGATTTCGTTACCGGCAAAGAGTTCCCGGTTCCCACTGTACATCGTTTCGATGGTAGACAAGAGCAGACTCTTGCCAAACCGTCGCGGCCGGGCGTATAACTGGTATCTGAATTCGCTCAGGAAAGAGGCCACCTGGGAGGTCTTGTCCACATAGAGCAAATGATCCTGCCGCAGTTGCAGGAATTCACTCGTCGTGGGATCAATGCGCAGGGGTGGCATGGCATCAACGCCTGTGGGTTTCAGCCTGCATTGTACCATGCGGTAGTGGCTCCGTTTGGGGCCAACGATTCGTTATTGATATTAAGAGATGCAAACATTCTTCAGTCTGTCAGACTAACCCGGTACCATAGGGTGGGTCTGATTAGCCTGCGGCTATGGCGGGAGGCAAAGGTTGCTCCTGGTTTAAAGTCATGTACGGATGTACGTTGTTATAATGTGCATCATACAACGATAGAACATCACAATGCTTCTCATGTTTCTTGCCCAATGGGGCTTCCGTGAGTTCTGGCCCCTACTTGATCTTGGCGGACCCATAATGTTTAACCTGCCGTAGCAACAGGCCCCAGGCTTTGACGCATCGACACCAGGGCCTGGATAAAGTCTGGCGTAGTGCGGCAACAGCCGCCCACAATCCATATGCCCTGGCGGATCCAGTCCTGAGCTAAGCGGATATGGCTCTGATCGTCTATCCCAGAGGTTTCCTGCCAGGTCAATGTGTCCGGATCCCAGACTTCCCCCTTGTTGGCATACACCACCTTTAGGCTCCGGTATCTGTCCTTCACGGAAGCGATTAACCCCCGGACTTGGGTGGGCTTCACGCAATTGATGCCTGTCAGGACATGGGGTTTGTCCTGAAAGAGGTCAACACAATCCCTTAACCGGTTCCCGTAGGACACATGCTCATGATCAGGACAGGTGAAAGAAACCCAGGCTGCCATCTCCGGGATTTCCGCCAGGATATTGGCCAGCACCTCACCTTCATGCAAACTGGGAATAGATTCACATGCCAGGATATCTACATCCGTGTCCAGGAGGACCTCTATCTGACGCAGATGGAAATCCCTAAGTCGGCCCGGTTCTGCATTATACCTGCCCGTGTATTCTGATCCGTCTGCCAGATAGGCACCATACGGCCCAATTCCACCCGCTACCAGAGGACTGGATGACGAGGCACGCATCGACTCGAGGGCGTATTTATGACAGGCCTGACGCGCAAGTGCGACCGACAGTTTCAGGCAATCCCGGGCCTGTTTCGCCGTGAACCCCTGTTCGACCAGGCCTGGAATTGTCGCCTGATAGCTCGCTGAAGTCAGGATGTCGGCTCCTGCCCGGGCATAGGCCAAATGCACAGCCGCTATCAGTTCCGGGCGTTCTATCAAGGCCCTGGCCGACCAAAGGGGATCACCTTGCAGTCGCAGGCCGGCACGTTCCAGTTCCGTGGCCATGGCCCCATCCAGGATTAGGAAAGGTTGAGCCCCGATGAACCCTTGCCAAGGTCCTTGTATTCGTCTCTCTGGTTGATCGGTTGTGTTGACTGGTGACGGCACAGATCACTTACGATTGTTGCGGGAAAGATGCAGGACTAGAAGAGGATCGGCCGTCGTTTTCCCGGTCATTGTCAAAGCACAGCGGTAGGCAGACGGGCGAACAAACCGAAACTGCGGGTGGGCCACAAGGTTTAGAAAATTGGTCCGATCGGACAGGTCCATGATCAGGGGAGAATGCCTTGCCCATGAGTCAAACCCAAGATCGAGTTCCCGGCACTCTTCCCCCGCTACGCATATGTCCTGTTACTATCTCGCTTGTGCAAGAAGGCCAGCAAGGCCTGAAGCCTAGCTTCTGGCCGCCTGAATCCAGTATCGTTGGCGCTGAAATGGGTAGTTGGGAACAGAAACCAGACGCCGTTCTTCCCCGGCGAATAATCCTGTCAGAGCTAACGGCAGTCCTGCCTCGTAGGCGTGAGCGGCAGCTGCCACAAATCCCCTGTCATGTCCCGTCTGTGGATTGTGGCCAGAGGAATTCTTCAGGCTCTGAAGTACTCCGGGTACATGGGTAGGCTCAGCCCTGTTCTCCAATAGGGGCCAAGCCTGGACAATCTCTGGTTCGAGTGAGGCCTGGGGAGCAATTTCGACTACAAGATCGGTGCCCTGTTTCGCCAGAGCCTCCACACTCCTGCCGATTTCACAGCGTTCCTGTGCCTGCCGATACCAATAAAGCTTGTCCTGCAACTCTTGAGTCTCTGCCATCTGGCCCGATAAACTGCTCACTATGTTGATAGCGGGAGTTGCAAGTTCAATCTCATCCCATACGGCTTCCCATCCTTTCAACGCCGATTCTGCCTTGCCTGGCGAAGCCGCCAGGACCGCACCCCGTGCCACCGCGGCTCGTAGCCCCTCTGTGAGGCCGAACACCCCTGCTACATGGGCTGCCATCAATTCGCCAACATCTTGGCCCGTCACTATGTTGGGCTGAATGCCAACACTTTGCCATAGGGCCCACAGAGTGTACTCCAAGGCAAAGGTAGCGGGTTGACCCCACACCGGATCTTCCAGATCTCCCTCCGCTTCCGGGAGCCCAAACATTACGGCCAGTATGGATGTACCCATTAGTTCCTGAAGTACTCGATCACAGTAGTCCAGAACCAACCTGGCAACGGGCTCGCTGGTGTACAGGGATTTCCCCATACCGCTCCATTGACTTTCCTGACCGGAGAACACAAAGGCCACCCTGTTGGCTTTGTGTATTTCAGGGGTCTCCGTCTGTCCGCTCACAGCCAACTGACCCAGTCGTTCCCTTAGCTCTGACACATGGTCGAAGACCACAGCCGCACGCTGTGAAAAGTGGCTCCGTCCCACACTGGCTGTCCACGCTATATCCGCCAACAGTGCGTCGGATCTTTCCGTGGAGGACCAATCCTCAGCCGTATAGCTGTCGAGCCATAACAGGTATTGTGTAGCAAGGGCGGCAAGTGCTGTCCCAGACTCGGCCGAGAGTGGCAGCAATCGGGTCTTGCGTTTGGTGGAGCCTGCTTCCAACGAAACAGAGGTTCCCCAAGATTCCGGCAGGATCACCGGAACCGTTCGGGCGCTACCGGCAGGGAGGAGAGATGCCTCAAGTTCGGATAAACGCGCACCCGGTTCCCGATACCCTTCCACCACGATATGGGAATTAGTTCCTGAAACTCCGAAAGCACTCATTCCCGCACGCGGCGGTCGTTCGGAATCATGCGGCCAAGCCATCGTTTCCGATGCTACATGGATGGGAAGCTTATCCCAGGCAATAAGTGGACTGGGGTTTTGGAAGTGGATGTGACCTGGAATCGTCCCTCGATGCATGGCCAAGACTACCTTAATCAGGCCTGCAATACCTGCGGCAGCCTCCAGGTGTCCGATGTTGGCTTTTACGGTTCCTACGAGGAGAGGGTGTTGCGGATCTCGGGCGTGACCATAGGCGGCCGCAGCGGCCTGGATTTCGATTGAGTCCCCCAACTCCGAACCGGTTGCATGGGCTTCCAGGTAATCCACTTCCGCAGGTAGGATGCCCGCCTGGGCCAGGGCCTCTTTGATCAGCCGTTCCTGGGCGGGACCGTTGGGTGCGGTTAATCCCGCACTGGCGCCATTCTGGTTTACTGCCGTTCCGCAGATTGTCCCCCAAATTCGGTCGCCGTCAGCCTCAGCCTCGGTCAGACGCTTCAGGACTACTACCCCACAGCCTTCCCCCCGTGAGAAACCATCTGCCTCTGCATCGAATGGCCGACACAGTCCTTGTATTGACAACAACCCGATTTCTGCCATGGATTGGGTAGCCATGGGAGACAAGACGGCATTCACGCCTCCCACCAAAGCCAGATCTACATCGCCCCGTTGTAAACCAGCCACCGCTTGATGAATAGCCACCAGTGACGAAGCACAGGCCTGATCTACGGCAATGGCAGGCCCTTCCAGGCCCAGGGTAAAGGCGACCCGTCCCGCTGCCACACTGCTCGTTGTACCCAGAAAATCAATGTCCAGGCCTCGAGCCGTCATCAGGTCCCGGTACTCACTGTTGCTGATTCCGGTATACACACCGGTGCGGGTGCCCTTCAGACGGTCTGGATTTATGCCCGCATCTTCGAGGGCTTGCCAACTTGTTTCCAGCAGCAGCCGCTGCTGCGGATCCATGGTTCGGGCCTCGATCGGCGGTATCCGGAAGAACCTGGCATCAAATTCGTCAAGTCCTTCAATAAACGCGCCCCGCCGGTAGACGGGGTCCTCAGTCGCGCGATCGCCGACAAACCCGTGCCAAGAGCCGGAATCCTGCCGTCCGTCCGTCACCGCGTTGCCACCAGACTCAAGCAGATGCCAAAAGGATGCCAGATCAGAGGCACCGGGAAATCGGCAGGCCATGCCCACGATAGCTACTCGCTCATCATCGGACTGCGTTGGTGCTGGCAGTTTCGGTGTCAGTGACTCTGACTCTGCTGATTCAGCCGCATCATTGTCTCCAGCCAGTTCTGCCAACAAATGGCGCGCAAGGCTAGTCATGTCGGGATAGTCAAACACGATAGTGCTGGAGGCTACATATTCTCCTTCGAAGGCCCGGTTCAGTCGGTTTCTCAACTCCACCGCCATCAATGAATCCATTCCCAACTCGAAGAAGCCTGCCGCTGGATCGGGTACTGTGGGGAGCCGCAATATTTGTTGCAATTCCTGTTGCAGAAACGAAATGAGGACTTCCTCTCGCGTGGTTGCAGTGGTGGGCCGTAACTGAGTCAACAGTCCCGTGGGTGAGTTCGTATCATCTGTGGGAGGGGCGGTGGTCACAGAAAGCAAGTCTTCAAAGAAGGGTTCTGGACTGTGCAGATTCGCGGCATAGACTGACCAGTCCACCGATGTCACAGTGGCCGATGTCCAATCTGTCCGAACCAACTCATCAAAGGCTTGCATGCCCTGCTGGGGACTGATCCAGTTCACCCCTGCTGTGGCCAATTGTCGGGAGATCCGTTCGCGCTGTTCCTCTGCTTCGCCCAGTTCCGACCATGCACCCCACTGAATTACCTGACCGGGGAGCCCCAGAGCCTGGCGGTGTCGCGCCAACTGATCCAGAAAGGCATTGGCCGCGGCATGGTTTGTCTGGCCCGATTTCCCCAGAACTCCTACCGTACTCGAGAACAGTACGAACAGGTCCAGATTGCAATGGGCGGTGGCCCGGTGCAGGTGCCAGGCTCCCAACACCTTGGGCCACAAGACCTGCTCAAACCGTTCCCAACTCTGGTTAGCCAGGGCACCGTCTGACAACACGCCAACACTGTGAATAACTCCGCCGAGGGGCGGTAGTGTCTCCTCTATGCGTGCCAGCATCCGGTTCAGCGCATTTGTATCCGTAACATCGGCAAGCTCTACCTGCACCTTCACCCCGTGTTTCCGCAACGTGCCAATTGTTGCCTCAGCCGCAGCGTCTGGCGCCCGGCGTCCGTTCAGAACTATCGCGCCTGCACTATGGTCAGCCAACCAACTCGCTACGGCACACCCAATTCCTCCCAGTCCGCCGGTTACCAGATATGTGCGGTCTTCCCGCAATCGTCCTTGGATAAGGGGTGGAGTAACCAGCACGACTTTCCCTATATGGCGCGCTGACTGCATGAACTCCATCGCTGACCCGGCTTCAGCCAAGGGCCATCGGCTGTAGATAAGAGGCGTCAGCTCCTCTGCTGATAGCTGCTCCATTACATCTTTGAGTATCCGTCCTACGCGTGCTGGCTCTTCTTTCTTGAGAACGTCCAGTTCCAGTATGGAGTAAGCAATATCCGGCCGTTCCGCTGACATCTCTTCCCGGCTCCAGATGTCCTTCCTGCCAATTTCCACGAATCGGCCACCAGGACACAGACACGCCAGATTCGCCTCGATAAAGCCTTCTCCTGTCAGACTATTCAGTACCACATGAACGCCTTTGCCCTCTGTGGCCTGGAGAATCTCTGTGCCAAATCTCGTCTGCCGGCTGTCGAATACATGGGTAAGACCCAGGGACCGGAGAAATGCCTGCTTGGGTGTGCTAGCTGTCACATAGACTTCAGCTCCTGCCAGACGCGCCAACTGAATAGCGGCCAGGCCCACCCCGCCAGTACCCGCATGAATGAGCACCCGTTCGCCGGCGCTAAGTTTGGCCATCTCGAAAGCCAGGGCCGCTGTGGTAAAGGCCGTGGGGATCGTTGCCAGGGCGGTAGCTGGCCATGCGGATGGCGCAGGGGCTACGAGTTCCGCTCGAGTCACCACTTCAGGGCCGAAAGTCCCGAAACCCAGACCCACCACCTGGTCCCCTATGGATAGATCCGTATGGTCGGAACCCAATTCCAGGATCCGGCCACACATCTCACGTCCCATGGCCAGGCCATGACTGAGGACGCCCATGCCGTGCAAGACATCCGTGAAATTGAGCCCTGCCGCCTCCACTGCCACGCGTACCTCCTCTGGCTGCAATGGCAGGCGGCCCGTAGGCTCAACCTGTAGCTGTTCCAGGGAGCCACTGGCATCTGGTGCAAGGCGCCAGCTTACCTTATTCGGCAAAGTCAGTCGTGTCCGTTCCGTACCGCCTCGAATTAAACGGGCTACTTGTCTGATACCGTGCCGATAGGCTATATGGGTTTCAGGATCAGGAAAGAGCAGTTCATTGACTGGGATTTTGACCGATCCAGTCTGCTCCGGATCCAGATCAAGCATCCGGGGACGCAATTGGGGCGCTTCCCGGGCGATCGACTTCCCCAAACCCCATAGTGTTGCACCAGCCAGTTGGCCTTCTCGTTCTCGCTCTACTACCTGGGCACCCCGGGTAATAAACCAGAGGCCCTTGGCCGGAGATATGTTGGCATCCGTCAGTCCCTGTACCAACGCCAGCGCACAGGCACCAATGCCTTTTGCGTCTTGTGCTATTTCTTCCGTAGTGGCCAAGGCTCCATGACTGTCGAGGGCTGTGAGATGTACGATGCCTTCTAGCGGCACGTCTTCAGGCAGGCCTGCAAGCAACGAATGCCAGGATTCCCTATGGTCCCCATGGAGGCGCACCTTGACGATGCTTTCTGGGGTCAGTGTCTCTGGTCCGATCTCTTCTGGTGCCTGATCAGTGGCCAGCACCACAGTCTGGTTATGTTGCGCCAAGTCTCTGGCCAGCTGCGTGGCCACGTCCTCCTTATCCATTGTCAAGATCCAAATACCGGGGTATCCGGTTACTTCCGCAGGCCCTTGAGCCACAATGACTCCCGGCCCCCATACGTTTTCGGGGCCAAATCCTTCCTCTCCCAATATTTCCGTCTCTCCAAAACCAGCTTCCCGCAGGGCCCGATACCAGATCGAAGGCTCTGCCAGAGCGTGGTGGGTCCGGTAGGAGTCAGCGAACCGCCACCAGCCATCCAGCAGGCCGAAGGTCAAGTCCTGCCAACCTCGGCCCTGCAGCACCTCGAGCGCCACCAGTAACCCCTTGGGAGCTAGAAGCTCAAGGCAGTGGGCAAGGGTTTCTTCCAGATTTCGGGTAGCGTGCAAGACGTTGGCCGCTATGACCAAGTCATAGCTGTGTGGGTCAAAGCCCTGAGCTACTGGATCAGTTTCGATGTCCAGCATCCGGTATTCGATCGAAGCCTCAGAATCTGCAAATTGCCTTTCCGCGGCTACGAAGAAGCCTGCGGAAATATCGGTGAACGTGTAGTCAAAATCATTCGCCGGCAGGTTTGGCAATATTAACGAGGTGGCTGAACCTGTACCCGCTCCGACCTCCAGTACCCGCAACTTCCTTCCTGACGGCAAGTTGGATACAGCGGTGGCCACAGCGTCCGCCAGCATTTGGTTGGCGGCGCGTGACGCTGGTGCCTGCCGATACAATGCTGTTGCCCCTGGTTCATCCCTACTGAACAACAGGGCAAGGGGGTCCTCATGGCCCTGCAATACCTCTGCCAGGGCTGCACCGCACCGGCAAAGGAGGCTCAGTTCATGGGAACCATGCGGATGACGGCGGCCCACCTGCTGCGCCAATCCCTCGGGGTCACCAAGTGCCTTGTCTGGGAATGCATCCTCCGCTCCGATAGCCACAATCCAGTTATCGCCATCCCCTGGTAACAGAATCCCTGCGTTGGCCAGCATCAGGAGCATCCGGCCAAACAGTCGCTCATGTTCCCGTTTGATATTCAGCTGGTGCAGTAAATCCCGTGGCTCCACTGTGGTTTCCGCTTCACGCTTCCAACCCAGTTGCCTCAGAGCGGCAAGTACGAAGGCACATGACAATCGATCCATGTCTGCCAAAAGGGCCACTCTCTCTCCGGTTTCGACTCCTTCAGCCAGCAAATATTGGGATAAAGGGTCTGCCTGATGTGCGATAGCTGACGGAGGCACCAGAAATTCAGCCGGCTGAATTCCTTCTGCAAGACTTTGACGACGCCAGACAACCTCGTACAAGAGGTCCTGCCAACTTTCCATGGCCGCCAGCAGCGCTTCTCTTGTGGCTCTCTTTACCGTGTATCCTTTTAATCCCCCAAGCAGATTTCCCTGCGGAGTATAAAACCATAAGTCTCCCGTCAGAGTTTCGGGTGAACTGCCTGTTTCCCCTCGTGGATTGCGTACTTGGCCGGCTTCTCGCATACGAGCGTGGCAGACCACCTGTGCTGGGAGTGGTCCTGTTAGCCATAGCTGGTCCCAACCAAACGGCATATAGGTTGTCTCACTTTCCTCTCCCGTAGGATTGCGTGCGGCGGACAATACCTGAAAACAACCGTCCAGCAGGATGGGATGTATCTCTAATCCGCTCCGGTCAACCGTATCGGGTAGAGCCACTTCCCCGACGGCCTCCCCTGCTTCGGACCAAATGGCCGTGAGCGAACGAAAGGCGGGACCCAAGTTAATTCCCGTCTGGCGCCTGGCTTGGTAAAGGGCTGATACATCCCTTGCGGAAAGCTTGGCCTTCAGGTGCTCCATGTCCAACGGAACTGGGTCTGTCAATTGAGCCGTGTTTGATGAAAGCCGACCCTCCGCATGGAGGGTCCATCCCTCCTCGGACCCACCTTGGCTATATATCTCAAAACGACTTGCCACTGCCCCTTCGGTACGGTCAAGTACAACCTGGACCTTCCGTCCCTCCTGCTCCGTCCCTGTTGCTGTTTCGGAATCGGGGAACAACATGGGACTATGCAATTGCAAGTCTTCCACTTGCCCCCTCTGCGTTCCTTCAGTCCACAAGGCAGAGACCGCTATGGCCCCGTATAACGCTCCGGGTGTAACCACTTTGCCAAAAACCCGGTGGTCACTTAGCCAATTGGGATCGGAGGCAAACAGTTCAGTTTCGAACAGGACCTCGCCTCGGGGAGATTCATGTCGGACGCCCAGTAAAGGATGATCGGTATCTCTACGCTTGCGTTTTGAGGTTTCGATCCAATGGCGCTGGTGCTGAAATGGATAACTCGGCAAGGCAATGCGGCGTCTTTCTTCTCCGGCAAATAGCCCAGCGAACGACACGGTCAGTCCCGCTTCATAGGCCCTGGCCACTGCTTCCATGAAGGTTTCTTCAGGCCTTGCGTTTCCAGAGGGGCGTAGCATGCTCTGTAATACAACCGGTGGCGAGCTGCTGATTTCTGCTGACTGCGGAGGGCTGTCAGCAGGTCCAGGCCAGGACAGTGTGACCATAGGTCCCAGCACCGCATGGGGTCCAATCTCGACGACCGCCTCTATTCCCTGAGCGGCCAAAGTGCCAATGCATTCATGAAACCTGACTGGATTGCGCGCATGGAGACGCCAGTACGCTCCAGCCAGTTCCTCATCTGACGCCACGACCTTCCCCGTCACATTGCTCACCAGCAGCAGGGATGGCGGGGAGATGGACACTGGGGCAAGGGTAGCTTCCAGTCTGTCCAGTCCGGGTTCCACCATGGCACTGTGATATCCAAATCCGGTTCGCAATAACCTGACGCGAACGTCCTCTGACTCAAAACGTGCCGTGACAGCCTCCACATCAGCTGCAGGGCCGCTCACTACCTGATGCGTACCGTTATAGGCTGCAATGCTAAGACCGATGCTTGTGGTCGTTGCATTTTGTTCCTCTACGGCAACTGCCACCCGAGACACCGAGGTAAACACGGCTACCATGGCCCCGGCTCCCGAGAGTGTTCCCATCAGGGCACCCCTGTCCGCGGCAAAACGCAACCCGTCTTCCAAGCTGAATACGCCTGCTGTCCGTGCCGCGGCTATTTCTCCCAGGCTGTGGCCCGTGACCACACTGGGTCGAATGCCTACGCTTGACCAGAGGTCTGTAAGTGCACACTCCAAGGCGTAAATGGCCGGTTGTGTCCATGCGGGATCGTCCAGTTCCTTTTCTTTTCCGTTCCGACCGAACATCACGTCCAGCAACGAGACACCCCGTTCTGCCTGCAGGGCCTCATCACATCGATCCAGCACCGTGCGCACCACGGGTTCACTATCGTACAATTCCTTCCCCATGCCCAGCCACTGGCTTCCCTGACCGGTGTATACAAAGGCCACCTTGTTGACTGGCTTGGTTCTGGCCGCGGTGTTTCCTGCGGCAATCTGTCTCAGTTGTGCCTGCAGCGATTCCACATCCCGAAATACGGGACCTGCCCGGTGACTGAAGTGGCTTCGTCCTACGCCTGCTGTCCATGCCATGTCAGCAAGCTCATGCTCCGCAGCTTGACCTATGAAACCGCTCTGCCCTGTGCCTTCCTCCAGCCACGCCAAATAGCGCTCGGCCAATTCCCGTAGTGCACCTTCCGACTTGCCGGACAGGGGCAAGAAACGGGCCCTACGGTCTCCTGAGACTTGTGAAGGCTGCCATTGTGCCGTAGGCAATCCGGGCAAGGAAGGCACCACGGGGAATGCAGGACCTGCCGGTAGTTGCAGGTGGCTATGGGAATTCGAATCCCTGCCCGATTCCCCGAATCCCTCGACCACAACATGCGCATTAGTCCCCGACCACCCAAAGGAATTCAGCCCTGCGCGCGGGGGATGATCAGGGCGGGTGGGCCAAACGCTTTTGGCGGCTGTCACCTGCACTGGCATCTGGTCCCAGTCCAATTGGGGATTGGGTTCCTGAAAATGCAGATGTTGGGGAATTATGCCCTGCTTCATCGCGAGAACAGTCTTGATCAGACCAGCAACCCCGGCGGCAGATTCCAGATGGCCGATATTGGTTTTCACCGATCCTACAAGCAAGGGACGGGTGGATGATCGTCCTCTGCCATATACGGCCACAACGGAACGCATTTCAATGGGATCGCCCACCTTCGTTCCTGTTCCATGCGCCTCAACGTAGTCCACCTCCGTCGGCTCAACATGCGACCTGGACAACGCTTCCTCAATCACGCGTATCTGGGCCCATTCATTGGGGACGGTCAAGCCTTGACTGGTTCCATCCTGATTCACCGCCGATCCTCGAATTACACCCCAGATCCGGTCGCCATCTGCTTTGGCTTCAGCCAACCGCTTCAGTACTACTACACCGCAGCCCTCTCCGCGAACATACCCATTGGCAGAGGCATCAAATGCCTTGCACTTCCCGTCTGGAGCCAACATTCCGGCTTGCGCCCGCATTTCATACAGATTGCCGGAAAGCAAGGCCTGCACTCCACCTACCAAGACCATCTGGGTTTCACCCCTCTGCAGGCTGGCAATGGCTTGGTGCATGGCCACCAGGGACGACGAACAGGCAGTATCCACGGCCATGGTGGGACCTTCCAGTCCCAACACGAAAGCCACGCGGCCAATCGCCGTGTTCATAGAGGTTCCCGTGACAGCGTAGAGGTTGGCCGCTGGTTCGGCCGGCTTGCTGGATTCCAGAATTAGACTTCGGTAATCCATATTGCTGATCCCGGCATAAACTCCTGCTCCACTGCCCTGCAACTGGTCTGGAGCAATCCCGGCATCCTCCAAGGCATGCCAGCAAGTTTCCAGCATCAGGCGCTGTTGCGGATCCAGCAACTGGGCCTCCACGGGGGATATCCGGAAGAACTCAGCATCAAACTGATCAATCCCGCTGACGAAGCCACCAAAACGGCAGGCATCCAGGTCAAGCGCAGAGTCTGGAAAAAGCTCACCAATACGCCCTACCCCAGAACCGGGAATCCCCTCGGTCACGGCGTTCTGCCCCGTCTCTAGCAGTTGCCAGAACGCGGCCAGATCGTCCGCGCCGGGAAACCGACACGCCATGCCTACAATCGCGATGGGTTCCTGCGTCCCGGAATTCGCCCGATCGTCCAGTTCGGAAAGGGACATGGGTTCTACGGATCCACTGGATTTCACGGTGTTGTCTTCTCCTTGTACCATGGCAGAGCCTGCTGCCAACGGGACCGCCGCGGCTGTCCTACACCAAATTGTGGAGTTCCAGAAATTCGCGCATCACGGCCGCACATTGGTGCGGTTGTTCCAGTTGCAAGAGATGTGTTGTTTCAGGCAGGAAATCATAGTCCACTGCCACCATATCCCCCAGATCGAAAGTTGGCAGGTAGGAGTATGGCAGGGTTGGGTCGGCACCGACAATCTTGGCCGGACAAGCCAACAATTCAAAGTCTACCAACACGGCAAAAGCACGCGCGTAGTTAATGACTTGCGCTTCGTATTCCGGTGGACACCTCAGTTCAAATTCCGTGCCATTGGTTGCTGGACGCAAGGTTGTCTTGGCTACCAGATCGGGAACGCCGGCCACAGCACGCTGGAAGAGTGGTATATATTCCAGCAGTTCGATGAATTCCTCCCGACTCTGGAACCTTGGGGCACGACGACGGATTCTTGTGGCCAGCCGAGAGACCGCCGCCTCAAATTCGGCATGACTTTCATCCAGCTTGTTGCATAGAGGTGGGTCAAAGAGCACCAGGGCAGAGAATCCGTGGTGCGGGTTGGAGGCAAGCAGGGCTACCAGCGCGGAGAGCGAATGAAAAACCCCAATCTTGTCCTTCGCCCCAAATTGGTGATCGATTTCGTGCAATATCAGTTCGAGATCTTGCTTGAAAGTAGGGACATTGTGGTGCTGCAGATTGCCCACCCCATTCCAGCCATGGTTCCGGAGATCAAAGAGCACCAGATCGAAATCTTTGGTGAGCAGGGACCAGAAAGGGTAATAGAGGTCAATCGCAAGTCCGTTGCCGTGGCTCAAAACCAGACGTGGACCTGCGGGGTTCCCATGACGACGCAGCTGAATGATAGTGTCTTGATCCACGGCAACCCTACCTATAGACAGCGGCTCAGGGATCTCCCATAGAGTCTTGTCCGTAATTGTCAATTTGCTGTCCTCACAGTGGGCTAACACTTAAACCTGAAGCACTGTATCTATGACGCCCCTCGCCAACATATATCCCCCCCTTGCCGGGGTTTCGTCGGATCATGCCTGTCAAAGAAGACACGATACCCATATCCTCTGTGTTTTGCAAGGGATTCTCCGTAACCTGTCGCCTGTCAGTCACTTCAACGGCGAGGTAGCATCTGCCCGCAAAGAGAATGACTTTTCAGGCCGAGTCTGGAAAGTCTAGTCCGTATGTGTGTCCAAGTATTCGATCAGACTCCGCAAGTTGCGGAATTGCGCGACTTCCCTTGGGGGGATTTCACGATCAAACTCCTGGTTAACGAGCTTCAGAAACCTTACCAGATTCAGAGAGGAGACACCAGAATCCGTGACATCAGCGTCAAGGTCAGGAGGACGATTCCCTAAGTCCAGGTTTTCGTCTACAAGTCTTATGATACGTTCTTCGGTTGATGCCATGGTCAGGCTTTGTTTCTTTCTTGAAAGCAGTCTGGTGAAAGACCTTCTGGCACCGTTACACAATATAACGGGATGCGATTAACTTAGCTTCCAATTCAAGTCCGATAGCCTCATCAGATTCTTTTTCTATCCATGGGACAACGGGAACAGAAAGTCTTAGGATTAGCCATCAGTTCTTGAAGCCAAAAGATTGAAGATTGAGGTGTAAGAACAAAGCAGCCAGCCAAATTGCCGGGGATTTCATACGATGCATCGCCTCTGGGAACAGAGCGGCCACTGACCTTTGGACACAGCAACATTACCGCTGGGTACGCCTAAATTCACGGTACCTGGGCAGAAGCCAAGATTAGAGGTAGCCTTGCTGCTCAAAAAACTCTCGCGTGGGCACAACGCATTCACGCGGCGGAGAAACCCACTCAGGAAAATCTCCTGACCGATGGTTCTACTTACTCACGGCAACAGCACCCATTACCCCATAGAAGCACCGTTTCGCCCTGATCGTTTAAACAGGAATGTCACGCAGTAAGCTATCGGTACAGAGAGAATTGATCAGGCCGCCTGCGAATCCAAGAACTCAATGACCTCCGCTAAATTATTCAGTTCGGCGCAGTGTTCGACTTCGAATTTCATATCGAATTCCTGCTGGATTAATCTGGCGAAGGCGACAATATTGAGTGAAGAGACGCCCAAATCCGTGAGGCTTACGTTCAAGTCCACAGATTCGCTGATCGGTTTTCCGTCAACCTCCAAGTTATCGGCGACAAGCTTCCTGATTCGTTCTTCCGTAGTTGGCATGGAACACAACCCTCCTTGGTAATAGTTGCTTCTTGAGTTTCAATTGCGCATGGGTGCGGGTACGCTCAACGCTGTTGCGTTCTTCCCCGGAATTAAACCAGGCTGTGGTCCATTATAGCTTCTTTTTGACTATGAGGACAATGTCTGTGACGAATAAGAGGTGTCTTCCTCGACAGCCGAATTGCGGGGGCCCGTATCAGTCCAAACCATATTGCAGCAGGGCAGTTTTTATCTGGAATCCGTGGCCGGTAAGGTATCTGGCTGATGAGGTGGCCAGGAACTGGCAAAGCTACAGGACTATAGCAGATGGTAAGGGAGTTGGGAATTCACCACTCCAGTTGAAGGCAAAGGCTGTGGCCGATCTCGGTGTCAACCAACATTCGGGAGAAGGATGTTGGCCCATTTGTGCTTAGCCTTAAAGAAGATGTATGGAGAGGTTGCAGGACAGATGGTTCCCCCTTCGAAGAGATGCTCTGGACGGCAAAGCTTGAGACAGCAGTTAGGGGGAACGTGCAACGGTCGGTCAGATTCCATGCAAGGATATGTCTAGTTCCGACACCATGAGAAAGCAGATGGAAGATATACCCATCAAAAACCCTTCCTTCTAGCAGCCTGTTAACAGGAAAGGGAACACAAGGTATTGACTTGGATTTCTGTTGGGTGTTACCCTTGGAACTGAATGAATACTGATGTGGCCCACTAGCTCAACTGGCAGAGCAATTGACTCTTAATCAATGGGTTCGGGGTTCGAGTCCCTGGTGGGTCATTTCCCTTTTCCGAAACTACCTCCAGAAAAAGGGAATTTTGGCAACAGGTTCACAGTAAATAGCGTACTTGCCCTGTAGGCGGCAGGTATTTGTTCTGGATTTCCGTTGATTGAGCCATACCGGATTGCTTTGTGGATGCGGCACCAACCCCGGTTCGGCCCCGGTTTCGTAGCCTGTCTCTATATAATGATACCCATGGCCGTCTGTCCTTCTGGTATCCTGCCGACTGGCATATGGATGAGCAGACGGAACCTCAGGCCAGGGTGACGCTCTGGCCCCAGGCCTTGGAACCCTTGACCCACATCCACATAGAGCTCCAGGATTTGGGGAGACCCGTGGAAGCGAGTGAATACCCTCTTCTTTGCGATGGCGTAAGGGAAGGTTTGGCCCTCCTGCCGGACTGTACGGTCAGAGCATGGGGCGCTTTGGCTGACGAAGGGAATAGAGAATGGGGTCTACAATGGCACTGTACATTCCGCTTGGATGAGACGACTTGCGTGCGGACAGCCCGCATGTTTGTCTATCATCAGTTTCTGTACACCATTACTTTCCAGGGGATGTCTCAGGCCCGGTTCGACTACTGGAAGGATATGTTTGAGTACATTATGCTGACCGTTGGCCCCCAACATTTTTCCGGGTTTGACTGGATTGCCCAGTATCAGACTGGTGTCCTTGACTGAACTCACCAAGTGCGCGGCGGACCGTGAGTGTAGCAGGAATATGGTCTGGTGAACTGTCTATGGTTTGCCCGGGCAGTTCAGATCTTGAGGAGCAAATGCAATGGAAGATGGAGCAAGGTTGAAATTCAAGCGGCGGACTTTTCTCAAGGCCAGTGCCTTGTCCTCTGCCGCCGTTATGATTTCAGCCTGTGGCAGATCCAGGGAAGACGAGCCACCTGCACCGGCGGAACAGGCGACAGATGCCACCCGCGCCGAGGTTGGTTCTGACTACAATGAGTCGCCCATGCTGGCCGAACGGGTAGCTGCCGGAGAATTGCCTCCTGTCGCCGAGAGACTTCCTCCCAGACCGGAGGTCGTCGTTCCCCTGAATGAACTGGGACAATACGGCGGACAGTCTGTGGTGTCCATAAGTCGAGCCAATTACCTTTTTGGGGATCCGCAATCGGTGATAGGAACGGAGCTTATCCTCCGCATCGATTCTGATTTCAGTAGTATCACAGGCGGTTTGGCGGAAAGCTGGGAGTTCCAGGAAGGTGGAACCGTCCAAATCCTTCACCTGCGGCCCGGCATGAAGTGGTCGGACGGGTCTCCCTTCACCGCGGAGGATTTCATCTTTGCTTGGGAAGACTTGTGGAACAATTCCGATTTCTCTCCCGCCGGTCCACCGGCCGCCTGGCATACGGGGACCGGTGCCGGTCGCAAACCCATGTCCATGGAGATGCTGGACCCGTACACTTTGAAACTGACTTTCGCCCAACCTTATCCTCTGATTGTGCTCCACCAAGCCTTTTATCCTGGTGCCCAAGGAGGACTGTGGCAGCCTTTTCACTATCTCCAGCAGTTCCATCCCAGGCATAGAGATCCGACCGAACTGCAAAACCTGGTGGAAGATGCGGGACCCGAAATTTCCACCTGGGACCAGTTGCTGAAATCCAAGGGACGCGTAAGCTCAACGATCCCCGCCCAGACGGGATTGCCTGGCATGACCGCGTTTGTCCGGGTGGAAGATGCGCCTGACCGTCATACCTATGAACGCAATCCTTTCTATTGGAAAGTGGATACGGAAGGAAACCAATTGCCCTACATCGATTCGACCCTGATTCATGTGATCGACGACCGGGAGGTATCACTCGCCAAGTTGATTGCCGGTGAACTCACCTTCGCGGGGCAACGGACACAACTGCGGGATATGGGACTGTATGAACAAAATCTCGAAACTGCCAACATCAAGATCAAAATGTGGGACTCGACTTTTCCGAGCAAGACCGTCATCGTGCCCAACCATACCGCAAAGGAGGCCAACCTGCGCGCATTCTTCCGCACCAAGGGGGTAAGACAGGCCCTGTCCATGGCCTTGGATCGCGAAGAAATCAGCCAGAAAGTGTACTTCGGGCTAGGAGAACCACGTCAGTGGTCGGTCTGGCCGCATTCCCGTTACTACCGGGAAGGGGATGAAAGGCATTGGGCACAACATGATGTCGATGAGGCCAACCGCTTGCTGGATGAAGCGGGATATGATTTGAGGGATGTTGATGGTTTCCGCCTTCATCCGGATGGGTCGCGTGTAGCCTGGAACTGCCAGCTGGATGAGGCACAGCATGATGTAGTGCAGGTATTTGAAGTGGCGGTCGGCCAGTGGCACAAGGTAGGTTTGGACGTAGGTCTGGCCCCGATCAGTCGTCCGCAATTGAATGAATTGGTGGCCCGTAACGAGGTACAGATGTCTGGCTGGGAAGGTGACATTTCGGATTTTACCTGGGTCTGGAATTCCCGCCTCAATCATCCCAGTCACGGTGATGTCCGATGGGGCAGAGCTTGGCAATTGTGGTTGGCGGGAGATACCGAGCATGAGCTTGCGGAGGAACCACCGGAAGAAGTGAAGTGGGTGGACAAGACCTGGCAGGAAATGATCCATGCCTTGACGGACGACCAGCATGTAACCAAAGCCCGGGAACTATGGGCCTGGTTCTATGAGTATCTGCCCGGGTTTGGTACAGTAGGGATTCCCCAGCCCATTGCCATGAGGAAGAATTTCACCAACTTTCCGGATGAAGGAGTTTGGGGATATTCCGTCATTCGGGCAGTGCCCGTGCATCCAGAGCAGTTCTTTTTCAAGACATAGGCTTTGGTTCTCAGCACAAGGTGTGTGTTGGGACACGGATGGGGTTAGCCTGTTGACCGGTACCAACCGGCGGCTTCCCGCGTGTGGAAGAGACCTTCTTGCCGAAGGCTGTCCTGTGGGGCCCGGTAGCGTGTTGTTGGCCGGAAGAATGGAAGCTGACAGGATCGGCAAATTGACTCTATAGGCATATGCTGTTATAACCCCTTTTTCTCACATCCATGAGACCGGGTATGGGGTCTCCATTATCCGGCTTATGCACATAGGTACTTAGTCTTCCATGGCAGCGAGCAAATCCAATTCCAATTCCTCATCCAAGACCCGAACCCGGACCAAAGCGGGAAAGAAATCCAAGGTCAAGACCCGGAAAGCCACCACCCGGCAAACGAAGCCGCGAACTCAACGCAAGTCCACTACGGCCAAGGATCCCAGCAAGGATCAGCTCCAGACCCTGTCCGTTGAACTGGAACGGGTTCAAGGAGAACTGGAACATCTCAAGTCGGCCATGTATAGCGAGTTCAAGACCGATATTGACGAGGGCGATGTGGAAGTATCAGAGCGCATTAAGAATGTGTCCCTGATCGCCATGCTGGAACAGCGGGAACAGACCTTGCTGGACGCCATCAAGTCGGTCGAAGCGGGCCGGTATGGTGTCTGCATTCGGTGCCAAGCTCAGATCAGCCCGGAGCGTCTGGAAGTCTTGCCCGATGCCAAGTATTGCATTAAGTGCCAGGATGAAATT
Organism: Anaerolineales bacterium; assembly: GCA_034422235.1. Classification (GTDB taxonomy): domain Bacteria; phylum Chloroflexota; class Anaerolineae; order Caldilineales; family Caldilineaceae; genus Bin34. The sequence continues at coordinate 61,817 of DAOUJU010000024.1, read as the reverse complement.
GAGCGCTCCATGCGCCACTTCGCCTGATATGGGGTGGCATGGAGGACTCCGTTCAGACATAGGCAAGGCCAAGCGATGGAAGCCCATATATCCGAACACCCTCTGATCCAACACAAAGTTACGCGTCTGCGTGACGTCAGGACGGATCCCAGACAGTTCCGGCAGATTCTGGCCGAAGTATCCACTCTTTTGACCTATGAGGTTACGCGCGACCTCACGCTGGTACCCCAAACTGTGATAACCCCCCTGACCACAACGGATCAGGGCAAACAGTGGCCGGGGACGATGGGGCTGGTACCTATTCTCCGGGCAGGTTTGGGTATGGTGGAGGGGGTCCTGAACCTGATTCCTGACGCTGAGGTGTGGCATGTAGGCTTCCAGCGTAACGAAGACACCCTGGAACCTGAATGGTATTACCAGAAGATTCCGGAGGATGTCCGGGCCTATGTCTGTCTGGTCCTGGATCCCATGTTGGCCACGGGAGGATCGGCCATAGCTACCGTTTCCCTGCTGAAAGAAAAGCAGGCCCGGGATGTTCGTTATATGGGGATTTTGGCGGCACCAGAGGGTGTCCAGGCTCTGAGCCAGGCCCATCCTGATGTCCGGCAATTTATTGGAGTGCTGGATGAACGGCTCACGGGCGATGCAGATTCAGTCCCCAACGGTTATATCTGGCCCGGTTTGGGTGACGCCGGGGACCGTCAGTTTGCTACGGCCTGAGACAAGGAAACGCGCCGTGGACTGAGATGGGTCTGGCCCTCGGCATGGTAGCTGCTGCGTACCAGGGGGCCGCTTTCCACCCATTTGAAGCCGCGGTTCTCCCCTTCTTCCCGCAACTGAACAAACTCATCAGGCGTGTAATAGCGCTTGATGGGCAAATGAAAGCGACTGGGTTGCAGGTATTGGCCCATTGTCAGGATTTCGACGTCATGGATACGCATGTCGTCCATGACCTGCAGGATCTCATCCCGGGTTTCACCCAGACCCAGCATGATGCCTGACTTGCTGAGACTGTCGGGGTCTAGGTGCTTGGCTCTTCTTAGCAATTCCAAACTCTGATCATACCTGGCCTGGGGACGGACCGTACGGTACAAACGGGGCACTGTTTCCACATTGTGGTTCAGGATTTCAGGCTGGGATTCCATGACTCGCTGTAAGGCGGGCAGAGAACCCTTGAAATCTGGAATAAGCACCTCTACCGTACAGTTTGGTACCAGCTTCCGGATCCAGAAAATGGATTCGGCGAATACCCAGGCCCCACCATCCGGCAATTCATCCCTATTGACGCTGGTTAACACGGCGTGGCGTAATCCCATGATCTGTACGCTACGGGCAACCCGACGGGGTTCATCCGGGTCTATCAGGCCAGGCGCCCCGGTCTTGATTTTGCAAAAACCGCAACTGCGGGTACACGTATCCCCCATCAGGAGAAATGTGGCTGTACCCCGGTTCCAGCATTCACCAATATTGGGACATCTGGCTTCCTCACAAACAGTGTGCAGTCGTTGTCCCCGAAACAACTGTTCCAGTTCCGTATATTTGGCCCCGCCCGCAGCACGCACACGCAACCAGGGCGGACGCCGGCCCCGCGTCAGTTGACCCACTGAATTAGATGCCGGGACAGGATCGATCGTGATGGTCCCCCGGGTAGATGAGGGCATGGATTCAGAACTGGGTATGGGGCCATTCATAGACGGGTGAACACGGACTTGCTATGGGACTAAAAGACTCTCTGGGTTACCGGAGTTGCTTCGGGTGGCAAGAGACACCAATGACCGGATAGCTTGGGAAAGAATGCATGCCTTTCTGCTTTGGGGCCAGCCTCACACAGGATTGACTGGGGCAGACTGCCTGGCTATGACCAGATTCTCTCGAACTGTAAGCGACCATCGCCATTTTCCTGCAGCAAATATACATCCGGATTGGTTAATGCCTCCCATTGTTCGTAACGGAAATCGGGGTCCACAGAATGAAGGATCAGGCTGAGCAGGTTGCCGTGCGTAACAGCTAGTGGCAAGGCATGGTCGCCATGCCACAACTCATCCAGGGCAGCCCAGCCCCGCTCCTGCACCTCACGTCCTGATTCGCCACCCGGGACATGAAAGTCCAAATCATCGAAAGAATCACGAATAAGCTGACGCCAATTGGCCACGGGGCCTGGTGCCAGTGTGCGCTCGACCAAGCGCTCGTCAAGCTGCACAGTCAGACCTTTCAAGGTGGCAAAAGGAGCAATGGTCTGCCGGGCCCTCATATAGGAACTTGACACAATGAGATCCACAGGCAGGTCTGTCAGAAAACGGGCCAGTTCTGCTGCCTGTTCCTGGCCTGTATCCGTCAATGCAGCTTCAGGGGCCTGCCCTGAGGCTTGGCAATGTCTGATCAATAGCAGTTTGTGGGAAGCAGTCACAGGGTCTCGAAGTTATTCCCGAATGATTTCAGACACTTGGAATCTGCTGCCTGTCCGAAGCCTGTTTCACAGCAAGCGGTATAGGGCTGGCCTGGCTTTGGGAGGCAAGCAGACGGCAAGTTGCCGTACAAGCTCCCAACAGAATCCAGAATAAGGCTGACATATGCGGATAGAGCGGGTTGATGTAGAAATGGTCGAATAAACCCGTCATGATAAATACGACTATAATGCCCGCAAGTCCCAGGGCATAGGGTTCCAGTTCATGGTGTCGCCACGGGGTCTGGGCAAACCGAAGGAGGGGCAGTAGCAGGATAACAAGATACAGACCCAAAGCGGGTAACCCCATGTAGGACGCTACCGCCAAGTAGATCATACTGACCCCGGACTGGAATTCCAATGACGGGATACCGAAAAACCCGGTTCCAGTCCAAGGATAGGTTCTAATCAGTTCAGTGGCATTGCGGTATTCTGTCATACGCATTTGGGTTGCAAGATCCTGGCGCAACAGACCTTCGATCAGGCGTTGGACATAAGGCTGGGTTTGGGGCAGCAGCAACAACAGCAGAAGGCCAACGGCACCCAAAGGGAAGAGTATGCGGTAGCGGACTGTGGCCAGAAACAGGCCAACGGCCATCAGGGCCACTAAGGCATTGCGGCTATAGGTCAAATAAATACAAGCGAGCAACAGCAGTAGACCTAGGCCTGCCCCGATGCGAAGCCAACCGTTATGTCCGGACAGTGCGAAGGGCAGAATGAGACAAGCAGAAAAGACACACGAGACTCCCAGCAAATTGGGATCCACCGCCAGACCTATAGCCCGCATGGCATTGCGGGGATCACTGCCAATATAGCGGAGAGCCACTTGCCCTGCGGGATAGTCGAAAGTTTCCAGCTGGCCCAAGAAATCCCGTGCTAGTCCCGTAGGCATCCAATACAGTATCAGGCCCGCCAAGGCCGCAATGACGCCTGAAATCGCTATAGTAGCCACCAGGCGACGGATTTGAGGAGTTCGCAGCACGGTCAAGGTTACAAAGAACAGTCCTAGATTGAGCAGGTACTCCAGGATCTTGCGCAGATCGAAAGGGGTAGGCCGTTCGAAGTTGAATCCCCAAAAGGTGGCTGCCACTACCAGGAATCCAAAGAGCAACACTAGGCCAGAGGTAAAAGGAGGAAGCGACTGGGAGGTTTCCTGACGGATTAACTGGACAAGCCACTGCAGGTACACCAAGGCTATCACGATATTGAGAAAGGAAGGTTTCAAACCGAGATCCAGGGGAACGACAGCAAATGGTAGCAAGAGCGCGACTATTGCAACAGTGGTCAATCCAGCGCCTGTTCCTCGGTAGGCTTGCAATAAGACGATGGCAAAGGTCGTCAGGATAATCACGCCTGAAGGAGAAATTGTCAGCGCCAGAAGGAGCAAGAGAAATGCACCAAGACATATTCCGACCAAGCTTGTACGATGAAGCCAGGGTCGAGAGTCAGCAATCAAGGCTGTAGCTTTCATGTGGAATGACGCATCCCACCAGGTGGGAAGGACTTAAGACAAGAGTTCCAGAATGATATACAACCCATGGAAAATGAACCTGTCTGGTTATGGGGGTTGAGTGAACTTGCGCGAAAGATAATCCTGGCAAGGAGACTGCATGCTCGCTCAGTATACGAAAATGCGGGCTCAGAGGATCAGTAAACTGACAAAGCCTTCTTAAAGTTCTTGTCCCACCAGACAGGCAAATTGTCAAAAGGTTGGCGCTGAGTCCCGCTGCCTTACGTTGATCGGCCATACTTGGCTAAGCTAAGAGATACAAGAATTTATGACAGATTGCCAATTGCCAAGAGGAGTTTTGCACGATGAATGAACGCAGCCCGTCTGCCTCCAGCCCTGATCAACTCAACTCTCGCCTGGGGGTGTTGACCCGTCGCGAGGTGGAGGCCCGTATCCTGAAGCCTCTGATTGAGGCACTGTGTACAGAGTTCGGAGAGCAAAAGGTCCTGGATCTGGTCCAGGCTACCATTATTCGGATTGCCCAGGATCAAGGTCGCCAATTACGTGAGCAGGCATCCGCCAATGACCTTCAGACTTTCGCAGGTACACTGGTTGACTGGCAGAGGGATGATGCCATGGTCATTGAAACCCTGAAAAGCACAGAGACTGAATTTCACTTTGATGTGAAACGTTGCCGCTATGCTGAACTGTACCGCAGTTTAGGTATGGAAGAACTGGGCAGTATTCTTTCCTGTCAGCGGGATCAGGCCCTGATTCAGGGGTTCAATGCAGAGGTTGAACTGGAACGAACCCAGACTATTATGGAAGGTGCCTCCCACTGTGACTTTCGTTATCGGGTAAGAAAGGCTCCAGTCATACTGCAGTAGGAGGGGGTGATGGTCACTGGCCGCAGTTGTAGCCAGCCGACCGAGCGCCGAGTGGCAAATCTTACCTTATGGCTATTGCCTGAAGATGATCACCGATGTTAGGGTCAAATGGAACGTTTTGCTGGCACTGCCATATCTGCACAAATTGGACCATCTCCTGATACCGTACCCGGGCAATCTTGCGGGACAAGGATGTATTCATGCTCTCTGCAGTGCGATCAATCCATTCATGGACATACTCCCTGACCAATGTATGCCGCTCAGGCATCGTCTTGCCTTGGGCCCAATTGGAAGATAGAATGGCTGCGATCTGCGGTATACCCAACTTGGATAGTTTGTCCGCATCCCAGAGAATGGCGGTTTCCAGGGGTTGCAAGGGTTCCGCCCCTTGGGGCCGAAAAAGGCCTGCGTGATGTCGTATGGCATGGGCCACACCAGGGATCTTGGCGTGAGGGAAGTCGGTCTGGGCCAATACCAGCTGAGCCTCCTCGGCGCCACGGGCGCCATGGGATGGTTGCGTCTTACAAATATCGTGCAGCCAGGCCGAGGCCACGGCTATGTCAGGATCAGCCGTGAGTTCTGTAGCCAGGAATCGGGCCCCTTTGACGACATCACATACATGTTCCCAACGAAATCGATAGGGAACTGGATTCCCGGATGATACGCCCCATTCTGTTTCCTCTTCCAGCCGTGCCCGTTCGTCAGCCAGGGAGCGACAAGTGACTTCCCATTGTGGTGTTCGTTGTTCAGTAGGCATTTCAATGTTCTTGGTTTATAGCGAGTGGAACCTGACCAGACGACAAATACAAATCGGAAGAGAACGCTCTGAAATAGTAATCGGCTCATGCCCATGCAATATGAATCCGCCTTGGCTTCAGCCTACATCAGGCCAGATGTATTCAGCCGTGCCCAGGTTGCCGAGACTGAGGACAGCAGGTACAGTTTGGACGTGGTAAGGAAACAGGAATTCTCAAGGGCTGGCCAAGGTCATTTCCAGAATGCCCCGCATATAACCCAAGGCATAAGCCATGCCGGCATGCCAGGACGCGTCACAGGTCATCTGAGGGGTGTGATCTGGGATTAGGACACCGTCAAAACCATTCCGGTCCAGGATACGGATGATATGTTTCATGTCTACATCCCCTTCATCCACGAATACTTCGTGGTAGTGGGGGACTTTCCCTCTTACATTGCGGAAGTGTACATAGGCCACAGCTCCCTGCCGACTGAAGTGATCCGTGGCCTGATAGATGTCACCCTCGGTCATCTCGGCCAGCGAACCAATACAGAATTCCAGTTGATTGCGGGAACTGGGATGCAAATCCAGGGCTCGCTGATACATATGAGGTTGATATACCAGACGAGGGGAATTTCGTAGTGTAGGCATGGGTGGGTCATCCGGGTGCAGGGCCAGGGTTACCCCTGCTTCCTCGGCCACAGGCAGGATCTCATCCAGGAAACGCGCCAACCGAGCCCAGAGTTCGTCGTGCGAAATGGGAGCCAATACACCCTCTGGGGCTTTCTTGTCGTAGATCATGTTCCATACGGTACCTTGGGCAATGGGAGTTTCCGCGGGTCCTTGTGGTCCCAGAAACCCTACGGACATGGCTCCACCTCGGGCATAGGGGCCTTCCACGTGCCCCCAAACACCCGCAATACTGAAGTTGTAGCCCATGACCGGAATCCCGGCCTGACCCAGATTACGGATAATCTGCTGAATCGTCTGGACCTGCACATCTCGGGCCGGGCCATCCAGCAAGATGTCATACCAGTGGGCGGGATTGAAATTCTCCAATGCGGCCAGTTTCAGGCCTTCCTGTTCAATGGATTGCCTCAGATTCACGAGGGCCTCCACAGACCAGGGTTCCATATCCGGGTCAGCCCATCCCCAGCCGTCATCTGCTTGGGTGGTAATCCTGGGGCCAGCACTGAAATAGTCGGTCAGGTGAGCTACGATATGGGCAGCTCCTGCCTGCCGGGCAAACCGATAATTATCGGGTTTTAACATATGCCGGTAGAGTCCTAGTCCCAGTTCCATGACTTATCTTTGTCTTCCAATGTCCAACGTACCAGGGGGATATCTTAGGCTTGCGATATCATGGCCACCCATTGTACACGGACACGGGTGGTCATCTGGTACCAGCAGGGATAGGAAGACCTGCACGATTTCCCCTGATTGGCTTCATATTTTCTTCACATTGGTTGAGGAGAATATCCACCATAGGGAGACATCTGCTTCCTCACGAAGAAACCTTGAAAAGGAGTACAACGGTGAAACTGCAACGAAATAGATCTGCATTTAGGATACTTGGTTCAATATTGGCCACGATCCTGTTATCGAGTCTGCTGACAACTGGAACTGTGCTGGCCCAGGAGAATGACAAGGACGAACCGGAGCCCTCTGCGAGCCATTCGAGAACGCAGGGGACCTGGTCACACCGTTCCTGGCGGGATACAGCCCACAGGGGTGGCAATCCTCTCTACCGCATTGGAGACGAATTTGGTTTAACACCAGAGGAAGTGGATAAGTTTCTCTTTCTGGTCAAGGCCCTGGGAACAAGAATGGCAGATACCAAAGGCATGAATTACCCGACGGAATATCTCCAGAAGAACCGATCCGAGCTTATTACACGCGGGAAAATGGACCGAAAAGGAGAGTTTCCCTCCAGACCGGGAGCTGGCCGTTCTTACAGCGGTAAACCTGAACTGAGGGAAGTCGTGATAATCAAGCGATTCTATGTAGATGGAATGGATGATTGGATGGCTCTGAAAGCGGACTATATGGCTGATGATGTAGATGGCCATCCGTTTGGCCGCCAACACCCAGGATCGATGAAACGAATGAAGAACGGGGTCGGTTCAACGGACGTGGGCACAAGTCTGGATCATAGCGAACTCACGGCTAAGATGGCTCTGGTTCTACAGGATCCAGCGATTGTGCAAAGTCTGCTGCCCATGGCAGAACTGTTCTGGCCCAGAGTTTCTGACATGGTTGAGACCATGACAGGCATGCCCTTGGAGGACCTGGTACAGGATGAAGTGATGCTGGGACATCTTGTAAGCACCGCTGGTCCCATGCTTGCTGTGGCTCTGGAACAGGGCCTCGTTTCGGAGGATCTGATTCTGCAGTTTCTTACCATGCTGGAATAACTGAATTAAGGCAGATTTACTGAAAACTTTGAGTCAGCGGACAGCAAGAGTTCTTGTTGTCCGCTGAGGCTTATGCTCATGTTGCGAGTACGATCCTCCCTGTTTCATTCTGCGTAGTACGGAATGTCCTCCCATATTCTGGTAGTAGACGACAATCCGCAGATCACGAATCTGCTGGAACAATATCTGGTGGAGCAAGGGTTTGTGGTGACCACAGCCGAGGATGGCCAGCAAGCCCTCAATCGCGTTAGTGCACGCACACCCGATCTCATTCTGCTGGATGTGATGATGCCAAATATGGACGGCTTCAGTTTCATGCAGGAACTGCGCGCGCGGCATGATACACCCGTAATATTTCTTACCGCTCGCATGGAAGAAATGGACTTGCTGATGGGATTCAATCTGGGAGCCGATGACTACCTGACCAAGCCTTTCAGCATGAGCGAACTGACAGCCAGAGTCAAGGCCGTTCTCCGTCGGAGCCACCCAGGGGAGCGAAGCACAGTCAGTCAGGCCGGCGATATCATCGTTGACCGTACACGATTCCAGGTGACGGTAAAAGGAGAGAAGATCAACCTGACCCGGGCGGAATTTGAACTGTTGGCTGCTCTCGTGGAATCCCGGGGTCGGGTATTGTCAAGGGCCTATCTCATGGACCGGATGTTTGGCGACGTTTACGAAGTCACGTCTGGCTTTGAGAGATCCGTAGATGTCCACATCAAGAACCTGCGGGCCAAGATCGATCCCTCACCGTCGGGCTCCAGCTATATTTCCACAGTGTATGGTGTTGGTTATCAGATGCTGGAAGGTCAGACTTGACTTGAGACCCTAATGTCCTTGCATGGCAAGTTAAGCTTGGCATTTGTATCCATTGCCATTACGGGCATCCTGCTGGCCGCAGCCCTGGGCATGTGGAACACCCATGCCTTGCGGGATTTCCGCCGTTTTCAGATGGAACGTCTTCCCCAAATAGTGGAAGAACTGGCTGCGTTCTATGAAGACAACAATGGAGCCTGGCAGAAGGGAGATGGCGAACCTCCCTTGCCAGCGTATGTTCAGCTCTTGGACCAGAACCATAAGCCCATTGTTGAGCTTGGACACCGGGACCGAGCACGGTTCTTGCGTAACTGGCAAGTTTATGCCGTACCTGAAAAAGTGATTCTTTCTGACGGAAAGATTGTGGGTTATCTGCGTGTCGTGAAGGTGCCCCCTGCCTTGGACCGACCCTCCCGGCCCCTGACTGCCCAGTCACCTTTGGCGTTCCTGGGCTTTGGGGCCATTCTATTAGCCGCTGGGGTATCCGGTGTCTTCATAAGCAAACGAATAACCCAGCCCTTGCAGGAACTCACGAGGGCTACACGTGCAGTGGCGACCGGAGATCTGGAATACCGGGTGCCTGAACGATCACAGGATGAGATCGGTGTCCTGGCCCGGGCCTTCAATAGGATGAGCGCCCAATTACAGGAGTCACAACAGCAAAAGCGGCAGATGACGCAGGACATTATCCACGACCTGGCCCAGCCCATTGTCGTGATCAGGGGGCTGGCGGAAGCCATGCGAGACAAGGTTCTGGATCGCACGGATGAGAATCTTGATGTTATTCTGCAAGAATCGGGACGGCTGGAGGCCCTGGCCCGAAACCTGCATTTGCTGGAAGTGGCTGACGCGAGCCGGATTCAACTGAACAGAGAGCAGATCGCACCTGCCGAGTTAATTGAACGGTTTGTGAAAATGTATGAAGTAGCCGCCAGCCGGTTGGACCTCTCACTCCGATGTCTCGTGCCAGACTCCCTTCCGGATGTGGATGTGGATGCCGAACGAATCATTCAGGCTTTGGGAAATCTGGCAGATAATGTTTTTCAGTATGCTCCGGGCGACAGCGTAGTGACAATCCAGGCGGAAGCTGAGCTGGACTATGTACGGATTGCGGTGTCCGATGAAGGACCAGGTGTGCCTCCCGAGGACCTGACGCGAATATTTGATCGTTTCTACCGGGCGGACAAGGCGCGCGGTCAGCATCAAAGTGGATCTGGCATTGGACTGGCCATTGTCTCCTCGCTCATGCAAGCACATGGGGGATCCGCCTGGGCCGAAAACATGGAACCGCATGGTTTGAAGGTAGTTCTGGCCTTGCCTGTTGCCTCTGCTGGATTGGAGTCCGGCCAAGCTTCTGGTACAGTTTGACCATGTCGGGGCATAGGGTAGAGCCTGAGACAGATCTGATAATAAGGTTGGGGCCCAAGTCGTTCGGACTTCCGTGTTGGTGTTGCTCTTGGACAACGGTGGCAACAGACGATCCGTCTTGCATGTTCTACCGGCCACACCGATCCCGTTCGTTCTGCTGTGCCTGATCTCTGGCAGCATTCACAGATTCGGGCAAGCAGGCCCGCCTACACGCCAATATCTGTGTGTCCAGACAAGCATATTGTGCAGGGCCGACGGCTTGAGTTGGCCGACCGCCATGGGTTTGGCAACAGGAGCAGATATGAAGCTGCAACCGCTTTCGCTGTTGAGCCTCTGGAGCGGATACGGCAGCTCGGTCAGTGAAGGGGACACTGGACCAATATCCCGGGTGCCCCTGGAGTAAGCAAGGGAGAAAAGACAGAGATTTTGAGATGCGTCAAGCTATCAGGTTCCTGTGGTTAGTTTGCCTGCTCACAATTGGCGGCATTGACAGCTGGGTAAGTTCCCAACCGCTCAAGGAGAGCAGCTCTGAGGCTACGGGCGTAACCCGGTGTCCACCTTCTCTCAGGAGTGAACCGGAGTCGTCTGATTCCTCAGAGTTTACGTCGGGTGTGGCCAAACCCAGTTTCTCATCACCCTTTTATCTGGTCACGAATCCAGACGGCCTAAGCAATCGTTTCGGCAATCGTATATTGGTGAGAGATGAAATCCAGACTGCTATCGAAGAGCAGACATTTATTCAGAAGAGCCAGGGCACCTTTTACTACCTGGGGTTTCGGCATAACTTCGAAAACTACTACTTTGAGACCAGCAATCAGTCCTATCCCCGAACGGTCCGTTTCCGGATAGGGCTCAGGCATAACGGAGACTACGATCCGGAGGATGCTGGTTTCTCCCATTTCCGGATCCGGGTGCTGGATAACAATGGTGACGATGTGCTGGGCTTCAGCGCCGCCACTTGGGAAGAATCCCTCTACGATGAAGGCATGATTTTCGCCTTGGGCTGGACTGATCCCTACTACTTTCAGCGGGGTTTTGCCGCCCGAACCTTCATGATGGGAGCTGTGGATGCGCAGATCGGTGCCCACCATCCCTTTTCTACCATGCGCAGGTCGAATCGGCATGCCGATGGGGCTTTGCCTGCGCTACACGAAAGCGGAGAGGCAATCTGGGATGAATACTTCGTACCGAAACCCAACGATGGTCCCAGTGAAGATGGGTTCTATGTACGGAGAGGAACACCGCTCCTGATCAGGGATTTAAGACAGATCTCCCCCACCCAATATGAGGCTGCAGCCGTCGATCTTCCCTTGACCTATACCAATCTGATCGAAACTGCGTGGCTCAACAAGAAAGGCAGTGATCCGGAACCTGGACGTCGTCTGTTTGCCTTGCCCCCTGATCAGGTATATGACTTTCCTCCGGCAATCTTCACGCGGGACGAAACCCTTACGCTGGAAGCCTGGGCGGAAAACCAAATGAATCAGGTGATCAGTCCGGTAAGTTCCCTTACGGTGAATACTCGCGTACGTTTCCAGGCGGATACGGGGGTACTGGCCAACAACCGGTTCGATTATCCCAATCCCCAAGCCAGCTTCGGTCTTATCGGCTACAACTTCTACTACACCTGGACGGACAGCAACGCGGATCCGGTTCAGGCGTTGATAAGCCAATATGGAACCAACATAAATACCAATCTGGAATTCGGGGGACTGGTGCTGGGTATGGTGATTCAGGAAGAAAAGTGATATGAGCCTGAGAGGCGATGAAGTCCATCACAGTACCCCCTGTTCCACCAAGAAGGTATTTTTCACACGGGAATTCCGCAATCCTGTGCAGAGGCAGACCACCACCGCAATAGCAGACTCCAGAAGGTGATTGGACTCCAAGGTGGGAGTGCCTGGGTCTTGTAATCGTGGACTTGCCCCGTACTGACCTGTGACCCAGTCCAGGAGGAATTATTAGGCCATACCAAGATCCGGATGCGTGGTTACGGGCATCCGGGGGCAAGCTTGAATCCGGCAAGTCGCCTGAGGTTGACCGGCGCCTATCTCGAACAGCGGCGCTCTTCACTTATCCCGTCATGGCAAACATTCCTGATCCAGCCTGTAGGTTCTACCGCGGAGTTCCGCAAGATCTGTAGGGGTCCTCCTCAAGATAATCCCATACGATTTCATGCATAACCGCGCTTGTTTCGCGGAATGCAGAGAACAGAGGACATCAAGGAGCACGTATTTTTATGGAAGCCATAACACAGCGTGGTTTCAGCCTTGGCGCTCCTTGTGTATTGCTTGGACCGCCAATCTGGTCTGTCCGCAGTACCCCCAGGTAATGCCTGGTCCTTCGGCAAGCATGGCCGAAGGACCAATGAAATGTTCAGCACTCAGGAATTGGGGACCGAATCCGAGTCCCTGTCCGGGAAACGATAGAACCCCAAGCCGTGTCTATGGGGTCGGAATGAACCCCTTGCCCCTGTTTGCAAGCGATCGGCGTCTTCCTGGGTGAGGGTACCGGCCGCCACAGCCTCGGCGATGATCTGGTCTCTGGCGCTCAGCATAGCCTTTCTCAAGGACTGATAATCCGTCTCATGTTCGTCCAGCAGATCTTGCAGGCTGCCGTTCTCCCAGGCAGTCTGCAGGTCAGTGGCCGGGATGTCCAGGAGCGCGGCCGTCTTTTCCACAAGAACCTCCTCGTCCAGAACTGATTCAAGGTACGGTCTCATATTCGATTCATGAAACCCGGGACGACCATAAGTGGGATGTAGCCTCCATGGGTCTGTGGGCCAAGGAGAGAAGGAGTCGGCTTGGTCTTGAGTGATGATACCTGTGTCCACTGCCTCCGCGAGTAGCTGATCCATGGCCCCCTGCAGGGCTTCCTGCAGGTCAAGGACAGCGATGCCCAATTGGTTCGCGGTGGCCGCAAGTAGGGCATCACGATTCAGAATGTTTGTGACTTCCTGTATCTGTTCGGGTTCCCACGCTCTGTTACGAAAAGGGTACGACTGTCCTTCTGGCCCAAGGCGCGGGGTAATGAAACGTTGGTTGTCATCATTGGATGAACTCTCCAAGGCTATTACGGCACCTACACTGGCTATGATTAGAGTTACCACAGTGATGAGAATGAAAGCCAGTTTTGTTGAACTACGAGTCTTCATCTGTATTCCTCGCCTTTGTATATTGTTCGACCAATCGCGAACTTCCCTTAATGTAACGAGGAAATGTGAGTGACTTATGAAGCTGAGGCAAAGGGATCTTGTTGAAAGGCAATCCCCAGGCCATGACTCCGCCAGAGCGGCTCAAAGCCAATTTACTTATAGGGGAATTTCCCTGGGTACTTCCCGCGCCAAGGCCTGATCCAGTTTCTGATCCTTGGCAACCCTGTAATGGGGAATCTTAGCCGCTTGGAGTTCTACCCATACCGGCTTCAAGTTCACTCTTTCGTCAAACGTCTGGCTGTCAATCACGATGGCCAGACTGTGCGTTCCCCGGGAACGCAATTCGCGGAGAGCATACACCCAACGCGGATCGGGATCGGCCGTCACCACAATCAGGGTTTCACTGCGGCTCAAGTGGATGCCATCAGCCAAGATGAAATCCGCCAAAGCGACTTCTCCCTCCGCTTCCAGCACCGCCAAGGTTTCCAGCATGCGAAGCAACTGGCGTTCACCCCGGTCCACGGGCAGGGATACATGGGTCTGGCCGTAGGCCGCCAAACCAACCGCCCGGTTCCGTTGAATGAAATGACGTAATATGCTGGCGGCTACGGTGACAGCATACTCTGTGGTACTTGGGGGCAATTCCACCTCTCTGGGTTTGGGGAAATAAGGACGCATCCGGAAGGAGAAAGGGGTCAGGATTTCGTTCTCCTGTGTCCAAGGCAGACTGATTTCAGGTTGTTGGTACAGATCCAGGTAGACCCACACATGCGCGCTGGGATCTAGCTCGAATTCCTTTGTAATGAGGCGTCCGGTGCGGGCGGTACTGAGCCAGTGAATTCGGTTCTGGCTGTCACCGGGTGCGTAGTCCCTTACGCTGGAGGCGTTGGTCGTGATGATGTGCGTACGTAACCGAATACGTTCATCACCGGCCAGATCAGAGATTACGGGAGCAAAATTGGGTAGTTCCACCGTGTAGGGATACACGATAATGGGAGTCTGCGTCGCTAGATATTGTTCCTGTACGAAGAGTCCCAGCGGGTCACTGCTGCGTAGGCGCAGAGGTCCCAATTGATAGCGGCCCCGCACCATGCATTGCGTACGGACTTGCCAGCGCCGACGACTGCCCCGCATCAGATTGCTGACAATACGACTGGAGTCATGGGCAGGCAGTGTAGAAAAGTCTGTCAGTTCCAGCCACAATTTCGGGGTGCGGGAGTGGTTGGTCAATTCAAACAGTTCATCCACCCGTTGGCCAATCTGACTGTGTCGGGAACGGGTGAAGCGCCGGATCTCAACTGCGCCAATGCTGAGACGGGACCAAACGTAACTCAGAATCAGGCCCCCTGTACCCAGATAGGCCAGAGAGGAGAAAAAGGAGCGTCCAGCAGGAAGGTTGGAATTGAGGGCCAGGATCCAAAGGAGAATGATGGCCAGGATCAGGTACAGCAGACGGCGCTGCATCAACTCTCTCTCACGCTACCGTATGAATGTGTCTGCTCCCGGCACTGCGGTAGACCGCAGGACGTCCTGAACAATCTGGGTGGAATCCACTCCCTTTATCCTGGCCGATGGGCTGGTAATGAGGCGATGGGCCAAGGTGGGAGGAGCAAGCCTCTTGACATCATCGGGTATCACAAAGTCACGGTCTTCCAGAGCAGCCCAAGCCCGGGCAGTCTTGAACAGAGCGAGACTGCCCCGGGGACTGGCACCCAGGTACAGATCCGGATGTTCCCTCGTCGCCAAAACCAGTGACACGATATATTCACGTACGGGATCACTGACGTACACTTGCTTCACAGCCTTTTGTGCTGCCATCAATTCGTCAATGTCCGCCACCTGTGCCAATTGCGTGATGGGATGTTCTTCCTGCTGCAGAGTCAGGATGTTCATTTCCTGTTGCTTGGCAGGATATCCCAGGTGGATACGGAGCATGAAACGATCCACCTGTGCTTCCGGCAAGGGAAAGGTTCCTTCATATTCAATGGGGTTTTGGGTCGCCAGGACAATGAAGGGACGCTGCAAGGTGTAGGTCTGATTGTCGACGGTAATCTGCTGTTCCTCCATGGCTTCCAGCAAGGCCGACTGAGTCTTGGGGGTGGCCCGGTTGATTTCGTCTGTAAGGACGATCTGCGCCATGATGGGGCCGGGACGAAACTCGAATTCCAGAGTCTTCTGATTGAAGATACTGACCCCTGTGATATCGCTGGGTAACATGTCTGGCGTAAACTGGACACGGTTGAAGGTGCCTCCAATGCTCCGGGCAATGGCTCGGGCCAGCATGGTTTTGCCTACACCGGGCACATCCTCGATCATGACGTGTCCTTCGCAAAGCAGGGCCAGCAGAGTCAGTTTGATCTGCTCGTCCTTGCCAATAATGACCTTCCGCACATTGTTAAGTATCTGGTCGGTAAAGAATCTGACCTGTTCCATATAAGTAACCAAGGGAAGAAATGAGAGAAAGGAAGGGACGAGTGACAGCTCAACAGGCTGAAACCACTCCACTGCATGGCTTTACCCTAACAGATTATCCCCCCGGAGCCTGTATGACCGTGCCCATTGGTACTCCCGCATCCTCATTGGCGTCGCGGCTCCGGTAACGGGATCGGGGCAGAAAGCCCCGAGTTCCTAAAGCCCAGGTTCCTTCTTTGGCGCTATTTTCCCGCGGATCTTACAATGGACTGATAGGAATATGCCCGAGGCATCGCGGGGGATTCACGATGGCATTGCATTTGTATAACACGTTGGGTCGCACGCTGGAGCCCTTTGAGCCACTGGAAGAGGGTAAAGTGCGCATGTATGTATGTGGCCCCACCGTCTACGCGGATGCTCATATTGGACATGCCATGAGTGCAATTGTGTTTGATGTAATTCGGCGTTACCTGGAATACCAGGGGTATCAAGTCACATACGTCACCAATTTTACCGATGTAGATGACAAAATCATCGTACGGGCCCAGGAAACAGATCGGGATCCGTTTGAGCTGGCTGAATTCTACACGCAGCGTTATCTGGAGCATCTGCAGGAACTGAATGTCAAGCCAGCCGATGAATACACCCGCGTCACGACTGAGATTCCCAATATCCTGGCGGACATTGCAGAACTGGGTGAAAGCGGCTATGCCTATTCCCTGAATGGCAGTGTATATTTCCGCGTCCAGCGGGATGAGGATTATGGCAAACTGAGCCGCCGTTCACTGCAGGAAGCCCGGACTGGAACACGAGTCGAAGAGGGAGATACGAAAGAAGATGCCGCGGATTTTGCCCTGTGGAAAAAGGCGAAACCCGGAGAGCCTTTCTGGGAAAGCCCGTGGGGTCCTGGACGTCCCGGCTGGCATATTGAATGCACGTCCATGTGCCGCCACCATTTGGGGGATTCCATTGATATCCATGGCGGAGGCAACGACCTGATTTTCCCGCACCACGAAAACGAAATTGCCCAGAGTGAGAGTCTTACCGGTCAACCCTTTGCCAAATACTGGGTGCACAACGGCATGATGCAATTGGCCGGGACCAAAATGAGCAAGTCGCTGGGTAACCTGATTACCATCGAGGACTTTCTGGACCGGTATGAAGCCAATGCCCTACGGATGATAATCCTGCAGGGCCACTATCGTAAACCTGTCCAGTACTCTGACGAGATTGTGGCGGCAGCGCGCCGGGGATTGTCACGCATTCAGCAGGGCTTGCGCCCAGCTACAGGAACACAGACTACGGGTGAGGCCGCTGATCAGTTACGCCAGGCCACTGAGCAGGCCCGTCAGGCCTTCAAATCCCACATGGATGATGACCTCAATACCAGTGCGGCTATTGCCGCGGTTTTTGAACTGGTCCGAGCTATCAACACAGCCCGGGCACAAGGGACAGGAGGACTGTTTTTTGACACCGCCCAGGACACGGTCCGGGAACTAATGGAAGTACTGGGTTTCTCCCTGATGGCAGCCAAACCGGCGGATGCAGAAGTCGGTGATCTTGCCTTCCACCTGATCGATCTCCTGATCGAGACTCGAGCCAGTCTGCGTACCGCCAAGGAATATGCATTGGCGGATCACCTCCGGGATCGGTTGCTGGAACTGGGTGTGGCGTTGGAAGATGGTCCCGACGGTACGACCTGGCGGCGTGTTGTGGATGCATGACTGACTTGCTTTTTGGCACCCATGCGGTACGGGAAGCGCTAAGAGCCAGGAGACGACGTTTTGGTTGTTTGTGGACTCGCCAGACCACGCAAGGGCGTAGTACCCACGCTGCTTTGTGCGACTTGGCGCGCAAGCAGGGAGTGACTGTCCGACAGACCAAGCAGGGCGTATTCCAGACTCTGGATAGAGCAGGTTCGCACCACCAGGGGGTAGCACTCGAAGCTGGCCCCCTGCCACTGGCGTCCCTGGACCAGATGTGGGCCTTCAGTGAGCAGCAACAGGAGTTGCCTCTACTGCTCATTCTGGACCATGTACAGGACCCCCATAACATGGGGGCCATTATCCGGTCGGCGGAAGTCTGCGGCGTACATGGTGTGATAACGCCCAAGAGACGGGCCTGTCCGCTATCTCCTGCTGTCAGTCTGACCAGTGCCGGAGCCCTGGAACACATGCTGGTGGCGCAAGTTACGAACTTGCCCCGGACCATGGCCGAGTTACAGAAACGTGGGGTCTGGATCGCTGGCCTGGAGTCCGATGAGTCACAGGCGCAGAATATTGCCTGTCTTGATTTGGACCGGGCCCTGGCTCTGGTTGTGGGCCATGAGGGATCAGGGCTGTCGCGGCTGGTTCGGGAACAGTGTGATTTCCTGATGTGGTTGGCCATGCAAGGCCAAATCACAAGCTTCAATGCCTCCCATGCGGCCGCGATCGCCCTGTATCTGGCACGGCAGGTGCGGGGGCCAGCTTCAGGGGCCCACAAGGCAGGCATTGCCTGAGCTCCAATCAACAGGTTGCCTCAATCCCATCAACATCGAATCTCCAGGGCGGACCAAGCACGGAACCACTCGATTCTGTGCTACACTTTGTCAGTTTCAGAGATTCGTTCATTTTTCTTGTCAGGTAGTCAAAGAATAGTGATACAACGCGAATTCCGAATCCTTGGTCTTTGCCTGTGGGTGGGTCTGATGGCGGCTCTGGTGGCCGCCTGTGCACCCAATCCAACCGCCCAACTAATTTCACCGGCCATGGTTGCCCGTACCGAGGAAGGGATTGTCTTGGTGGTCAAGGTAATCCCCAAACTGGCTGAACTGACTCAGGACGAAGTGATGGCGGGACTGCCTGACGACGTGGTAGCTGCCATTGAAGCTGGGGACCCCGTGGAAGGGATGGAGATCTCTGAGTTACAGGGCTGTGCCGGATGTCACAGTCTGGTGGAGGGGGAAATCCTGTCTGGACCGAGTTGGTATGATATTGGCAATACCGCGGTGGGCCGGGAGGATGAGGAAGGGCCAGCTCTCTATCTCTACAACAGCATCATGTCACCCAATGCCTCTGTCGTGAGACGGTTTGATACGGGTGTGATGCCGGAAGACTTTGCTGACAAGCTGAGTACTACTGATATTGGTCATTTGCTTGCTCTTCTGTTGTCACAGACAGAAGACTAACTGGCGTGAGGTTGCAAAGAGGACAAGGATTTTTTCAGTGGCTTGGATCTCCTGACCCCTGGTAATCGGGGTTCAGGGATTGCAGGCATGCGAAGGCGGTCCACGGTGGTGCAGAAGAAGCCCATTGTGACAGGAAATGGGTCCAGGCCGCTGTTGGGTCTGTTTCGTCATCGAAGGTAACCATGTCATCCTCGCGACAGGATGTGTCGCTCTTGGAGCCAAGAAGGTGTCCCCATTGTGGTGCACGGGTAGCGCAGCAGGCCACTACCTGCTTTATGTGTGGACGGGCTCTGAAAGTCCGTACCTTTCCTTTTCCTATCCGCTGGCGTCCAGATCTATCCTTTCTCATCATCGCGATCCTGGCGGGACTTCTGGTCTGGCAGTTTCTACGACGTGAGGACGGGAGCGTTACTGTGGAGACACCGGAAATCACGGTGCTGCCTCCCACATTACCTGTACCCACACCAACACCTGTACCCACACCAACGCCGGTGCCCACCGTTCCTACACCCATAGTAGCTACACCTGAGCCTCTGAAGCATGTTGTACAGCCGGGTGAAGTTCTTCTGTATATTGCCAACCGGTACAGTGTAGATGTCACGGAACTCATGCGGGTGAATCGCCTGGAGAGTACGACTATTCATCCCGGTACGGTACTAACCATTCCAGGTCACACTTTGGAGGTAAGCACCCCCGGCACTACTTCCACACCGCAATGGATTACCCCCTTTGTTTACAATGTTCAGGCAGGAGATAGCATAATCAGTATTGCCTACCGATTCGGAACGGAGCCGGATGCCATCTTTACTGCCAACAACCTGGGTCCTGACTCCATTCTGCACAAGGGTGACCTGCTGGTGATCCCGATTCCTCGTCTGTCCCAAGAGGTATTGGGATCCAGTGATCTGGCGCCCCGCACCACCAACGCGATCTATGCCAGTCCCCGGTTGCTGGGACCGGCCAATGGGGCCTTGGTATCCCGTAAGGATTCAGTCTGGTTCCGGTGGTTAAGTGCAGGATTACTGGCTCCCAATGAATGGTATGTCCTGCGGGTCTGGACAGCCAATCCTGAAGATGAAGAGCCCGTTCCGGTCTGGACCAAGGCTACGAGTTTTCTCTTGGAAACCACCTTTGCTCCTCCTGAAGGCAACACCCAGGAATACCTGTGGCAGGTAACCGTTGTCCGCGTAGTGGCGCCTGGCATTCCCGGGTCACCGCGGGAACTGCAGTCTGCCAGTCTCAGCAGCGACGTCCGCAAATTTACTTGGCAATAAAGGCCGACGATATCCTTGGTTTTAGTTACTTGGCGACAGGGAGAAATTCGCTCTTATGAACCTTAAAGTATACCAGGCTGGTTTGCGCCTCGGTCTTGCTAGCATCGTGCTTCTCCTGGCTGCATGCGCTGCACAGCAGACTACAACGCCAGAACCCGAGATTATTGAAGTACAGGTGACCCGCGAAGTGGAGGTTGTGCGCGAAGTAGAGGTGGAAGTCCCGGTTCCGGTACCGATGGAAAAGAGCCGTATCGTTTACGGCTTGTACCAGGAACCGGCCATCCTGAATCCTTACTTGGCTTCCCAGACAGTTGCCAGTGAAGTGCGCTCGTTGGTGGTAGAAGGACTACTGGGGTTGGATCCGGAAGGCAATAGTCTGCCAGAACTGGCTACCCGTGTGCCCACCGTGGACAACGGAGGTGTTTCGGCAGATGGGTTGCTCCTGCGGTACCAGTTGCGGGATGACATTCTGTGGTCTGATGGTACGCCCTTTACCTGCGATGATGTCCTGTTCACCTACGAAGCCGTCATACATCCCGATAGTGGGGCCGTGCGGCGCACCGGATGGGATCGCATCGAGTCGGTAACCTGTGAGGATGACTACAATGTCACGATCCAGTTTGCCGAGTTCTATGCACCGTTTCTGGGACTCTTTTACGCCATTATGCCAAGACACGCTACCGGTGATCCAGCCAACATGACCCGCTGGATTTACAACTGGCACCTGATGGGAACCGGTCCCTTTCGGCAGACCGAGTGGGTATCAGGAGACCATATCGTCCTGGAAGCCAATCCACATTACCGTGAATATCCGGACAAACCCATGGTGGACCAGATTGTGGTCCGCATCGTTCCCAGCCGCGAAGTGGGGAAGGCTTTGACGTTGTCAGGGGAAATCCACATATTGCGTGATTTGACTGAAGCTGATACCCCCGAATTTCAGGATCGTACAGATGTGCAAGTGCAGGGACGGCCCAGTTCCCGTACGGAGCGCTTGTTACTCAATCTGGCGGATCCCGAACTGGATGCGACACCTGATCCTCTGAACAATCCTCATCCCCTGCTGGGAGACCGACGGGTACGGCAAGCCCTGAATCTGGGTATAGACAAGCAGGGCATTGTGAATGACTTGCTGTTTGGGGCCACGCATGTGGCCACTAGCGAGATTGGCATGGGATGGGCTGCCTGTTCCATACCCTCTTCGCCTTATGATCCTGATGCCGCTCGGGCTCTGCTGTCCGAGGCCGGTTTTGAGGATCTGGATGAAGATGGCATCCGCGAATGTCAGGACTGTCTGTTTGCGGCCCAGGGTGATCCTCTGCGTCTCAAGATTCAGACTACCTCAGGCAATCAGTTGCGGGAGGATGTACAGGTCCTGCTAATCGAAATGATGGCGGAAATCGGGGTAGAACTGTACATCGAAAACGTACCCAGTGCCCAACTTTTTGGCAGCTGGTCCAGCGGTGCCTTCCGTAAGCACGGCAAATTTGACATTTTGATGTACACCACGACTGATTCAATCGATCCGCACTCCCATATGGAAGCTTATTTCCACAGTTCACGCATGCCGACGGCTGACAACAATGGTGTAGGCAACAATTACAGCCGCTGGGTCAATCTGGAAGCGGATCAGCGTCTGGAAGAAGCCGGGGCAACGCCGGATACGGCCGTCAGGGCACAGGCCTATCAGCGGGTATGTGAATTGATCGACGCTGATCTCCCTCATATCTATCTGTATGATCGGGGTGATCTGCATCTGGCCCGGACCAACGTGGGAGGTTTCGCGGTCAATCCCTGGTCCAACGAAACCTGGAACGCACAGGAATGGCATTTGATCGAATAGTGGGGGAGAGCAGCCAGCCCTAAAGGTCATGAAGGCAGGCCTGGACGAAAGGAAGTGGGGGTAGGTTTCATGAGTACCTATCTAATCCGCCGCTTGCTCCAGGCCGTGCCTCTACTTTTGCTCATTAGCCTGTTCACCTTTGCTCTCATTGAGGCTTCACCGGGTGGACCGCTAGCGGCTTATGAAGAGAATCCCGAACTAACTCCTGACGATCTGGCCCGGCTCGAGGAGGATCTGGGCCTGCACAAACCCATGTGGCAAAGATATATGCAATGGGCATCTCGCCTTTTGGTGGGAGACTGGGGTTTCAGCATGGTCACGCGGCGGCCCGTCATGGAGGAGATAGGCGAGCGTTTACCCCGGACGCTGCTACTCATGGGAATTTCCCTGGTCCTGACACTGCTATTAGCGTTGCCCTTGGGCGTCATGGCCGCCTTGCGCCAATATTCCTGGCTGGATCATCTGATCAATTTGGGGGCTTTCATGGGACAGGCCATTCCCATTTTCTGGTTTGGCCTGGTTCTGATCATCGTTTTCCATGTGTGGCTCAACAGTCCTGTTAGCCCCGCTTCCGGTTTTGCCCTGACACATTTCTGGTCCTGTGAGGACTGCAAACCTTTGTTGCCTGGCGGGGGTATGCAACCCTTGGGAGAAAGCCGGATCCTGTGGGGAGCGCGAGTCCGTCATCTCGTCCTGCCGGTGGCCATGCTAACAGTCTTCAGTATCGGGTCTTATCTCCGCTATATGCGCGGCCAAGTGCTGGAAGTACTAGGCAGTGATTTTATCCTGACGGCCAAAGCCAAGGGTTTGCGTTTCCGGCGCATACTGACACCCCACATCGTCAAGAACGCTCTGTTGCCCGTCATCACCGTACTGGCGCTGGACCTGCCCGGACTGTTTGGGGGTGCCCTGTTCACGGAAACTCTCTTTTCCTGGCCAGGGATGGGACGCCTGTTTTATCGTTCGGCGCAGAGGGTGGACTTTCCCCTGTTGATGGGGATAGTGCTCATTAATGCAGCGCTCATCATTCTGTTTAATCTTGCGGCTGATATGGTCTATGCCTATCTGGATCCGCGAATCCGTTATGAGTGACAGGAAATCGAGCTATCGTCAGGACTGA
Source organism: Anaerolineales bacterium (assembly GCA_034422235.1). Taxonomy (GTDB): domain Bacteria; phylum Chloroflexota; class Anaerolineae; order Caldilineales; family Caldilineaceae; genus Bin34. Next base: position 38,731 of record DAOUJU010000024.1, on the reverse strand, counting down.
GCTTTTTCCCGCATCCCGCACTGCCCGGTTTTCCTGGACTTCGCTGGTCCGGCATGCCCCAGCCACCATTGGGGCCCTGGTACTGCTGGTTATTGTCTTGGCCTGTTTGACCGTACCCTGGCTATCACCTTACGACAGTGCCAAATCCAATATACCCGACAGGTACTTGCCCCCGTCCTGGGTACATCCCATGGGGACCGACGATCTGGGCAGAGACCTGCTCACACGGGTCTTGTATGGAGGCCGGATATCCCTGACAGTGGGACTCATGGCGACGTTCATGGGGGTGGGACTGGGAACTCTGTTAGGTGCCTTGGCTGGCTTGCAGGGGGGCTGGGTAGACAATGTCGTTATGCGCTTGACAGACATGTTTCTATCCTTGCCCCGTATTTTTGTGCTCATACTGATGACAGTCTTCCTGCGCAGCCTGGATACTGACTGGGGGAGATTGGGGGGTGGTGTGCCTGGCATTGTCCTGGTTCTGGCCCTGCTTTCCTGGATGGGTGTTGCCCGCCAAGTACGGAGTCAATTGCTGGTTCTCAAGGAACGGGATTTCATCCTGGCAGCTCGCAGCCTGGGTCTACGGTCCGTGCGGATTGTATGGCGGCATCTTCTGCCCAATGCCTTGACGCCGGTAATTGTCGCAGCCTCTCTGCGGGTAGCGGGGGCTATCATGGCTGAATCCGGCTTGAGCTTTCTGGGCTTCGGGGTGCAGCCCCCAACGCCCTCATGGGGCAACCTGCTGACTCATGGCCAAGCTGAAATGCTGAAGGGCCACCTTTGGCTCGTGGCGTTTCCCGGGATCATGATCTTCCTGACCGTTATCTCAGTTAACTTTCTGGGGGATGCCTTGAGGGATTTCCTGGATCCCCGTTACACCTCCTGAAGCGCCCCTGAGTTATCAGGCATACAATCAAAGATTCAGTCGGGGGCTGTATCCATTCTTCCCGACTTATCCTAATCTTCACTCATTGTCCTTTTCAGACACTGTAGCGGTTGGATTGCACGCGTTCCGGATAGTGAGGTCTTGGTCGGGCCGTTTTGTCCTTGCTCCCCACCCTTGTTTCTTGTCATCCCTATCCTGGACGACGGTTGAAGAGGCGCTACCCTGGGCAGTTATAATCTCATATCCAGGTTCGAAGTAGCCAGTTTCCAGATTGAAATCGGCTTACCCATAAATTTGTCGGAGGAGGCAGAAGATGCAAAGAAGGAAATTCATGACCATGGCTGGCTTGGTTGCCTCTACCGCCGGAGTCACGGCCTGTACTATTCCCCCAGCGGAGCTCGCGGCCACGGTTGCGGAGGATCCCACTCTTCCCACCATGCATTGGCAAATGGCGACCAGCTGGCCCCCAGCCGCCGAGCTGGTCTATGGCTCAGCCCAACTGTTTGCGGAGGTAGTCGGCGAGCTCACGGGAGGAAAGTTTCAGATTGAAGTTCGGAGCGCCGGTGAATTAGCTCCCCCGCTGGAAGTGTTGAATGTGGTGGAACAGGGAGCGGTTCCCTGTGGTCATACGGCTTCCTACTACTACATGGGCAAGAGCCCGGTCACGGCCTTCGGTACCGGATTGCCCTTCGGTCTGAACGACCGCCAAAACGACGGCTGGTTTCACGGCGGTGGCGGTCTGGAACTGCTCCAGCAGTTTTATGAAGAGCGTTTTGGCGTGATCCAGTTTCCTGCGGGCAATTCGGGCGTCCAGATGGGCGGCTGGTTCAACCGGGAAATCAGATCGCTGGCGGACTTGCAGGGGCTGAAGATGCGCATTGCCGGGTTGGGAGGCCAGATCCTGGATCGACTGGGAGTCACCGTACAGGTTTTGCCAGGCGGAGAGATTTTCCAAGCCCTGCAGTCAGGCGCCATTGATGCCGCGGAGTGGATTGGTCCCTATGATGACCTCAAGATGCAATTCCAACGGGCGGCCCGTTACTATTATTATCCCGGTTGGTGGGAACCCGGGGCTTCCGCGGAAGTCCAGATCAATCTCCAGGAATGGCACACCCTGCCAGAGGAGTATCAGGAGGCGATACGTTGTGCCGCCTTCGCCGTCAATACCCGCATGCTGGCCGAGGGGGATGTCAAAAATCCGGAGGCGCTCCAGACACTCCTGCAGGAACCCGACTTGGAGCTGTTGCCCTTTCCAGATGATTTCATGGACGCGGCGGAAAGTGAATCCGCTGCCATATTTGCCGAACTGTCCGCCGCCGATACGGATTTCGGCTCTATTTTTGCGCACTGGGATCGCTACCGCCAGTCCGTGCAGACCTGGCACAGTCTGGCGGAAGCCGCGATGATGAGGCGCTACTCTTCTCCGTAAAAGCCGTCGGCCACCGAACCGCTGACTCATCGGTGGCTGCGACTCCGATGGGGAGCAAGGCCAAGGGCTTCCGCGTCTTTTCCCCTGAGGTGTTTGCCCGTAACCACTCCAGATCAGGGGCTGTCCCGTCAAGCCTTTGACTGGTTACATGGACGGACCGCAGAGGATCTGTCGGAGCCTTCTTCTGCGGTCCAAACGACTGGAGTTGCGGATCTGGAGAAAGGCATCCAGGTCTACCAGCCTGCTGCATAAGCAGTTGTACGTGGGTCTGCACCAGCCGTCCGGATCCGGGATTCCGAATCCACGGTGATGGCGCACACCCGACTTACGAATCCACTCCAGTCTCCATCTTCTTCTAACACGTGCCCCCTATCTTGCAGGTCAGACCTCACAGCCTCCCTAATCCGTGTTTCCACGGTAACTTCCCCATCCCGGTTTATGTGGGGCCAGAACGAATTGGGAAAACTGTGGGATATGACTCGGGGTGCCTCAATAGCAGTCTGTGGATCCATACCGAATTCCACGACATTAAGAAAAACCTGCAACATGCCCTGTACCTGAGCGTCTCCTCCCGGACAACCGAAGGGCATATACGGACGGCCATCCCGCAGGGCTAAAGCCGGATTGGGGGTCAGGCGCGGGCGTTTCCCGGGTTGGAGCGACGAGGCATGGGAAGGCTCCAGCCAGCTTTGGGTGCCCCGATGGGAGATAGGAAAACCCAGACCAGGCACCACGGCCGCTCCACCTATGCCGTCAGAAGGTGTGGCCGAAAAAGCGTTGCCCTCGGCATCTACTACGCAAAGATAGCTGGTATCGCTATCCCAGGTTCCATTCCCTACGGGGACAGGGATCCTTAAGGTTTTGGCGAATTCAAGGGAGTCTGTGCCTTTTTCGCTGGATTCATAGTCCTCTGGGTTACCCGGCGAAGGCATAGAGGAAGCAGCCCTCGCCATGTCTATCTCATTGCGTCGCGTATGGGCATACGAGGGATGCAGGAGTCCCTGCATGGGAACTCTGACAAAACCCGGATCGCCAAAGTAGGCTTCCCGATCGGCAAATACCAGCTTGAGAGTCTCCAGCAACACATGAAGATAGTCGGCTGTATTGTGACCCAGGGCCCTCAGATCCATATGTTCCAGAATCCGCAGAGCCATCAACAGAGAAGGGCCCTGACACCAGGGACCACAGCTAAACACCTCCAAATCGCGATACCGAATGGTTTCCGGGGTCTCTACCTGCACCGTAAAGTCACGCAGGTCCTCATAGGCTAGGAGGCCGTCCATACGCGCGTGGAAATCCGCAATCTCCCGGGCAATATCACCCTGGTAGATGAGGTCCCGAGCGGCCCGGATACCTGTGCGCCGGTCCCCGCCAGCGCGACGTTCGGCATCGATCATGCGCAAGAAAGTATTGGCCAAGTCTGGCTGTCTGAAGAGGCTTCCTACGGGAGGTGGTTTGCCCTGAGGCAGGAACGTGGTTGCGGTGGTTTCGTACATCTGAATCGCAGGTGCTTGAAGTGCCAACTGGAATCTTTCATCCACCGGCCTACCCTCCTGCGCCAGTGCCAGAGCTGGCTGAATCACCTCTTCAAAGGTCATGGTTCCCCATCTGGCTAATGCGCTCAGCCAGGCATCAGGCGCCGCGGGGGTAACCGTGCGGGGAATACCTTCCGGCATGTCACCACCAAAATGGTGTTGGAAGTACTCGATGTTGGCTGCTTTAGGCCAGCGGCCCAGACCGCTGATGGTTTCCACAGGGTTGCCATTAGCAGGCCCAAATACGATGGGAGCGACTCCACCGAAATTCGCGGATTCAGGTACCACTACATTGAGGCAAAGCCCGGCGGCTACACCCGCGTCAGCGGCATTACCTCCCTGGTCCAGTATCCTCAGTCCGGCCATTGTGGCAAGATAATGGTCAGTGGATACCAGGTAACCTTTGCTACGGAAAGGTGGACGGGTAGTCTGCATGGGAATTGTTCCTGTTTACAATGAGGGGAGATTACAGAAGAGATGTGGGTGATCGGAAGGCTCAGGGGCGTTCGGGCTACACGCAGGCTCCATTGTAACTGTCCGTGACAAGGGAAGAAAACCCAATACAGTCGGTCAGGTTTCGAGTTTCAGGAAGTTTGATGCCATTGGACCAGGGTCCATCCGGCTGGTCATGAAAGACGGTTCACAGGCCTGTGGCATGTGGGGTTATCTGAAGGAAGGACAGAACAAGCCCCATTCCACCTGATTATTCCCAGGCGCAGAATTCCCGGATTGCTTATACAACTCATCTGTCCCGTCATCTCGGGATGTCGTCTTTGCCTAGCCCTTTTGCGGAACGGCAAAATTCTTGAGGACTTGCCTGTCCGCTACGAGACCAGGGAGCCCAGTTGCCCGTGAGGGTGGTCCCGTGGAGCCAATCTCTGTACAGGTTAAACGGCAAGGGTTTGACAGTGCCGGACTGCTGGGACAAGATTCAGGACAATCGGGCAAGTTACAGGACCTCATCACGATGTGCCCTGCTAACGAAAGGGGGGAGGAAGTCCATGACTGTGCTGGATAAACTCAATGTAGGTATTGTGGGAGCAGCCGGGCGCGGCGGCAATTTTTTCATTGCCTTTGATGGACATCCTCATGCGCGCATTCATGCCTTGTGCGATATCAATCCTGTGGCTTTGCAGAGGATCGCCCACGAATCTGGCGTGACCGAGACTTTCGTTGACTACGATGAGATGCTTTCCCAATCAGAGCTTGACGCCGTGATTCTCGGCACTCCCATGCCCTTTCATGCGCCTCAAGCTATTCAGGCTCTGGATCACGGTATTCATGTACTCAGTGAGGTGACAGCCGCGGTATCACTCCAGGAGTGTCAAGAGTTGGTCCAGGCCCAGAGACAGTCCGAGGCTCTCTACATGCTGTCCGAGAATGCTATTTACACCAAACCTAATGTTTTAATCCGCACTCTGGTGCACCAAGGTCTGTTTGGTACGGTTTATTATGCTGAAGGTGAGTACCTGCATGAACTCCGCTCTCTCAACGAAATAACACCATGGCGCCGCCGTTGGCAAACAGGCGTTGATGGTATCACTTATGGGACGCATAGCCTGGGGCCAATTCTGCAGTGGATGCCGGGCGATCGGGTAGAGCGTGTCTGTTGCCAGGGTAGTGGCCATCACTATCGGGATCCCCGCGGTGATACCTACGCGAATCAGGATACTTGCCTCATGCTGGCCAAGACCCGGCAGGAAGCCCTGATCAAGATTCGGGTGGATATGCTGTCCAACCGGCCACACGGAATGTTCAACTATGCTTTGCAGGGAACCGAAGGTGCCTACGAATCGTCCCGCAGTGACGATCAGTATCCACGCGTCTGGCTGTCTGCGCTCCCTGCCGCTGAACGCAAGTGGACAAATCTGGTTGACCTGGAAGAAGAATACCTGCCGGAACCTTGGCGCAATCCGCCACCCCAAGCCTTGGCGGCGGGCCATGGTGGGGGAGATTATTTTGTCGTTCAGGATTTCATTGCTAGTGTCCGGGGAGATATTTCTTGCCCCATTGACATTGATACTGCCATGGATATAACCTTGCCGGGACTGATCAGTCAGGATTCAATTCGCCGGGGCGGCGGCTGGCTAGAAGTCCCGGATTCCCGCAACTGGACATAATCCTAATGTCTAGTCGGGATAACCCTCCACCTTCTTGTTCCCTGAGACTGTATTCAGGTGATTGGCTATGACACTTACTACCGATATTATTGCTTCCATTCAAGAGGGAGTCCAACTTGATCGTCTCCTGGACACAGCTCTGCATCTGATCAGGATTCCCAGCCCAACCCGGGATGCGGGCAAGGCACTGGATGCTCTGGCTTCCATACTGGAGCAGGACGGATTCAAGGTGGCACGAACGGACGCCGACTGGCCATCTGCGCCAGCGGTAGTCGCCCGTTATGAAACAGGCAAACCTGGATTCACGCTTCAGTTTGACTGTCATCTGGATACAGTCCACTTGCCGTTTGTGCCACCCCGAGTGGAGGAGGGTGTTCTCTATGGCTCGGGCGCTTCGGATATGAAGGGGGGGACTGCGGCGGCCGTGGAAGCTCTGCGCGTACTGCGCGATACGGGAGTCCTGACCAGCGGTACGGTCCTGCTGACCGCCCATGACCACCATGAAGGCCCTTGGGGGGACAAGCGACAGGTTCGTGCCCTGGTACGTGAAGGCATTACAGGAGATGCCGTACTGCTGCCCGAGTATTTCTGCCAGTGGATTCCAGCAGCCGGCAAAGGTATGGCCATTTTCCAGATAACTCTGGAACGTGATCAACCTCCCATGCACGAAATTCATCGTCCTTCTGATTGTCCTGATGTGATTGCAGCCGGCGTGGATCTTGTAACCCGTCTTCAGCAACTGGGAGCTATGCTGCAGGCTGGACCGTCTACGGCAGCGGGGGTTGATTCATTGTTCATTGGTCAGATACAGGCCGGGGAAATCTACAACCAGTCCCCGCAAACCTGTTTGGTTGAAGGTACGAGGCGCTGGACGGAACCTGGTGCCGAGGAGACTGCCCACCAGGAATTGCAACAGGTTGTCACAGAATGCGCTACGGATCACGGAGTACGGGTCATACTCGATTGGGAATTGCAGGGGGATGCCCTGCGTCTGGCCAAAGACAGCACTTTCGTCCAGGCTTTTCAGGAAGCCCATCAAGCCGATTCAGGATCGTTTCTGTCTTTTGGTGACAAACCTTTCATTGATGACGGCAATCTGTATGCCTCTTGGGCAGGCATTCCGGCGATTACACATGGACCTGATGCGCACGGTGCTCATACGGTTCAGGAACAGGTCGCAGTGGCCGAATTGACTCGTGTCGCCCGGGTGTATGCCCTAACTGCATGTGCCTTTTGCCCAGCCCAGTAATATGACAGGGTATTACATATGCGCTAGAACGACAGGCTGGCACAGGGACCGCGGGGGATGCTAGGACGGTAGTGGACGGAGCCACTGCAGAATGCGGCCAGCCCGACGGCCCAAGCAGCCGGATGCCGGAACCGGATTCTCCGTGCTTGGAACCCGGGGAGGCTCTGAGGCGTCTTCCGTCGGCTTGGCAGGCGCTGGCTTTGGTGCTGATGCCAGGGACTGCAGCACAGCCCATGCATTCACGCGACCGGTCCCCTGGACTGGTGCCGGATGATTGAGGGCCAGACAGTGAAGCTGCAGGATATCCTTGATCTCCAGCGGGGTAAGGTCGGGTTGGAGTTCCCGCATAAGGGCACATAGGCCTGAAATCAGGGGAGCGGCCATGCTAGTACCGCTCATCCGGGTGTAGTAGGCATCTACCACTGCGCCCAGACTGGTCCCCGTGGCCCGGGCGGCGGTGATTTCATGTCCCGGGGCCACCAGGTCTGGTTTGAGCAAGCCGCGGGCCGTCGGCCCACGGCTACTGTATTCCACCACCCGATCCTCATGGTCCACGGCCCCTACCGTGATTACCTGGGGCGAGGAACCAGGACTGCCGATCGTGCGAGGTTTGGGCCCGGAGTTGCCGGCTGCCACGACCACGGTGATGCCCTTGGATACCAAGAGGGCACACATCTGGCTTAGCGGATCTTCTCCCAGACTGGTGGCATTGGTACCCACCGACAAGTTGATGATATGAGCCCCGCTGGTGCTGAGCCATTCCAGGCCATTCATGACCTGACTCATCCGCCCTGTACCTCCTTTACCCATCACCCGGGCGGCCAATACATGGGCTTCGGGGGCGGCTCCGACAAAGCGGCCCTGACTGGCGGTTCCAGCGCCGCAGGCAATGGAGGCCACGTGCGTTCCGTGTCCATCAGGGTCCTTGGTATGGACAACAGTGGTGCCAGTAAAATCCCGACTCCCTTCCACGCGCCCGGCGAAATCCGGGTGGGTATCGTCCAGTCCCGTGTCCGCAATACCAATCAGGGAGTTACGACCGGAGAGCCCGAAGTGAGCCCAGGCGGTGGCCAGACCGAGTTGGGCCTGTGAACGGTCCAGGCAAGTGAAGCACATCTCGTCGTACCAGATGGCCCGGACCCGCTGATCCTGACTCAGGTTCTCTATATCAGACTTGCGAATTTGTCCCGCGGCGAAAGGCAACTCGGAGCCCAGACTTTGGATCTGGAGGTTTTGCGCACTCCGTGTATTCAGGGTTTGGAATGACGTCAACGTATCCCTGTCCTCAAACATGAGAATGACAGGCACGTCATCACTGCGGGTAGTGGATGCCGCAGTCAGGATGCGCGGATCTACGAGAGGGAGAGAGGACTCCATGCGTGGCCAGGAATGCGATGCAGGGCAATAATGTCAGGACCGGGCCAGGTTCCATCCAATCTCAATTCTATCATCAGGCTGTCAGGTTGGATGGCATAGCCACTGCTATCTATAATGGCCGATGCAATGAGCCGGGGAGGAAACAGCATTTATGCGTCACCAGGATGTATACAAGAACAAGGTTGTGGTGCTGACAGGTGCCACCTCCGGCATAGGCCGCGAGATGTGCCTGCAACTGGCGAGTGCCGGTGCACATTTGGTCATGGCCGCACGCAATGAGGCTGCTCTGGAAGCCATGGCAGAGACCTGTGAACAAAGGGGAGGTATGGCTCAGGCGGTAGTAACCGATGTGACGGAGGAAGGAGCCTGCCAGCATCTGATCGAGCAGACCATATCCATGCATGGACGACTGGATGTTCTCGTCAACAATGCCGGGTTGTCCATGTGGTCCCGGGTGGATGAGATGCAGGATCTGGAATTGCTGCGCCACATTATGGCGGTAAATTATCTGGGCAGTGCCTACTGTACTTTCTATGCCTTGCCCTACCTGAAGCAGAGTACGGGGCGTGTTGGGGTCATAGCCAGTCTGACGGGGCGCATACCGGTGCCGACCCGGGCCGGTTATGCGGCCAGCAAAATCGCCATGACCCGATTCCACGAATCACTGCGCGTTGAATTACACGGCACAGGCGTAAGCGTTACCATCATCTTTCCTGATTTCGTGGCGACCAATATCCGCAGTCACTCCCGAGGGCCTGACAACAAGCCCCTGGGATATAGTCCCGCCCAGGAACACAAAATGATGTCTGCCCAGCGCTGTGCAGAGATTGCGTTGGGTGCTATAGCCCGACGCCAACGCGGCACCATTCTCTCGTTAAGAGGCAATGCCGCTGTTTTTGCCAAGCAAATTTGGCCCGGACTGGTAGACTTGATAGCCCGGCGGGCTATCCGCAGCGGCAAATAGAGCAAGCCGTTCAGGAAGAATGGCCCTGAGCCACAGGTCGCTCCGGATCCGTGATCCACTCGCTCCAGGAGCCAGGATATAGTTTAGGCATGCCCAAGCCAGCATGCGCCGCCGCCAGTACGGTATGACAGGCACTGACCCCCGAACCGCAGTAAATTACCGTTTCGTCCATGGCCGGAGTTCCCCAAACAGCACTTAGGACAGAGACCAATTCTTGGGGTGACAAGAAGGTATCATCGGGTGTAAGGTTGTCCTGATAGGGATGATTGAGGGCCCCCGGGATGTGTCCCGCACGCGCGTCAAGCGGTTCCCGGTCGCCAGCGTAGCGGTCTTGCTCCCGGGCATCGACCACCACCAATTCAGGACTGTGCAGATTCTGCAGAATATCGGTAGCTTCAACCACCAGGTCCGAATTCACCTGGGCCTGGAAGGTTCCGGGTGAAGGTTTCACGATTTCCTGGACAAGGGGCAATCCTTGCCCGGACCACGCGGCTAATCCGCCATTCAGCACGTAAGCTCGGGTATGGCCCACCCAATGCAACATCCACCACAAACGGCTGGCAAAGACACTACTAGAATCATCATAGGCGATGACATGAGTATCATGATCGATGCCCCAGCCCCGGAGCGTGGCTTCGAAGTTGGCCACCTCGGGCAAAGGATGACGGCCTGTTTGACCCGGAACTATAGGACCTGACAGGTCGTGGTCCAGATGCGCATAAATCGCCTCCGGCAGGTGACCCTGGGCAAAAGCCTGGGGGCCATAGGTCACGTCCTGCAGCGAAAATCGGCAATCGGCGAAACGAACATGCTCCGGATCCTGTTGCCACAGGCTGTAGGCCTCTACGGCCTCAAACAGATGGGAAGTTGCGTGCATATAAGGCTGATCCTCGTACCTTGATCATGGTGGATCAAGACAGTATGTTGCTGACAGACGTAAGCAGATGGATTCAAGGTCGTCATGCAAACCAGACTACGCTGTTTGGATGTCACCTTGTCCATGTACACCCCTAATATAGCAGGACTTTTTCCCGGCAGCTGAACCCGGAATTAGTCAGATTGGCCGGAAAGACCTTATATTCCCTACGAGCTAATCTCGGGAAGAAACCTGCCTCTACTATGGGATCAGCAACGATGGAATCTTCTCCGCGTGATACCGGCTCCAAGGACATCAACTCAGGACCGTATCTGTTTGTCGACGATATATGGCGTAAGGGGAAAGCAAGACAACAGGCAAGCCGCGAGCAATCTGTGCCGGGCCATTAGGGGGACCGGGCTATAACAGACTGTTCTTGCTTTGGACAGGCGAGGGTTGCGGGCCGGAAACAAAAAATCGGGCGACCCCGCCTGAGGCCGCCCGATTCAAGGCGAAACTTGTCGAAAAAGTACAGACACCCTTACTCGGTTTCAGTCCGGGTACGGTTCTGCAGGAACTTGGGAAGAATGACCCACATGGTAAAGAAGGCTGAGAAACCTACTAGTGCGAGAACCAAACCCATGATGCTGTCCTTTCGTAAAACTTGCAGTGAAGTTAACTCAATGCATCAATTCTAATCCTCCCTGAAAGACCTTGGAATAGCAATCGCAACGAAATTCTAAGCAATTCATTGTGCATTGTGCACAATGCCTGTTTGAAACAGTCTCTAATCTGCCTGCTCGGTGTCAGCGGCAGGCCAAAGAGAGCGCAAGTAGGCAATACTGGCAGCCACTTCCTGTTCCAGATTCTGCTAGCGACATTCCACGGAAATCAGACCGTCGTATGCAGACCGGGTTACTTCCTCTACGAAAGTTGCATAGGGATATTGACCGGAACCTGGATAGAGACGGCCCGTGTCAGCCACATGAATGTGGCTGAGCCAAGGTCCAAACTGGGAAATGGCACTGAGGGGTTCATCGTCTTCATCCATATGGTAGAAATCGGCCAGGACCCGGATATGGGGATGCGCGACCCGTTCGGCATAGCGCACCCCTTCCGCGACAGAGTTGATAATGTTGGATTCCTTCTGATTCAGCGGTTCAATCGCTATGGTAATGTTGTGTTGTGCAGCCCAGTGGCCCGCCAGATGCAGGAAGCGAACTACCTGCTCTTCGGCCACTGACCGTGTGAAGTCATCCGGTACATTTCGGGATCCACCACTACCCCATACCACCACTTCAGCGCCTACCGTTGCGGCCCTGGCCAAGGCCGTATCCAGATAATCCGAGAGCTGCTTCCAGTCCACCTCGGGTCCCGTGACTTTGAGTTCGGGCGGGATAAAGCCATTGAAGGCCTTGACCGGCAGGGAAGAATCCTCAAATTCCTGCATGCGGGCCTGAACCGCCGGATCATCATCAGGCAAGGCGGGCAAGAGCTCAGAGACGCCACATTCGAGGTAATCACAGCCTCCCGCAGTAGCAATGGCGTGGGACGAAATGGGATTACAGATACCGAATTCAATCATGGCAGGGATCCTGAAATAAGAACTAGACTGGGAATCAAAGATCAAACTGGGAACAACCGATCGATCCGCTGGTGTTGCATGGCTTGGTCTGCGATCCGGACACACACCCGGACTTCCTCAAGCAGACGGGCGTAGCGGGATTCAGAGGTATGGCCCTGCACCCAGCGCAGATAGAGTTGCTGCAATATCGTCGCCAACTTCAGATGACCAAAGACAAAATAGAATACTATGTCATCCACGTTACGTTCACTTTCCCGGGCATACTGATCCACTACTTCCGTGCGCGAGGGATTGCCAGGTAGATACGTTGGGCTGTGCCGCAGTGTGTGCATGATGGGAGGATCTTCCGGATCAATCCAGTAGGCTAGGCAACTCCCCAAATCCATAAGCGGATCGCCCACGGTGGCCATTTCCCAGTCCAATATAGCCCTGATGTGAGCGGGCTCAGCAGGGTCCAGGATCACGTTGTCATATTTGTAATCATTGTGAATGAGAGTCGCCGATCCACTGGTAGGCTGGTGCTCCTCCAACCAACCGACCACAGGTGTTACGTCGGGGGCGTCTTCCGTAAGTGCCGCTTTATATCGACCATACCAACCCCGGATCTGGCGTTCTACATATCCTTGGGGCCAACCCAGGTTGGTTAGTTGGGCCGCGACCAGATCCACGGCGTGCAATTGCACCAGGTTGTGGATAAAGGCTTGGCCGATGCCGGCCATAGTCTTGGGGGCAGGAATGGCGGGTGGCGCAATATCGGCGCGGAGTATGGTGCCCGATACACATTCCATCAAGTAGAAAGGGCGCCCCAGTACCGTTTCGTCTTCACAGAATAGGAGTGGGATGGGGATAACCCGGTAGGCGTGCTGTAATCCCGAAAGAATGCGATATTCCCGTCCCACGTCGTGGGCCGTGGGAATGTTATGTTGCGGTGGGGGGGTGCGCAACACCCAGGTATGACCGACCGCATCCGATATCCTGTAGGTCAGATTGGAGAAGCCGCGGGGATACTGCAAGGCACGTAACGGAGGGGTAAAAGACAGATTAGACTGTTGCAGGTAAGTGGCGAGTGCTTGGGTATCCAACCCTTGGCCAGAGCGAATGGCTTCAGGCTGATCCAACGGCAAAGAATCCATGTCTTTCAGGGTAACCGTGGACTGTTCCACCAAGTTACAGGAAACATTGGCGTGATTTCAGAATTTTGGAGCCCGGCGGGATTCAGAGGGCTACGGAGAGCCCATGTTCAGCCAGCATCGCCCGGGCCACCACAGTCTTGTGTACCTCATCTGTCCCATCATAGATGCGGGCACATCGTTCATGGCGATACCAGTAGGACAGAACCCGGTCATCGCTCACTCCCACCGCCCCCAGGGCCTGAATAGCCTTATCCACTACCCGCTGCAAGACCCCCGCCACGTGAAACTTCATGAGGGAGATTTCGACACGCAAAGCGGCCGGTCCCTGTTCTTCAATCTGCTGGGCCGTGTGGAGAACCAGCAACCGGGCGGCATCCACTTCCGCCCGGCATTCCGCAATCACATGCTGGATCGACTGGCGAGTGCCCAGCTTGTGGCCTGGGGCGATGTCGCGTGTCGCGGCATATTCACACATGATGTCCAACGCTCGGGCGCAGATTCCAATCCAGCGCATGCAGTGGTGAATTCGACCCGGTCCCAGTCTTTCCTGGGCCAAGGCAAATCCGGCTCCGGGAGGTCCCAGCAGCGCATCAGGCGGTAGTCGGCAGTTGTGAAAGCGCAGTTCGGAGTGACTGAACCAGCCGGCTCCTTCTTCCCCCATGATCCTGATCCGTCGCACCTGTTCATATCCTGCTGTGGCCGTTGGTACCAGAAACAGGCTGGCGCGGCGATAGCGTTCCGCATCCGGGTCCGTAATGGCCATGACCAGAGCGAAATCGGCACCATCAGCGGCCGTAACAAACCATTTGTGCCCATTCAACACCCACTCATTGCCCTGACGCTGCGCTTTCGTGCTCATCCAGACCGGGTTGGATCCAGCATGCTCGGGTTCGGTCATGGCAAAGCAACTGCGAATGTCACCAGCGACGAGCGGTTCGAGGAAACGCTTTTTCTGTTGTGAAGTAGCGTGGAGAGCAAGGATTTCCATGTTGCCGACATCGGGGGCCTGGCAATTGAAGCAGTAATGCCCCAATGGACTGCGGCCCAACAGTTCGCTGAGATGGGCAAACTGACTGAGGGACAAGCCCATGCCCCCCCAGGCGGCGGCGAAATGGGGGGCCCAGAGTTGTGCTGCCTTATGGGCACTCCGCAGTTCCGCCAATTCTGCTTTGATGCCTTCGGCTCCATCCTGCAGAAACCGGGATTCCAGCGGCAGGATGCCTTTCTCCAGAATGTCGTGGAACTGCCGTAGCAACTGAGTAAGTTCAGGGGATGGTTGCATGAGGCCGATCAGAAAAAGGCAACGTCGTGGGACAGAATGCCGACCGTGCTGTTGAAACGCGGGTGAAGACCAGGCTGTCAGGCCTGGGATTGGGCCCGGGAAGACGGCTGCCGTGAACGGCTCCCCTTGCGCTTGGGCGGAAACCGCTTGCGTCTGGCGCTGACAATGGCCTGGCGAATGGGAGACAGGCGCACAGCCAACATCAGAATGATTAATTCCAGCCTGAAGTAGCTCTTGGTGAGCAACTGACCCGCCAATACGTCAAGCTGTCCGTCTGTGATCAGCGTGAGTAGATTAGGGCGCTTGTCTACCCATATGTAATGAATGGCCGCCAGAATGACGATGATGTACATCAATTTGTGTAAGCGGGACCAATTCTTGCGCAGACGGCGCTGCCAGCCCTGGGTGGAAGTAACGGCCAGAGGCACCATCAGCACCAAGGCACCAAACCCGGCCCGATAAATGTTGCGTCCCAGGATGTCAGAAAAGATGTCCGTCCAGTAAAAGGCATGGAAGAGGGCGATGAAGATGATGAAATGGACGACGATAAAGGCAAAGCCATAGAGTCCTAAAGGACGGCGCACGCGGATAAGGGGCGACCAACCCGTAATAATGTATAGAGGTGTACAAGCCAAGGAGAGCAGAAGCAGGTTGAAACCGGTATGGCCGGAAACGGCGGTCAACCAATCCACCTCATCGATGGGATTCTGCACGATATACAGGACAAGATGGATCAGGGCCCATAGGATAACACCTGCATGGGTAACGAGCATTAGCCAGTGAATGCGGTTGGTTTTCATCCAATCTCGGAGTGCTTGCACCATTGTCCTTGGCCTTTCTGCTTTTCAAAGGGCAAAAAAAGGGCCGTCAACCAAGGATAGGCAACGGCCCTGACTGGAAAGTTCGCTAGTACGAATCAATAATTGACCTTCAGGTCCATTCCTTCGTACAAATGAGCAACCTGCTCTTCATAGCCATTGAACAGGAGCGTATCTCGCTGACCCCGCTCTCCAATACGCCGTTCCCGGGCCTGGGACCAGCGCGGATGGTTCACGTTGGGATTCACGTTGGAATAGAAACCGTATTCGTTCGGGGCCGCACTCATCCACAGGGATGTGGGCATTTCTGAAACCAGATCGATTTTTACGATTGACTTGATACTCTTGAACCCGTATTTCCAGGGCACAACCAGGCGCACTGGGGCACCGTTCTGGTTTGGCAGTGTTTCGCCGTAAAGACCTGTTGCCAGGATGGTGAGATCATGCATGGCCTCGTCCATGCGCAGGCCTTCCACGTACGGCCAGTTGTACCCGAATTTCTGTCCGGGCATATTTTGGGGATCGTAAACGGTTTCGAAGCGTACGTACTGGGCATAGCTGGAGGGCTTGACTTCCTCGAGCAGGGCACTGAGTGGGAAGCCATGCCAGGGAATCACCATGGACCAGGCTTCAACACACCGCAGGCGGTAAATGCGATCTTCAGACGGGAAACGGGCCAGATCCTCTATCGTGTAGGTGCGGGGATTATCCACCATGCCACCTACTTCCACTTGCCACGGCGAGGTCTGGAAATCCTTGGCCATAGAAGCCACTCGCTGTTTATCTACGGTGAATTCATAGAAATTGTTGTAGTTGGTGATATCTCTGAAGGAATTCATGGGATCGCCCAGTTCATCCGTCAATTCTTCGTAATTGATTGTCGCGGGAGCCTGGACAGCGGCTGGCGCTGGAGTAGGGGCAGCCGCTGCAACGGCCCGGGCGGGTTCAGCCGGTGCGGAGGATGTTGCAGGTTCAGGATCAGGCATGTTGCAGGCTCCCACCAGGACACCCCCCACCAAGGTTCCGGTAGCCTGCATGAAGCGTCGACGATTGAGATATACGGACTTGGGGGTGATTTCAGATTCAGGAATAACGGGGATCTTGCTCATGGGGAACTCCTGGTTGCAAACAGGTGACGGCTGGATCGGCGTGAGGTCAGAGAGTTTGCCGTGACGACAGGAATACTCGACCAAGAGACGCCGAAATACATATAGGGAGAAGTCTAAATTATTTGGTGCTGTATTTCTTGGGGAAATAGACAGTTCGCGAGAAATTGTAGCACACGTACAAGAGTAAACTTGGCGAGCGAAGCCGTATTTTCGCCGTAGTGATTTCTATCTTTAGAGTCAGGGAGTCGTGGGACTGAAAGTAACTGAAGCCGTTCGTTCTGATTGTGTCCAGCCAAAACCAGGTATGTTGCTCAGTATTCCACCCATTCTAATGACATTCACGGGACTGGCAGCGGATCACGTTTCGTCTGCTTCTGCCCGCGAAGGTCTAATTTCCAATCAGAGTTTGGGGGCCCAGAACCAATCCCTGATAACAGGAAACTGACGCTGGCATCATGGCTCTTTCCCCATTGGCCGGAGGCTGGTTCTCTTGTCTTGTTCCTCATTTTCTTGGTTACAATAAACCCGTTGGTTGACCATGTCCACAGGCCATCATGGGGCAATATGTCGACAATGATCCAGACGTCTGCCGCCAACAACAGGGGCGCGTTAATGTTCTGCGTCAGCGCATGAACTTGCTCACCAGAGGTTATGATAAGGAGGAGTCTGGTTCGGGACAGGAAGGACTAGTGCCCTTCCAGGTTTGGCTATAACAGGAAGGGTGAAGAAAAACCTTTCGCACAAGGAGATGTCATGAATACGGAAATTACGCAGGCCCAGATTGATACCTATCAAGCCAATGGTTTTGTGGTGAAAGATGATTTTCTGACCCCCGCGGAACTGGCGACTTGGCAAGAAGCCATTGACAATGCCGTACGGGAACGCAAGGACCAGAAGCTGGTCGTCGAAGGGGCAGAGGATGATGATCGTTGGACAGCCGGCGATTCCTTCTATGACTATGTCTTTGTACAGCGCATTAATCTGTGGAAAGACAATCCGGTGGTGAAGAAACTCATGCTGGACCCCCGCATTGGCCAGATGGCCGCCGAGCTGGCCCAAACGGCAGGCATGCGGGTATGGCATGATCAGGCTCTGATCAAACAGCCCTGGGCCAATGCCACGGCCTGGCATCTGGATAACCCCTACTGGTCATTTTATTCCCGGGATGCGATCAGCATCTGGATCGCATTGGATGATGCCACCTACCAGAATGGATGTCTCTATTTTCTGGCGGGTTCCCACAAGAAGACCACCTACGACAATGTGGGGATCTCCGAAAACATGGCGGACATCTTTCGGGTATATCCTGACTTCGCGAACATGGAGTCTATGGCTGCACCCATGAAGGCGGGTTCCTGCTCCTTTCACAACGCCTTGCTGGTCCATGGGGCCGGCGCCAATATGACGGCCGGCTGGCGTCGTGCCATGACCTGTGGTTTTATGCCCTATGGCAGCACCTTCAACGGGATTCAGAATATTCTGAGTGACGAACAGTTCGCCTCGTATGAAATCGGGGACGAATTGAACGACGATAACCAGAACCCGGTGATATATCACCAGGACGCATCCCGGATTACCGTATAGAGGTTTTGACTCCAAGTCGGGCATAAACGCAAGAGAGCGGTCGCCAGGCCATGGCGACCGCCGGCAGTGAATGGGACTTTCCCGGCGTTTGGAATGGGCAACGCGCAAGGGTGACTGGGGCACCCTGACAGACGATAGGAAACCACCGCTGTCCTGCGACTGGTACCTGAGACAGGGACCGGGCGCAGACATGATTAGTTGGTTGACTAAATTTGTAACGAAGCACTTTGTCCTGTTTGCCCTCCTTGTGGAAGCCCTGCGGGTAGTGTAAACAGGCCCTAGAGCGATGAGTGTTGTACTGTGGGTGCTTGCAACTCCCACTACCTTACCGCCGTGGCTCCTCATTTGCTATCGCCCCAGTTCCCACGCCGTCGGCAACACCAGAGTCGGGCTAATTGGAGTCTCTGTCCTATTATTGTTACAATACGGGCCAAGCTAGCAAACCACGCTCCCAGGCCACCTGGTATATCTGCTTCGGGGTGACTAGGGATGTCTGGCCTGCTCAATAATCTCCTTACTTCACCCAGGTTTGCAGTCCCTTTATGTTTGTTGGCATGTGTAATACCTAGGAGGAATTCCAATGAAATTGTCCAAATTGCTTGTGTCCGTGTTGACCCTCAGTGTAGTTCTGTTGGCCGCCTGTGGGGCGCCGGAAGCTGCGGCTCCCCCAGCAGAGGCCGAGGAACCGTCGGCGGACATGGCGGCCCCGGAGAGCAAATATGCCCAGTCGCCCTACCTGGACGAACAGGTGGCGGCTGGGGAACTGCCACCCGTAGAGGAACGGTTGCCGATTAACCCGCTGGTAGTGGTGCCCGGGATCGTCTCGGAAGTCAATGACTTGCCCGAACTGGAGATTGGGGAGTACGGAGGCGTGATGCGTTTTGGCCATCCAGCTCCGAACTGGAACCCGGATATCTTCATCATGCTGAATGAGAATGTGCTGGCGGCTCCCGGCATTGGCATTACCGGGATCTACGGTAATGTGGTGGAAAGTTATGACGTCAATGACGATAATACGGTCTTCAGTTTTAACTTGCGGGAAGGCCTAAAGTGGTCGGACGGGGAACCGGTAACCACTGCTGATGTGCGCTTTGCCTATGAGGATGTACTTCTGAATGAAGCCTACACACCGGGGGTCCCCAATAAGTTCCGCGCAGCCGGCAGTCCCAATGGCGACCCGATGACTCTGGAAGTCCTGGATGACTATACCTTTACTATTTCTTTCAATGAAAGCTATGGGGGTTTTCTGCGGGAATTGAGTATCAAGGGTTGGCAAGGTTACACCGATGTATTCAAACCGGCCCATCACTTGAAGTCCATCCATCTCGATTACGGTGACGCTGACGAAATTCAGGCCATGATCGAAGAAAAAGGGCTGGACACGGAATCGGCCTTGTTTACCGCCGTAGATTGCCGCAACTGGGATCTTACTCAGTTGCGTTGTGCTGGCTTTCCGGCGCTGTGGCCCTGGATAAATGCAACGGAAGATGAAGGCTTTATGAAGTTTGTCCGCAACGCGTACTACTTTAAAGTTGACGCGGCCGGCAATCAGTTGCCCTACATCGACGAAGTGGTATCGGCCTTGGTGGCGGATACCGATGGGGTCAACCTGAAGGTGTTCGCGGATGAAGTGGATATGTTGCGGGAAGACACGGCGTTGTTGAAATTGCCCCTGTATCAGGAAGCCAAGGACAATGGTTACATCAACTTCGTCATTCTGGATAACCATGTGGATCCTACGGCCTTCTGGCTGAACTATACCTACGATGATCCGGTATGGCGCGAAGTGGTCAACAACGTAGAATTTCGCCAGGCCCTCAATATGGCCATCAACCGGCCGGAGATAATTGAGACCATCTATTATGGTTTTGGATCGCTTCCCGAACTGGTGCCCGGTGAATATGACCTGGCCCAGGCCGAAGAAATCCTGGATTCGATCGGTATGGACCAGCGGGACAGTGAGGGTTGGCGACTGGGACCGGATGGCAATACCTTCGTAATTCCCATCGAGTATGCTGACTGGGCCCCGGAATTCGGTCCGGTGGGGGAACTCATGACGGAATACTTCCAGGCAGCAGGCATCAAGACTACCCTGAAGAAACTTGATTCATCTCTTATGCGTCAACGCAGGACTGCTAACGAAATACAGGCTACCCTGGGCTGGTCGGTTCAACCCATGTGGCGGAATGGCACCTGGACAGATTACCTGCCCACTACTATGTGGGCGCCTGAATGGGCGACATGGATGAATACCAATGGGGAGAGCGGCGAAGAACCCCCAGCCGCGGTTCAGCGCCTGATAGAGGTACATCAAGGCCGGGTCGCGGCCGTACCCGCTTCGGAGGAAGACTTGGCCTTGACTACGGAGCAGTATCAACTCCATTACGATAATGTATGGATTTTCAACTTGGCGGAAAAGGTGGGTTACGTGCTGGTGACGGATGCGGCGATGCGCAATGTGCCGATCGCCGGCCAAGCCATTGCCGGCAACAACAGTGGCGAGCAAATGTTCTACGCCAGCGAATAACATCGCAACCAAGAGATTTGGGTAAGAAGGGAGCGGATCCGTGACAGGATCCGCTCCCTTCGACGTTGGGCAGTGATTGAAGGTGCCAGATGCACCGGTGAGACAAGGAGAGGCCATGAATACGGAGATTACCCAGGCGCAGATTGACACCTATCAAACCCAAGGGTTTGTAGTAATAGATGATTTTCTGACCGCGGGGGAACTGGAGACCTGGCGCGACGTCGTGGACCAGGCGGTACGCACACGCAAAGACCGGAAGCTGGTCGTCGAAGGCACCGTGGCCGACGAGCGCTGGAAGGACATCGGTTCCTTCTATGACTATATCTTTGTGCAGCGCCTCAATTTATGGAAGGACAATCCAGCGGTGAAGGACCTCATCCTGGATCCCCGCATTGGGCAGATGGCCACCGAGCTGGCCCAGACGGCAGGCATGCGCGTGTGGCATGATCAGGCCCTGATCAAGCAGCCCTGGGCCAATGCCACGGCCTGGCATCACGACAACCCGAAATGGTCATTCTATTCCCCGGATGCGATCAGCATCTGGATCGCGCTGGACGACGCCACCTCTCACAATGGGTGTCTCTATTTTCTGGCGGGTTCCCACAAGAAGACGACCTACGTCAACGTGCCGATCGCCGAGAATATGTCGGACCTGTTTCGGGAATATCCCGACTTTGTGGATATGGAATCCATCGCGGCCCCGATGCAGGCGGGTTCCTGCTCCTTCCACAACGGCATGCTGGCCCATGGGGCCGGCGCCAACATGACGTCCGGCTGGCGCCGGGCCATGACCTGTGCGTTCATGCCGTATGGCAGCACCTTCAACGGGATTCAGAACATCCTGAGTGACGAGCAGTTCGCCTCGTATGAGGTAGGGGACGAATTGAACGACGACAGGCAGAACCCGGTGGTGTACCACCGGGACGCATCCCTGATTACCGTTTAGGAATTAGGGCCTCAAGTCCGCCCTATATATACAAGAAAGAGGTTGCTATGGCATTGAAACATCTTGCGGTGCATGGGGCCGCGCCGGCGTTTGATACGGTCAACGAGCATGGAGACCGGGTTACCCTGTCCGACTTCCGGGGCCAACCCCTGGTTCTGTATTTCTATCCCAAGGACGACACCCCGGGCTGCACCGCGCAGGCGTGCCAGTTACGGGATCACATCAGCGAATTTGCGGGTTTGCACGCCACGGTGCTCGGAGTCAGTCCCGATGACAGTCGTAGCCACACCAAGTTCATAGAGAAATACGAACTGCCCTTTTCGTTACTGGTAGACGAGGATCACGCCATTTGTGAAGCCTATGGCGTTTGGGGTCAACGCTCGTTTATGGGCAAGAAATTCATGGGTGTGTTTCGCAGCTTGTTTGTCATTGACAGTGAGGGCAACCTCGCAGCGGTGCACTACGATGTCAAACCCAAAGACAGTGCCCCTTCGGCATTACAGGCCCTGAAGACTCTGTAGGTCAGCTGACACCATTTGTCGGCCAACCTGGCAGTTGTGCGCATTGTTTTTGCCTGTTTGCCCGACAGAATCCCCTCGGCTGCAAGAGCCATCTGTGCCAGCCAAGTAAAGGAAGAAGGTTTCTATGCAATGGGCGTTTATTGCCAAGAATGATCTGGAGACCATCCAGCAGGATGCCCAGTTTGCGGCCCTGCATGGGTTCACTGGACTGGAATTCAACCATTGGGCCACTTTCGCTGAGCTCACGACCGACTACGTGGAAGCTGTAGGTCAAATCTTGGCGGATCAGGGGCTTGGTTGTTCCTCCTTTGGCCTGTGGGGATGGAACCATATGGCCCGGGATCCGGAAGAGAGGGCTCGTGCCCATGTCCTGCTGGACCAGCTGATCGAATTTGGCCGGATCCTGCAAGCAAAGACTGTCATTACGGGCGGTGGTAACCTGGAAGGGGCCACCCTAGCCGAGCAGGTAGCAGAATTTCGGCAGGTATTCCCGCCCTTCCTGGAAAAGGCAGGACAAGCGGGTGTGGAAATCGCTTTCTATGCCCTACATGGTAATTCCTTCTTTGATTCCATTGAGGCCTACGAACAGGTATGGGCCAAGGGACTGGATATCCGCATCAAGTTTGATCCGGCCAATTTTCTGCATGCTGGACAGGATCCGTTGCCGATTGTGCAGCACCATGGAGGTCGCATTGGGTACATGCACATCAAGGAACATCTGTACCGGGAGGAAGAGGTCATTTCCCAGCCTGCGGCCGGGATGGGTGATGTGCCCTGGGGCCCGTTGTTTGCCTTCTTGCATGAGCATGGGTATTCCGGGTGGCTGTCCATGGAACCACACGGTCCCCTCTGGTCCCGGGAGCCTCTGCGCAGTCGCATGCTCTTGCTGAGCAAGCGCTACCTGGAATCTTTCGTACTTTAGAATTCGCTCTGCAACTCTCATCTTTGTCTCGCGAGAGTATCAGACCCAGTCCAGGACAGGTCTATAATCCTGTCTGACACCGTATGGTTGAACTTGAATTGATTTCGACTGAGGAGATAGTGCATCCATGGCAAAGCCATCCAAAACCTTCCTTTTTGTGGGTACCTACACCGAGTCACTGCCCCATGTACAGGCAACAGCCAAAGGTATTTATGGCTTCGAACGAAATGCCGATACGGGACAGCTGGATTACATCGATTGGTTTCAGGCGCCGCCGAATCCTTCCTTTCTGGCCATTCATCCCACGAAGGATCTGGTCTTCTGTGTCAGTGAAGTCAATGATTCCGGTGACTTTCCCGGGGGAGCGGTGGCTTCCTTTGCCTTGGATCCGGTCACCGGCAGACTGACTATGCTGGATCGGCATTCATCGATGGGCGATTGGCCCTGTCACATCACGCTGGACGGTTCCAGTCGCTATGCCCTCCTGGCCAATTACCTGAGCGGCTCGGTGGGAGTAGTGCCCTTCAATGATGAAGGCAAGTTTCAGGAGGGAGCGGTTCAGGTCCAGCATGCAGGCTCCAGCGTAAATCCTGACCGCCAGGAAGGGCCCCATGCTCATTCCGTTAATATGGATGCCACCGGCCAATATGCCATTGCGGCCGACCTGGGTATTGATCAGGCCAAAGTCTACCGGTTCGATGCGGCACAGGGCACCCTCACAGAGAACAGTTCCCTGACCGCTGCGCCTGGTTCGGGTCCCCGTCACTTCGATTTCCATCCCAACCGGAAATGGGCGTATCTACTGAATGAAATTCTGGCTACTATTGATGTCTGTAACTGGGATGTGGAAGCCGGCACCCTGGAGTCTATTCAGACTATCAACACGCTCCCAGCCGATTGGGAAGGCCATTTCAGTACGGCTGATATTCATGTGCATCCCAACGGCCGCTGGGCCTACAACTCCAATCGGGGCCATGATTCCATTTCCATGTATGCCATTGATCAGGACACAGGCCAGCTGGAGTTGCTGGGGCATGAAGCCACCCAGGGGAACACGCCACGTAACTTCACGCTGGATCCCGAGGGTGAGTTCCTCTATGCAGCCAATCAGGATTCTGCTTCAGTCGTGGTGTTTCGTATCAACCAGAACACAGGACGACTGGAGGCAACGGGGGAAATCGTGGAAGTACCCAATCCTGTTTGTCTCAAGTTTTGTCTGCGCTGAACCTGGTTCTACTCGAAGTTCCCTAAAGGAGAGTTTGGCATGCCCACGAACCAACCCAATGTCGTGATTGTTCTGGCGGACCAGTGGCGCGCTCAGGCGTGCGGTTATGCCGGCAATACGCAGGTCAAGACACCTGTTCTGGATGGCTTGGCTGCCCAAAGCCTCAATTTTCGCCGTGCCTTGTCGGGCATTCCGGTTTGTACCCCTGCCCGGGGCTGTATGCTGACCGGCCAGTATGCCCTGACGCATGGGCTATTCCTGAACGACGTGCACCTGGACGACAATGTGGAAAGTATGGGCAAAATCTTCGCCCGGGCCGGATACGATACGGCCTACATTGGCAAATGGCATGTGGATGGACGGGGCCGGGATGCGCCCATTCCCCAGGAAAGCCGGCAGGGGTTTGCGTACTGGAAAGTACTGGAATGCACCCATGACTACAACGAATCCCTGTACTATGATCATGATGCCCAGACTCCGGATCGCTGGGATGACTATGACGCGATCGCCCAGACTCGAGACGCGATTCACTACATGGAGAACCGGACCTCAGCTAATCCGTTTCTCCTGTTTCTGTCTTGGGGCCCTCCACATGCGCCCTACGAAACGGCCCCCCAGGCCTACCGGGATCTGTATGATCCGGCTACGCTGGAGTTGCGACCCAACGTAACGGCGGATATCGAAGAAGAGGCCCGGGAGTGGATTGCGGGGTATTACGCACACTGTACTGCCCTGGATGACTGTATGGCCGAGCTACTGGCCTGTCTGAAAAGAAATGAACTGGAGGAAGATACGGTATTACTGTTCTTCTCAGATCATGGCGATATGCTGGGTTCCCTGGGCGAGGTCAAGAAACAGCGGCCCTGGGAAGAGTCGATTCGCGTTCCCTTTCTGTTGCGCTATCCCCGGGAATTCGGCCAGGAAGGGCGCGTGTTGGACGCCCCCATTGATACAGTGGACGTACTCCCCACGTTGATGGGTCTATGTGGCCTGCCCGCCGACTCTGCCATGCAGGGATTGGACTACACGCCGTATATGCGTGGGGATGAAGACCCGTCCGGCGGGAAAGCCTTGATCATGTGTATCCAGCCTTTTGGGCAGTTCGTGCGGCAGGACGGTGGCCGCGAATATCGGGGTGTGGTTACGGACCAATATACCTATGTTGAGGATCGCGAAGGTCCGTGGCTGCTGTATGACAATCGGGCGGATCCCTACCAGATGCAAAACCTGGTTTCGCAACCGCAGGTGGCGTCCGTTCAGGAACAACTGCGCCGCGAGTTGTATGATATGCTGGCGGCACGGGAGGACGAATTCCTGACCGGTGAGGAATATGTTCAGCAGTGGGGCTACACGATAGATGAAACTGGAACCGTGCCCTACTCATTCAAGTATCGGCAGGGCCCAGAAAAATTCTAGGGTTCTGCCCCCAGAGGTATCCGGTTCAGTTTCTCCCCAAGCCCTGTCATCATCGCCTGGGTTCTGGCTGCCGATGCGCCGGAAGACATGGACAGCATCACGCCTTCAGGTAGAGATTACCTTGGAAACTGGCCTTGCCGGAGCGGTGGGACATAAAGTTCCTTGGCCTGCCACGTGACCCGAGGCGCCACTTGGGTCGATTGCTTGTCGAAGTTCACGCCCAGTCCCACTATACGCATGCCAAGATGGAAAAAGGCATGGGCATACTTTTTTCTTTCAATCTGTGCCAGGGCTGCCGATGCGGACCCGTTGTATTTCAGTTCCCATATGCAAAGGTACTCTGGCAGCTTGTGGACCATATCGCTGCGACGAGCCCAACCGCTAACCTCAGACAGAAACTCACGGTGCAGGACATAACTCAGGACATGCAGCACCAGATGAAAGTCTGATTCCGCAGTCAGCTTGTCACTGGGAATACCTGCGACCAGGTAATCCAACTCTTGGGCAAACTGGCCAAATTCCTCCTGCGCCAGCATTTGATAGAGACGCGTCATATGATCCCGACCGGGCCATTCTGGCTGGTAGTCCCCCAGATATCCCTGCAGTTCCTGCAAGTAAGTCTCTCGTACTTCCCGGTTGGGATAATCCCATTGCAAGGCGCCGGTTTCGCCCAAACACCAGGTATAGTAGCCGGTCTGCCACATCAACGCTGCGTAATCAATCCGCTTGAGGTCGTAACTGACCTGAGACAGACGTGACCCCAAGGTAGCGGGATCCAAGTCGCGTTGGGGTGACTCGTACCGTCCCTGCTGGATAACCCGAATAAGCAGGGACGGTGTGGCTGAGGAAGCCCAGTGAGCAGGACGCCATTGTTCCAGCCAGTTGGGTTCGGCCTGGAGATTTTGCCATTCATTCAGGCAGGATAGAAGAGAAAAGGGATTGTAGACGGGTGCGATATCCTGGTCCTGCACATTGGTGAAACGATAGCCGTTATAGTAATCCCGCAATTGCGCTTGCAAGGCTGTCAGTTCCAGATCATTGCGTCGGGCCACACGTTCCAGGTGTCTGGACAGATACGTCTGTACTTCCTCTTCCGTGAAGCCGCACAGGGCGGCATACTCAGGTTTCAGGGAGATATCCTGCAGATTGTTAAGGGCGGAAAATACGTTCACTTTCCCGAAGTAGCTGATGCCCGTAATGAAGACAAAATGCAACCGGGCCTCCTGGTTCTTGAGTACCCGGTAAAACTCGCCCAAAGCATTCAGGATACTGCTGCGGGTATCGGGTGAAATTTCAGCATTGCCGATGAGATGCGTAATGGGGGCATCGTATTCATCGATCAGAACCACGGTCTTGGTGTCATAATGTTGGTTCAGCCGACGGATTAGGTAGGACAACCAGTACGCGGCTGATCGGGTCTTGTCCAGTTCGGCATTGGATACCTGCCCCCGGTCCTGTTCCCAAACAATATCGGTATGAGCGAGCGTTACGCCTCTTTGGGCCCAGAGTGTGAACAATTCCTCGAGGTGCCCACGCAAAGACTGCAGTACTTCCAGAGAGGAATTGCCTACGGCGGCGGACATATTGAGACGGATGACAGGCCGCAAAGGTTGTGCACGCCATGTATCAAAGCCTGCCGTGTGGGCAAAGAGCCAGTCCGGCTTGGGATCGTAACCTTCTGGGCTGTTCGCTGGGGGAAGCAACCCCTGAAACCAGGCCTCCAGGGTGGCGATCAGCAAGCTTTTGCCGAAGCGCCGTGGACGGGACAGGAAGACGTACTGGTTTTGTAATCCGGGAGACTGGGAATCCGAAGCCGGTTCGGGGGCCAATAAGGTGGCAAAATGATGGGTCTTGTCAACATACAAGCCTTGTTCCCGTCGAATGGCTACATATTCTGCCTTGTCAACATGCAGACTTGGCAGATCCGGAAGAGAATTGTCAGGGTTGGCCGATAGGGTCATGAGGCTGCCAATCTCAAGATTCAACTACAATGCCAAGGCCAATGGAGTTGGGAAGTGGAACTACTCTGGTGTGTTCTATGCTAGTCTAAGGAACTTATGTACCTAACTGACAATGTGTTGTTCAGGCATAGCATGGGCACGGACCCTAAGGGTCCCCAACGGGAACGCCCCTAGTCTAACATAGCCGTACAGGGTCTCGGTACCGGGACCCCATCGCCATATGGCATTGCCCTGAACTCACGAGAGGATCGGTTCCATGACACGTTTACGGGGTATCTTTCCAGTTGTCCAGACGCCTTTCACGGACGATGGTGAACTGGATGCAGGAAGTCTGGAAAATGAGGTAGCGTTCTGTATCCAGAGCCAGGCTCATGGCCTGGTGTATCCTGTCCTGGCAAGCGAATTTCCGGTACTTACGGATCGGGAACGACGCCAGGGAGTGGAAACCGTATTGCATGCATCTGCGGCCGAGATACCGGTGGTAGTAGGTGTAGCGGCTCCCAGTGCCGCAGGGGCCGCCGAATATGCCCGTCATGCGGCGTCTCACGGAGCTTCTGCGGTCATTGCCTTGCCACCCTATATTGGTCAACCCAGTCAGGATGAGGTGAAATACTATTATCAGTCCATCGCCGACGCGGCCAACCTGCCCGTTTTTGTCCAGGATGCCCCTCCTGGTCTGCCTGTAGCACGGCTTATGGAACTGCTACAGGAGATTGAGCAGGTACGCTATGTTAAGGAAGAAAACGAACCCAGTGCCCACAACATAACCGCTCTGCTGAATGGTTTGAGTGATGAGTGCTGGGGCGTGTTTGGGGGAGCCTGGTGTCGCTGGATGATGTCGGAAATGGCCCGGGGCGTTCACGGGTTCATGCCCTCCGTGGAAGTTGTGGACATACATGTCCAGATCTGGAATCTCTATCACTCTGGACAGCCGGAACAGGCACGCCGGATATACAACCGGTTGTTACCTTTCATTAATCTGGGCTTCTGTCTGGGTCTGTCCATGATCAAGGAAGCTCTGGTATGGCGGGGTATCATCGCGACTTCGGTCATGCGGCGTCCCGGTGCGATCAAGCTGGATGAACACGATCATCGGGAACTGCAGCACATTCTCACTGGTCTGGAGGATTTGTTTGGGACGAAAGCCTGAGACCACGATTCCAACCATGGGCTTTCATCCTGCGATTGGCCTAGCGAACCAGACTAGACTATAATGGAGTTCCCTTAAACCATCCTGCTGGATGTTGTTTGCCCAATCAGTTGAGAACCGTACCGGGAGTGTTGCCATGCTGTCGCAAAGCCAAATTGATACCTATCACGAGAAGGGTTGGCTGGTCGTCAATGGTGTCTTGGATGATGATGAAGTACAGGAATTGCGCGACGTAACCGACTACTTTGTCGATCAGTCCCGGGCCTATACCGAGCATACTGATGTCTTCGATTTGGAGCCCGGCCATACCCCGGAAGAACCCCGTCTGCGCCGTCTCAAGAGCCCAGTTCAGCAACATCCCATTTACGACCAGATCATGCGCCATGAACGAATACTGGATATCGTGGAGGACCTGATTGGTCAGGGTGTACGTACCAACGGCGACAAACTCAACATGAAATCACCCAAGTTTGGCAGTGCCATTGAATGGCATCAGGACTGGGCCTTCTATCCCCATACCAACGATGATCTGCTGGCAGTAGGGGTGTGCATGGACGACACCCTGCTGGAAAACGGCTGCATGCTGTGTATACCAGGCTCCCACAGGGGACCTATTCTGGATCACAATCAGGATGGACACTTTGTAGGGGCCGTGACGGAGGATGTACCGGACGCGGACAAGGCAGAACCGCTGGAGGTATATGCGGGGGGTATCTCACTTCATCACGTCCGCACGCTGCATGCCTCGGCCATCAATACGTCGGCGCATCCGCGGCGCCTCCTGCTGTTCCAGATGTGTGCGATCGATGCTTGGCCCCTGATGGGCTTCGGCGATTGGGACGCCTTTAACCAGAACATATTGCGGGGAGAACCCACCAATACAGCCCGGGTGACGGATGTGCCCGTGCGGATGCCGTTGCCCCCATCGCTACGGACCGGTTCCATCTACGAACAACAGTCTATTCTGGAAAGGCCCCTGTTCGGCGTCAAAGCTTGAAACAGGACTCAGCCAGAACCCAGCGCGAACTGCGTCTGGCCCATCAATTCTGCTGCGTGTTGCCTGCGCGGCACCACCTTCCTGCAAGGACAGAGTCACTATGGATAAAGTCAACTTGGGAATATTGAGTCATGCCCATGGCCACTTGGGTGTCTACTGTAGGCTCATGCAGGATTTTGAGGATGTAGAACTGGTGGCTGGATGGGATGACAACCAGGACCGGGGACAGAGGGCGGCACGCGATTACGGGTATGAATATCGGACCCGTCCTGAAGCTGTAGTCGAAGATCCGGGCATTGATGCCGTCATGATTGGGATCGAGACTAACCGGCATGCCGATATGGTGGAACTGGCGGCCCGAGCCGGCAAACACATACTATTGCAAAAGCCCATGGCCACGACCCTCGCGGACTGCGACCGTATCATTAAGGCGGTCAACGAAAGCGGGGTGAAATTCAGTATGGCGTTCCAGATGCGTCGGGACCCTGCCAACATTGAGTTGAAGAGACTGCTGGATCAGGGGGTAGTAGGTAAGGTCTCGGTGATACGCCGCCGCCACTGTATCGGTGTACTCCTGAACGAGAACTTTATCAGTGGTCCGACGGCATGGCATTTCGATCCGGAAGCCAATATTGGCATGTTCTTTGACGATGCCAGTCACCCGGCTGACTGGTTCTACTGGTTGTTGGGTGAACCGGTCAGTGTTATCGCTGAGATTGATCGCATCGTTACCCCTGTGGATACGGACGACACCGGCATGGCCGTCTATCGTTTTGGTCGAGGGGAAATGGGTTTTCTGTTCAATGCCTCGACAACGGTGGCGGGGGTGAACACTACCGAGGTCTACGGGGACGAAGGCACAATTATCCAGGATTTTGACGACAGTCCTTCCGTTTCCGCCCCGCGTCATCCCGATGCTGTGGCGCTGCGCTACATTCGGCAGGGAGACAAGGAATGGACCCATGTCGATCTGGAAATTCCCGAAACCCATGCGGCACGCATTGCGGGTGTACCTCGTCCCTTCATCGACTATGTACGCGGTTTGTCAGATGACACCATCACAGCCGAAGAAGGCAAGATTTCCGTGGGTATGGTACTGGGTGCCTATCAGTCGGCCCAGGAAGGGCGACGTATATCTCTGCCCCTGTCCGATTCCTGAGAATACTGTTCCGTTTCCCGTAACCCTGGCGACCGAATCTTAGGGTGATTAGTCGGCTATTTAGACCAAGTTACAAGCACTGATTCCCCTGAAGTGGACGGGGTCGGTAGGACCCCGGGATACCTGCCTCGGTAACAGATTTATGCAGGAGGAAAATTTCCTCACGCAATCATCCCCAGTACTGCCGTTTCAGGCTGCCATACAGATTCCGGCGTCAATGTTGAGAGACTGCCCTGTCATGGTGGCTGCGTCGTCGCTGGCAAGGTAGACCGCAAGCGGCGCGATTTCCTCGGGTACCAGCCGACGTCCTAAACCTGTCATGGTTTTCTCCTGTTCTTCAAAGGAGCGGCCTGCCTGTTCTGCGTCAAACTGTACGCGGATGTCATTGAGCAAGGTGGCAACTGGCCCAGGGCAGATAGAGTTGGCGGTAATACCGTGGCCAACATTTTCGACGGCCACAGTCTTGGTCAGTCCTAGCAGACCATGCTTGCTGGCCGCATAGGCACAGCCGTACACAGAGGGTATCTTGCCATTGATTGAGGCTACGTTGATGATGCGGCCATGTTGACGCTGAATCATTTCGGGTAACGCTTTTCGGATCAGGATGTAAGGCACGGTTAAGTTTACATACAGCATCTGAGTCCAGAATTCGTCATCGTATTCTGCGACCAGCATGGGCTTGGCACTGGATCCCATACCTGCGTTATTGACCAGAATATGGATATCACCTCCCGCCTGTTTGGCGAAATCCCATACGTTGCTGGCTGCTTCGGGTTCAGCCAGGTCCGCGGCGACGGTATGGCAGACACCGCCCAGACCACGCACTTCCTGCTCAAGTGACGTCAATTCTGAGGTATTGCGTCCCGTCACGATTAAGCCAGCCCCTTCCTTGGCAAAAGCCAAGGCAATGGCACGCCCGATACCTTTGGTAGCACCGGTCACCAAAGCATTTTTCCCCGCCAGTTTCATAAGTACGCAATCTCCTCAAGAATTCTTCACAATTTGCAAACAAACATTCAGTATGCCTTATTTTGTGGACTGTAAGCAGTCTACTTTCATTGTTATGGAACCAAATCTTATAATGGCGCGATCAATGTATGCTAATCTTTTTTAGGATATATGGTCAAAGAGTTTAGTCATTAGGATTTGTACAGGACATAACTAATAATATGGGAAGGCCTCCAATACCCGTTTTTCTTACTTCGGAGATGAAAAGCAAACTACAGGAGAAAATTGAAGATCCCGACACACATCCAATCCATCGTCGCCACTGCCAAGCCATCGTCTTGGCTTCCGAAGGGATGTCCACCAAGGAGATTGCGAGGTGCTTGGGGTCCAGTTCCAGTCAGATCAGCGTTTGGCGCCGTCGTTTTGCCGATTATGGCTATGAGAGTGTAATTAACCGACGCTTGGGATCGCACAGGAAATACCTAACCCCGTCAGCCGCTGCTCCCAGACTGGGCGTATATGGCATGTCACCCCAAAGGGGGGCCGTGGCTGCCATCACCTTGGACCCGGAGCAGCGCAAGGAATTGCAGGATTGGGCCAAGGCTCCCTTGATCGAGAATCGGCTTGCCCAAAGGGCGCGAGCCATTTTGCAGGCGGATGACGGCTATTCGGCTCCTGCTATCGGGGATCGGATAGGGATGTCACCTGCCCAAGTATCAAACTGGTGCCGCCGATACCTGGAAGAAGGGCGCGAAGGCTTGCGGGATCGGCCCCGCCCGGGACGGCCTTCCCTGGATCTGGAAGAAGGTACCGCCAGGATCCTGGCAGTACTTGAGGAAACTCCCCCCGGAAGGGAAACTCGCTGGACGGGAACCTTGCTGGCGAAGACCCTGGGAATGACGGAATACCAGGTGCGCAAGATGTTGCGCGTGAACCGGATTGATTTGAAACAGCAGCGGTGGCGTTGACTTTCCTCTTCACGTGTCTGTAAGACGCTGGAATATCTCTCTGAAAATCTTGCGAAACTGGCTCAGTTTCGCCATACTGAGGCTACCGTCAGGATTTGACGGGTAATTTGACCTGCTGAAGGTATTTCATGTTGTTGTTATCGGCGAGTGAAGTTCGCCAGTGTCTGCCTATGCCTGAAGCTATCGAAGGCCTGCGCCGGGCTTTTGCGGCATGGGAGCAGGGACAGGCACAGCAGCCCCTGCGGACACAGTTGAATATTCCGGAAGGCCCGGGTATTTCGCTGTTCATGCCTGCCTATCTGTCTGAATCGCATCAATCCTATGCCTCAGTCAAGGTGGTGTCCGTGTTCCCCGGCAATCCTGCGCTGGGATTGCCCGTCCTGCATGGGCTGGTATTGCTGCTCGATCCCGAGACAGGGAAGATGCTGGCCGGAATGGACGGAGGTGCCTTGACGGCGATTCGCACAGGAGCAGTTTCGGGACTGGCAACCGATCTGTTGGCTCCTGATGATGCCCATACCTTAGCCCTGTTTGGAGCAGGGGTTCAGGCTCGGACCCAGTTGTTGGCCGTCTGTGCGGTACGCAGGCTGGAGGAAGTAAAGATATACGCCCGTTCACCAGACCGCGCCAAAGACCTCATAGCCGATATAGAGAGTCAGATGCCATTCCCCTGTACCATGCAAGTGGTCGCCACACCCCAGGAGGCCCTGCAGGGCAGTGACCTTGTATGTACGGCTACTACCTCGGCTGCACCCGTTTTTGACGATGGCGATCTGGAGACAGGAACCCACATCAACGCGGTAGGTGTCTTCGAGCCGGAAAAACAGGAAATACCCGCTCCCACCGTTGTCCGGGCCCGGGTATACATAGATGACATGGAAGCGGCCATGGAAGAAGCAGGAGACTTGCTGGTACCCATGCACAAGGGTCTTATCCAGCCATCCCATATCATCAGTACGCTGGGCCAACTGATAGCGGATGAAAGTCTGGGCAGGAGAAGCCGCGATGAGATCACGCTGTTTAAATCAGTGGGATTGGCGATTCAGGATGCAGTTTCGGCGGGGATTGTGTATGAAAATGCTCTGAAGCTAGGTATGGGCCACGAAGTGGACTTGAGTTGAAGGTTGAGTCCACAAAGAACTGTAACCGGCTTCCCGGCCACATGGCTTGGCTTGCAGTGGAGGGCTTGCTCTCAACCTTCATTCAGTAGTTGTCAGCCAGATTTCAAGAGCACAGAGTCAGAGTCTCGGTGTTCCTCTAGACGTTCCCAGTCGAGGGCCACGCCATGACCAGGTCGGTTGGGAGGCAACATAGTGCCGTCGCTCAGGGTTAAGGGCTCCTCCAGCATATAGTGCTCCAAGCCAAATCCGTGCACTTCCAGATACGAGGGATTGGGAATGGCAGCCAACAGATGGATGTGCAAATCATGGACTCCATGAGTAGTGACCGGCAGGTTGCGCGCTTCACACATATGGGCTACCTTGAGCCACGGAGTCACACCACCCAACGTCACCAAATCAGGTTCGGGAAAGGCAATGTTTCCCTGATCCAGCATGTGTTCGAATTCGTAAAGGGAATGCAGGTTTTCTCCTGTGGCAATGGGCAATCTGCCCTCGCGGGCAATGCGGGCATGGCCTGCATAGTCATCCGGGATTGTAGGTTCCTCCAGCCAATACACTTGGAAGTCAGATAAGGCCCGGGCTGCAGCAATCGCCTGATTCGCGGTCCACTGCATGTTGGCATCAACCATCAGGGGGAATTCATCACCTAGGTACGCGCGCATGGCGGCCACTCTCTCTGCATCATCCCGGAGCGCAGGACGGCCGACCTTCATTTTTATGGCACGAAACCCCGCTTCCAGAAATCCATCTGCTTGCTGGAGCAGTGCCTCCTGCGTGAACTGCAAATCAATACCCCCTGCATAGGCCTGCACAGGACGGCGTTCCCCTCCCAGGAGACGCCACCAGGGTTTGTGTTGGGCATAGCCCGCCAGATCCCATAACGCAATATCCAGGGTGGCCAGTGCGAACGAAGCCAGACCGCCACGTCCTACAAAGTGAATGTACCACCATAGGTCGTGCCACAAAGTCTCCCTGTGTTCAGGATCCTTGTCTAACAATCGGGATGCCAGGTCTTGACACAGCATGGTATGAAGGGCTCGGCCACCGATGTTGCCGACCACATAACTGTAGCCCGTGCCTTCTATGCCGTCAGTGGTGCGGATGCGCGCAGTAATCAGGCCAAAATGGCTGATGGTGCCATGCGTGGAATCTGACAATATGGCAGGTAAAGGAATACGGTAATGATCTAATCGGATCTGCTGTATTCTCATTATTCTCGCCTTTCCATGTTCTAGGGTGCTACTTGCGACAGGGCCATCCAGTTGATGCGGGCCCTAAGTAAATCGTACCGCCAGGCAATACCAAGACACAATTGAGGCGGGAATAAAATAGATAAGGCATCCAACCATATCCCTATGATTCTCTCGCGGTCACTGAAGTTTCCGGAACTGTTATACGTGATAAGGACAAAGGGCTGATCATCCATCTCAATCCCCAGCGATACTGTCCAGTGCCGGTATTGGCGTTTCATCGGGCTATCCGGTAAGGGGTGCTGGGGGAACGGAGGGAAAGGTCCACTCGTTAAACAGTTGCATCTTACCTCTGAATCCCCCTTATTCCCCTTTTGAAACATCCTCTGAACGTAGAGAGTGGGACGGTCGAGAGGAGATGACTGCCTTTCAAGTTGTGTCTCCTCTTTGAACGCAACAGTTCAGATCCCTGCGCCGGTTGATCTGGACTCTGATGGGTTCCCAGACAACAAATCCAGCCAAGAGAACAGCGTCTACTGCGGATTTGGAGCTTTGGACCTATTGGTGTTTTCTCAATGCCGGTTTGACCGTCGGTCCTATATCCCGCATCCAGTATGGAGATAGGCTACCAGTTCCCTCAACAGCCGATGCCAGCCTTCCAAAACGCCTTATTCTCAACCTGATTTTGTACAAGACCCTCTACAAGATAGACTGGCGCCATTCTCTCGGTACTTTCGCCTTCGGACCACTGGGAGGTTGTCACAGTCTGACCCCAACAGCTGCTAAAGCTGGCCATAATGCTGTGTGTAGAGAGAAGGCCCTGGACTACGCCGATACTTTGTATAAAGTTGAGCTCAGTGCAGTGCTTACGTAGCATTGTAACCCGGCGTTATTCAACTCTTCCTGTAGTGCGGGCAGTCGACGATGACGTTCTCGCAGCCGGGCAACATAGTCGGTCCACGCCGGTTCCTGCGCGATTGCTGGTAGAGGTCTCGCACCCTGGTCAGGTACATACACCCCCGCTGGTAGTTGTCTCGGCCGCGAGCGTCAATCAGGCTCTCCCCTTGTTGGCAGTAGATGTCAATGGCAACTTGGGGATGTGTCTCCGCAGCGAATTGGGCCACACGGATTAACCGGTCTGCATTGAGGGAAAACCAGGAATCTCTTTGCTTCACCAATTACAAAGCCCGTGCTATTTCACCTTCTTCCAGTAAACGTCGGTTAACAGGCCGGATTGCTGGGTAGTGCGCCACTCGACCAGCAACTCCAGACGCAATTCCTGCCAGATGCCAAGTGATCGGGATAATTCCCGTATTTCCTGGTACCCCGCGAGATGGGGGCGTCGCTGAAGCATCTGTTGGGCGAGGATCAGGGCTTCAGCCCATTCCTCCCGCTCTTTGTGGCGTTCCTTGAGCCACCCCGCCAGGCGATGGTTCTGGCTGGTTTTGATTCACTGCATTGGGCCACCAACGGTTCCACCCTTTGGGCACAGCCCAAAGGGTGGACAACGTCAGGCCACTTGTCTCCACATAAGGACGATGTTTGCATATCCTCTGTCAGGCGGCCACCGTATGACATCACCCAATGGACGTTCCGACTGGACCATGACTAGACTCTGGAGGTCCGGCCAGGCGTGGTCGGGATCGACATAGGTCCGGTAGGTCGGATCCCCGATCGCCCAGCACTGCCGGGTTTCAATCCGTCCGTGGCCCTTGTTCACAGTCTGATGGTAGGTATGGGGACAATGGGCGAAGTCTTCTGCCTGCTCGTAGGCGAACATATCGGCCACCGCGTCGTGCCGGGTAGGTGGGTTGGCCTGGAGGGCCAGCACGTAGTCCGCATCCTAGTCCCGCATAGTCGGGGCGATGTCCTTCTGACATCCCCTCCAGGGGTTCCCGATCTAGCGTTACCAGGCAGTCGGCTAACATCAGCTGCTGCAACAGAGCTGGCAGGATGGTAATCTCATTGGCCTTGGGATCGACGGCCGTTTGGCCAAGACCCGGCGGTTGGCTTGGGCCAAGGCACTGACGAGATGCAGCGGCGGTACCCCTGCCGCGCGATCATGAGAACCGCGGACTGTCTTGCCGTCCAGGGCGGTGGCCACCGACGGGACCCAGAGTAGGAAACAGGTTTCAAATTGCTCTGCATCCAGCACGGCCAAGACCCGACCGCAGGTGTCGTGCGAGGGAATGCCATAAGGCAAGTCCAGAAAGGTCGTCAGCCAGTGCCGTTTGCGCTACCCCAACAACTCAATATCCCCCCAGATATCCGCGCCACAAATGACGCCCAAGATGGCAATGAGGAGGATCGAGGGGAGAGGATGGCGTCGGATACATGGGACACGCGGACCCTCCATCTCTTCCACCATCCGGACCAAAGGTAGGGTTGTAGTAGTTGTTCTAAGCACCTGGCTGGGATAAGCAGACGGTCATGGACCGTCCCGAACGTTTGGTTGACACCCCCGGCCAGATCCTCACTGTCGGCCAAGGACCGCTGGGGTAGCCCTTCACACTTGCAAATGCGGAAGGTGCCATGTCGTTCAGTTCCGGACTGTAGGGGAGAGAAAATAGAGCTGGATGCCCGCCTGCGCCAGTTCGGGGCCGGCGGTCTGCATGCCCCTAACGATGCGTGGAGGCGTTGTCTAGGACTACGATGCGGGGACGCCCGGGCCTTCGGGCAAGGTGTCCAAGAGAAAGGTCTTGAGGTCTTCGCTTTTCAGGGACCGGTCGGCCCACCTTGACAAGTGTATTTCCGTGGAAGTTCCACTTGTAGCGGCGCATATCCGATTGGGGTGGTGGTGGGGCCAGTACAGCCAGCGCTCAGGGTCCCCACCGAAATCGGCCACCGCGACAAAATCATTGGTGCCGCCGATCACGGCACAGAGCGCGATCAGCCGAAGTGCGTCCAGGACAAACGGCAATCCCCGCGCGCTGCGGGGATCAGGCAGGACAGCCAAGGCATTCAGCCGAGGCCGGGGCGAGGATGAGGCAGGCAGGAGGCTACTCTGGTGGGAGGTATCCGCCTGATTTCAGGGCACTCTGGCTTTCTTGCAATCGCCCTGATAAGAGAGGAAAGAGACGGGTGCACCCGGGCGCTGGGACATGCTCGAGGATGCTGAGGACCTGGTGGACGATGTAGAAGAGGGTGACGATAGGGACGGTGGGGAACAGGGGAGTAGTCCTATTCCCCACCGTGTGGAGCGAGTTAGCGGACGGGGACGCCGCTGAGGTCCCCGTGGGTCTGTACATAGTTCCCATGCACCCAACCCTTAACACTGGAGCTGTACTGGATCTGCCACCAGACCGGGGTGGCAGCATCCTTGCCCAGAATATCGTACCGGGTGGTAGAGCCGCCAGTGATGAAACCCACCTTGCTATGACCGGTACCAGGCCCGGAGCGCACGTTGAGGCCTGCCGTGGTGGTGGCTTTTAGGCTTAACTGCGGCGTCTCGGGGGGCGGGACAGATGGGGTCTCGGTTTCCGTGTCGTCGTCCGCCGCGGGCAGGGTCCAGGTGCCAGTCACGGAGTACTTCAGGAAGCCGATGGCCCGTACGCCCTCGTCCACATAGTAGACCTCACCGTTGGGATGTACCTCCATCTTGAAGGAGGGGGACATACCATTGGTCTTGGGTGTGCCATCGCGGTTGACCTCCTTGCCAGTGCCGGTTAGGGTGACCTTCTGCGCAGGGCGCAGGGCGGTGGCTGCGATCCGGAAGACGGCAGCCCGGCCCTGGTCGGCCCGGGCGTAGTATTG